>NZ_JBEZWE010000013.1:0-159082 GCF_040637405.1 Streptomyces sp. NPDC029526
AGGGGACGGTCGCGCAGATGGCGATGCCGTCGATGCCGTCTCCCAGCTCCTCGCCGCCGCGGTGGGCGGCCGACCGCCGCGGTCCGCCGCTGTCCGCGTCATCCGTGGCATCCGCGTCTTCCGCCGCTGGGGGCGCGTCGGCCCCTCGTGACCTCGCAGCACCGGCGTCAGAGGGCGGACCCGCGGCCAGGACGAGGCCGGAACGCGGCCGGAACCCGGCCGGTGCGCCGTGACCCGTGCGCCGTGACCCGGCCGCCCGACCAGCGCCGCGGCGCGGCCGTCACGCCACCGGCGCGGCATCGGCGCGGCATCGGTGCGGCATCGGTGCGGCGCGCCGCACCGGGTCGCCTCCCGCGTCACGACCGGCCGGCGTGCTCCCCACGGCCGGTACCGGCACCCGGCCCCCCGGCGCCCGCGCTGTGCGGGGTGCGCCCGTGGTCCGTCGGGGCGGCGTCCAGCTGGGCGGTGATGACGAGCGTGCCCTCCTCGATCCGGTAGTCGAGGGGAAGCCCCAGACCGCGCATGGCGGCGACCATCCCGGTGTTCGACGCCTGCGTCACGGCGTACACCTGGGCGCAGCCCGCCTCCGCGGCCATCGTCACGAGCCGGCTGAGCAGTTCGCGGCCGATGCCCCGGTGCTGCCACGCGTCCTCGACGATCAGCGCCACCTCCGTCTCGTCACCGTCCCACAGCAGGTGGCCCAGGCCCACGATGCGCCCCGACGCGGTCTGCGCGGCGAGGGTGCGGCCGAAGCGCGGGCCGAGCAGGTGCCGCAGGTAGCGGTCCGCGTCACCGACCGGGCCGTGGTAGCGCATCCGCAGGGTCCGGGGCGAGCACCGTCGGTGCATCTCCCGCGCGGCCGGCACATCGGAGGTGTCGGCGCGGCGCACCGTCACGTCCCGGCCCTCGGCCAGGGTCAGCACGTCCCGGCCGGCGGGGAGGCGGGGGCCGAGCCGGGCGTCCAGGTCCACCAGCGCCCGGGCGCGGGCGAACTCCGTGGGGGTGAACGGCAGATGCGGCCGCTCGACGACGACCGTGCCGCCGTCGGAGGCGCGCAGCCGCATCACGGTGGCCTCCAGCGCGTCCTCCGCCGGGGTCCCGCCCGCCGACGGGTGGCCGGGCCGGGGGGCGGGCAGTGAGCGGATCGAGCAGCGGCCCAGCAACTGGCGCAGGCTCAAGGGGAGTTCCGCCGCGTCCAGCGCGGTGCGGGCGGCCAGGGCCAGGACCTGGGTCGGGACGTCCGCCAGGTCGTGCGGGTCCGCCCGCTCGACCCAGGTGTCCGTCCCCCCGGCGGCCGACACCGCGGAGGACAGCTCGGTCCCGGACAGGCCGGCCGGGGCGCGCAGCAGGAACTCGTCCACCGTGGCGGTGCCCAGCGGGTGCGTCTGGAGGCTCAGGATGTCGACCTCCCGCCCGGCGAGCGCCGTGCACAGCGCGGCCAGCGACCCCGGCCGGTCCTCCACCGTGGTCCGCATCCGCCACAGGGCACCCTCGGGCCGGGCGCCACCGGTATCCGGTTCCGGTGGCGCGTGACCGTGGCGTCGTGCCCGTCCCCTGCGGAGCAGCGCGGTGAAGGAACGGGCGGAGCCGGCCGGCGACTTCGGGCGGCCGGCGCGGCCGTGCGGGACGGGGGCCGTCGGATCGGACATGTCTCGACTCATGCATCCACGGTGGACGAGGCGTGTTTCGTGATCACGAACGCACTGTGACCGGTGAGTAAAGAGTTCTTATGTCCGGATTCCCGCTGCCCGTCGGGGCCGTCCGCGTCACTGGCCGACCCGCCCCGGCACCAGCCGCTTCGTGTACAGCACGGTGCCGTCCTGCTCCCGCAGCCGCACCGTCAACTCCCCGCTGTCGCCGTCGATGTCGACCTGGCCGAAGAACTGGTACCCCTCGGCGGGCGAGACGTTCGACGCCGTCGGCGCCTTGACGAACACCCGTTCCGGTCCGAAGGTCCCGTCGAGTGCGACTGCCGGGAAGGCGCCGGCGTTCAGGGGCCCGGAGACGAACTCCCAGAACGGCTCGAAGTCGCCGAACGCCGCCCGCTCGGGCCGGTAGTGCTGCGCCGAGGTGTGGTGCACGTCGGCCGTCAGCCACACCGTGCCGGTGATCCGCCGGTGCTTCACGAACCGCAGCAGCTCCGCGATCTGCAGCTCACGGCCGAGGGGCGCGCCGGGGTCGCCCTGGGCCACCGCCTCGACGTGCGGCCGGCCCTCGGTGGTGTCCGGCACGACCAGCCCGATCGGCATGTCCGCGGCGATCACCTTCCACACCGCCCGCGACCTGGCCAGCTCCCGCTTCAGCCAGTCCAGTTGCTCGCGGCCCAGGATGCCCTGCGGGTCGACGGTCTGCCGGCCGGGGGAGTTGGCGTTGCGGTGGGTCCGCATGTCCAGGACGAACACGTCGAGCAGCGGCCCCTGTCGCAGCACCCGGTACATCCGGCGCTCGCGGGCGCCCGGTCGCGGCGCCACCGTGGGGAAGTACTCGCCGAAGGCGCGACGGGCCCGGGCCGCCAGCACGTCGACGCTCTTCTCCGTGTAGCGGGTGTCCGTGTCGGCGATCGTCTGGCCGGGGTACCAGTTGTTGCGCACCTCGTGGTCGTCCCACTGCACGATCGACGGCACCCGCGCGTTGAACCGGCGCAGGTTCTCGTCGAGCAGGTTGTAGCGGAAGGCGCCGCGGAACTCGGCCAGGGTCTCGGCGACCTGGGACTTCTCCTCGGTGGTGACGTTGCGCCACAGGCGGCCGTCGGGAAGCGTCCGGGTCGCCTCGATCGGGCCGTCGGCGTAGATCGTGTCCCCGCTGAACAGGAAGAAGTCGGGGTCCAGCCGGGACATGGCGTCGAAGATCCGGTAGCCGCCCGCATCCGGGTTGATGCCCCAGCCCTGCCCGGCCAGGTCGCCCGACCAGACGAACCGGACGCCGTCCCGCCGCCGCACCGGCGCGGTGCGCAGGACGCCGGTGACCGGCTCGCCGGAGCGGCGCGGATCGTCGGGGTCGGCGAGCGTCACCCGGTAGTGGATCGTCTCGCCCGGGGGGAGGCCCAGCAGGCGGGTGGTGCCGGTGAAGTCCGTCCCGGCGCCGAGCAGCGGGCCGCGCCAGCGGCGGGCGTTGCGGAACGACTCCGTCGCCGAGGTCTCCACCAGCATCCGGGCCGGCCGGTCCGACCGCACCCACACGAGCCCGGAGTGGTGCGTGACCTCGCCGCTCTGCACACCCCACGCCGCGCGCGGGCGTCCGGACCGGGCGAAGGCCGGGGCCTGGCCGAGGGCGGGGGAGAGGGTCACGGCCGCCGATGCCGCGAGCGTTCCGCGCAACACGGCGCGACGAGCAAGGAACTGACGGTGTGTCATGGGCGCCTCCAGGGACGGGAGCCGGGATCCGGTCAGTGTGCGCCGTCAGATGTACTCGGGCGGCGCGGCACGCACCCGAACACGACGTGAACAACCGGATCGCGCCACCCGCGCGCCGCCCGGCCCGCAGGCCACGCCGGCCGTCCGGGAGCCTGCGTCGGCACCCGGACGGACTGCCCGGCCCGCAGGCCCCGCAGGGCCGTCCCAGTGCCGGCGTCGGGCACCCTCGCTGGCACCCCGGCCCGCAGGCCCTCCGGGCGCCGACGTAGGGGGCCCGTGCCGGCCGACGCCTTCCGACGCCTGCCGCGGACCCGTGTGCCGTCCCGCCTCAGCGGCTGCCGTCGAGGAGCACGCGGGCGACGAGGGACGGGTCGTCGTTCATCGGCACGTGACCGCAGCCCGGCAGCCGGACCAGCCGGGCGCGCGGGATCGTCCGCTTGGCCCGCACCCCCTGCCGGGGGATCAGCAGCCGGTCCCGGCTGCCCCAGGCCACGGTGACCGGGATGCCGGGCACGTCGTCGGTGAAGCGCACGGTGGTGCCCGCCCGCAAGGTCTCGGTGAACGCGGGCGCCCCCGCGAGCGCGAGCGTCTCCTCGACCACGGCCCGGGGCGCGCGGCGTCCGGGGCGGGCGTAGATGGTGCTGGTGAGGGCCGCGCGGCCGGCCGCCGAACGGGCGAGCCGCTCGACCAGGGGCAGCGGCATCCGCTCCGCGAGGCGCCGCATCGCGAGGAGCACACCGAAGGCGTAGCGCCGCTCCGCCGGGGTCCAGAACCCGGCGGGGGAGAGCGCCGTGACGGAGCGGGCGAGCCCCGCCCGGCCCAGCTCCAGCGCCAGCAGGCCCCCGAGCGAGTTGCCCGCCACGTGGGGCCGCTCGACCCCCAGTTCCGCGCAGAGCGCGCCGAGGACCGCGGTCATGGTCGCCAGGTCGTGGGGGAGGCCGTCGGGCAGGGCGGGAGAGGCGCCGAACCCCGGGAGGTCCACGGCGATCACCTCACGCTCCGTCGCCAGGATGTCCGCGACCGGGTCCCAGGCCTGCCGGTGGTGGCCGATGCCGTGCAGCAGCAGGAGCGGCTCCCCGCGGCCGGCGCGGGCACAGGACAGCGTCACGGTGCGCGGGCCGTGCGCGGTGGTGACCTGGAAGGAGACGGTCGCGGACATGAGGGTGCTCCTCGTCTGGGACTCGTGGGCCGGAACCCGTGGGCTGGGATCTCGCGGTCCGGGCGCGGTGCCGGACCCCGGACGCCGCTCGACGCCGTAGACAGCTTGTCAGCAATCGCTACCCGCGGGTAGCCCCGGGCGGGCCCAGGCGTCCCGGGCGGCGGACGCCACCGCGGACGCGCCGGCCGGCCCGCCTGGACACCGCCCGCTCCGTGGGCTGGGATGACCGGGTGAGCGACGCCACCCGGACCGACGTCTTCGAGGAACACCGCTCCCTCCTCCTGGGCGTCGCCTACCGCATGCTCGGCCGCGTGTCGGACGCCGAGGACGTCGTGCAGGACGCCTGGCTGCGCTGGGCGGACGGCGACCGGTCCGACGTCCGGGAACCGCGTGCCTACCTGGTGCGGGTCACCGCCCGCCTGGCCGTCGACCGGCTGCGCCGGATCAAGGCGCGCGGCGAGACCTACGTCGGCCCGTGGCTGCCCGAGCCGTACGTCACCGCGTTCGGGGACACCACGCCGGACACCGCCGAGCGGGCGGTGCTCGCCGACTCCGTCTCGCTCGCCGTCCTCGTCGTCCTGGAGACGCTCTCCCCGCTGGAGCGCGCGGTGTTCGTCCTGCGCGAGGCCTTCGGCTTCCCGCACGCGGAGATCGCCGCCCTGCTGGACCGCTCCGAACCGGCCGTGCGCCGGCTCGCCGCGCGCGCCCGGCAGCACGTCGAGGAGCGTCGCCCCCGCTACGACGCCGACCCCGCACACCGCCGCGACCTGACCGAGCGGTTCCTGGCCGCCGCGGCCGGCGGTGACCTGGAGCGGCTGCTGGAACTGCTCGCCCCGGACGCCCGGCTCATCGGCGACAGCGGCGGCCGGTCACGCGCCCCCCTGCGGGTGCTGCGCGGCGCCGACCACGTGGCCCGCTTCCTCGCCGGGGTCGCGGCCAAGGGCGTGCCGGACCTCACCGTCCGGGTGCTGGAACTGAACGGCGGCCCCGCGGTGCTCGTCCTCTCCGGGGGCAGGCCCGACGCCGTCTTCCAGGTGGACGTCGCCGACGGACGCGTCCGGACCGTCTATCTCCTCCGCAACCCGGACAAGCTCCGCTCCCTGGCCGACCTCGGATGACCCCTCCGGCCGCCGCGTCCGAGCCCTCTCCGGCCGGGCCCGCGCGCCGGGTGCGCCGTCCGCGGGTCCGCGCCGACGGGCCGATTGGTATTGACCAAGGGGGTGGGCCGCCCTATCGTCGCTGACAAGTGAAACAACCTTTAATAAACAAGGGCGCTTAAACGCCGCCGCACACGGCGATCGCGGAGGACAGGGTGGGGACCACGCAGCTGGAAACGGTGCCGGAACCGAAGTACTGGCATCTCAGGACCGTGCTCAGCGAGGCCCTGGAGACCGAGTTCACCGTGGGGGAGATCCTCCCCAACGAACGCGATCTCGCGGCCCGTTTCGGGGTCGCCCGTGCCACCCTCCGGCAGGCCCTGGAACAGCTCGAACTCGAAGGCCGGCTGCAGCGCCGCCGGGGCGTCGGCACGACCGTCGCGCCGCCGCGGGTGGGGGTGTCCGTCGGCACCGCCCAGCACACCTGGCCCGGCGGCCCCGACGACGCCTGGCAGACCCTCGACAGCGCCCTGGAGGTGCCGTCGGCCGCCATCGCCGAGGCCCTGGTCACCGGCAGGGACGAGCCCGTGCACGTGGTGCGCCGGTCCCGCGTCTCCCACGGTCAGCCCGTCGCCGCCGAACTGCTGTACATCCCCGCCGCCTCGGTGCCCGACCTGTCCGGCATCGACGCCCCGTCCGGCCCGGCCCGCGCCCGCGCGGTCCTGCGCGAACTGCAGCGCCTGGACCTGGAGCGGCAGGAGAACACCGTGGAGCTGGGCTCCGCCCGGGCGGACGACGCCCGGGAACTGGACCGTCTGCCGGGCGCCCCCGTCCTCGTCGTCACCACCCGCTACGTCGCTCGGGGCCGCACGGCCGCCCTCTCCGTGGCGACCTACCGCGCCGACACCTGCCGCCTGACGTTCGGCGACTCCGGCGGCGTCGAGATCCACCACGGCCCGCAGCGCCACGCCTCCTGAACGTCCCTCCCCGGGGCCGCCCCGCACGCGGCGCCCCGGGGGACGCGCACGCCGCCGTCGCCCCCGGGCGGGGTGGAGTGGTGCGGGCGGTGAGACCCACGGGACCGGGGCCGACGGAGCAGGGCGGACGCCGGGCGCACGCCGGCCGGATCGCGGCGCGGACGCCGGGCGCACGCCGGCCGGATCGCGGCGCGGACGAAACCGCGCCGACCCGTCCCCGGACGCGTCCGTCGCCCTCCGCCCCGGCCCGCTACCGGCGGGCCGTCACCGTCCCCTCCACCGCAAAGAGCTGCTGCTCCACGTGGTCCAGGGCGAGCCGCAGCGCACCGGTGGCCACCACGGCCTCGCCCAGCAGGGACAGCGCCACCCTCGGCGGGCGCAGACAGTAGCGGGCCAGCTCGCGGCGCAGCGGCGCCAGGACGCCGTCCAGCCCGGCCGCCCAGCCGCCGATCACCACCAGCTCGGGATCCAGGGCCAGCACCAGCGCCGCCACGTCGTGCACCAGCCGCTGGATGAAGCGTTCCATGGCAGCGACGGCCCGCAGATCGCCCTCCCGCGCCTGGGCGAAGACCTGCGCGACGGCCTGCTCGTCCAGCGGGTGCAGGGGCTCGTCCGTGGTGGACAGCAGCGTCTCCGGGGTCACCTCCCGGCCCAGCAGGTGCAGCGCCCCGATCTCGCCCGCCGCCCCGCCGTACCCCCGGTGCAGCCGTCCGCCGATCAGCGCGCCGGCGCCGGGGCTCAGCCCGGCCAGCACGAACACCACGTCGTCGGAGTCGGTGGCCGAGCCCTTCCAGTGTTCGGCGACCACGGCCGCGTTGGCGTCGTTCTCCACCAGCACCGGACAGCTGAAGGACCGGCCCAGCCGCTCGCCCAGTCCCAGTCCCGTCCAGCCCGGCAGCGCCGTGCCCAGCCGCACCGTGCCGTCCGCCTCGACGATGCCGGGGGTCCCGACGCCCACGGCGCGCAGCGCGTCCCGGTCGACCCCGGCCCGGCGCAGCAGGGTGGCGACGGCCGCCAGGAGGCGCTCCAGCCGCTCGTCGGCCGACGCCGTCTCCCGGACCTCGCCCGCCTCGGCGCCGATCACCCGCCCGTCCAGCCCGGACAGCAGCGCGCTCACCCGGTGCGGGCCGATCTCCAGGCCCAGCAGGTGACCGGCCTCCGTGCGGAACCGGAACCGCCGCGCCGGCCGCCCCTGGCGTCGTGCGGTGCCCTCCTCGGCGGCCTTCTCCGCCACCAGACCCGCCTCGATCAGGCCCTCCACGACGCCCTCGACCGTGGGCCGGGACAGCCCCGTGACACCGGAGATCTCGGTCAGCGTCGCGCAGTCCGTGGTCCGCAACGCGTGCAGCACCACCGCGGAGTTGATCCTCCGCAACAGCGACGGGTCCCCGCCGGTCAGCCGACCCACCGTCCGTCCTCCGAGTTCGTGCAGGTGTTGGCCGGATCGTACTCGTCGCCGCCCACCCCGGCGACCTCCGGGCACCGCCCTCCCGGGGGCCCACGCCCTCACCCCGGCGTCACGAACCCCGACTCGTACGCCGCGATCACCGCCTGCGTGCGGTCGCGCGCCCCCAGCTTCCCGAGCAGGGAACTGACGTGCGACTTCACGGTCTCCGCCCCCACCACGAGCCGGGCGGCGATCTCCGCGTTCGACAGCCCCCGCGCCATCAGCCGCAGCACCTCCGCCTCCCGTTCCGTCAGCCGCGCCGACCACGACGGGGGGTCCTCCGCCCGCTCGCCCGCACCGTAGGCGGCGGCCAGTTGCCGCACCGAGGCAGGAAACAGCAGGGAGTCGCCCTCGGCGACCAGCCGGACCGCGTGCACGATCTCCGCCGGGCGCGCCCGCTTCAGCAGGAACCCGTCGGCGCCCGCGCGCAGCGCGTCGTAGACGTACTCGTCGTTCTCGAACGTGGTCACCACCAGGATCTTCGGTGGCGCGTCCATGGTCCGCAGCAGGGTCCGGGTCGCCTCGATGCCGTCCATCAGCGGCATCCGCACGTCCATGGCCACCACGTCCGGGCCGAGCTGCCGCACCAGCGGGATCACCGCCGCCCCGTCGGCGGCCTCCCCGACCACCTCGATGTCGGGCTGCGCCTCGAGCACGGCCCGCAGACCCGCGCGCACCAGCGGTTCGTCGTCGACGAGCAGGACGGTGACCGGCATGCGGACAGCCTAGTGCCGCAACAGGCAACGTCTGCCCCGTCGTAGCGCCCGGCACGCACTCTCGCCGCACCGGCCGAAAACCCCAGTACGTCCAGTACGAGCGCTTCCGTCCGGCACGCGAGAGCAGGCACCGCACGCCGCTCCTGGACGGGCAGACGTTGCCCGCCGAGGCACCGGAGTGCCCCCGGACCACGCCGCACCCGAGGGGCGCCGGGCACCGGCCTGCGCGGGCCCCGGCCACCGCCGTACACCTCACGCGCGGAGCAGCGGCCGCGCACCGGTCGGCACCGACGGGTCAGCCCACCGGCAGCTCGGCCCGCACCCTCCAGTCACCCTGCTCGGGCCCCGTCCACGCGGATCCGCCCAGGAGGGCGGCCCGCTCCCGTATGCCCCGCAGGCCGCTGCCCTCCCGGTGGCGGGGAACGGCCGACGGCAGCGGATTGCGCACGTCCAGGCACAACGTGCCGGCGGCGACGCCGATCCGGACCCGCACGGGGACTGCCCCGGCGTGCCGCAGCACGTTCGTCAGCGCCTCCTGGAGGATGCGGTAGCCCTCCCGGGACACCGGACCCGGCACCGTCTCCACCGGCCCGGTCACCTCGGCGTCCACCGTCGCCCCCGACGCCCGCGCCGACTCCAGCAGGCGGTCGGCGTCCACGAGGGCGGGACGGTTGCCCGCCGGCTTCGCCGGGTCGCGCAGCACCCGCAGGACGCGTTCCAGATCCTCCAGCGCCGCCCGGCCGGTCTCCTCGATGGCGCCCAGTGCCCGGTCGGTGAAGGCCGGGTCGCCCGCCGTCCGTGCGGCACCGGCCTGCAGGACCGCGACGGTCAGCGCGTGGCCGATGGAGTCGTGCAGCTCCCGGGCGATCCGCGTGCGCTCCAGCAGCTGCTCGGTCCGGGCCTCCATCGCGGCCAGCCGCTCAGCGGGGGAGGGGCCGAGGAGGCGGCGCGCAGCAGCGGTGATCAGCTCACCCAGCCCCACCACGGCCGCGCCGAACGCGATCAACGGGAGCGGCGCGAGCACCGCGTACGCCCAGTGGGGGGACACGTCCTTCAACACGGGCACGCCCCAGGGCACGCTCCCCACGCCGAGTTGGACCAGCGCGACGCACAATCCCGGCAGCCACACGGTGAGGAACGTCGTCACCGCCCCCAGAATCAACCGCACCGCGAGCCACAGTGCGGTCCGCCGCCGGTCGCGCCAGGTCGCCGACGGCTCCTGCGAGATGCCCGGCTCCCGCTCACCGGACGTCAGCAGCAACCGCGCCTGGACGCCCTCGAGTCTGCGCACCGCCGGGATCAGCCCCATCGGGACGACCACGAAGACGGGCAGCCAGGGCTTCGAAGGAAGGATCAGCGCCCAGACGGCGAACGGAAGCGCGGGCACCCACAGATGCAATTGGCGGGTGTAGGTGACCCCGCGCAGGAACGGACGCAGGAACCGGAGCATCCCGGCATCATGTCAGGCGCCCGCCCGCCGTCGCCTCCCCCGCACGGGGGAGCGGATCTCCCCGCCCGGGGGAGCCCCCGGCCCCGGTCCGGCGACCATGCTGAGCCCATGACCAGCATCGACGTCAAGGACCTCACCAAGGAGTACGGCACCCGGCGAGCCGTCGACCACCTCACCTTCAGCGTGCGGCCGGGCCGTGTCACCGGCTTCCTCGGCCCCAACGGCGCCGGCAAGTCCACCACCATGCGCCTGGTGCTCGGCCTCGACCACCCGACCTCGGGATCGGCGACCGTGGACGGCCACCCCTACACCACGCTGGAACAGCCGCTGCACCGCGTCGGTGCCCTGCTCGACGCGCAGGCCGCGCGCGGCAACCGCAGTGGCCGCGACCACCTGCGGGTCCTGGCCGCCACCCACCGCATCCCGGACCGCCGGGTGGACGAGGTGCTGGAGGAGGCGGGGCTGGCCTCGGCGGCCCGCCGCCGGGTGCGGACCTACTCCTTGGGCATGCGTCAGCGGCTGGGCATCGCCGCCGCGCTGCTCGGCGACCCCGAGGTGGTCCTGCTCGACGAACCGTCCAACGGCCTCGATCCCGAGGGCATCGTGTGGATCCGCACCCTGCTGCGCCGGCTGGCCGACGAGGGACGGACCGTGCTGGTCTCCAGCCACCTGATGCACGAGACCGCCTCGTTCGCCGACCACCTGATCGTCCTCGGACGGGGACGGCTGCTGGCCGACACCCCGCTGCGGGAGTTCGTCGACGGGCGGGTGCGGCCCGCGGTCCGGGTCCGCACGTCCGACCCGGCCGCGCTCAGATCCGCCCTGGCCGGTGCCGGTCACGACGTCCTGGACCACCCGGACGGGCACTGGACGGTGCCGGACGCCCGGGTGGAGGACATCGGGCGCCTCACCTCCGCCGCGGGAGTGCCGATCCTCGAACTCGCGGCGGACGAGGGGACGCTGGAACAGGCGTACCTCGACCTGACCGAGACCGAGACCGAGTTCGCCGCCCGCCACCAGGAGGTCTGACCATGTCGTTCGCACCCGTGCTCCGCTCCGAGTGGCTCAAGATCAGCACCGTCCGCTCGCAGCCCGCCGCCCTGTTCGCGATGTTCGCCGTGACCCCTGCCTTCTCGGCGCTGTCCGCGGCCCCCGAGACGGCGGACCCGCAGTTCGACCCGCTGTTCATGGCCCTGTTCGGGGTCGTGTTCGGGCAGATCGCCGCCGTGTCCTTCGGAGCCATGGCCGTGTCGGCGGAATTCCACAACGGCGCCCTGCGCCAGTCGCTGGCGGCGGTCCCGCAGCGCGGCCGGTGGTACGCCGCGAAGATCGTGTCGATCGCCGTCCCCGTGCTGCTGGTGGGCCTGCCCACGGCCGTGGCCGGCCTGCTGGCGGGGCGTGCGGGGCTCGGCTCGGCGGCGAGCGGTCTCACCGTCGGCGAGCAGGTCCGCGCGGTGGTGGGCTGCGCCGTCTACCTGATGCTGATGGCGCTGTTCTCCGCCGGGCTCGCCACGGTGCTGCGCAGCCAGGTGGCGACGCTGTCCGTGCTGATCCCGTTCATCCTCATGGTGTCCTTCGTGATCGGCGACATGTCCGGCACGGTCGCCGACGTCCTGCCGGACCGGGCCGGCCAGGTGATCCTCCACCAGTCCTACGACGGAATCCTCGGCCCCTGGGCGGGACTTGCCGTCAGCGCGCTGTGGACGGCGGCGGCGCTGCTGACCGGCGCGTGGAGCCTGCGGCGCCGGGACGCCTGACCGGGGCCTGGGGCCCGGGGCCGGGGGCCTGTTGACACCCCGCCAAGTGTCAGTGGCGGCGGGTTTACTGGAACCCATGGACATCGCCCGGCACATGGCCCTCCTCGACGAGCTGTGCGTCCGCCCCTTCCCGGCGGACCACGGCCCGTCGCCCGGTGGTCCCCGGGGGCCGGGACACCACGTCGTGGTGCTGGCGGGCAGTCACTCCCTGCGCGGCGACCCGGCGTCGTGGGCGGTGACCGTCGAGCAGATCGAGGCCGAGTGCGAGGCCCTGCGGGAGCGGCTGACGGCGCGCTGGGGCCCGCCCGGCCTGTGGAACCTGCAGACGGTCCTGCTGCGGACCGAGCGGGAGCAGATACCCGAGCCCTGGGCGTGGCTGAGCGCCCGGGCGGCCACGGCGTGGCTGTGGGAGGTGGAGGGGGCGGGACGGTGGGCCGCGGTGGCCGTCGCCGACCGGGACGGTGACGGCGGGGTGCAGCTGCTGGCGGTGGTCAGCGGCACACCGCCGGTCTGACCGCCCAGGGGAGAGCGGTCCGGGACTACGCCCGCGCGGCCTCCCGCAGCCGGGCGAACTCCTCCGCCAGGGTCGTGGGCGTCCAGTGCGCGTTGAGCCCGCTCGGGTTGGGCAGCACCCACACCCGTGTGTCACCGATCGTGCGGTCCTGCGGCCCCACCCGGGCGGCGCGGTCGTCGAACGCCACCCGGTAGGCGGTGACGCCCAGGACGGCGAGCCAACGGGGCCGCAGCCGGGCCACCTTCTCCGCGAGCAGCCGCCCGCCCTCCTGGTACTCCGGCGCGGTCAGCTCGTCCGCCCGCGCGGTCGCCCGGGCCACGACGTTGGTGATGCCGAGCCCGTGACCCAACAGCTCCTCCTGCTCCGCGGGCGCCAGCAGCCGGGGCGTGAAGCCGGAACGGTGCAGGGCGGGCCAGAAGCGGTTGCCGGGGCGGGCGAAGTGGTGTCCCGTCGCGGCCGTCATCAGGCCCGGGTTGATGCCGCAGAACAGGACGTCGAGGCCGTCCGCGACCACGTCCGGCACCAGCCGGTCACGGGCGGCCTCCAGCTCCTCGCGGGTGAAACGGGGCACGGAGCGGGTCAGAGGATCGCCCCGGGGGAGTAGCCCGCGGCCTCCGGGTGCTGCTTGACGATCGCGTCGATCCGCCCCACCACGGCGGCGACCTGGCCGCCCGCGGCACCGGTGAAGGACAGCTTGTCCGCCATCAGCGCCTCCAGCTCGGCCCGGCTCAGCGGCAGACGCTCGTCGGCGGCCAGCTTGTCCAGCAGGTCGTTGCGCTCGGCGCCCTGCTCCCGCATCGCCAGCGCCGTGGCGACCGCGTTCTCCTTGATCGCCTCGTGGGCGACCTCCCGGCCGACGCCCGCGCGCACCGCGCCCATCAGCACCTTGGTGGTGGCGAGGAACGGCAGGTAGCGGTCCAGCTCGCGGGCGACGACCGCGGGGAAGGCGCCGAACTCGTCGAGGACGGTCAGGAACGTCTCCAGCAGCCCGTCGAGCGCGAAGAACGCGTCCGGCAGGGCGACCCGGCGCACCACCGAGCAGGACACGTCGCCCTCGTTCCACTGGTCGCCCGCCAGCTCGCCCGTCATCGAGGCGTAGCCGCGCAGGATCACCATCAGGCCGTTGACGCGCTCGCAGGAGCGGGTGTTCATCTTGTGCGGCATCGCCGACGAGCCGACCTGGCCCGGCTTGAAGCCCTCGGTGACCAGCTCGTGCCCCGCCATCAGGCGGATCGTCTTCGCCAGCGACGACGGCGCCGCCGCCAGCTGCACCAGCGCGGTCACCACCTCGTAGTCCAGCGACCGCGGGTAGACCTGGCCGACCGAGGTGAACGCCTCGGAGAAGCCCAGGTGCCCGGCGATCCGCCGCTCCAGCTCCGCCAGCCGCTCCGTGTCACCGCCGAGCAGGTCCAGCATGTCCTGCGCGGTGCCGACCGGGCCCTTGATGCCGCGCAGCGGGTACCGGCCGAGGAGTTCCTCCACCCGGCCGTACGCCACCAGCAGTTCGTCGGCGGCGGTCGCGAACCGCTTGCCGAGGGTGGTCGCCTGCGCGGCCACGTTGTGCGAGCGCCCGGCCATCACCAGTTCGCCGTACTCCCCGGCCAGCCTGCCCAGCCGGGCCAGCACGGCGACCGTACGGTCCCGCATCAGCTCCAGCGAGAGCCGGACCTGCAGCTGCTCGACGTTCTCGGTGAGGTCCCGGGAGGTCATCCCCTTGTGGACGTGCTCGTGCCCGGCGAGGTCGTTGAACTCCTCGATGCGGGCCTTCACGTCGTGCCGGGTGACCTTCTCGCGCTCGGCGATCGAGGCCAGGTCGACCTGGTCGAGGACGCGCTCGTAGTCGGCGATCGCCGCGTCCGGCACCTCGATCCCCAGGTCCTTCTGCGCCCGCAGCACGGCGAGCCAGAGCTGCCGCTCCAGCCTCACCTTCTGCTCGGGCGACCAGAGCGTGGCGAGCTCGGCGGAGGCGTAGCGTCCGGCGAGGACGTTCGGGATACGGGGCTTGGCAGGCGCAGCAGTCACGTGCACGGAGTCTACTGGCGGTTCCTGCAGGCAGCCGCCACGGGGTGATTCGGCGGAACCTCCAAAGCGGCTCGGTGCGGCCCGGCGCGACGCGGGGAGCCCGCCGCGACGCGGGGAACCCGCCGCGCCTCGGCAGGGCCCGCCCGCGGCTCGGTACGGCCCGGTCGCCGTTCCGTGCGGGCCGGTCGCCGCTCGGTGCGGTCCGGTCGCGGCTCAGCCGAGGTCGTACGGGAGCAGCTCCGGCCGCTTGGGCGGCAGGCCGTCACCCGAGGAGCGGCCGGTCAGGCGGCGGCCGATCCACGGCAGCAGGTGCCGGCGGGCGAAACGGACGTCCGCGACCCGGCGGGAGGCCCAGCCCGGCGGCAGGGTGGCCGCCGGCGGGATCCGCCAGTCGGCGTCCTCGGGCGGGTAGCCGAGCGTCTGCCACACCGCCTCCGCGACCCGGCGGTGCCCCTCGGCCGTCAGGTGCAGCCGGTCGACGTCCCACAGCCGCGGGTCGGACAGGGCGGGAGCGCCGTACAGGTCCACGACCAGCGCGTCGTGCCGGCCGGCGAGGTCCTCGACGCAGGCGAACAGGGCCTCCATGCGCGGCCGGAACCGCTCCAGCACCGGACCCTGACGGCCCGGACTGCGCATCAGCACCAGCTGCTTGCAGTGCGGGGCCAGCCGCTCCACTGCCTCGGTGAGCAGGTCGCGGACCCGCCCCATGTCGCACTTGGGCCGCAGCGTGTCGTTGAGGCCGCCGACCAACGTGATCACGTCGGGCCGCATGGCCGCCGCCGTGTCCACCTGCTCGTCGACGATCTGCTGGATCAGCTTGCCGCGCACCGCGAGGTTCGCGTACCGGAAGCCGGGCGTGACGGCCGCCATCCGGGAGGCCAGAAGGTCGGCCCAGCCCCGGTACGTACCGTCGGGCAGGAGGTCCGACATGCCCTCGGTGAAGGAGTCGCCGACCGCGACCAGGCTGGTGTGGGAGGGGTTCGTCTGCATGGCCCGACGATGGTATCCGGTCGACATACCCAGCGGTCGGTCGGCTCCCCCGCTGCTCAGCCCCGCTCCCGCAGCATGTCTCGGGCCCGCTGTCCGACCAGCTCCCGCAGCACGTCTCAGGCCCGCTGTCCGAACAGCTCCTGCAGCACGTCCTCCATGGTCACCAGCCCCGCCAGCTTCCCATCGGCGCCGAGCACGGCCGCCAGGTGGGTACGGCTGCCGCGCATGGCCGTGATGACGTCGTCCAGCGGGGTGCTCTCCCGGACCCGCGCGATGGGGCGCATGTCCCGCAGCCGGAACGGCATGTCCCTGGGCGAGGCGTCCAGGGCGTCCTTGACGTGCAGGTAGCCGACGATCCGCCGGCCCTCGTCCACCACCGGGAAGCGGGAGAAACCCGACTCCACGGACAGCTCCTCCAGCCCTTCCGGGGTGACCCCCAGGCGCGCGTAGACCACCTGCTCCAACGGCATCACCACGTCCCGGACCGGGCGGCGGCCCAGCTCCAGGGCGTCGTTCAGCCGCTCCCGCGCCCGGTCGTCGATCAGGCCGGCCTCGCCGGAGTCCTGGACGATCTGCGCCAGCTCCGCGTCCGAGAACGAGGCCACGACCTCGTCCCGCACCTCGACCCGCAGCAACCGCAGCAGGGTGTTGGCGAAGGCGTTGATCGTGAAGATCACCGGACGCAGCGCGCGGGAGAGCGCGACCAGCGGCGGGCCCAGCATCAGGGCGCTGCGGGTGGGCTCCGCCAGCGCGATGTTCTTGGGCACCATCTCGCCGAGCAGCATGTGCAGGTAGGTGGCGAGGGTCAGCGCGATCACGAAGGACACCGCGTGCCCCGCACCCGAGGGGACGCCCGCCGCCTCGAACACCGGCTCCAGCAGGTGCGCGATGGCCGGTTCGGCGACCACGCCGAGCACCAGGGTGCACAGGGTGATGCCCAGCTGCGCGGCGGCCATCAGCGCCGACACGTGCTCCAGACCCCACAGCACGCTCTTGGCCCGCCGGTCGCCCCGGTCGGCGTGCGGCTCGATCTGGCTGCGGCGCACCGAGATCAACGCGAACTCGGCGCCCACGAAGAAGGCGTTGACGACGAGTGTCGCCAGACCGATGAGCAGCTGTACCGCGGTCATCGCCGCGCCCCCTTCTCGTCCTGCCCGTGCCGGCCCGTGCCGCGGTCCCGCGCGGGTTTCCCGTCCGCACCGCCGTGGCGGCCCTCACGGTCCCCGCGGCTCACGCGGCCGTCGCCCCCGCCGTCCCCGTCGTCCCCGCCGCCCCCGTCGTCGTCGGGGGAGAGGCGGGCGTCGTCGAGCGGGGCGTGGAGCAGCAGGCGCGCGGCCCGGCGGCCGGTCGCGTCGACCACCTCGACCCGCCAGCCGGCGACCTCGCACACGTCGCCGACGGACGGGATCCGCCCCAGCTGGGTGGCCACCAGTCCGGCCAGCGTCTCGTACGGTCCCTCCGGCGCGCGCAGGCCGACCCGGGTGAGCTGGTCCATGCGGGCCGAGCCGTCCGCCGAGAACAGGGCGTGCCCCTCCTCGTCGGCACCGGCCCGGGCCAGGTCGGGCGTCTCGTGCGGGTCGTGCTCGTCGCGGACCTCGCCGACGACCTCCTCGACGATGTCCTCCAGGGTGGCCACCCCCGCGGTGCCGCCGTACTCGTCGATCACGACGGCCATGGTGCGCCGGCCGGAGAGCCGGTCCAGCAGCCGGTCGACGGTCAGCGACTCGGGGACCAGCAGGGGGTCGCGCATCATCTCGGACACCGGCACCCGCCCGCGGCGCTCCGCGGGTATCGCGAGGACGTCCTTGACGTGCGCGGTCCCCACCACGGCGTCGAGGGTGTCGCGGTAGACGGGGAACCGGGACAGCCCGGTCGCGCGCGTCGCGTTCGCCACGTCCTCGCAGGTCGCCCGCACGTCCAGGGCGACGACCTGGACCCGGGGGGTCATCACGTTCTCCGCGGTGAGGTCGGCCAGGTTCAGGGTGCGCACGAACAGTTCCGCGGTGTCCGGCTCCAGGGCGCCCTCCTTGGCGGAGTGGCGGGCGAGCGCGGCCAGTTCCTGCGGGCCGCGCGCGGACTCCAGCTCCTCGGCGGGTTCCAGGCCCAGCCGGCGCACGATGTGGTTGGCCGTGTTGTTCAGGTGGGTGATGAAGGGGCGGAAGGCGGCGCTGAACCAGCGCTGCGCGTTCCCCACCCGCTTGGCGACGGTCAGCGGCGAGGAGATCGCCCAGTTCTTCGGGACCAGCTCGCCGACCACCATCAGGAACACGGTCGACAGGGCGGTGCCGATCACCAGGGCCAGCGAGCGGGAGGCCGAGGTGGAGACGCCGACGTCCTCCAGCGGCCCGGCGATCATCGCCGCGATCGACGGCTCGGCGAGCATACCGACCACCAGGTTGGTGACGGTGATGCCGAGCTGCGCGCCGGACAGCTGGAACGTCAGGTTCCGTACGGCTTTGAGAGCGCCCGCGGCGCCCCGCTCACCGCGCTCGACCGCACGCTCCAGCTCTCCCCGCTCGACCGTCGTGAGGGAGAACTCCGCCGCGACGAACGCGCCGCAGGCGAGCGAGAGCAGGATCGCCACCAGGAGCAGGAGCACTTCGGTCATCGGGACACCTCCGTCCCATGGTCGGACAGGACCGGGAGGGATGCGCGGTGTCGCGAGGAGGTACCACGGCGCGCGCGGGCGCTACGGCGTGGACAGGGAGGCTCGCCCATGGGCGGACGCACACAACCTTTCATGGAGGACCGAGTGGCCATCCAAGAGTAAAGGATGGGCAAAAGGCGGTCGGACGGGTCGTGGATCACGCGCCGAGCGGCTTCACCCAGCGGCGCCACCGCTCCTCCGGTCCGTAGCCGGCCGCGCGCCACGCGTGCTGCGCGGTCGCGTTGCGCTGCAGCACCATCGCGTCGGCCCGGCGGCCGCCCAGCGCCGTGAACCGCTCCTCGGCCGCGCCCAGCAGCGCGGAACCGATGCCCTGCCTGCGGTGGTCCGGGTGGACCGCCAGCCGGTACAGGTGGCACCGCCAGCCGTCGAAGCCGGCGATCACCGTCCCGACCACCTCCCCCTCCCGCTCGGCGAGGATCAGCGCCTCGGGGTCCCGGGCGACCAGCCGCTCCACGCCGGCCCGGTCGTCGCTGATGCTGGTGCCCTCGGCGGCCACCTTCCAGAAGGCCAGCACGGTGTCGAGGTCCTCGGCCGTGGCGGCCCGTACGCGCAGCTCGTCCATGGGCCGATCCCAGCACGCGGGACGGGCCCGCGGACGGGGTTTCCACGATCCGGACCACCCCCGCCGGGTGTGGGGGCGGCCGTGTCCGGGCGGCGCGCCGACGGGCGCTCAGTCGTGGGCGATGGCCTCCAGGACGTTCATCCGGGAGGCGCGCAGCGCCGGCAGCAGGGCCGCCGCGACGCCGATCAGGGCCGAGCCCACCACCACCGCGACGATGGTGGTCCAGGGCACCGCGAACGCGGTCAGACCCTCCAGGGCCAGCACCCGCTGCACGCACACGCCCCACACCAGTCCCAGCGCCAGCCCCAGCACCGCGCCGAAGACCGCGATCACCACCGACTCCAGCCGGACCATCCGCCGCAGCTGGCGCCGCGACAGCCCGATCGCCCGCAGCAGCCCGATCTCCCGGGTGCGCTCGACCACCGACAGCGCCAGCGTGTTGACCACTCCCATCACCGCGATGACGATGGCCAGCCCGAGCAGTGCGTAGACGAGGTACAGCAGCACCGCGATCTGGTCGTGCACCAGCTCCTTGTAGTCGGCCTGATCCCGCGCCCGGACCTGCGGATAGGGCTCCAGCGCCGTCTCCAGGCGGTCGCCCAGGGTGCCGGCGTCCGTGCCCGGCGCCGCGTTGACGTACAGGGCGGAATCCAGACCGCCGGGCAGGTACCGCTCGACGGTGGCGATGCCCAGGAACAGCCCGCCCCGCATGCCGAAACCCTCGCCGCCCGCCATGCCGGTGAGGGCGGCCACCGTCAGCTCGGCGCGCCGCCCGCCGGGGAACTCGACCGGCACGGTGTCGCCGACGCGCACGTCGTGCTCCGCGGCGAAGTCCGCGTCCATCGCGAGGTTCCCGTCCGCCAGGGCCGCGGCGGTGTCACCGCGCGTGTACGTCACGTTGGCGACGTCGTCGACCCCGTCGTCGTACCCGGCGGCGGTCGTCTCGATCCGCCGGCCGTCCGGCAGCCGCACGGCCAGCGGGGCGAACCGCTGCCGCACCACCCGGCCCACACCCTCGGTGTCCCGCACCCGCTCGGTCAGCTCGGGGGTGAACGGCAGCAGGTTGGCGTTCTGCACGACGAAGTCCGCGCCGAGCGTCCGGTCGATCTGCTCGTCGAAGGACCGGGACATCGAGGCGCCGGCCACCGACATCCCACCCACCAGGGCCAGCCCGACCATCAGGGCGGCGGCCGTGGCACCGGTGCGGCGCGGATTGCGCAGAGCGTTGCGCCGGCTCATCCGCCCCACCGCGCCGAACAGCACCGGGAAGGCGGCACCGAGCACCCGGATCACCGGACGCACCAGCAGCGGCCCCGCGACGACCGTGGCGACCAGGGTGAGGAACACACCGACCCCCAGCAGCAGCGCCGCCGTGGACGTCTCCCGCGCCACCGCGCACCCCGCGAGCGCCGCGACGCCCAGCGCCCCCAGCACCGCACCGGCCACCGCGCGGGCGCGCAGCGGCCGGCCCACCCCGGCGACCTCGGCGTCCACGAGCGCGGCCATCGGCGACACGCCCGCCGCGCGGCGGGCGGGAAGGTAGGCGGCCACGAAGGTCACGCCGAGCCCGACGGCGTAGGCGGTGACGGGAGTGGCCCACCCGATGACCATCTCGGCCGCGTCGAGGTTCATGCCGACCAGGCTCATCAGCCCGATCAGGCCGTAGGCCAGGCCGATCCCCGCCGCCAGCCCCAGCGTCGACCCCACCAGGCCGAGCAGCACGGCCTCGGCGAGCACCGAGCGGCGCACCTGACGCCGGTCGGCGCCGAGCGCCCGCAGCAGCCCCAGCTCACGGGTGCGCTGGGCGATCAGCATCGAGAACGTGTTGACGATCAGGAACACGCCCACCAACACGGCGATCCCGGCGAAGCCGAGCATCACGTACTTGATCACGTCGAGGAAGCCGCCGAGCTGTTCCGCGGACGTCCGCGCGGTCTCGTCGGCCGTGCGCACCGTGTAGGGGCCGGGCCCGAGTTCGGCGGCGACCCGCTGTTTCAGCACCTCGTCGGACACGCCGGGCGCGGCCGTGAGGGAGATACCGGTCGCCAGGCCGGCGGAGCCGAGCAGCTCGGCCGCAGCCACCTCGGGGTCGAGGAAGACCAGGGCCGCGCCCGGGTTGGTGGTGGTGAAGGTGGCGATGCCGACGATCTCCACCCGGAACGAGCCGGGCCGGGCCTGGATCGTCAGCGTGTCGCCGATCTCGACGCCCTTGGCGTCGGCGGTGTCCGCGTCGAGCACGGCCTGTCCGGGGCCGCGGGGGGCGCGGCCGGAGGTCAGCTCCACCACGCTGTGCTCGCTGAGGTGCCAGTCCACGGCCAGGGTGGGCGCTCCGGTGGTCGACCCCAGCGACCGGTTCCCGGCGTCCACCACCGTGATGTTGCCGGCCTCCACGTCCGCGTGTCCCGCCGCGACGCCGTCCACCCGGGACAGCCGCTCGGCGAGCGAGGCCGGCAGGGTCCGCAGCGCGCCCGTGGGCACGGAGGACTCCAGGTCCTCCCGGGGTGTCACGGTCACGTCGGCGGACGAGGAGGCGAAGAGGCGGTCGAAGGTGCGGGAGACCGTGTCGGAGAAGATCAGGCTGCCCGCGACGAATGCCACCGACAGCATGACGGCCAGCGCCGACAGCAGCAGCCGGCCCTTGTGCGCGAGGAAGCTGCGCAGCGTCGCCTTCAGCACGGGCTCAGTCCTCGCCGCCCGGTCCCGCTCCGGCAGGGGCGGTCCCGTCGGCGGAAGCCGGTCCCGGCGGACGGCCCGCGCCGTCGGGCCGGGCGCGGATCACGTCGAAGCGCTTCATCCGCTCCAGCACGGCGTCCGCCGTGGGCCGCGCCATCTCGTCGACGATCCGGCCGTCCGCCAGGAACAGCACCAGGTCCGCGTGGGCCGCGGCGCCCGGGTCGTGGGTGACCATGACGACCGTCTGGCCGAGCCGGTCCACGGCCTCGCGCAGCATGCCCAGCACCTCGAGCCCGGCCCGCGAGTCGAGGTTGCCGGTCGGCTCGTCGGCGAAGATCAGCTCGGGCCGGGACGCCAGCGCCCGCGCGCAGGCCACCCGCTGCTGCTGACCGCCGGACAGCTGCGCGGGCCGGTGCGTGAGCCGGTCCCGCAGCCCGAGGGTGTCGATCACCTGCCGGAGCCACTGCTCGTCCGGCTTCTGGCCGGCGATGTCCATCGGCAGCGTGATGTTCTCCCGCGCGTTCAGGGTGGGGATGAGGTTGAACGACTGGAACATGAACCCGATCCGGTCGCGGCGGATCCGGGTCAGCTCGCGGTCCTTCAGCCCCGTGATCTCGGTGTCCCCGATCCACACCCGGCCCGCCGAGACGGTGTCCAGCCCGGCCAGGCAGTGCATCAGGGTGGACTTCCCCGAGCCCGAGGGACCCATCACGGCGGTGTACCGGCCGCGCACGATGTCGACGTCCACCGCGTCCAGGGCGAGCACGGCGGTCTCGCCCGATCCGTACGCCTTGGTCAGGCCGCGGGCGCGGGCCGCGACCCCGTCGGCCGACGCCCGGCCGGGTGCGTGCTGCGCAGTCGGTGTGGACAAGGCCGCCTCCTCGGGGTGGGGTGCACGCGCGGGACCCGTCTCGACCGTCTCGACCGGAACGTGCCGTGCGCCCGAGGGTAATGTGACGCGGCCCACAGCCGGTATCCCTCCGGGGCGCGGGTCGGCCGCCGCGCGGGGCGTCCGCCCGGTCCCGCCGGCGGGCGGTACCCGGCGGGCGCACACGGGCGCCGGTGGCCCCCGTGTCCCGCACCCCCCCAGGGAGGGCCACCGGTCCGCGCGGCGGGCGGGGCGTACGCCGGGGGACGGGCCGACCGCCCTTGGACGCTGCGTCCGGGAGCCCCGACGCCCCGACGCCCTGACGCCCCGACGCCCCGCGCTCAGCGCCCCGGGGACGGACCGGGCCGGTCCGGTCAGCTTCCGCCCGGCGGTCCGGACGGCCCCGTGGTGGCGTCCGCCGCGTCCGCCACGTCCGCCGGCGGCCGCCATGCCGTGCCCAGGGAGCAGAACGAGGCGGGCAGCACCGGCCCTCCCTCCGGCATCAGCATCCGCCGGTAGGGGCCGAGCACGAACCCGGCCTCGCGCAGCGCCGCCACCGGGTCACGCGACAGATGACAGCCGCCCGCCAACGGCGGGTACACCGTCCGGTCCAGTGCCCGCTGGGTGAACCGCATCGCCCGGCCGCCGCCGCTGCCGTGCTCGAAGAACCGCACCTCACCGCCCGGCCGCAGCACCCGCCGGAACTCCGCCAGCGCCCGCGGCACGTCCCGCACGCTGCACAGCACCAGCGAGACCACCACCGCGTCGAACGCCTCGCTCTTGACCGGCAGCGCCTCCGCGGCGCCCGGCGCCACGTCCACCGGGACCCGGGAGCGCAGCGCCGCCTCCACGGCCAGGGAACGCAGCCGGCGCTCGGGCTCGATGGCCACCACCTCGGCGACCGTGCCGGGGTAGTGCGCGAAGTTCAGGCCGTTGCCCGCACCGACCTCCAGCACCCGGCCGGACAGCCCGGCGAGCAGCCTGCGCCGCACCCGGGCCATGCCGATGCGGGTCTCGGCCGCGACGCTCGCCCGGGCGTACCAGCGGGCGAAGAGCGGATGGTGCACGCAGTCCTGGAGCCGGCCGGCGGAAGCGGCGGACCGTGGGCGCATGAGGACCTCCCGGGACGGGGCCGACGGGCGCGCAGGCCGCGGCCGGCGCGCCCGTACCGCAATTCTCCCCCGCGCGGGGCGTCCCGCACCCCGCTCGGGACCCGCCGGTCCGGCTCAGGGAGCCTCGCGGGTCCCGAACGCCTCCGCGTCCCAGGTGCCGTGCAGGCGCGGCGCCAGCCAGCCGGGGGCGGCCGACCGGAAGGCGTCGGGGGGCAGCCCGGCCGCACCGGCCGGCACCGCCCCCAGCAGGGGCACCCCGCTCACCTCCGGCAGGTCCGCCAGGTTGCAGCGGGCCGCCAGGTCCGGGGAGGCGGGCCAGCTGCCGATGACGACGCCCGCCGGCTCCAGGTCCCTGCGGCGCAGCTCACGCACCGTCAGTTCCGTGGCGTTCAGCGTGCCGAGGCCGGCCGACGCCACCACCAGCACCGGGGCCGCCAGCAGCCCGGCCGCGTCCGCGAGGGTGCCGCCGGCCGGGTCGAACCGCACGAGCAGGCCGCCCGCGCCTTCCACCAGCACCAGGTCGTGCCCGGCGGCCAGCTTCTCCGCCCGTTCGGCGACGTCCGCCGGACGCACCGGCGTCCGTCCGGCCCGCCGCGCCGCCGTGGCCGGGGCGAGCGGTTCGGGGTAGCGGTCCGTCTCCTCCGCCGTCACCGCGCCGGCCAGCCGCAGCACCTCCTCGACGTCGCCGGGCTCGCCCGGCCGCACACCGGTCTGCGCCGCCTTCAGCACCGCCACCGACCGGCCGGCCGCCACCGCGGCGGCGGCCACCGCCGCGGTCACCACGGTCTTGCCGACCTCTGTCCCGGTGCCGGTCACCACCAGTACCGTCATGTCAGCCCACCTCGGCGGCGGCGCGGACCGCACGCGTGATCCGCGCCAGGTCGACGTCGTGCGTGACGAACGGGGGCATGGTGTAGATGAGGTCGCGGAACGGCCGCAGCCAGACGCCCTCACGCACCGCCGCGGCCGTCGCCGCGGCCAGGTCGGCCTCGTGGTCGAGCTGGACCACGCCGATGGCGCCGAGCACCCGCACCTCGCGCACGCCCGGCAGGTCCGCCGCCGGTGCCAGCCCCTCGCGCAGCCCCGCCTCGATCCGCTTCACCTCGGCGAGCCAGTCCTGCCCGAGCAGCAGCTCGACCGACGCGCAGGCCACCGCGGACGCCAGCGGGTTGCCCATGAACGTGGGCCCGTGCGCGAGCACCGGCACCTCACCGCGCGAGATGCCCTCGGCCACCCGCGCCGTGCACAGCGTCGCCGCCATCGTCAGGTAACCGCCGGTCAGCGCCTTCCCCAGGCACATCACGTCCGGGGTCACGGCCGCGTGGTCCGCCGCGAACAGGGCGCCCGTGCGCCCGAACCCGGTCGCGATCTCGTCGAACACCAGCAGCACGCCGTGCTCGTCGCACGCCTCCCGCAGCACCCGCAGGTAGGCGGGGGAGTGGAACCGCATCCCGCCCGCGCCCTGCACCACCGGCTCCACGACCACCGCGGCCAGCTCCGCCGCGTGCCGCGCGATCAGCTCGCGCAGCCCCTCGGCGTACGCCTCGTCGTACTCCGCGGGCGGCGCCCCGGCGAACACCTGCCGGGGCAGGACACCCGCCCACAGCCCGTGCATCCCGCCCTCGGGGTCGCACACCGACATCGGCTGCCAGGTGTCCCCGTGGTAGCCGCCGCGCCAGGTCAGCAGCCGGTGCTTCTCGGGACGGCCGAGCGAACGCCAGTACTGCAGGCACATCTTGACGGCGACCTCGACCGAGACGGAGCCCGAGTCCGCGAGGAAGACGTGCTCCAGGCCCTCGGGGGAGATGTCGACCAGGAGCTTGGCCAGCCGCACCGCGGGCTCGTGGGTGAGCCCGCCGAACATCACGTGGCTCATCCGGCCGAGCTGCTCGCGGGCCGCCTCGTTGAGGACCGGGTGGTTGTAGCCGTGGATCGCCGACCACCAGGACGACATGCCGTCGATCAGCTCACCGGACCCGTCGGCGAGCCGCAGCCGCACCCCGCTCGCCGACTCCACGACGAGCGGTTCCTGACGGCCCGGCATGGGCCCGTACGGGTGCCAGACGTGCCGCCGGTCCAGCTCCAGCAGCTCGGCGACCGGCCGCTCAGGCATTGGGAGCGAGGTCGGTTCCGGCCCCCCGGCGGCGGACGGCGACCAGGTCCGGGCGCGGTTCCTCGGCGGGCCGGGCGGCCTCCGCGGCCGGGGCGCCGCAGCTGTGCCCGTCCGTCCCCGTCCCGCAGCCGCCCGTCCCGGAGGCGGCCGTGCCGCACACCGTGTCACCGGCCGGCGCGGAGCCGCACGTCCCACCGGAGCCATGTCCGCCGCAGGAGCCGCCCGTCCCACCGGAGCCGTGCCCGCCGCAGCCGTCGCCCGTCCCACCGGAGCCGCCGCCCGTCCGGTGCTCCGGCAGCGTCACCCGGTCGGTGCCCTCCACCTCGAACCCGGCGTCCGCGATCATCTCCAGGTCGGCGCGGCCCGCCTGGCCCTCACTGGTGAGGTAGTCGCCCAGGAAGATCGAGTTGGCCAGGTGCAGCGCCAGCGGCTGCAGCGTGCGCAGGTGCACCTCACGGCCCCCGGCGATGCGCACCTCGACGTCCGGGCAGACGAACCGGGTCATCGCCAGGATCCGCAGACAGCGCTGCGGGGTGAGGTTCCACTCGCCGGCCAGCGGGGTGCCCTCGAAGGGGATCAGGAAGTTGACCGGAACCGAGTCCGGGTCCAGCTCGCGCAGCGAGAACACCACGTCGACGAGGTCCTCGTCGCTCTCGCCCATCCCCGCGATGAGCCCGGAGCAGGCCGACAGACCGGCCGCGTGCGCCTTGCGCACCGTGTCCACCCGGTCGGCGTACGTGTGGGTGGTGGTGATGTCCCCGTAGGTCGCCTCGGAGGTGTTCAGGTTGTGGTTGTAGGCGTCCGCCCCGGCCTCGCGCAGCCGCTCCGCCTGGCCGTCGGAGAGCAGCCCGAGGCAGGCGCACACCTCGACGCCCTCGTTCTGTTCCTTGATGGCCTTGATGGTGTCCGAGACCCGGTCGACGTCCCGGTCGGTCGGGCCGCGTCCGCTGGCGACCAGGCACACCCGCTTGGCGCCGCCCGCCAGGCCCGCGGCCGCCGCCTGCGACGCCTCGTCCGGCTTCAGCCAGGTGTACTTCAGGATGCCGGCGGTGGAGCCGAGCCGCTGGGAACAGTAGGAGCAGTCCTCGGGACACAGGCCCGACTTGAGGTTGACCAGATAGTTGAGTTTCACGCGGCGCCCGAACCAGTGCCGCCGCACCTTCCCGGCCGCGGCCACCACGTCGAGCAGCTCGTCGTCGGACGTCCCGAGGACGGCCAGAGCTTCCTCGCGGGTCGGCGTCTCGCGCCGAAGCCCCTTGTCCACCAGCGTGTTCAGCAGGTCCATGGGAGCCGATCCTGTCCTACTCGGCGGCCCCGGGCCAAGGAGGCTTCGGACAACAGAGCCGCTTGGGCGTGTGGGTATCGCCACACCGTGGTGCCGGGTCCGTCCCGCTAGGGTCTGTGCACTGCCTACAAAGGAGCGGAGGGCCGATGGCGTTCGGCTGGATCGACGCGCAGGCGCGTACGCGCCGCCGGGCCGGACTCGTCAGGACGCTGCGTCCGCGCCCCGCCGACGCGCCGCTGGTCGACCTGGCGAGCAACGACTACCTGGGCCTGGCCCGCCACCCGGAGGTCACCGAGGGCGCGGCGCGGGCCGCCCGGACCTGGGGTGGCGGGGCGACCGGTTCACGGCTCGTCACCGGCACCACCGAGCTGCACGCCGAACTGGAACACGAACTGGCCGAATTCTGCGGACACGAGTCGGCGCTGGTCTTCTCGTCCGGCTACGCGGCCAACCTCGCCGCGGTCACCGCGCTCGCCCCGCACGGCTCCCTGATCGTCTCCGACGCCGGCAACCACGCCTCCCTCATCGACGGCTGCCGGCTGGCCCGCGGGTCCACGCAGGTGGCGGCGCACGCCGACCCGGAGGCCGTGCGCAAGGCGCTGGCGGGACACGACGGGCCGGCCGTCGTGGTCTCCGACACCGTGTTCTCCGTGGACGGGGACGCCGCCCCGCTCGCCGGCCTCGCCGCGGCCTGCCGCGCGCACGGCGCGGGTCTGGTGCTCGACGACGCGCACGGGCTGGGGGTGGTCGGGGCGGGCGGCCGGGGGGCACCGCACGCGGCGGGGCTGGCGGGCGCCGCCGACGTCGTCGTGACCGTCACCCTGTCCAAGTCGCTCGGCAGTCAGGGTGGCGCGGTGCTCGGCCCCGCCCGGGTGACGGAGCACCTGGTCAACACGGCACGGACGTTCATCTTCGACACCGGTCTCGCCCCCGCGGCGGCGGGAGCGGCCCTCGCGGCCCTGCGGCTGCTGCGGCGCGAACCGGAGCGCGCAGCGCGGGCGCACGGTGTGGCGCGCGAGCTGCACGCCCGGCTGACGGCGGCGGGCCTGGACGCGGTGCGTCCCGACGCCGCGGTCGTCTCGGTCCGGGCTCCGTCCCCGGAGCAGGCCGTGCGATGGGCGGCCGACTGCCGGGCGGCCGGTCTGTCCGTGGGCTGCTTCCGTCCTCCTTCCGTGCCCGACGGCGTGTCACGGCTCAGACTGACCGCCCGTGCGGACCTGTCCGGGGCGGAGATCGAACGTGCTGTGCGGGTCATCGGCGCCACGCGGCCATGAGTCGGCGGGACACGGCCGTGCGTCGCCCGTGGGGCGGGTCCGTTCAGCGGGTCCCGGCGAGGAAGCGCGTCCAGCTCCGGCGGGAGAAGAACAGCGCGGGTCCGGCGGGGTCCTTGGAGTCGCGCACGGCGAGCAGTCCGGCCCAGGGGCCGGCGGCCGGCCGGGCCGTCTCGACGCAGTTGTTGGCGCCCGTGCTGTAGCTGCTGCGCAGCCAGCTCACCCCGTGCAGGGAGGTGCTGGAAGCGATGGTCCGAGGCGGTGCGGGCATCGTGCCTCCTTACCCGCCGGCGGCTGTCCCGGCGATGAAATCCAACGAGTCCTCGGGTGACAGGGCGTGGATCGACAGGGCCTCGAAGGCCTCCGAGTACGCCCGGAGGTCTTCTTTCCGCTCCAGATGGAGGCTACTCGTCAAGTGGTCGAGGACCACCACATCCAAGTCGGATGTGCGCCTGAACGAAAAAATGACGAAAGGACCCGTCACCCCGATGTGCGCCCCGGCGGTGAACGGCAGCACCTGGAGCCGTACGTGGGGCAGCCGTGCGGCCTCGACCAGCCGGTTCAGCTGGCGGGTCATCACCCCCGGGCCGCCGACCCGGCGGCGGAGCACGGCCTCGTCCAACACCGCGCGCAGCTGCAGCGGGTGGTCCGCCAGCAGCACGTCCTGCCGGGCCAGCCGCACCTCCACCAGCGTGTCGAGCCGCTCCTCCGACACGCCCTCCAGGGTGGCCCGGGTCACCTCCCGGGCGTACTCCGGTGTCTGCAGCAGGCCCGGGACCACCGTGGTCTCCAGGGTGCGCATGGCACCGGCCTGCGACTCCAGGCTGATGAAGTCCCGGTAGGTGGGCGGCAGTACGCCGCGGTAGGCGTGCCACCAGTGGTGCCGCCCATCGGCGTCACCGGTGCCGGCCAGCAGCATCAGCAGGTCCCGCAGCTGGGGGTCGCCCACCCCGTAGGCGTCCAGGAGCAGCCGCACGTCGGCCGGTTTCACCCCGCTGGTGCCGGTCTCGATGCGGCTCACCTTCGACTGGTGCCAGCCCACCAGCGCGGCTGCCCCGCCACTGGTGAGTCCCGCCGCGGTGCGCAGCGCGCGCAGCTCGGCCCCCAGTTTCCGGCGCCGCACCACGGGACCGTGCTGCATCGTCTCCCCCTACTCCCCGCGGGCCGTCCAAAAACGCTCGCCCGTGGCAGAGTTCACCGCTTCGAGCGACAGATATATGCATATCCCGGTGGATCGGCACCCTTCACCCCGCGGTGGTGGCAGTCTGGCGACGAAGCACCAGTGCGGGACCGTACTCCAACCAGCCGCTCCGTGTCGGACCGCGGTCCCGTGGAAAGGGACGACGCGCCATGGCAGACCACCTGGAATCATCCGTCACTCTGCCGAGCGATCCCGCCTCGGTCTCCGCGGCCCGCACACATGTGGCGGACGCGCTCGCCCAGTGGGGCATGCCGGCCGGCGCGGAGGTGGCCGAAAGCGTCCGGCTGATCGTCTCCGAACTGGCCACCAACGCCGTGCAGCACACCTTCGGCCAGTCACCGACCTTCCGGGTGGACGTGGGCCTCGTCCGTGACGAGCGGCTGTACGTGGCCGTCACCGACAGCCATCCCCGGTTCCCCCGGAGGCTGCCCGCGGCCGTCCAGCAGGACAACGGCCGGGGGCTGGTCATCATCCGGTGGCTGACCGCGGAGTGCGGCGGCCGGCTGCGGGTCCGGCCCACCGGGGAGGGCGGCAAGACGGTGTCCGTGGAGCTCCCGTGGGCCGTGCCGGCGGAGTCGGTCCCGGCGGCGGGGCAGCAGGAACCGTAGACGGCGGCGCCGGCCGAGGGGCCGGGCGGTACGGCCCCGCTCGGGGGGCGACGCCACCGCGCGGAGGTCAGCGGCCCCGTGCGGCCCTGCGCGGGGCGGGCGGACGCAGGCCGGACGGCCGCCTAATGGTGTCCCGCAGGGGCTCCGCCCGCGCCGGGGACGTCGCGGGGCCCGTGCGGCCGCCCCCGGCCACCGCGCGGCCCACCCTGCGGGGCAGCACTCCCCACAGCCCGACGCAGACGACGAACGTCCCCGCCCCGGCGGCGATCCCGCCCGCCCGGTTGGTGGTCACGTCCACCACCAGCATCACGGCACCGCTGAAGGCGAAGACGAGGACCACGAGGCCGCAGGTCGCCAGCCGCGAGGAGACCTGCACGATCAGCGGCTTGGCGCCCTGCTGGAACAGCGAACGGTGCAGCGCCGCCGGGGCCGTGAACAGCGCGGCGGCCAGGACGGCCAGCAGCAGGGTGGTGACGTAGGTGGCGCGCTGCACCGTGTCGAGCGAGGTGAAGCGCGAGGTGAAGGCGAGCGACAGCAGGAAGGCGAACAGGATCTGCACGCCCGTCTGGGTCACCCGCAGTTCCTGGAGGAGCTCGACGAAGTTGCGGTCGGCGCGCTGCAGCGGGGTCTCGCCGCGCGCCGTGCAGGGGGGATGCTCGGCCATCCCGAACGCGTAACCCGCAACGGCCGTCTCATGCCGGTCCGGGCCCCTCGACCGCAGGGCCCGGTGGGGGCGGCGGCTCTCCCGATGCCGCCGCCCCCACGCGTCACTTCACCCGGCCGTACCAGACACTGCCGGTCCAGATCTTCTGCAGACGCACCACGTCCCCGGTCTTCGGGGCGTGCCAGAGCTTGCCCTTACCGGCGTAGATGCCCACGTGGTAGACGTTGCGGCCCGAGTGGAAGAACACCAGGTCGCCCGCCTTGCGGTTCTTGGCGGAGATGTGACGCGTCTTGTTGTACTGCTGGGCGGCGGTGCGCGGGAGCTTCTTGCCGGCCTTCTTGAACGCGTACTGGGTGAGCCCCGAGCAGTCGAACCGGTTCGGGCCGGTGGCTCCCCACCGGTAGGGCGCGCCCTTCTTGGCGGCGGCGACCTTCAGGGCCTTGGTGCCGTGGCCGGCGGCGGCGGCCTCCGTGGCGGCGCCCGGGACCGCGATCGAGCCGCCCACGGCGGCGAGGGTGAGGGCCGAGGCCGTGCCGGCCCGGACCATGAATGACGGGACACGATTGAGCGCAGACATGCGCAACCCTTCGTCAGCCGCCTGTGAAGGATGACCTGTCGGATTCGGGCTGGCGAAGTTGCCCGGCCACACGTGTGCGGCTTCACCCCAAGGACTGCTCGGACCTGACGGCCCGGCAACCCGTCGTGCTGGGTCCTCCACTCCTGCCGATCCACTCCGTGTCGACCGGTCATCCGGGCGGCGGCAGGACTCGGCGTCCGCCCGGATCGCCCCGCCGCGGCGGCGGGGTCTTGTCGTCAGTCAGGGATCTTGGCTCATGCAGTGCCCGATTTCCCAACGGAACCTAGGGTTTGTGTTGTTACTCACCACTCACCCGTTCGGGTGGACACCTGTGCGTTCGAGGCGGCGTCACCGTCGGGGAGGAGCCCCGGACCAGCGGCGGAACGACTCATTCCGGCCACGGTCCGCGCGTGGTGCGCAAGCCGGACGGGCCGGAAACCGGTGGTGCGTCTACGCCGCTTGGGGGTACACCGTTCGGTCCGTTTCAACTCCGTCCCCGACGTGCCGTCGAGCCGCCGCGCCCCGGGGCGGCCCGGCGGACCCGACCTGCGTCAACTGCCGGAAGCGGGCGGCAGGGTGACGCGTCCGGTGCGCCGCTCGCCGTCCAGCACCCTCAGGGCCCGGGCGAGGGTGGCGGCGTGCAGTTCGCGCTCGCCCCGACGGTGCATCAGGGCGAGCGCGTCGCGCAGGGCGGCGGCCGTGCCCACCAGCGCCTGGGCGGCCCGCAGGGCGCCGTAGGTGTCACCGTCGCGGGCCGGGTTGATCCGGCCGACCAGGTCGACGGCCTGCAGGTAACGGTCGATCAGCTCCGCCTCGGCCCGGGTGAGGGCCGGCAGCGGCGGCAGTTCGGGAAGCAGCACGTGTCGTCTCACCTCGCACCGGACGTCGTGGCCCGCGTGCGGCGACGGTCCGGTACGACGCTGTCCGCCAGGCCGTACTCCACCGCCGCCGGGGCGCCGAGGACCAGGTCGCGCTCGAGGTCCGCACGCACCCGCTCCGCGCTCCGGCCCGTGTGCCGGACCAGGATCTCCTCGGTGCGTGCCCGGACCCGCTCCAGTTCGGCGGCGTGCACGGCCAGGTCGTCCGTACGGCCCTCCACGGGCTCCGGCAGCGACGGCTGACGCAGCACCAGCCGCGCCCCCGGCAGCACGAACCGCTTGCCCGGGGTGCCCGCCGCCAGGAGCAGGGCGGCGGTGCCCTCCGCCCGGCCGAGGCAGACCGTCTCCACGTCGCAGCTGATGAAGCGCAGCGTGTCGTAGAGCACCGACAGGGCGTGGAAGGAGCCGCCCGGCGCGTTCACGTACAGCGAGACGTCCCGCTGCGGGGCCTGGTGCTCCAGATGCATCAGTTGCGCCGTCGCGTCGTGCGCGGCGGTCTCGTCGAACGGCGTGCGGAGGAAGACGATCCGCTCCTGGAGCAGCTTCGTGTACGGATCCGTGGTCCGGTGCCCCGACGCGGTGCCTTCGGTGAACTCCGGCAGGGCGTGGCGGGCGGACGGCAGGGTCATGGCGAACCCCTCCTGACAGGCTGTGGGAGTAAAAAATGTACAGGACGTACATCCCGTTAGGATGGGGGAATGGCCTACGAGATTCCGGTGACGCGAGCCAGGGCTGAGCTCGCCGACCTGATCAACCGCGTGGTGTACGGCGACGAGCGCGTCGTCGTGACCCGGCACGGCAAGCCCCTGGTCGCCCTCGTCCCCGCCGACGACCTGCGCCGTCTCGAAGAACTCGAGCGGAAGGGGGAGGCCGCCGAGGAGGCGGGGGAGCAGGTGGTCAGCACGCTGTCCGGGGTGCGCGAGGTCGCGTCCGCCCCGGGCGAACAGCACCGCTTCGGGATCACCGCGGAGCACCGGGGGTCCGCGCCGTCCTGATCCCGGTGGCCACCGCTCCGGATCTCCGCCCGGGTGCCTCGGCCGCTGCGGGCAGGTCGCCGCTTAGGGTGCCGTCAGTGCCGCGGACACGGGAGGCCGGGCGGGTCCCGCGCGGCCACGGGGCCGCCCGGAGCACGCGGCGGGGGAGGGACCGGCCGGTCCTTCCCCCTCGGTTCGCTCGGCCTCGGTGCGCTCAGCGCAGTGGCAGCCGCCGCGCGCGGCGTTCGCCCGCCGCCTTCCGCTCGGCGTCCGCGGCCTTGGCCGCCGCCGCGTACTGGTCGACGTACTCCTGCTCGGACAGCGTGAGGATGGCGTACATGATCTCGTCCGTGATCGCCCGCAGGATCGCCTTCTCGTTCTCCATGCCCGCGTAGCGCGAGAAGTCCAGGGGTTCGCCGAACCGGATCACCACGGGGTGGATGTGCGGCACCACCCGGCCGGGCGGCTGCGCCTCGAACGTGCCGATCATGGCGCACGGGATCACCGGGACGCCCGCCTTCAGGGCCATCACCGCGACTCCGACCTTTCCCTTGTAGAGGCGGCCGTCGTGCGAGCGCGTCCCCTCGGGGTAGATGCCGAGCAACTCGCCCTTGGACAGCACCCCGAGCCCTTCCCGGATCGCCGCCTGGCCCGCTTCCTTGCCCGAGCGGTCGACGGGGATCTGCCCCGCGCTGCGGAAGAAGGACGCCGTGAGCCGCCCCTTGATGCCGGGGCCGGTGAAGTACTCGGCCTTGGCGAGGAAGGTGATGCGCCGTTTCAGCACGGCGGGCATCAGGAAGTGGTCGGAGAACGACAGGTGGTTGCCTGCCACGATCGCGGCACCGGACGACGGCACGTTCTCCAGACCTTCGATGCGGGGCCGGAACACGAGTCTGAGCAGCGGCCCCAGCAGCACGTATTTGAGCAGGTAGTAGAACAAGGCACGCTCCTCGGCTCCGGCGGACCGGTGGGCCGCCGTCTTCCAGCAGGTCGACCGGCACGTGGCGGGGTGTCAGTCTAGTGCGGCGGCAGGCAACGCGGACGTTGCCTGCCGCCGCACTGGGTCCGGGCAGCGCCGCCCGGTACCAGGTCCGACGGGGCGGCGCGCGGTGCCGCCCACGCGCGGCACGACGCCCGACCACGCGTGTGCCGGTGGGGACTTGTGCGGCTGGGGTGGTCCGCGGGCACAGCCTCGTGCCGGACCGGGGCCGACGGCAACCCGGTCCCTCGCGGGTGACCGGATCCGAGGGGTGGCCGTGACGGGTGGAGGGTGCCCGGTTCCCTTCGCCGGATGCCGGTGCGGGGCTCCTCGCCGGGGTCGTGTCCGGACCGGCCCGAGGGCCGGTCGCGGGCCGGGGGAGTCCGGTGCCGTGCCGTGCTGCGCGGACCGCGCGGACCGCGGGGGCCGCCGACCCGGCCGGCCGCGCACCTGGCCTGCGGTGCGGCGCGGTGACCATGCCGGGGCGCCGGGGCGCGGGGACGCGGCGGGTGTCGGGGGCCGCGGGCCCCGCGTGGTCCGCGCGGCGGACGGGAATGTGACGACAGGGCCTCTGGTGTCGCGGCACTAGGCTCGACGGTATGCGTATCTCCGTCTCCTCCGACATGGACGAACCCGTGGCCAGGGCTCTGGTGGCCGCCCTGCGGGAGCGCGGCCACGAGGTGCGCCCGCACGGTGCCCTGAAACCGGGCGACGACCCGCAGTGGGCGGTCTGCTCCGAGGCCGCCGCCCGGGAGGTCGCCGCGGGAACGGCCGACCAGGCCGTGGTGTGCTGCTGGACCGGCACCGGTGCCTCGATCGCCGCGAACAAGGTGCCCGGCGTGCGGGCCGCGCTGTGCACCGACGCCTACACGGCGGACGGCGCGCGCCGCTGGAACGACGCCAACGTGCTGGCGCTGAGCCTGCGGCTGACGTCCCCTCCGCTGCTGGAGGAGATCCTCGACGCCTGGTTCGCCGGGCAGCCCAGCGAGGACGCCGACGACCTCGGCAACGTCCGGCACGTCCAGGACCTCGACACCCCGCGCGCGCACTGACAGCCCGTCCGCACCCCGTCCTGGTCCCCGCCGTCGACCACCTGGCAGGTCGGTGAGCGGCCCCGGAGGAACCGCGGCCGGGCCGGGCCCCCGGGGGGCCCGGACGGCTCGGATGACCAGCTCGCCGGCCAGCGGCTCCCTGGTGGAGACCGCCTCCCGGCGTGGTCCTCGTCGCTCGCCACGGCCGGCCTCGCGCGCCGTTGGGGTGGTCCACGGCCTCCTGCCCCGTCTCCCCTCCAGGCGGTGCGGGCGGCCCCCGGAGCGAGTGCCGCAGACCACCGGCAACCTCAGTGACCGCCGGGCCGCCGAAGCCGCCGGGCCGCCGGAGCACGGCGGACCCGCAGGCCGCCCGGACCCGGCCCCGGCCGCGTGCCCCGTGCCCCTGGCCACCGTCCCGTCGGCCCCGCGGGTCAGGCCCCCCGGCTCAGCACCTTCTCCAGGGTTTCCAGGGCCCCCGACAGCTCGTCCGCGGTGATCGTCAGCGGGGGCGCGATCCGGATGGTGGAACCGTGGGTGTCCTTGACCAGGATCCCCTCGCGCATCAGGCGCTCGCTGACCTCGCGCCCGGTGCCGAGCGCCGGGTCCACGTCCACCCCGGCCCACAGACCGCGCGAGCGGAAGCCGACGACGCCCTTGCCCACCAGCGACTCCAGGCCGCCGCGCAGCACCACGCCCAGCTCGGCCGCCCGGCGCTGGAACTCGCCCGTCTCCAGCAACTCCACCACCGCCGTGCCGACCGCCGCCGCGAGCGGGTTGCCGCCGAAGGTCGACCCGTGCTCCCCGGGGTGCAGCACCTCCAGCACCTCGCGGCGGGCGACCACCGCCGACACCGGGACGATGCCGCCGCCCAGCGCCTTGCCGAGCAGGACCACGTCCGGGACGACCGCCTCGTGCTCCACGGCCAGCGTCCGGCCCGTGCGCCCCAGACCCGACTGGATCTCGTCGGCGATGAACAGGCAGTTCTCCCGGCGGGTCAGCTCCCGCACCCCGGCCAGGTAGCCGTCGTCCGGGATGATCACCCCGGCCTCGCCCTGGATCGGCTCGATCAGCACCGCCGCCGTCGTCGCGTCGACCGCCTCCTCCAGCGCCGCCAGGTCGTTGTAAGGGACCACGCGGAAGCCGGGCGTGAAGGGGCCGAAGCCGCCGCGGGCGACCTCGTCGGTGGAGAAGCTGACGATCGTCGTGGTCCGGCCGTGGAAGTTGTCGGCCGCCACCACGATCGTGGCCCGGTCCGCCGGGACGCCCTTGACGTCGTAGGCCCACTTGCGGGCCACCTTCACGGCGCTCTCCACCGCCTCCGCGCCGGTGTTCATCGGCAGCACCATGTCCAGCCCGGTCAGCGCCGACAGCCGCTCCGCGAACTCCGCCAGCCGGTCGTTGTGGAAGGCCCGCGAGGTCAGGGTCAGCCGGTCCAGCTGGCGGTGCGCGGCGTCGATCAGCTCCGGGTGCCGGTGGCCGAAGTTGAGCGCCGAGTAGCCGGCCAGCATGTCCAGGTAGCGGCGGCCCTCCACGTCCTCCACCCAGGTGCCCTCTGCGCGGGCCACCACCACGGGCAGCGGGTGGTAGTTGTGCGCGAGGACCGGCTCCTCGGCACCGATCAGGTCGGCGGACGAACGGGTGCGGGCGGCAGTGGTCATGAGCGGATCTCCTGAGTGCAGCACTTGATGCCGCCGCCGGCCTTGTGGAACTCCGACAGGTCGACGGGGACGGGATCGTAACCGCGGTCGGCGAGCCGGCCGGCGAGGGCCGTCGCCCCGGGCGAGATGAACACGTGACGGCCGTCCGAGACGGAGTTCAGGCCGAAGGCCATCGCGTCCTCGCGGGTGGCGAGCACCGCGTCCGGGTACAGCCGGGCGAGCACCTCGCGGCTGCCGGGCGAGAACGCCTCCGGGTAGTACGCCACGTTCTCGTCGTCCAGCACGAACAGCGCCGTGTCCAGGTGGTAGAAGTACGGGTCCACCAGCGTCAGGCCGATCACCGGCACCCCGAAGTGCTCCTGCACCTCGCGGTGCGCCTCGGGCGTGGTGCGGAAGCCGGTGCCGGCCAGGATCCAGCGCCCGGCCGGAACCAGGTCCCCCTCGCCCTCGCACACCGACTCGGGGTGGTGCACCTCGTAGCCCTCCGCCTTGAACCACGCCTCGTAGGCCGCGGACTCCGGGCGACGCTCCGGCGCGTGGAAGAGGGAGCCGAACACCTTGCCCTCGACGACGACCGCCGCGTTGGCGGCGAACACCATGTCGGGCAGACCGGGGACGGGCTTCACGTTCTCCACGGTATGGCCGTGGTCCCGGTACGCGTCGACCAGCGACCGCCACTGGCGCCGGGCCAGCGGGACGTCGACGGGACGGTCGGGGTGCATCCAGGGGTTGATCGCGTAGCGCACGGCGAAGTGTCTGGGTTCGCAGACGAGGTAGCGCCGCGGGCTCGGCACACGGGGATCGGACACAGAGGGTTTCCTCCGCTTCCACACGGTGACGACGGGGTGAGTCCACGGTAGAAAGCGGGCAGGGACGCCGACAAGCGACAACGGCTGCGCGTCCACGCACGAACGCTGCGTCTTCAGGCGTTCGGACGCACGTCTGCTGCGTGGCCCGGGGCGGGCTGGCTCGCTCCCGCCTCCGGACTGTCCGGCAGCAGGTGGGACAGCACCATGACGCTGATCGTCTTCCGCACGAACGGCTCGGCACGAATGCGTTCCAGCACCTCCTCGAAGTGCTCCACGTCCCGGGCCCGCACGTGCAGCAGCGCGTCCGCCCCGCCGGTCACCGTCATCGCCGCGGCGATCTCCGGATGGTTGCGGACCACCTCCGCCAGCCGTCGCGGCGGTGCCGCCCCCTCGCAGTACACCTCCACGTACGCCTCGGTCCGCCAGCCCAGCGCCGACGGCTCCACCGTCGCCGTGAACCCGGTGATCACCCCGGTCTCCCGCAACCGGTCCACCCGGCGCTTGACCGCCGTCGACGACAGTCCGATCGCCGCGCCGATCTCGGCGAAGGACGACCGGGCGTTCGCCATCAGCGCGTTGACGATCTTGCGGTCGAGGTCGTCGAACGGCGTGGGCCTGCTGTTCATGGCGGCACTGTATCCAGCCCGGCCCGCCGCGACCGGCAGCCGCGTCGGCCACCCTGTCCTGCGGATACGACCGCCCCGGGACATGTCCAGACGTGACGATCGGCCCTAGACTCCCGGCCATGCTGCGCGCCCTCGCCGTCGACGACGAACGCCCCTCGCTGGAGGAACTGCTCTACCTGCTCAACGCCGACCCCCGCGTCCGCAGCGCCGAGGGCGCCGGTGACGCCACCGAGGCGCTGCGCCGCATCAACCGGGCACTGGAATCGGGCCCCGACGGGCCCGACGCCATCGACGTGGTCTTCCTCGACATCCAGATGCCGGGCCTGGACGGCCTCGACCTCGCCCGGCTGCTCTCCGGGTTCGCCCGGCCGCCGCTCGTCGTGTTCGTCACCGCCCACGAGGACTTCGCCGTCCAGGCCTTCGAACTCAAGGCCGTCGACTACGTCCTCAAGCCCGTCCGCAAGGAACGCCTCGCCGAGGCGGTCCGCCGGATCGCCGAACGGCGCGTCCCCGCCCCCCGCGAGAGCGGCCCCCGCATCCCGGTCCACGAACCCGACCCGGACCACATCGCCGTCGAACTCGGCGGCGTCACCCGCTTCGTGGCCGTCGACGACATCACCCACGTCGAGGCCCAGGGCGACTACGCCCGGCTGCACACCGACCGGGGCAGCCACCTGGTGCGCATCCCCCTGTCCACCCTCGAGGAACGCTGGCGCTCCCGCGGCTTCGTGCGCATCCACCGCCGCCATCTGGTCGCCCTCGCCCACATCGGCGAACTCCGCCTCGACGCGGGTACGGTGAGCGTGCTGATCGGCTCCGAGGAACTCCAGGTCAGCAGACGGCACGCCCGCGAACTGCGCGACCTGCTGATGCGCCGGACCGCGGGCTAGGGGAGGAGGAGACGCCATGCCCCAGGACCCGACCGAGCGCCGGGTGGTCGTCACCGGCCCGCCCCGCCGGGCCCGCCGCTCCTTCGGCTACTACCGGCCGCGCACCGAGATCGACGAGCAGACCACCCTCGGCCACACCTACGTCCGCTCCCTGATGCGCATCCAACTGCGCGCCGGGCTGACCGTGTTCGCCGTGCTGGCGCTGCTCATCGGACCGCTCCCGCTGGTCTTCGCCGCCGCCCCCGACGCCCGCCTGGAGTGGGGAGTGCTCGGCTTCGGCCTGTACGTGCCCCTCGTCCTGCTCGCCCGCTGGTACGTGCGCCGCGCCGAACGCAACGAACGCGACTTCGTGCGGCTCGTCGAGGACCGCTGACCCCGGTCCCCTGCCGTGAACTCCAGCTACGCCGTCCCCGCCGTCGCCCTCGTCCTCGTCTCGACCGTCCTCGTGGGCGCCTTCGGCCTGCGCATATCCCGCACCACCTCCGACTTCTACGTCGCCTCCCGCACCGTCGGCCCCCGTCTGAACGCCGCCGCCATCAGCGGCGAGTACCTCTCCGCCGCCTCCTTCCTCGGCATCGCCGGCCTCGTCCTGGTCCAGGGCCCGGACATGCTCTGGTACCCGGTCGGCTACACCGCCGGCTACCTCGTCCTGCTGCTGTTCGTCGCCGCCCCGCTGCGCCGCTCGGGCGCCTACACCCTGCCCGACTTCGCCGAGGCGCGGCTGGCCTCACAGGCGGTGCGGAGGCTGGCCGGCGCCTTCGTCGTCGGCGTCGGCTGGCTCTACCTGCTGCCCCAGCTCCAGGGCGCCGGACTCACCCTCACCGTGCTGACCGGCGCCCCCGACTGGCTGGGCGGGGTGAGCGTCGCCGTCGTCGTCACCGCGATCGTCGCCGCCGGCGGGATGCGCAGCATCACCTTCGTCCAGGCGTTCCAGTACTGGCTCAAACTCACCGCCCTGCTGGTCCCCGCCCTCTTCCTGGTGCTCGCCTGGCAGGGCGACGGGGCGCCCCGCCACGCCTTCGACGAACCGGCGGCCTTCCGCGAGCAGCGCGTCGTCCGGGTCGAGGACAGCCTCACCCTCCGGCTCGACGAACCGCTCACCGTCACCGTCGACGGCACGGTCGACGGCCGCCGCCACCGACGGGCCGAGGTCGCCCTGCCCGCGGGCACCCACCACATCGCCGGCGGCACCCGCCTCACCTTCGCCGAGGGCACCGACGTGCCGTCCGCCGGGCGCGGCGCCGACGACGCCCTCTCCCCGTCCCGCGCCGAGTCCCGCGAGGAGCGCCCGCTGTACGCCACCTACGGCCTGATCCTCGCCACGTTCTTCGGGACCATGGGCCTGCCGCACGTCGTGGTGCGCTTCTACACCAGCCCGCACGGTGTCGCCGCCCGCCGCACCACCGTCGCCGTCCTCGGCCTGATCGGCGCCTTCTACCTGCTGCCCCCGGTCTACGGCGCCCTCGGCCGCCTGTACGCCCCCGAACTCACCCTCACCGGCGACGCCGACGCCGCCGTCCTGCTCCTGCCCCAGCTGATGATCGGGGGAGTGGGCGGCGACCTGCTCGGCGCGCTGGTCGCCGGGGGAGCGTTCGCCGCGTTCCTGTCCACCGCGTCCGGACTCACCATGGCCGTCGCCGGGGTCCTCACCCAGGACGTGCTGCCGTCCCGGGGCGTGCGGCACTTCCGGCTTGGCACGGTGCTGGCCATGGCCGTCCCGCTCGGCGGCAGCCTCCTCGTCGGCGGACTGCCGGTGGCCGACGCCGTGGGCCTGGCCTTCGCCGTCTCGGCCTCGTCGTTCTGCCCGCTGTTGGTCCTCGGCATCTGGTGGCGGCGCCTCACCCCGCCCGGCGCGGCCGCCGGGATGCTGGTGGGCGGCGGCTCCGCCTTCCTCGCGGTCGCCGCGACCATGGCCGGCTACCCCGGCGAGGGCGCCTGGCACGCCCTGCTCGCCTGGCCTGCCCTGTGGTCGGTTCCGCTGGGTTTCCTCACCATGATCTTGGTGTCCCTGGCCACCCCCGGCCGGGTGCCGCCCGGCACCGCCGCCGTCCTGGCCCGCTTCCACCTGCCGGAGGAACTGCGCACGGAGGTGTCCACGTGAGCGGCTTCCTGGCCGGACTCCTCGTCGCCGTCCTGCCCCTGCTGGCCGCCGGGTTCTGGCTGGGCCGGCGCACCGCGCGCCCGGCCGGCCTGGCCGGCCTCGGCACCGACGTCGAGCACGCCACCTTCGAGACCCTGCACACCGCCTCCCTCGCCACACCCCCGCTGCGCGCCGGCCTCACCGAGGAGACCGCCCGCAAGGCGGCCCGCAAGCTGCGCTCGCTGCTCGGCACGGACGCCCTGTGCCTCACCGACCGCGAACGGGTCCTCGCCTGGGACGGCGTCGGCTCCCACCACCGCGCCGAGATCATGGAACGCCTCACCGGGCCGCTCGACTCCGGCCGCGGCGAGGCCTTCCCGCTCGTCTGCGACACCCCCGACTGCACCGTCCGCTGGGCCGTCGTCGCCCCGCTCACCGTCGACGACCGGGTGCACGGCGCGCTGGTGGCGTGCGCGCCACGGGAGTCCGCGGTGCTGGTGCGGGCCGCCGGGGAGGTCGCCCGCTGGGTGTCCGTCCAGCTGGAGCTGGCCGACCTCGACCAGTCCCGCACCCGGCTCATCGAGGCGGAGATCCGGGCCCTGCGCGCGCAGATCTCGCCCCACTTCATCTTCAACTCGCTCGCCGTGATCGCCTCGTTCGTGCGCACCGATCCCGAGCGCGCCCGGGAGCTGCTCCTGGAGTTCGCCGATTTCACCCGCTACTCGTTCCGCCGGCACGGGGACTTCACCACCCTCGCCGACGAACTGCACGCCATCGACCACTACCTGGCCCTGGTGCGCGCCCGCTTCGGCGACCGGCTCGCCGTGACGCTGCAGATCGCCCCCGAGGTGCTGCCCGTCGCCCTGCCCTTCCTCTGCCTCCAGCCGCTGGTGGAGAACGCGGTCAAGCACGGCCTGGAGGGCAAGGCCGACACCTGCCACATCCGCATCACCGCGCAGGACGCCGGCGCCGAGGCCCTCGTCGTGATCGAGGACGACGGCGCCGGCATGGACCCCGAGCTGCTGCGCCGGATCCTCGCCCGCGAGGCCGGCTCCACCGGGGGCATCGGCCTGTCCAACGTGGACGACAGGCTCCGGCAGGTCTACGGCGACGACCACGGACTGGTGATCGAGACCGCCGAGGGGGCGGGCATGAAGATCACCGTCCGGCTGCCGAAGTACCAGCCCGGGGTCCATTCCGGAGGACGTCTCGCCCCGAAGTGAGCGGGGACGAGGGCGAGCGGGGACGGAAGTGAGGGGGGACGGAAGTGAGGGGGGACGGGAAATGGGTGGGGACGGGAAATGGGTGGGGGGCGGGTGAGCAGGACCGTTCCGCCACGCGCGGGCCTCAGCTGCGCGTGGCCGCCATTCCGAGCGTGATCACGCCCAGGACGACCCAGCCGAACCACAGCCAGCCGTTGCTGCCGAGCGCCACCGTGTAGGCCGTCACGGCGACGAGCGCGCCGATGGTGAGCGCTCCCATGGTCTTCACCTGGGTGGAACCGTTCGCAGAACCGGGCATCGCGACACCCTCCTCATGGTTCGGTTCCCTCCATGGTGCCCCCGTTCCGCCGCTTCACGGTGCGCACGACGACGTGAGGGCCGTCTTGCCCCGCTTTGTCGCCGATGTGGGCCCCGGACCCGTACCGGTCGGGGCCGAAGCCGCGGGCCCGCGGCGGGGCCTCCCGCGAGCAGGCCGGGACGGCCGCTCCGGACCGGGCGGCGGACGGCGGGACGCCCTCACCCGGTCGGGTGAATCCGAGGGCCTGCCCCCGTACCGTCCGCAACCGGCGTCGGCCGCACCGCCCCGTCGGACGCCCTGTCCGGACGGTCCCGGCGCCCCGGCGTCACGGTGCCGGCGAACACGGCGCCGGACCAGTGGCGGCCGGCGGGCCGGACACCGGCCCGTCCGCCCCCGGCACCGGACGGATCGCGCGCCTCCTGCCCGTCTCGGACCCCACCCTCCCCGCACACGGCGGGAGCGACCTCAGCCGCCGCGTGCGTGCAGCGAGGCCAGGTAGGCGTTGTACGCCTCGAGCTCCTTGTCCCCGTCCCGGTCGGCGGCCCGGTCCTGACGCTTGGCCTGCCGCTTGTCGGAGGCGTACCACTGGAACAGCAGCGCTATCAGCACGATCACGGACGGCACCTCGCTGAACGCCCAGGCGATGCCGCCCGCCGCGTTCTGGTCCGCGAGCGCGTCGATGCCCAGCGAGGCGGGCGGGTTCGCGTACGTCGAGACCAGCGGCGTGGTCGCCATCATCAGCGCGATGCCGAAGAACGCGTGGAACGGCATGCCCGCGAACAGCTCCAGCATCCGCATGAGGTGGTTCGGCCGGTGCGGGCCGGGGTCCACACCCATGATCGGCCAGAAGAAGACCAGTCCCACGGCCAGGAAGTGCACCATCATCACGACGTGCCCCACCCGGGAGCCCATCAGGAAGTCGAACCCGGGGGTGAAGTACAGCGCGTACAGGCTCGCGATGAACATCGGGATGGTGAACAGCGGGTGGGTGATCACCCGGATGTACCGGCTGTGCAGCAGCTTCAGCAGCAGTTCGCGGATTCCCGTGCGGCCCCGTCCGGCCGTCGGCAGGGCGCGGAGCGCCAGCGTGATCGGGGCGCCGAGCAGGATCAGGATCGGTGAGACCATGCTGATCACCATGTGCTGCACCATGTGCACGGTGAACATGACCATGCCGTAGTCGTTGAGCGCGGTGCACATCATCAGCCCGACGCTCAGCACACCGAGGACGAAGGACACGGTCCGCCCGACCGGCCACTTGTCGCCGCGCCGGGTGAGGCGCACCACGCCCCAGACGTAGAGGGCCAGCCCCAGGAGGCAGGCGACGAGGAAGAAGGGGTCCGCCGACCAGGCGAGTCCGCGTCCCAGCGTGAACGGCGGCAGATCCATCGTCATGCCGTGCCCGCTGTGATCCATCCGCCGGCTCCTGTTTCGTGGGGTTGTGCGCTGTCTGTCCGGACCCAGACTAGAACCGCCCCCGGCCGCGGCTGCGACCGGGGGCGGCTTCAGTGTCCGCGCGCCGTGGCTACAGCACGCACTGCGACTCGGCGTACCGCTCCCCGGGCACCGTCTTGAGCGTCTCGACGGCCTCGGCCAGCGGCACCGTCACGATGTCCGTCCCGCGCAGCGCGGTCAGGTGTCCGAACTCACCGCGGTGCACGGCCTCCACCGCGTGCCAGCCGAACCGGGTGGCCAGCACCCGGTCGTACGCCGTCGGCGTGCCGCCCCGCTGGACGTGGCCGAGGATCACCGGCCGGGCCTCCTTGCCGAGGCGCGACTCGAGTTCGAGGGAGAGCTGGCGCGCGATCCCCGCGAACCGCTCGTGGCCGTAGACGTCCTTGCCGCCCTCGTCGAAGTCCATCGTCCCGGGCCGCGGCTTGGCGCCCTCGGCGGCCACCACGATGGCGAACCGCTTGCCGGCCGAGAACCGCGCGCCGATCTTCGCGGTCAGCTCGTCGATGTCGAACGGCCGCTCGGGCACCACGATCGCGTGGGCGCCGGCCGCCATGCCGGAGTGCAGCGCGATCCAGCCCGTGTGGCGGCCCATGACCTCCACGATCAGCACCCGCTGGTGCGACTCGGCGGTGGTCTTCAGCCGGTCCAGGGCCTCGGTCGCCACGCCGACGGCGGTGTCGAAACCGAAGGTGACGTCCGTGCCGGCGATGTCGTTGTCGATGGTCTTCGGGACGCCCACTATCGGCAGGCCGTTGTCCGACAGCAGCCGGGCCGCCTTCAGGGTGCCCTCGCCGCCGATCGGGATGATCGCGTCGAGACCGAGTTCCTCGACGTGGCCGCGGGCCCGCTCCACGCCGTCCCGCAGGTGCTCGGGGCGGACGCGGGAGGAGCCGAGGATGGTGCCGCCGCGGGCCAGGATGCCGCCCACCGCGTCGAGGTCCAGCTTGAGGTAGTCGCACTCCAGGAGGCCCTTCCAGCCGTCCCGGAAACCGATGACCTCGTCGCCGTGGTCGACGACGGCACGGTGCACGACCGACCGGATGACGGCGTTCAGTCCGGGGCAGTCACCGCCGGACGTGAGGACACCAATGCGCATAGCCCGAAACAACCTTCTCGAGTGGGCCGGGACCGGACCGCGCTGTCCGGTTCGATCCCCGCCACCCTAGCCCCACCCGGGGGCGGGGCCGTAGCGCGCGTCCGCCTGCTGGACGACCCCGCTCACCTGTGCGGACCAGCCGTCAGACGGGCCCGGTGAGGCGGCCCCGAACGCGGGTGCGGGCAGGCGGACGACGCGTCGCTACGCGGGCTGCTGCGCGGCGGCGATGCGCTCGTTGCGCAGGGCCTCGTACCAGCGGTCGTCGGTCGGCGGCAGCGCGTTGACGTCGAGCGCCAGCTTCAGCAGCAGGTCCGCGATCTGCGGGTTGCGGGCCAGCACCGGGCCGTGCATGTAGGTGCCGAACACCGTGTCGTTGAACGCGCCCTCGGTGCCGTCCCCGGTGCCGTTGCCGTTGCCGAAGCGCACCTGGGCGAGCGGGCGGGCCGTGGGGCCCAGGTGGGTGACGCCCTGGTGGTTCTCGAAGCCGGTCAGCGGGGGCAGGCCCAGCTGCGGGTGGATGTCCGCCAGCACGTCCCCGACGCACCGCTCGCCCTCGCCGCGCACCGACACCACGTCCAGCAGCCCGAGGCCGGGCTCGCGCTGACCGAGGTCGTTGATGAACTCGTGGCCGAGGATCTGGTAGCCGGCGCACACCGAGAAGACGATCGCGCCGTTCTCCACCGCCCGGTGCAGTCCGCCGTCCCGGCGCAGTCGCTCCGCCGCGAGCCGCTGCGGGCGGTCCTCGCCGCCGCCGATCAGGTAGATGTCGCCGGAGGTCGGGATCGGCTGGTCGCTGCGCACGTCGAGCCGGGCCACGTCGAGCCCGCGCTGCCGGGCCCGGCGCTCCACCACCAGCACGTTGCCCTGGTCGCCGTAGGTGCTGAGCAGGTCGGGGTAGATCCAGACGACCCGCAGACTGTTGTCGCTCATGAAGTCACTGTCCTTGTGAGTACGTCGTGCGTCGGGGGTGCCGGGACGTCAGTTGCCGACGCGACGGCGCAGGTCCTGGAAGGCGGTGTAGTTGGCGATGACCTCGATCCGGCCGGGCGGGCACTGCCGCACCGCCTCGTCGAGGTTCTCGCACACCTGGAACTGCTGGTCGGCGACCTCCAGGCGCACCGCGAGGTCCAGCTTCCGGTCGCCGACCACGCAGATCGGGTGGCCGGTCAGCCGGGTGTAGTCCACGTCCCACAGCCAGGAGGTGTCGGTGCCGTCCGCGGAGCGCGCGTTGACGGAGAGGATCACCGGGGTGGGCGGCGGGTCGATGAGCGAGAACGTCTCCAGCCAGCCCGCGGGGTTCTTGGCGAGCAGCAGCCGCAGGTCGCGCCCCTGGAACTGGACGACGTCGTAGCGTCCGGCCACGGCCTGCACCTGGTACATGCGCTCCAGGGCGACCTGCGGCGGCACGCCGAACACGGCGGCGACGGCCGCGGAGCTCGCCGCGTTGGCCTTGTTGGCCCGGCCGGGCAGCTGCAGGTGGATGGGCCACGCGGAGCCGTGCGGGTCGAGGACGTGGTCGCCGGACAGGGCCCAGCTCGGGGTGGGGCGGCGGAAGCCGCACTCGCCGCAGAACCAGTCGTCGCCGGGGCGCTGCATCACACCGCCGCAGGACGGGCAGGACCAGGCGTCGTCCTTCCACATCTGGCCGGCGGCGACCCAGATCACGTTGGGGGAGGAGGACGCGGCCCACACCACCAGCGGGTCGTCGGCGTTGGCGACGATCACGGCCTTGGTACCGGCCAGGCCCTCGCGCCAGTTCTCCGCGAGCATCCGCGTCTCGGCGGCGCGGTCGAGCTGGTCGCGGGACAGGTTGAGCAGCGCGATGCACTTGGGGTCGGTGGCCTGGGCGACGCCGACCAGGTACTTCTCGTCGACCTCTATGACGCCGAAGCGGGACTCCGCGCCGGCCGCGAGGGCCGAGGTGATGCCCGCCGGCATGTTGGCCCCGAGGGCGTTGGAGACGACCGGCCCGGCCGCCTTGAGCGCCTCGGCGATGAGCCGGGTGGTGGTGGTCTTGCCGTTGGTCGCCGAGACGAGGGTCACGTCCAGGTGCTGGGCGAGCCGGGCCAGGAGGTCGGGGTCGAGTTTCAGCGCCACCCGGCCGCCGATCACCGAACCGCTGCCCCGCCCGGCGGCGCGCGATGCGGCCGCGACCGCCTTGCCGGCGGTCACGGCCAGCTTGGCCCGCGGCGTGAGCGGGTCCGAGTTGCCTGCCATCAGTTCTCGATCCTCCTTGCGTACGCGCCGCGCCGGTGGGGACGGCCACGTGGTGTGGGCCTCAGCCTATCGAGATCGCTCCGCGCTCCAGAACGGCGGCACCGCCGTACGACGGGCGTTGCCGCAAGGACCGTACCCTTGCCGCCATGCGACACGGTTCCATCCCCGGCGTCCGAGGGCGCGTGCGGCCCCTCACCCTGCTCGGCGACCCGGTGCTGCACGCCCCGTGCCGGGAGGTCACCGACTTCGGCCCCGAACTGGCCCGCCTGGTGGAGGACTTGTTCGCCACGATGTACGCCGCCCACGGGGTGGGCCTGGCCGCGAACCAGATCGGCGAACCGCTGCGGGTCTTCGTCTACGACTGTCCCGACGACGAGGACGTCCGGCACCTGGGCCACGTGGTGAACCCGCGGCTGACCGTGGCGGACGGTGTGGTGGTGCGCGGTCCGGAGGGCTGTCTGTCCCTGCCGGGCCTGGAGGCGGGCACCGAGCGCCACGACCACGCGGTCGTCGAGGGGTTCACGGTGACCGGCGAGCCGGTCACCGTCCACGGCACCGGGTTCTTCGCCCGCTGCCTCCAGCACGAGTGCGACCACCTGGACGGCCGGGTCTACGCCGACCGCCTGACGGGGTGGCGCCGGCGCCGGCTGCTGCGTCGGGCCGCACGGGCGCCGTGGAGCGGTCGCTGAGCCGTCAGAAGCCGGGTCCGCCGGCCCGGTCGCCCGCCGCCGCCAGCCGGCCCCACAGCAGGTCCGCCAGTCCGGCGACCAACTCGGCCCGGGTGCAGGGGCGTTCGCCGAGCCACCAGTCACCGGCCGCGTGCATCATGCCGACGATGCCGTGGCCCCAGACGCGGGCCAGCTGGTGGGTGGCCGGTCCGAGGTCGAGGCGTTCCTCGATGACCTGGGCGAGTTCCTCGCCCATCCGGCGCAGCAGCGGCGCCGAGTGCTTGCCGACGTCGAAGCCCTGTTCGCTCGGCGCGCCCTCCGCCGGGTGCATCAGGAAGCGGTACACCTGGGGGCGCAGCTCGATGGCCGCGAGGTAGGTGTCCAGGGTGGCCTCGACCCGCTCGCGGCGGTCGGCGGGGGCGTCCAGCGCGGCCCGCAGCGAGTCCAGCAGCGCGTCGGTGTGTCGTTTGGCCAGGGCGGCGTACAGTCCTCCCTTGTCACCGAAGTGCCGGTAGAGGATCGGTTTGGTGATGCCGGCCTCGGCGGCGATGGCGTTCATCGAGGCTCCCGGGCCGTCGCGCAGCACCACCCGGTCGGCGGCCTCCAGCAGCTCGCGCCGGCGGCGGTCGGCGGACCGCTGCTGGTCGGTCCGCTGTGTGGTGTTCATGTGCTCTCCCCACCCGTGCTGATTCGGTGACGCCTGCGCAAACTAGCACTGACGGCGTCCGGGCCCTCGGACGGGATACGGGCGGCCCCGGGGAGTTGACATTCCCTACCGCCCGGTAACAGACTGCGGTTACCGCAAGTAACATCGTACGTGTGCCGCCGCTGGAGGAGTCATGGCCGAGTTCACCATGGAACTCAACGACGAACAGAAGGAGGTGCGGGACTGGCTGCACGGCTTCGCCGCCGACGTCATCCGCCCCGCCGCCGCCGAATGGGACGAGCGTGAGGAGACTCCCTGGCCGGTCATCCAGGAGGCCGCCAAGGTCGGCATCTACTCCCTCGACTTCTACGCCCAGCAGTACTTCGACCCCACCGGCCTCGGCATCCCCATGGCCATGGAGGAACTGTTCTGGGGCGACGCGGGCATCGCCCTGTCGATCGTCGGCACCGGCCTCGCCGCCGTCGGCGTCCTCGCCAACGGCACCGAGGAGCAGATCGGCACCTGGATCCCCCAGATGTACGGCGACGCGAGCGACGTCAAGGTCGCGGCCTTCTGCTCCTCCGAGCCCGACGCCGGCTCCGACGTGGCCTCCATGCGCACCCGCGCGGTGTACGACGAGGCCAAGGACGAGTGGGTGCTCAACGGCACCAAGACCTGGGCCACCAACGGCGGCATCGCCAACGTCCACGTCGTCGTCGCGGTCGTCGACCCGGACCTCGGCTCCAAGGGCCACGCCTCCTTCATCATCCCGCCGGGCACCCCGGGCCTCTCCCAGGGCCAGAAGTTCCAGAAGCACGGCATCCGCGCCTCGCACACCGCCGAGGTGGTCCTGGACGACGTGCGCGTGCCCGGCTCCTGCCTGCTCGGCGGCAAGGAGAAGCTGGACGAGCGCCTGGCCCGCGCCCGGGAGAAGGCGAAGCAGGGTGGTGAGCGCGTCAAGAACGCCGCGATGGCCACCTTCGAGGCGTCCCGCCCCGCCGTCGGCGCCATGGCGGTGGGCACCGCGCGCGCCGCCTACGAGGTCGCCCTGGAGTACGCCACCACCAGGGAGCAGTTCGGCCGCCCGATCATCGACAACCAGGGCGTCGCCTTCCAGCTCGCCGACATGCGCACCCAGATCGACGCCGCCCGCCTGCTGGTGTGGCGCGCCTCCTGGATGGCCGTCAACGGCAAGCCGTTCACGGCCGCCGAGGGCTCCATGTCCAAGCTGTTCGCCAGCGAGACCGCCAAGAAGGTCACCGCCCAGGCGATCCAGATCCTCGGCGGAAACGGCTACACGCGGGAGTACCCGGTCGAGCGGATGCACAGGGATGCCGCTATTTACACGATCTTCGAAGGGACGAGCGAGATCCAGCGCCTGGTGATCGCCCGCACCCTGTCGGGCATGCCCATCCGCTGACGGGCGGGAGCCGGACGGGCGACGGCCCGGTGGTGCGGGAAGCACCACCGGGCCGTCGCCCGCGGCCGTGACGTCCGGTCAGGTCCCGCTGCTGTGCGCGATGCAGGCCACGTCGATGCGGTCGGCCAGCTTGGCCAGCTCGATGGTGAGCGCCGCCACCGTGTCCTCGTCCAGGTCCTGCTCACCGCTCTCCACCAGGCGCAGCCACCGCCCGCCCACCGTGCGCAGCAGCTTGCTGACGTCGGATGCGGCCACCTGCAGGGTCCCGCTGTCGTCGACGATCAGAGGCAGGGTCACTTCGCGGTTCACAGACCGGATCGTAGTCGCGGAAGCGTCACGCACCGTGCCATACCGTGGTGATGTTGCAGAACTCGCGGATTCCGTGCCCGGACAGCTCACGCCCGTAGCCCGAGCGCTTCACCCCGCCGAACGGGAGCGCCGGATGCGACGCCGTCATCCCGTTCACGAACACCCCGCCCGCCTCCAGGTCCCGCACGAACCGGTCCACCTCGTCCTCGTCCCGCGTCCACACGTTCGAACTGAGGCCGAACGGCGAGTCGTTGGCGATCAGCACGGCCTCGTCCAGGTCCGCCGCCCGGTACAGGGTGGCGACCGGGCCGAACGCCTCCTCGCGGTGGATGCGCATCTCCCGCGTGATGCCCGCCAGCACCGTCGGCGGGTAGAACCAGCCGGGCCCGTCGGGCCGCTCGCCCCCGCACAGCGCCGTGGCCCCGGAGCGCACCGCGTCGTCCACCAGCTCCTCCAGGTCCGCCCGCCCCTGCTCACTGGCGAGCGGCCCGACGTCCGTGCCGTCGTCCATCGGATCGCCCACCGTCAGCGCCCTCATCCCGGCGGTGAAGCGCTCCGCGAACGCGTCGTAGACGTCCGCGTGCACGATGAACCGCTTGGCGGCGATGCAGGACTGCCCGTTGTTCTGCACCCGGGCGGTCACCGCGACCTCCGCGGCCCGCTCCACGTCGGCGGACGGCATGACGACGAACGGGTCGCTGCCGCCCAGCTCCAGCACCGTCTTCTTGATCATCTCCCCGGCGGTGGACGCCACCGCCCGGCCGGCCGGCTCGCTGCCGGTGAGGGTGGCCGCCCGCACCCGCTCGTCCCGCAGCACGTCGTCGACCGCGGCCGAGCCGATGAGCAGCGTCTGGAAGGTCCCCTCGGTGAAACCCGCCCGGTGGAACAGGTCCTCCAGGTACAGCGCGGTCTGCGGCACGTTCGAGGCGTGCTTGAGCAGGCCCACGTTCCCGGCCATCAGCGCCGGCGCGGCGAACCGGACCACCTGCCACAGCGGGAAGTTCCACGGCATCACCGCCAGCACCGGGCCCAGCGGCCGGTACCGCACCAGCGCCCGGGAGGCCCCCGAGTCCTTCACGTCCGCGGCGTCGGGCTCCTCGTCGGCGAGCAGTTCCGCCGCGTGGTCGGCGTACCAGCGCATCGCCTTGGCACACTTGGCGGCCTCGGCGCGCGCCTGCGCGAGCGGCTTGCCCATCTCGGCGGTCAGCATCCGCGCGACGTCGTCCCGGTCCTCGTCCAGGAGGTCGGCGGCGTGCCGCAGCAGCCGGGCCCGCTCGTCGAAGGAGGTCGTCCGGTAGGTGCGGAAGGTGGCCTCCGCGAGTTGCAGGCGCCGCTCGATCTCCTCCTCCCCCATGGCCTGGTACGTCTTGAGCGTCTCGCCGTTCGCCGGATTCACCGTTGCGATGGGCATGGCTGACCTCCCTGGGGACGGGCTTCGCGTATCGACCTTCCCGCGCACCGGTGGACCGCGCAACGCGGGAGGGCTCTCAGGCCGAGTGCTCCGCGAGACGGTCGAGAAACGCCGCCTGCGCGGAGACGATCACCGCCCGGGCTTGCTCCAGGGGCAGCCACGCCACCCGGTCCAGTTCGGGGAACTCGCGCATCCGCCCCGACTTCGGCGGCCACTCCATGGTGAACGTCCCGGGCACCACCGCCGCCGGGTCCAGGTCGCCCTGGACCGCCCACACGGTGACGGTCTTGCCGCCGGCCTGCCGCACCTCGCCCAGCGGCACCGCCTCCCCGTCCGGCGGCGCCACCCCCAGCTCCTCCTCGAACTCCCGGCGGGCCGCGTCCCAGGCCGGCTCGTCCGGGCCGTACTCGCCCTTGGGCACCGTCCACGCCCCGGCGTCCCGGCGCGCGAAGTACGGGCCGCCCATGTGCCCGAGCAGCACCTGAAGCTCCGGGCCGGTGCGCCGGAACAGCAGCAGACCGGCGCTGCGCACGCCGCTCACGGCCGCACCCCCGGGTGCGCCGCCAGCAGCGCCTCCACGGTGTCCGCCTCCTCCGGACGCTTGTCCTCCCGGTAGCGGAGCACCCGCGCGAAGCGCAGCGTCACCCCGGCCGGGTAGCGGGTGGAACGCTGGAGGCCGTCGTACGCGATCTCCACCACCAGCTCGGGCCGGACGGTGACGACGAACCCGCTCTCCTCGACGGCCAGCTCGCGCAGCCGCTCCGTCTGCCACGCCAGCATCGCGTCGGTCATGCCCTTGAAGGTCTTGCCGAGCATCGCGAAGCCGCCGTCGGCGGTACGGGCCCCCAGGTGCAGGTTGGACAGCTTGCCGGTGCGGCGGCCGTGCCCCCACTCGGCGGCCAGCACCACGAGGTCGAGCGTGTGCACCGGCTTCACCTTCAGCCACGACGCGCCCCGCCGCCCCGCGCTGTAGGGCGCGTCGAGCGCCTTGGCGACCACGCCCTCGTGACCGCGGGCGAGGGTGTCGGCCAGGAACGCCTCGGCCCGGGCCGCTTCCTCGGGGCCGGACACCAGGGCGCGCCGGACCCGCATCGGCTCCGGGACGAGCCGGGCCAGCTCCGCGTGCCGCTCCGTGAACGGCAGGTCGAGCAGGTCGCGCCCGTCGACGGACAGCGCGTCGAAGAAGACGGGGGAGACCGGGACCTCCCGGGCGGCGGCCGTCACGTCGGTCCGGGAACCGACCCGGCCCGCGGTCTCCTGGAACGAACGCGGCCGGCCCTCCCCGTCGAAGGAGATGACCTCCCCGTCCAGGATGAACCGCTCACCCCGCAGCTCCCGGGCCGCCGCGGTCACCTCGGGCAGCCGGTCGGTGATGTCGTCGAGCGTGCGGGTGTGCACCCGCACGGTGTCGCCGTCGCGGTGCACCTGGACCCGGATGCCGTCCAGCTTCTCCTCCACCGCGCAGGCGCCCAGCTTCCCGACCGCCTCCGCCACCGAGGACGCGCTGTGCGCCAGCATCGGCTGCACCGGACGCCCGACGGTGAGCCGGAACGCCGCCAGGGCCTCGGGGCCGTCCGCCAGCAGGGCCTCGGCGACCGTCTGCAGGGAGCCCGCGAGCATCACCGCCCGCCGCACGTCCGGTGCGGGCGCCCCGGTGGCCCGCGCCAGCCCTTCCACCGCGACCGCGTCCAGCGCGCCCTGGCGCACCTCGCCGGTGAGCAGCCCGGTCAGGAACCGCTGCTCCTCGGCGGTGGCGGCGCCCAGCAGCGCGCCGACCAGCCGCGCCCGCTCGGCCTGGGACCCGGGGCCGGACACCGCGGCGAGCCGGGTGAGCGCCGCGTCCACCTCCCGTACCGTCAGCGTGGGTTCACCGGCCGGGTCGACCGGGGTGCTCAGGACCTTCCAGCCCACGCCGATCCTGCCCTGCGGCAGGCGACCGGCCAGGTAGGGGATGACGATCGGCACGTCGTCCGGCTCCGCCTCGCGGAACAGCTCGGCGAGCAGGTCGATCTTCCGGGACCGCGCCGAGGTGGCGGCGACCTCCCGGGACACGTGGGCCAGCCGGGTCAGCAGCATGCAGCCATGGTGCTACGCGGGCCCGCGCCGCACACCCGGACCGGGCCGGAAAGTGCGGGGTGAGGCGCGGGCGCGCCGGCGTCTTCGGGTGCCGCTGACCGCTGGCCGTTGGCTGCTGTCTGCTGTCCGCTGTCCGTTGTCGGTGTCCGCTGTCCGCGCGGGGCGTCCCCGGCGGGTGGGCGTCCCCGCGTGGGACCGGCGCCGAGGACGGCGGCGAGAACGGCGGGGGACGCGCCCGGCGGCCGGCCGCCCTACGGCGTGACCGCGGCGTCCAGGTCCTCCATCAGGAGGTCGCCGACGATCGCCGCCGCCGCGCGGTAGCCGCCGCTCGCCGCGTGGATCACCTGCTCGGAGAAGCCGATCGCGTTGCCCGCCGCCCACACACCCGGCACCGACGTCAGGCCCGTCGCGTCGACGGCCGGGTACGCGCCGAACGGGGTCTCCTCCAGCTCGGCCCCCAGTCGCTCCAGCAGTCCCGTCCGCGGCAGCGGGCGCGGGCCGACGAAGAGCACCTCGCGCGCGTGCACGGAGCCGTCGGCGAGCCGGACGCCGGTGAGCCGGTCGTCCTCGACCACCAGTCCGGCGACCTCGCCCGGCACCACGTCGACCCCGGTGGCGGCCAGGCGGCGCAGGTCCTCGTCGGACAGGTCCGCCTCCGCGACCGTGTGCAGGAAGAGCGTCACGTCCTTCGACCACCGCGAGACCAGCAGCGCCTGGTGCACGCTCGCCGCGCTGGACGCCAGCACGCCGAAGGGGCGGTCCCGCACCTCCCAGCCGTGGCAGAAGGGGCAGTGCAGCACGTCCCGGCCGAACCGCTCGGCGACGCCGGGGACCTCGGGCAGCTCGTCCTTCAGCCCCGTCGCGACGACCAGACGCCGGGCCCGGACGGTGCCCGAGCCGGCCAGGGTGACGGTGAAGCCGTCGTCGTCCCGGGTCACGTCCGTCACCCGGTCCTCGGCCAGTTCGACCCCGTAGCGGGCGATCTCCTCGCGGCCGACGGCCAGGAAGTCCGCCGGGGCCATGCCGTCCCGGGAGAGGTACCCCTGCATGTGGGACGACGGCGCGTTGCGTGGTTCGCCGGCGTCCACCACCAGGGTGCGCAGCCGGGCCCGGCCCAGCACCAGCGCGGCGGACAGGCCGGCCGCGCCGCCCCCGACGACGACCACGTCGTGGTTCGTGTGTGCGTGTGTCTCGGTCATGGTGACCACCTCCACGGCCGACCTTCCGCCGATCCTGCGGGATTGACAAACAACTTTGCCGATTCTGCAATGGATTCCATGAGTACGGACGAAGTTCTCTCGGAAGTGGGCCCGCGGCTGCGGCGGATCAGGAAGGACCGGGAGGTGACGCTGGCCGCGCTGTCGGAGGCGACGGGCATCTCGGTGAGCACCCTCTCCCGCCTGGAGTCGGGCCTGCGCAGACCCAGCCTGGAACTGCTCCTGCCGATCGCGCAGGCCCACCAGGTGCCCCTGGACGAACTGGTCGGCGCGCCACCGGTGGGCGACCCGCGGGTGCGGTCCCGGCCCATCGTGTGGGGCGGGCGCACCCACTGGCCGCTCACCCGCCAGCCCGGCGGCCTCCAGGCCTACAAGGTGCTGGAGCCGCAGCGGAGACTGGAACCGGAGCCGCGCACCCACGAGGGCTACGAGTGGCTGTACGTGCTGTCCGGCCGGCTGCGGCTGGTGCTCGGCGAGCACGACGTGGTGCTGACGGCGGGAGAGGCGGCCGAGTTCGACACCCGGGTGCCGCACTGGTTCGGCTCCACGGGGGAGGGGCCGGTGGAGTTCCTCAGCCTGTTCGGCCCGCAGGGCGAGCGGATGCACGTCCGAGCCCGCCCCAAGGGCGCGTGACCGGGCGCGGACGCACGTCAGCGTCTGTCCGGAGGGCATGCGCCCGGGCGGCGGACGTACGTCAGGGTCGGTCCGTCCGCAGGGCAAGGGGCCGGACGCGCGGACACCCGTCAGGACCCGCGCCCGGAGGGCCCGTGACCGGCGGCGACGGTGGCCGGGCGGCACGGACCGGCACCGGACGGTTCCCACGCGGCAAGCGACCGCTTAGTATGCGGTGGACCCGGTCAGGGGACACGACGACGCACCCCGTGGAGGCTCCGCATGCAGGCATGGCAGATACACGAGCTGGGCGAGCCGGGCGAGGTGATGCGCCTGACGGACACGGCGATACCGACGCCCGGGGACGGCCAGGTGCTGCTGAAGGTCCGCGCCGCCAACATCAACTTCCCCGACGCGCTGATGTGCCGGGGGCACTACCAGGTCCGGCCGCCGCTGCCCTTCACCCCCGGCGTGGAGATCTGCGGCGAGACCGAGGACGGCCGTCGCGTGCTCGCCACCCCGGCCCTGCCGCACGGCGGCTTCGCCGAGTACGCCCTCGCGGACGCCGCCGCGCTGCTGCCCGCCCCGGACGCCCTGGACGACGCCGAGGCCGCCGCCCTGCACATCGGCTACCAGACCGGGTGGTTCGGCCTGCACCGCCGGGCCGGCCTGGAGGCCGGGGAGACCCTGCTGGTGCACGCCGCGGCCGGCGGCGTCGGCAGCGCGGCCGTCCAGCTCGGCAAGGCCGCCGGAGCCACCGTCATCGGCGTGGTCGGCGGCGCGGAGAAGGCCGAGGTCGCGCGCGGGCTCGGCTGCGACGTCGTCGTCGACCGGCGCGAGCAGGACGTCATCGCCGCCGTCAAGGAGGCCACCGGCGGCCGGGGCGCCGACGTGATCTACGACCCGGTCGGCGGCCCGGCCTACACCCAGTCCACCAAGGTCGTCGCCTTCGAGGGCCGGATCGTCGTCGTCGGCTTCGCCAGCGGCACGATCCCCAGCCCGGGCCTGAACCACGCCCTGGTGAAGAACTACTCCATCCTCGGACTGCACTGGGGCCTCTACAACACCAGGAACCCCAAGCTGGTCCAGCACTGCCACGAGCAGCTCACCGACCTGGCCGCCCGGGGCGCGATCAAGCCCCTGGTCAGCGAGCGCGTCCCCCTCACCGGGGCGGCGGCCGCCGTGCAGCGGGTCGCCGACGGCGTCACCACCGGACGGGTCGCGGTGCTGCCCTCGCCCTCGACGGAAGGAGCAGCGGCATGACCGCCGCCGCCGAACTGCGCCGCCGCACCCGGGACTTCCTGGCCGCGCACCCGCCCGCCCGCATCCCGGCCGACGGCACCGACGAGGCCCGCGCCGCCCGCCTCGACTTCCTCCGCGCCCGCTTCGACGCCGGACTCGCCTGGGTGCACTACCCCCAGGGCCTCGGCGGACTCGGCGCACCCCGGGCCCTCCAGGCCGTCGTGGACGCCGAACTGGAGGCCGCCGGCGCTCCCGACAACGACCCCCGGCGCATCGGCATCGGCCTCGGCATGGCCGCGCCGACCATCCTCCAGTACGGCACCGACGAGCAGAAACGTCGCTTCCTGCGCCCCCTGTGGACCGGCGAGGAGGTGTGGTGCCAGCTGTTCAGCGAGCCGGGCGCCGGCTCCGACCTGGCCGCCCTCGGCACCCGCGCCGTCCGCGAGGGCGACACCTGGGTCGTCAACGGGCAGAAGGTGTGGACGTCCAGCGCCCACGTGGCCCGCTGGGCCATCCTCATCGCCCGCACCGACCCGGACGTGCCCAAGCACCGGGGCATCACCTACTTCCTCTGCGACATGACGGACCCCGGCGTCGAGGTCCGGCCGCTGCGCCAGATCACCGGCGAGGCCGAGTTCAACGAGGTCTTCCTGACCGACGTCCGCATCCCCGACGCCCACCGCCTGGGGGAGACCGGGGACGGCTGGCGGGTCGCCCAGACCACGCTGAACAACGAACGCGTCGCCATCGGCGGCATGCGGCTGCCCCGCGAGGGCGGCATGATCGGCCCAGCCGCGCGCACCTGGCGCGAACGGCCCGACCTGCGCACCCACGACCTGCACCAGCGGCTGCTCACCCTCTGGGTCGACGCCGAGGTCGCCCGGCTCACCGGCGAACGCCTGCGCCAGCAGCTCGCCGCCGGCCAGCCCGGCCCCGAGGGTGCGGGCATGAAGCTCAACTTCGCCCGCCTCAACCAGGAGATCAGCGGCCTGGAAGTGGAACTCCTCGGCGAGGAGGGCCTGTTGTACGACGACTGGACCATGCGCCGCCCCGAGCACGTCGACTTCACCGGACGCGGAGCCGGGTACCGCTACCTGCGGGCCAAGGGCAACAGCATCGAGGGCGGGACCAGCGAGGTCCTGCTGAACATCGTCGCCGAGCGTGTCCTGGGCCTGCCGCCCGAGCCGCGCACCGACAAGGACGTCGCCTGGAAGGACCTGGCCCGATGAGCGACCTGCTGTACACGCGGGAGGAGGAGGCGCTGCGCGCCGCCGTCCGCGACCTGCTCACCGACCGCTGCGACCCGGTGGACGTCATCGCCCGCACCGAGTCGGCCGCCCCGCACGACCCCGCCCTCTGGAAGGCCCTCGCCCAGGACATCGGCCTCGCCGGCCTGCTGGTCCCCGAGGAACTCGACGGCCAGGGCGCCACCCACCGCGAGGCCGCCGTCGTCCTGGAGGAGCTGGGGCGGGCGGTCGCCCCGGTGCCGTACCTGACCAGCGCCGTCGTCGCCACCGAGGCCCTGCTGGAGTGCGGAGCCGACGACCTGCTGAGGCAGCTGGCGTCCGCCACCGTGACCGCCGCGCTCGCGGTCGCGCTGCACGTCCCGCCCGGCGGCACCCACCACACCGTGCGCGCCGTGGACGGCCGGCTCACCGGCCAGGTCACCGGGGTCGCCGACGCCTCCGCGGCCGACGTGCTCCTCGTCCCCGCCGACGACGGCGGCCTGTACGCCGTCGAGGCCACCGCCGCGACCGTCACCCCGCAGGTCTCCCTCGACGCGACCCGTCCGGTGGCCACGGTCGTCCTGGACGGTGCGCCGGGCCGCCGCCTCGGCGACGCGGAACCCGCCGTGCGCCGCGCCCTGCGCGCCGGAGCCGGCCTGCTCGCCTCCGAGCAGCTCGGCCTCGCCGACGGGGCACTGACCGACACCGTGCGGTACCTCAAGGAGCGCACGCAGTTCAACCGTCCGGTCGGCGGGTTCCAGGCGCTCAAGCACCGGCTCGCCCAGCTGTGGCTGGAGGTGGCCGGCCTCCGCGCCGCCGCCCGCAACGCCGCCGACGCCCTCGCTACCGGGGAGGACACCGACGTGGCGGTCGCCGTCGCCCAGGCGTACGCCGCGCCGGCGGCCGTGCACGCGGCCGAGGAGGCGCTGCAACTGCACGGGGGCATCGGCATGACCTGGGAACACCCGGTGCATCTGCGTCTGAAGCGCGCCAAGGCCGACGCGCTGGCCCTCGGCACGGCGGGCGCCCACCGGGAGGCCCTGGCCGGGCTGGTGGACCTGCCGGCGCCCTGACCGTCCGGCGGCCGGCCGTTCGCCCCTGCGTCAGGCCGGCCGACCGCCCTGCACACGGGCCGGGCCCGCCCCTCGCAAGGGGCGGGCCCGGCCCGTGTGCCGGAGGTGGGTCGACCTCCGCGGATCCACGGCCCGTGGGGGCCCGTACGGCGCACGGCGCACGGCGCACGGCACATGGCACACGGCACATGGTGCACGGACCGCCGTGCGGTGACCGTGGACGAGGGCGTGCCCGTGGTGCACCCCGCCCTCGTCGCCCGCCCGCTCATCGCTCGGCGGTCCGCAGGGCCCGCCCGCTCACCTCACGGCGGTCCGCACGGCCCCTCCGCTCACCGCACGGTCCGCCCGGTCCCGCCCTGGGGCCCGCAACCGCATCGCGCTGCGCAAGCCCTCCCGGCCCACGCCCCGCGCAGGTGAACGCACCGGGGACGTTCGGCCAACTTCAGCTCCATGCCTGCCTCCTGACGCCCCGTGAGCCGCATACTCGCCGGGTCCGGTACGGAACTCCCCGGGAGGCGGAGCATGCCCCTCACCACCCGTCGCAGAGCCCTCACCACCCTCGGCGCGGCCGTCGCCGCCGGCGTCGCCCTGCCCGCCGGCCAGGCGCTGGCCGGCGAACACCGGCACCGTCCACGCCCGTTGTGGCGGGCCCACGCCCACAACGACTACGAGCACCCGCGCCCCCTGTTCGACGCCCTCGACCACCGTTTCGGCAGCGTCGAGGCCGACGTCTTCCTCGTCGACGGCCGCCTCCTCGTCGCCCACGACGCCGAGGACCTCGATCCGTCCCGCACCCTCGAATCCCTCTACCTCGAACCGCTCGCCGCCCGCGTCCGGGCCCACGGCGGATCCGTCCACCGGGGGCACCGCAGGCCGTTCCAGCTGCTCATCGACCTGAAGACCGAAGGCGCGTCCACCTACCTCGCCCTGCACCGCCGACTGCGCCGCCACCGGCACCTGTTCACCACCTTCGCGCACGGCAGGGTCCTGCCCGGCCCGGTCACCGCCGTCGTGTCCGGAGACCGCGCGGCCCGGGAACCCCTGGCGGCGCAGCGGGTGCGGCACGCCTTCTACGACGGCCGGCTGAGCGACCTCGACGGGCGTGCGCCCGCCTCGTTTATCCCGCTGATCAGCGACAACTGGAACCTGCACTTCACCTGGCAGGGGGCGGGACCCTTCCCGGCGGCCGAGCAGCGCAGGCTGCGCGCGATCGTCCACGCCGCGCACGCGCGCGGCCGGCGCGTGCGGTTCTGGGCCACCCCGGACCAGCCCGGCCCCGCCCGCGACGCGCTGTGGGGCGCCCTGGCCGACGCCGGCGTGGACCACCTCAACACCGACGACCTCGCGGGCCTGCGGTCCTTCCTCGAACGCCACCGCCCCCGGTAGACACCACACGTTCGGCGGACACCTCAGCCGCCCGGACGAACCCTCCGCTACGCCACACTTGCGGCCGAACGCCGCGAAAGCGGACGCGGCGGAGGAGGTTGACGATGGCCGTTTCCATCTCTGTGGTGCTGCTCCTGGCGGTCCTGGCGGTGATCTTCCTGCGCAACGGCGGCCTGAAGGTCTCCCACGCGCTGGTCTGCCTGCTGCTCGGGTTCTACCTGGCCGGAACGAACATCGCCCCGACGATCCACAGCGGGCTGACGGCCACCGCCGACATCGTCGGCAGCCTGCGGCCCTGACGCACCGGCCCGCTCCGCTGCCGACGGGCCGGTGTCAGCCCGTGGCGAAGACCCCGATCCCGTTGGGCACCGGACGCTCGGCACCCCCGGTGGGATGGTTGAGCACGGAGACGACGGACGCCCCGGGCGCACGGGCGACCAGCGTCGACGAGCCGCCGCCGTCCAGGCTGAAGCCGTCGACGGCTCCCAGCTCCCGCAGGGCGGCGGCGAGTTCGGCGACGGTCAGCCCGGCGCGGTACTCGGGCGCGCCGTCCAGCGCGAGCAGCAGCAGGCGCCGGCCACCGCCTGCGGTGCCCACGGCGGTCCGCACCGCCGAGGCGGTGTCGTCCAGCCCCGGCAGCGGCAGCCCGCCCACCAGCACGGGGTAACCCCCGACGGCCAGGCGGTACGGGACGCGGCTCACCGCCGGGACCAGCCGGTGCCTCACCCTGACCCGATCACCGACGTCCAGCGCCCGCAGATGGCGGGCCCCCTCCTCACGACCCAGCAGCACGGTGGTGCCCGGCGTGACGGGACCGCTGCCGGGCGTACCGGAGACGGAGACGACGCGTCCGCCGCGCACCGTCACCTCGTGCGTGTCGGTGCTGCACGGGGCGGCCCGGTCGGTGTCCGTGCCGCAGGTGGCGCGGACTCGCGACACGCTGCCCCACGCCTGAGTGAACGCCCCGACGGACCCGACGGGCAGCGCGTACTGGTTGAGCCCGCCGAGCGGCAGCCGGGCCGTAGGGGTGCGGACCGAGCCGTCCAGGGTGAGCCGGTCCCGGCGGGCCCGCCGGTCCACGCCCACCCCGAACACGGCCTCGGCCGTCGTACCCGGCGGCAGCGCCGGGCCGAACCGCTGCCCGTCCGGGACGGCCGCTTTCAGCGCCCGCCCGTCCGCGATCGCAGGTCCCACGCTCGCGCCGGTCGCCGCGACCCCCGGGTGCTGGGTCTCGGTGATGTTGAAGAAGTCGCCGTTGATCCCGGCGACGGCGCTCCGCAGGTCCGCCATCAGCGACACCCGGGCCCGCGCGGCCACCGCGCCCGGGTGCAGCAGGCCGACCCGCACGCGCGGGTCGCGCAGGTCGACGGTGAGGAGGTGCGCGTGCGCCGTTCCGTGCGCGGCCGGGAGGTCGAACTCCCGGTAGGTGACGCCCGGTGCGACGTCGATCGCCCCCGCCCGCAGGGCCTCGGCGGGCGGCGCCCCGGCCAGACCCGCGCCGGCCAGCAGCCCGAGGGCCGTGAGCAACGTGAGGACCGGCCTGCCCGCCCCGAACCGCCCGTCGCGAGGTCTCACCGGCACCCGCCCCTCTGATGTCGTGTCAACTGTCCCAGGACAGGGGGCAGTACACCAGGAGAGCGGCCCGAGCGGCGTCCGGGACACGCTCGGCAGGGCGACGGCCGTGAAAGGCACTCGGGTGGGGGTGCGACCGGACGTCCGATCGCCCGTCACCAGCCGCCGGCGGCCGGCGGCCGACCGGCAGTCACTGATCGGTGATCGCTGACGGCTGACTGCCGGCCGTCCGTCGTCCGCGCCGGGAAGGCTTCGTGAAGGGGCGCCGGTCGGCCTCCGGTTGCCGACGTCGGGTCGGGTCGTCGACCGCCCGCCGACGCCAGGTCAGGCCGTCCGGGCGGCCACGCCCGCCGGGTCGTCGAGCACGGACCGCACCACCGAGTGGGCCGCCCCGAGCAGGGGTCCTTCCGGGCCCAGCGGCGAGACGGTGACCGGGCAGGCCGGGCCCGCCGTGCGGCCGGCCAGCTCCGCGCGCAGTGACGGAAGCAGCCACGGAGCGAGTCCGGCGAGCGCACCGCCCAGCACGACCGACTGGGGGTCGAGCAGGTTCACGGCTCCGGTGAGCGCGATGCCGAGCGCCGTGCCCGCGTCGTGCAGCGCCTGCCGCACGGCGGTGTCGCCCCGGTCGGCGCGGCCGGCGAGCAGACCCACCCGGTCCTCGCCCGGCGCCAGACCGGCCGCGCGCAGCACCGCCTCCTCGCCCGCGTACTGCTCCAGGCAGCCGCGCCCGCCGCAGGGGCACTCCGGGCCGTCCGGATGGACGGGCACGTGACCCAGCTCGCCCGCGAAGCCGCGGTTGCCGTGCAACAGGCGGCCGTCCACGACCAGGGCGGCGCCGATGCCGATCTCGGCGGACACATGGAGGAAGTCGCGCGGGGTGTCCTCGCCGAGCCACAGCTCGGCGAGCGCACCGAAGTTCGCCTCGTTGGCCACCGTGAGCGGCAACCGCTCCGGCAGCAGGGCGGCGAGGTCGGTGTCCTGCCAGCCCAGGTTCGGTGCTCGCACGACGGTGCGGGCGTCGCGCGCGACCAGACCCGGCACGGCCACGGCGAGCCCGGCCGGCCACAGTCCCTGACCCTCGGCCTCGGCGACGACCCGGCCTATCAGCCCGGTGAGCTCCCCGAGCACCTCTTCGGGGGAGCGGCCCCGGTTCGGCGCCTGGCGCACGGTGCGGGCCCGGACCTCGCCCCGCAGGTCGACCGCGCACACCGCCAGGTGGTCCACACCGACCTCGGCACCGATCCCGGCGGGGCCCCGGCCGCTGACGGCGAGCGCCGACCCGGGACGGCCGACCCGGCCGGGCCGCTCGGGACCCAGCTCGTCCAGGAGCCCGGCGCGGATCAGCTCGTCGACGAGGGTGGACACCGCCGCCCGGGTGAGGCCGATGCGGGAGGCGACGGAGGCCCGGGACAGCGGGCCCTCGGCGCGCACGGTGTGCAGCACGCGGGAGAGGTTGCGGCGGCGCATGCCCTGCTGGGTGTCGGGCAGCGCGGTCCCGGGGCTGCTCGGGCGGGTCCGGTGCGGTGGTGCGGTCATGCGTGAGTCAGTCCTCGGTCGTGGCGCCGTCGCGTGGTGACGGGCGGGCGGCGGGGCGTGGCTGCTCCGGTGGGTGCCGGCTGCGGATGGTGGGTGCCGCCCGCGGATCGTGGGTGCGACGCGCGCGCGGTTCCGCCGCCCCGCGGCCCCCGTGCCGCGGGGCGGCCCGTCCGACGGACCGGGCGGCGCACCGCGGATGGCGCCCCCGTGTCGGCGTACCGCGTACCGCGGGTGATGCGTCCCGCGGGGGCGTGCCCTCGGGTGACGCCCGGCGTGACGTGGCCGTCGGCCGGGCGGGTCCGTCAGCCGGTCCGCGGGCCGTGGTCGGCGTCCAGGAGCGGGGCCGCGTCGGAGAGTATCCCGGAGATCCGGGCCAGGGTCTCCTCGTCCCGTTCCACGGCCTCCAGCACCGGCCCCGCCGCGGTGTTCCAGCGGCGCGCGACCGCGGCCGGGTCCTCGCCGGTCAGCAGGCCGGCTGCCTGGGCCGCGGCACCGAGGGCCACCAGTTCCTTGGCCTCCGGCACCTGCACGGGCCGCCCGGACAGCCGTCGTACGGTCTCCTGCCAGGCCCTGCCCCGGGCCCCGCCGCCGATCAGCAGCAGCGGAGCCGACGGGTCCGCGTCCTCCTCCAGCACCAGGTCGAGGGCGCCGAGCAGGGAGTGCACGGCACCGTCGTAGGCGGCCTGGAGCAGCTGCCCGCCGGTCGTGTCGTGCCGTAGACCGTGCAGGAGCCCCGAGGCGTTCGGGAGGTTCGGGGTCCGCTCACCGTCCAGGAACGGCAGGAGCGTGACGCCCCGGCCGGGCTCCACCGCCTCCCGGTCCAGACCCAGCAGCGCGGCGACCCGGTCCACGGCGAGCGTGCAGTTGAGGGTGCAGGCCAGCGGCAGCCAGTCGCCCCGCGCGTCGGCGAAACCGGCGACCGTGCCGGTCGGGTCCGCCGTCCGCCGCCGCGAGACCGCGTACACCGTGCCCGAGGTGCCCAGGCTCATCACCGGCATCCCGGGGCGCACGCCGAGCCCCAGGGCGGCGGCCGCGTTGTCGCCGGTGCCGCACGCGACCAGGGTGCCCTTGGAGAACGGCAGGCCGTGGCCGTCGCGCACGGTCCCGGCCACCTCGCCGGGTCGCACCACGCGGGGCAGCAGCGCCGGGTCGAGCCCCACGTGGGCGAGGATCTCCTCGTCGTACGCCTCGCTGCCGGAGGACCACCAGCCGGTGCCGGAGGCGTCGCCGCGGTCGGTCGTGCCCTGCCCGGTGAGCCGCTCGGTGAGGTAGTCGTGGGGCAGCCGCACGGCCCTGGTGGCCCGCACCGCGTCGGGCTCGTGCTCGGCGAGCCAGGCCCACTTGGTGACCGTGAAGGACGCGGTGGGCACGCTGCCCGTGCGCTCCGCCCAGGTCTTGGCGCCGCCCAACTCCTCGGTGAGCCGCTGGGCCTGCGGCGCGGACCGCACGTCGTTCCACAGGAGCGCCGGGCGCACCGGCTCCCCGTGGGCGTCGAGGGTGACCAGACCGTGCTGCTGGCCGCCCACGGACACCGCCGCGGCCTCGTGCGCGGGCTGCCCGCACTGGCTCAGCGCCTCGACCAGGGCGTCCCACCACTGGCGCGGGTCGCTCTCCCGGCCGGCCCCCGTGGTCACCGTGTGCGGGGCCTGGCCGCTCGCCACGATCCTGCCGGTGGCCACGTCGACGACCAGCGCCTTGGTGGACTGCGTGGACGTGTCCACGCCGACGACGAGCGGACCCTCGGCTGCTGACATCGGTAACTCCCTCTTCCGCGGCTCGGCGGGGTGACTCTTCCCAGGAATGCTCCCGCATACTAATTTGTAAACCGCCATGACGAAATAGTCTCGGCGTTGCCTCAGCGAGCAAGGAGCCGCGGTATGAACTACCAGCCCACCCCCGAGGACAGGTTCACCTTCGGCCTGTGGACCGTCGGCTGGCAGGGACGGGACCCCTTCGGTGACGCCACCCGGCGTGCCCTGGACCCCGCCGAGTCGGTACGGCGCCTGGCCGAACTGGGTGCCCACGGCGTCACCTTCCACGACGACGACCTGATCCCGTTCGGCGCGAGCGACAGCGAGCGGGAGGGACACGTCAAGCGCTTCCGGCAGGCGCTGGACGCCACCGGCATGAAGGTGCCGATGGCCACCACCAACCTCTTCACCCACCCGGTGTTCAAGGACGGCGCCTTCACCGCCAACGACCGGGACGTGCGCCGCTACGCGCTGCGCAAGACCATCCGCAACATCGACCTCGCGGTCGAACTCGGCGCGCAGGTCTACGTCGCCTGGGGCGGCCGCGAGGGCGCCGAGTCGGGCGCCGCCAAGGACGTGCGGGTCGCCCTGGACCGCATGAAGGAGGCCTTCGACCTGCTCGCCGAGTACGTCACCGAGCAGGGTTACGACCTCCGCTTCGCCCTGGAGCCCAAGCCCAACGAGCCGCGCGGCGACATCCTCCTGCCCACCGTCGGCCACGCCCTGGCGTTCATCGAGAAGCTGGAGCGCCCGGAACTGTTCGGCGTCAACCCGGAGGTCGGCCACGAGCAGATGGCCGGGCTGAACTTCCCGCACGGCATCGCGCAGGCGCTGTGGGCGGACAAGCTGTTCCACATCGACCTCAACGGCCAGTCCGGCATCAAGTACGACCAGGACCTCCGCTTCGGCGCCGGCGACCTGCGGGCCGCGTTCTGGCTGGTGGACCTGCTGGAGTCGGCCGGCTACAGCGGCCCGCGGCACTTCGACTTCAAGCCGCCGCGCACCGAGGACCTGGACGGCGTGTGGGCGTCCGCGGCCGGCTGCATGCGCAACTACCTGATCCTCAAGGAGCGAGCCGCCGCCTTCCGCGCCGACCCGGAGGTCCAGGAGGCGCTGCGCGCGTCCCGCCTGGACCAGCTGGCCGAGCCCACCGCCGCCGACGGGCTGCGGGCCCTGCTCGACGACCGGTCCGCCTTCGAGGACTTCGACCCCGAGGCGGCGGGCGCGCGCGGCATGGCCTTCGAGCGCCTGGACCAGCTGGCGATGGACCACCTGCTGGGCGCCCGGGGCTGAGTGAGCCACGGGGCGCCGCGCGGCTGCTGTGCGGCTGCTGTGCGGCGCCCCGCAGTGGTTTGCGTGCGCTGGGGCGCCCACGGTTCAGTGCGGTGGGCACCCGCCGTCGCGTTGGGGGGTCCGTGCACGGTCATGGGCGGTGGTGCGCGCGGTCGTGAGCTGTGGGGGCGCACGACCCCGGGCGGCGCTCGCCCGCCGTCACGTTGGGCGGTCCCCGTCTTCGGCCCCGGGCGTCGCCGGCCCGCCGTCGCGTTGGGCGATCCCCGCCCACGGCCCCGCGCGGCGTCCGCGCACCGGCCCGTGCGGCGCCTCACCCTCGGCCTCGTGCGGCGTCCCACCCACGGCCTCGTGCGGTGGGCGGCTCGGCCGGGCCGGGTGCGGGGAGGGCTGACTGCGGTCGGGGTGCGTCGGGTCCTGCCGGGGCAGGCGGTCCGGTCCGGTCCGGACCTGATTGGCCCGGCCGGCCTCGCCCGGTCCCGGGCGGGAACTCGTACCCGGCTGCGGAGTCGTGGACCGGCGCACCAGCAGAGCGATCGTCTCCGTCAGGTCCTTCCCGCCCCCGCCCACTGCCGGGCGGCGGCGCATCAACGCGCAGCAAGGACTGAGCAGTTCCGGGACCTGCACCCTTGCCGGACACACTGGGCCCTCGGCACGGGGCGCGCGTCCGCGCCGGGGCAGAGGCCGCGCGCGACCCCACCGGCGCCGCCCGCGCACGTGGTCCTGGCGCGGGCGGCCCGGCAGCCGGCCCACGCGGCCCGAATGCCCGTCAACTCCGTCCACGCCGTGCGAACCCCTCGCTCCCGGGCGTCGCGGAGGCGACGATGACAGGTATGGCCATGCCTCCCGTACCGCCCCAGCCGCCCTCCGGCCCGCCGGACGACACGCCCCCGCCGGGCGGCGGCTCCGGGCCACCTTCCCGGGGCGGACCGCCCTCCTACGGCGGACCCCCCTCCCACGGCGGCCCGCCTTCCGACGGCGGGGCCCCACCGCCCGGTCCGCCAGGCCCGCCCGGACCTCCCGGTCCGCCGGAGCAGCCTTACGGCGACGACTCCGGCGGCCCCGGGCGCGGGCCCGGCGGGGGGCGCAGGCTGATTTTGATCCTGCTCGCCGTCATGGTGGGCGTCGCCGCCGTGTCGCTGCTGGTGTTCATGGCCACGGACGGCGACGACGGTCCGGAGCGGGAGCCGGGTGAGAGCAGCACGGGAACCCGGGGCTCCCCGGACCCGTCGCTCGGCATCCCGTCCGAGCTGCCGAGCGGCCTGGAGAGCCGGCTGCCGTCCGGACTGCCCACCGAGCTGCCGTCGGAGCTGCCCACCGAGCTGCCGTCCGGTTTCCCGACGGACCTCCCGAGTGGTCTGCCCAGCAACCTCCCCAGCGGCTTGGAGTCGCTGTTGCCCGTCCCGGAGTAGTCCGTCCCGGAGTGACCCGTCCCGAAGTGGCCCATGCCGGAGTATCCCGCTCCGGTCCCGGTACGGCCCGGGCCGGTCCCACTCCGGTTCCGGCCCCGCTTCGGTCCGTGTCGGGCCCCGGCACCTGGCCCCCGACCCCGGAGCGGCCCTCCCCGTACTCCCCGGTTCCGGTCCCCGGCCCCGCCCGTTCCCTCCGGTGGGGCCGGAGGCCCGAGCCTCAGGTCCCGGCGTCCCGGCCGTCGGCCGCCCGCTCGGCCGTGGCCAGGGCCGTCGCCGGATCCCGGTCGGCGTCCCCCGCGGGGACCCAGCGGCCGTCCTCCTCCCGGTACGGCCACCAGCGCCCGGCCCGGTCCAGGCGCAGTTGGAGGGGCGACCCGACGACCGTCCACCGGTTCGCGCGGGCGCGCAGCGCGGGCCGTTCGGACTCCTCCCAGGCCGCGTCGAGGGCCTCCCGTGCGCGGACGGCCGTCCCTCCCTCGACGGTCCACTCCTCGTCCAGGACGGTCAGGCCCTCCGCCCCGCCCAGCCGCCAGGCCGCCACGGCCGCCGCCATCCCCGCCCGGCCGCGCCCCGATCCCTCGGCGAGGCGGGCCGCCACCGGGGCCGGAGGGTCCCCGGCCGCCAGGCGCACCGCGTCCTGGGCCGCCGTCGGCTCCGGAAGCGCCGGCCGGTGCGCGGGTCCGCCCCGGAGCGCCTCCGCGAGCAGCCGGTGGGCATCCGCCGCGGTCCGCGCCGCGAGGAACTCCAGGGCCTGTGGATCGACGCCGGCCGCTGGTGCGGTCTCCGTGTCCAGGGACGGCGGTGACCCCGGGGCGTCGGGGAGCGGCGGCGGGTCCGGGAGCGGCGGCAGGATGTGCCCGGTCGCGTACGCGTCGGCCGCGTCCACTCCCTTCGGCGCGCTGTCGGCCGGCCCGGCGGGAGCGGTGTTCCCCGCCCGCAGGGCCTCCAGCAGGGCCGGCTCGTCCCGCCCCCGGAGCAGCAACAGCACGAACGGATCCTCGTCCAGCAGCCGCGCCACCTGGTAGCACAGCGCCGCCGTGTGCCCGCAGTGGTCCCACGCCCCGCAGTCGCACTCCGCCTCCAGCTCGCCGAGTCCGGGCAGCAGGTCCACGCCCGCCAGCTCGGCGTCCTCCACCAGATGCGTCGGCATCTCCCGGTCGAGCAGCGCGGCCACGTGCCCGGAACGCGCCGCTGCCATCGTCACGAAGCGGTCCCACTGCTCGTCGGACAGCTCCCGCACCAGCACGTCCGCGCGGTGGGCGGTTCCGTCCCGCTCCCGGACCACGGCCGTGAGCCGACCCGGCCGTACCGACACCGCGCCGACCGCCCCTGACCGTGCGAGCCTGCGTCCCGCCTTCACCTGCCCCGCGTCCAGCGCCGTTCCCTCCAGGGCTGACACCCACGCCCGGCCCCACCACGACCGGGTGAAGGCCCGCCCGTGGGCGGGTGGCAACGCCGCGAACGTGCGCACCGGATCGGTGTCCGCACCGTCGTACCGGCTCATCGCAGCTCCTCCCGCAGTTCCACCAGATCCGTCAGCTCCGCGTCCGACAGCTCCGTCAGCGCGGCCTCACCCGAGCCCAGCACGGCGTCGGCCAGTTCCTGCTTGCGCCGCAGCAACGCGGCGATGCGGTCCTCGACCGTCCCCTCGGTGACGATCCGGTGCACCTGCACGGGCCGCGTCTGCCCGATGCGGTACGCGCGGTCGGTCGCCTGGGCCTCGACGGCGGGGTTCCACCAGCGGTCGTAGTGCACGACGTGTTCGGCCCGGGTGAGGTTCAGCCCCGTACCCGCGGCCTTCAACGACAGCAGGAACACGGGCACTTCGCCATCCTGGAAGCGCCGCACCATCGCGTCCCGCGCGGTGACCGGGGTGCCGCCGTGCAGGAGCAGCGTCGGCACCCCGCGCGCGGCCAGATGCCGCTCCAGGAGCCGGGCCATCCGCACGTACTGGGTGAAGACCAGGACGCCCGCCCCCTCGGCGAGGACGGTGGGGAGGAGTTCGTCGAGCAGGTCCAGCTTTCCGGACCGGCCCGTGAGCACCGGACGGTCCTCCTTCAGGAACTGCGCGGGATGGTTGCAGATCTGCTTCAGCCCGGTCAGCAGCTTCACGATCATGCCGCGCCGCTCCATGCCGTCCGCGCCGGAGATCTCCTCCAGGGCCTCGCGCACCACCGCCTCGTACAGGGCGGCCTGCTCCTCGGTGAGCGACACGGCGTGGTCGGTCTCCGTCTTGGGCGGCAGTTCCGGCGCGATGCCCGGGTCCGACTTCCGACGGCGCAGCAGGAAGGGCCGCACCAGCCGGGACAGCCGTTCCGCCGCGGCCGGGTCCCGCCCGCCCTCGACGGCGTCCGCGTACCGCCTGCGGAAGGCGGGGAGCGGGCCCAGCAGCCCGGGTGTCGTCCAGTCGAGGACGGCCCACAGCTCGGACAGGTTGTTCTCCACCGGCGTGCCGGTGAGGGCGACCCGGGCCCGTCCTCCGATGGTCCGCAGCCGGCGTGCCGTCGACGCGTGGGGGTTCTTGACGTGCTGGGCCTCGTCGGCCACGACCAGGCCCCAGTCGACTCCGGCCAGCCGTTCCGCGTCCAGGCGCATGGTGCCGTACGTGGTGAGGACGAACCCGTCGTCGGCGAGGTCGTCCAGGGCGCGCCGGGGGCCGTGGAAGCGGCGCACCGGGGTGCCCGGCGCGAACCGCTCGATCTCCCGCTGCCAGTTGCCCATCAGCGAGGCCGGAGAGACCACGAGAGTGGGGCCGGCGGCCCCGGGATCGGTCTGCCGGTGCAGGTGCAGGGCGATCAGGGTGACCGTCTTGCCCAGCCCCATGTCGTCGGCGAGGCAGCAGCCCAGTCCCAGTGAGGTGGTCCGCGCCAGCCATGACAGGCCGCGCCGCTGGTAGTCGCGCAGCGTGGCGGCGAGCGCGGCCGGCGGCTCCACGGGGTCCTGAGCGTCCGGGTCCGCGATCCGGTCCCGGAGTGTCGCGAGCCGGCCCGTGGGACGCACCTCGATCCGTCGGCCGTCCACCTCCAACGACCCGGTGAGGGCCGCGCCGAGCGCGTCGTGGGGAGCGACCGCACGGGGCTGGCTCGCGCGGGCGCGCTGCACGGAGCGGGGGTCGACCAGGATCCACCGGTCGCGCAGCCGGACGACGGGCCGGCGCGCCTCGGCGAGCCGGTCCAGCTCCTCGCGGGTGAGCCGCCGCTCGTCACCGGGTGCCGGCGACCAGTCGAAGGTGAGCAGCACGTCTGCCGACAGGAGCGACGGCCCCGCGCCGGTGCCGGCCGCCGGGGACCCGGCGGGGGGACCGATCTCCGCCCGCGCGGTCAGACCGCGGGTCACCTCCTTGGGCCAGTGCACCTCGACCCCCGCGCCGGCCAGCGCGCGGGCGCCGTCCCCGAGCAGGTCGGTGACGTCCTCGTCGGCCAGGTCGACCGCGTCCGGCACGGCGGCCGCCAGCAGCGGCGACAACGGTGGCCAGGCCCGGCAGGCGCGGCGCAGGGCGAGCAGCGTGTCGTGCGTGGTCCGGGGGCCGGCGGCGGGGCCGGACGACGCCCCGGTCCACACGTCGGCGGCGTCGGCGACGAGGGCCGGGTCGCTCACGCTGTGCACCTGGAGCACGGCCCGGACGGTGACGTCGTCGGGGGCGTCGTCCGGTTCGGTGTGGGGGGCGGCGTCGTGGAAGCCGGGATCTCCGCCCGGGGCGTCGCCGGGGCCGGGGCCGGGGGTGGCGGTGGTTCCCGCGAGGCCCGGCGACTCCGGTGCCGGGTGGCGGAGCTCGATCCGCAGCGACAGCCGGACCCCCGCGTCGTGCCCCGCGGCGACATCGGCGGCCCAGTCGCGCAGCTCGGGCAGGTGCTGGGGCTCCGGCACGGCGTAGGCGGGGCTGCCGGTGACCAGGCGTGCGGCGGGGGAGCGGGGCAGGGAGTCGGCGACCGCGTCGAGGAAGGCGCGCAGAAGGTGCCCCGGCTCGGGCAGGCGGGGAGGATCGGCGCCGTCCAGGGGTGCGGCGTGCGCCTCGGGCGGCATCGCGGCTGCCAGCCGGCGCAGCGCCTCGAGATCGTCCGCGCCCAGCGGGCCGATCCGCCAGGCATCCTCGTCGTCGGCGGTCAGCCCGGGCAGCAGCAGGCCGCGCGCCACCAGGTGCAGGGCGTGCAGGGCGGCGGAACCCCAGAAGAGCGTGGACCGGGAAGGGGACGGGGACGGGGGCCGGGCCCCGTGTCCGACCCGGCAGCCGTCCCCGTCCCCGCCGGTCCGCGCGCGGGTGAGGATCGGCAGCGCCGTGCGGACGGGCACCAGTACGGCGGGAAGACGGACCAGCCCGATGCCGGTGTCCCGGGGAACGGCGACCGTGATCTCCTCGACCGTCGCCCCGTACGCCGCCGGTGCGCCAAGGGGCCCCTCCCACCCGTCCGGCCCGTCAGGGGCGTCGGGGGCGTCGGAGCAACCGGGACAGCCCGGGCACCAGAAGGCGACCCGGCCGGTGCGGGCGGGGGTGCCGGGCAGGAACAGGGCGGAACGACAGGCGGGCGCGAAGGGACGGAAGGACGACGAGGGGAGGGGTGCGGCGTCTGCGGTGATGGTGAGTCCTCAAACTTGACTAGTGAAGGTCGGGCCGCCGAGGATACACCCCGTTCAGGGGGTCCGTGCGGGGCCGGCGGGCGAGGGGTGCGGGGTGCGGGGTGCGGGAAGTGGGCGTACGGGGGCGTCGCCCGGACGGAGCCGGGTCGCCGGGGCGAGGCGGGGTGGGCTCGGAGTCGCTGGGGCGGTACGGGCCGGTCTTCGGGGCGCCCGGTGGGCACGGGTCGCCGGGGCGGTACCGCCGCGGCGGTACAGGGTCGCGCTCAACGGCGCGGTCCCGACCACTGGCCTCCTGCCCGCTGGGGGAGGACGCTGGGCGCTGTCAGCACGTTTCCGTCTGCCGCGACGCCGTGCACGCACCTGGCGCGCACGGTCTGCGCTTCGGGACGGGCACGGCCTGCCCTTCGGGCGGACGACGGGAAGGAGACGACAGGCCCTAAGGGGCGCACGTCAGGGTCGTTTCAGGGTCGCGGTCAGGAACCGTGGGTGGCGCGGGCCCGTTTTCACGACAGAGAGCGGCAGTGGCCGCGAAGGAGGCGACACTCATGTCGAACAACGCCAAGATTGCCGCGGGGGGCGTGGCAGCCGGGCTCATCCTGCTCATCTGGCTGCCCTGGTGGGCCGCGCTGCTGATCATCCTGGGGGTCCCGGCCGCCGCATACCTCACCCTGGACCCCGCGCAGCGGCGCAGGCTGCGCCGTGTCTCCCGCAAGGAGCTGGGCCGCTGAGCCGCTGACACCGCGGCCGTCGCACCGAACCGACGGGCGGTGCCGGGCCGGACATCCCCGCGCACCGGACCGAGGGAGGGGCGCCGTCGGGCCGAGTCGCCGAGCTGCCCCCGGTCGGACGTGACCGTGCGGGAACCGTACCGGGCAGGGGCCTGCTGCTTTGCCCGGTACCGGTTCCCGCCCGGCCGCCGGCCGTGAGGCGGCGGACAGGGCGGCCGACGGGTCGGAGCGGCCGGCGGGTCAGAGCGGCCGTCGGGTCAGAGCGGGCGCACAGCCATCGCGTCGAGGGCCTGGAGGAGGCCGGGGAGTTCCGGACCCCGGCCCACCGGCAGTACCTCGCCGGGTTCGTCGTCCAGCAGGACGAAGGCGATGTCGTCGGTCCTCGCCACCATGGACCAGCCAGGGCCGTCGGCGCGCAGGGTGCGCGCCTCGCCGGAGGCGAACGACGACCGCACGCGGCCGAGCGGCGGCGGTGAGTCGACGTACGCGCGGGCCTCCGCCAGCACGCGGCGGATACCGCTGTGCTTCGGCTGCCCGTCCCCGGCGTCCGCGATGCGCGAGTGGCCCGAAGCGGGTGGACCCTCCGGGGCGCCCGTGTCCCGCGCCTCGCCGGAGCTGCGGGCCGTGTCCGTGTCCGTTCCCGAACCGGTGTCCCGCCGTTCCGTCGCGCCGTCCGCACCGGAGGCACCGGCCCCGCCTCCGTCGGAACCACCCGGGTCAGGCTCACCTGTGCCGGTGCCTGTGCCTGGGCTCGCGCTCGTCTCCGTGCCGCTGCCGTCGCCACCGGCGGTGGCTGCGGAGGACGGGGTGACGAACGCGGAGTCGTCGATCTGGTCCCGCCAGGTCGCCCATTGGAGGGCGATCTCGTCGGCGCCCAGGCGGCGCTGTGCCGGTCCCCAGACGCTCGTGTCCGGCGGCGTCAACGCCGGCCCGGCGATCTCCGGGTCGGGGTCGTGCGGCGCCGGCACGTCCGGCGCGGCCACGGCGACCGCGAGAGGCCAGCCGGGCAGCGCGGCGACGACCGTGCGCTCGTCCGGCGAGAGATCGTGCTCCATGCCGCAGTCCCAGGAGGCGATCGCCACGGCGACCAGTGAGACGTCGTCCACGACGACGGTCCACCGGGCGCCCTCGCCGTCCTGACCGAGCACCAGCCCGTACCCGTCGGCGACCGGCGCGAGACCGAGCGCCGCGCACGCTTCCGGATAGTCGTCGCCCAGCACGCTCGGGAACTTCGCCGGCGTCAGCAGCACGGCCGTCAGCACATAGAGCGCGTCCTCCGTGGCGGCGACGGCTTCCTCGTCCGTCCCGGCCATCCCAGCCTCCCCGTCGGTTCGTCCCTCGGCGCGCACACTAGACCGACTCAGCGGACCTTGTCACGGCCCGGCGGGAGCCCTCCAAGCTGCAGCTTTCCGGCCGGACGGGGACGAATCGGCCCTTCGGGCCGGGCAGGTCAGGCTGCCGGCAGCCCCAGCAACGCCCGCGCGACGGCCCCCGGCGGTTCGCCGCGTTCCCGGGCGAGCGCCACGACGGCCCGACAGGCCAGCTCGTTCACCCCGAAGGACAGCGCCTCGGGCGACACCCAGCCGGACGCCTCCTCGATCCCGTCCTGGTCGTCCTCAACGCGGGCTGTCACGTAGGCCGCGGCCGCCTCGAAGAGGTTGTGCGGACGTTCCCGCGGTGCCGCCTCGGTCCTCTCCCCGGAGCGTCCGCCGCCGACGAGTCTGCCGAACCCGTCACGGATCCTGTCCCACATACGGTCCACCTTCCCCAGTACGGGTTCTGCCGCCGACCGTTCGTGCCCTGTCAGTCACTCGACTCCTGTCACTCAACGTACGGTCGGACGGACCGGCGGCAGAAGAGGCCGTACGGCCGGGGCGCCCACGGTGGCCGGAAGCCGCCGCCACCCCCGGGACTGCCGTCAGCGCGCACGCGACGCCAGCGCCAGGAACCGGGCGTCCTCGTCCGCGTACGAGGTCATCCGCCAGCCCGAACCGGCCAGCAGGGGACGGAGGTTGGGCTCGGCGCGCAGATCGTCCCCGGTCAGCCGGCGGCCCTGGCGCGCGGCGAGCGCGGCCCGACCGACGGGATGGAAGAGCGCGAGCGTCCCGCCGGGCCGCACCACCCGGGCCAGCTCCCGCAACGCCTGCGCGGGATGTGGCAGATGGGCGATCAGGCCGGCGGCGAACACGGCGTCCAGCGCACCCGCGCGCAGCGGCAGCGCCGCCGCGTCGGTGAGCAGCAACGCCCCGTCCCGGTCACGGCCCGCCCGTGCGGCCTGGTGCAGCATGGCAGGGGTCAGATCGGCGCCGATCACCGTTCCGGAGGCACCCACGGCCGCGCGCAGCGGCGGCAGGGCACGCCCGGTGCCGCACCCGGCGTCCAGCACCCGGTCTCCCCGGCGCAGCCCGAGTGCGGCGACGGCCGCAGCGTAGGCGGGGCCGTCGTCGGGGAACCGGCGGTCCCAGTCCGCGGCCCGGGCGGCGAAGAACTCCTGCACGTGGCTGTGGTGATCGCTCATGGCCGCATGATCCCGTATCCGGTCCGTCGCACCCGGGCTCAGTCCGCGACGCCCTTCTCCGCCACCACCTTGTCGATGGCGACCCGGACGAGGAGTTCGCCGGGCACACCGTTGCGGCGGCCGAACTCCTCGGCACGCTCCTCACCCATGTACCGCGCGCCGATCCGGGCGGCCCAGTGCCGCAGTTCGGCCGGATCCTCCGACAGCCGGGCCCGGCCCTGCAGCACGACGTAGTGGAACGGAGGGCGGTCGTCGTCCACGCAGAGGGCGACCCTGCCGTCACGGGCGAGATTGCGCCCCTTGACGGTGCCGCTGCCGGTGTTGAACACCACCTCGTCACCGTCGATCAGGAACCAGACGGGTGCCACATGGGGGCTCCCGTCGCCGCGAACGGTGCACAGCTTGCCGGTGCGGGTCCCGTACGAGACGAATTCCCGCCACTCCTCGTCGGTCATCTTCTGTCCCATGATGCCCATTCTTCTTGCCCGGCGTCCGATCGTGGGGAAGGCTGGCCCGGGGGGAAGCCCGCCGGGGGGAAGCGGCAGGGGACGTTCCACGTCGAGTGCGGCGGAGTGCAGCGAGCACAGGGGGAGAGGCACGACATGGCGCAGAACCAGGGTCTCGAATGGCTGCTGGACGATCTCACCCAGCGCGTCGAGCACATACGGCACGCACTGGTGCTGTCCAACGACGGGCTGGTGACGGGGACGAGCACCGGGCTGCGCCGGGAGGACGCGGAGTACCTCGCCGCCGTCTCCTCCGGACTGCACAGTCTCGCCAAGGGCTCGGGCCGGCACTTCGGCGCGGGTGAGGTGCGCCAGACGCTCGTCGAATTCGACGACGCGGTCCTCTTCGTCACCGCCGCCGGCGACGGCAGTTGCCTCTGCGTCCTGAGCGGCGCCGAAGCCGACCTGGGCCGCGTCGGCTACGAGATGACCCTGCTCGTCAGCCGGGTGGGCGAACACCTCGGGGTCGACCCCCGGCATCCCGGCGCCGATCCCGGCACCCAGCTCTGACCTGGGCGTTCCCGTACGGCAGATGACGGCTTGGCAGTTATCCACAGGGTCGCCACGGAGAGTCACCGAGCGGATACCGTCTTCCTGACGGGCGCACTCGGCGCCCGCCGCACGCCTCACGGGGGAGACGGCCATGACCGCACGCACCGCACACACCGCACCCGCCGAGCACACCGCACGCCTCGCGCACGCCACCATCACGTACCCGGGCACGCCCGCCGGCGCGCCGCCCGCGACGAGCCTCGGTAACGGGGGCGCGTGCGCCGGCCCACCACCCGCGACGTCCCGGGACCCCCACGGCGGACGCGCCGCACACCACCATGGAGGGCTCGGCCACGAGGGGATGGCACCCGGGCTCGACCTGTCGACGGGCGGCGACTGCGACCGCGACCGCGATCGAGACGGAAACCGCGGTCGAGACGGAATCCCGAATCGAGACCGAGACGGAAACCGCGACCGGGACCGAGACGGAGACCGCGACCGGGACGGAGACCGAAAGCGCGTCCGCATCGGGTACAGCGACTGCACCGGGTACGGCGACCGCATCGGTTGCGGCGACCGGGGAGGAGGGCGCCACGCAGGGGAGCGCAGGGCAGGGCCGCGTCCGGCGGGACGGCCGCGTCCCGACCGCTCCGGGCCGCACCTGCCCCGGTCCCGCCGCGACCGTTCCGGGCCGCACCTGCCCCGGTCCCTCCCCGACGGGCCGCCCCGGCCCCGGCCCGGCCCTGACGGGCCCCGTGTCCTGCAGGACAGGCTGTCCATCGTGGACACCGCGGAAGGCGCCGCGCTGATGGGCGTGCCCAAGGAGAGGTTCACCCGGCTCGCCCGGCTCGGGATGCTGGTGCCGGTGGCCTTCCGCCTGACCCGCCACCGCACCGTGGTCTGGCTCTACTCAGCCGACGAGGTACGGCAGTTCGCCGACGATCCACGCAACGCCCATCTGCTCACCGGCCGGACCGCCGGAGCACCGCGGGGCCGTCTCGACGCCGGCCTCGACCCGAGGCCCCGCAACTGGCGCCAACGGCATCTGGGCCTCCTGCTCCGCCGGGCGGGCGACGACCCGTGGGCGAGGGCCGGAGCCGTGGCGGCGCTGCTCTCCCCGCTCCACCTCTCCAGGGCCGTCCCTGACCCCCACGAGCGATGGCGGGTGATCCTCTCCCGGCCCGGACCACCGGTCCACGGAGCCCCGGGCTCTCCGGCCGCTGTCCTGGCACGGGAGGTGGTGACGGCGCAGGATCCGGACGAGATCGCCTGGCTGCGGGCCGAACTGGCCCGGCTGGTGGCCGAGGCGCGCGCCCACCGGCCGGCGCCCCGCCCCGCGGCTCCCGGACGGAACCGGCCGCGCGCTGCCGGCGGACCCCGGCCGGAGGGCCGCTCCCCTGCGCCGCCTGCCGCGGCACCGGAGGCGCGCGCCGGTCACCCGAGGCCGGACCGGGCCGGGGGCCGTCGCCCCGCGGTCGGCCTACACCGCGCGGAACAGGCCCTCCTGCACCACCGAGACCAGCAGTCGTCCCCGCCGGTCGTAGATCCGGCCGCGGGCCAGCCCGCGTCCGCCCGTGGCCACCGGTGACTCCTGGTCGTACAGGAACCACTCGTCCGCGCGGAACGGACGGTGGAACCACATGGCGTGGTCCAGCGACGCCATGTCGAAGCCGCGCGGCCCCCACAGCGGCTCGACCGGGATGCGCACGGCGTCCAGCAGGGTCATGTCGCTCGCGTAGGTCAGGGCACAGGTGTGCACCAGCGGGTCGTCGCCGAGCGGGCCGACCGCCCGCATCCACACGGCGCTGCGCGGCTCCGCGTCCCTGACCTCGTCCGGGTCCCAGCGCAGCCGGTCCACGTAACGGATGTCGAAGGGCTGACGGCGGGCCATGCGCTCCCACTGCTCCGGCAGTTCGCCCAGATGCGCACGCAGCTCGTCCGCCAGCGTCGGCAGCGACTCGGGCTCCGGAAGCTCCCGGGCGGGCGGCACCTGATGCTCGAAGGCGGCCGGCTCCGGCCGGTGGAAGGAGGCGGTCAGATTGAAGATCGTGCGGCCCTGCTGCACCGCGGTGACCCGGCGGGTGGTGAACGACCGGCCGTCCCGCACCCGTTCCACCTGGTACACGATCGGCACCCCCGGACGGCCCGGGCGCAGGAAGTACGCGTGCAGCGAGTGCACGGGGCGGTCGCCGTCCGTGGTGCGGCCCGCGGCGACCAGCGCCTGGCCCGCCACCTGGCCGCCGAAGACCCGTTGGAGCGACTCCTGCGGACTGCGGCCCCGGAAGATGTTGACCTCGATCTGCTCGAGGTCGAGCAGGACGACGAGGCTGTCGGCCGGACTCGTCATGAGTGGTGTGCCTCCGCGTTCACAGCTGGCCGACGGCGGTGACCCGCACGACCGCGCGGCCCTCCGCGTCGGAGGCGGACAGGTCGACCTCGGCGCTGATGCCCCAGTCGTGGTCGCCGTTGGGATCGTCGAAGATCTGCCGGACCCGCCACAGCGCGTGCTCCGGCTCCTCCTCGATCAGCAGCAGCTTGGGGCCGCGCGCGTCGGGCCCGGTGCCGAGCTCCTCGTACTCGTCCCAGTACGCGTCCATGGCCTCGCCCCAGGCGTCGGCGTCCCAGCCGGACTCGGCGTCCAGCTCGCCCAGTTCGTCCACCCGGTCGAGCGCCGCCAGCTCCACCCGGCGGAACATCGCGTTGCGCACCAGCACCCGGAAGGCCCGCGCGTTGGCCGTGACAGGCTTGACCTGGTCGGCCTTCTCCTGCGCCTCCTCGGCGGTCATCGTCTCCGGGTTGGCCAGCTGCTCCCACTCGTCCAGCAGACTGGAGTCCACCTGGCGCACCATCTCGCCCAGCCAGGCGATCAGGTCCTGCAGGTCCTCCGACTTGAGGTCGTCCGGCACGGTGTGGTCCAGCGCCTTGTAGGCACTGGCGAGGTAGCGCAGCACGATGCCCTCGGTGCGGGCCAGCTCGTAGTGCGCCACCAACTCGGTGAAGGACAGGGCCCGTTCGTACATGTCCCGCACCACTGACTTCGGCGACAGCGGATGGTCGCCGACCCAGGGGTGGCTCTTGCGGTAGGTGTTGTACGCGTGGAAGAGCAGCTCCTCCAGCGGCTTCGGGTACGTGATGTCCTGGAGGCGCTCCATGCGCTCCTCGTACTCGACGCCGTCCGCCTTCATCGCGGCGACGGCCTCACCGCGTGCCTTGTTCTGCTGGGCGGCGAGGATCTGGCGCGGGTCGTCCAGCGTGGACTCCACCACCGACACCATGTCCAGGGCGTACGACGGCGACTCCGGGTCCAGCAGTTCGAACGCGGCCAGGGCGAACGTGGACAGCGGCTGGTTCAGCGCGAAGTCCTGCTGCAGGTCCACGGTGAGGCGCACGATCCGGCCCTCGGCGTCCGGGGTGTCCAGCTTCTCGACGATGCCGCCGTCCAGCAGCGAGCGGTAGATGGCGATGGCCCGCCGGATGTGCCGGAGCTGCTGTTTGCGCGGCTCGTGGTTGTCCTCCAGCAGCCGGCGCATCGCCTCGAAGGCGTTGCCGGGGCGGGCGATCACCGACAGCAACATGGTGTGCGTCACCCGGAACCGGGAGGTCAGCGGCTCCGGCTCGGAGGCGATCAGCTTCTCGAACGTCTGCTCCGTCCACCCCACGAATCCCTCGGGCGCCTTCTTGCGCACCACCTTGCGGCGCTTCTTCGGGTCGTCGCCCGCCTTGGCCAGCGCCTTCTCGTTCTCCACGACATGCTCCGGCGCCTGGGCGACGACGAAGCCCTCCGTGTCGAAGCCGGCGCGTCCGGCCCGCCCCGCGATCTGGTGGAACTCCCGGGCCCGCAGGGTGCGCACCCGGCTTCCGTCGTACTTCGTCAGCGCGGTGAACAGCACCGTGCGGATCGGCACGTTGACCCCCACGCCGAGCGTGTCGGTACCGCAGATCACCTTCAGCAGACCGGCCTGCGCGAGCTTCTCCACCAGCCGCCGGTACTTGGGCAGCATGCCGGCGTGGTGCACCCCGATGCCGTGCCGGACGTACCGCGAGAGGTTGCGGCCGAAGCGGGTGGTGAAACGGAAGTTGCCGATCAGCTCGGCGATCCGGTCCTTCTCCTCCCGCGTGCACATGTTGATGCTCATCAGTGCCTGCGCCCGCTCCACGGCCTGCGCCTGGGTGAAGTGGACGATGTACACCGGTGCCTGCCGGGCCGCCAGCAGGTCGGTGAGCGTCTCGGTGAGGGGCGTGTAGCGGTACTCGTACGACAGCGGGACCGGTCGGGTCGCCGACCGGACCACCGCGGTCGGGCGGCCGGTGCGACGGGCGAGGTCCTTCTCGAAGAAGGAGACGTCACCGAGCGTCGCCGACATCAGCACGAACTGCGCCTGCGGCAGCTCCAGCAGCGGGATCTGCCAGGCCCAGCCGCGGTCCGGCTCCGCGTAGAAGTGGAACTCGTCCATGACGACCTGGCCCACGTCCGCCCGGCGGCCGTCCCGCAGCGCGATGGACGCCAGCACCTCGGCGGTGCAGCAGATGACCGGGGCGTCCGCGTTCACGGACGCGTCACCGGTCAGCATGCCCACGTTCTCCGTGCCGAAGATCTTGCACAGTTCGAAGAACTTCTCCGACACCAGCGCTTTGATCGGCGCCGTGTAGAAGGTCACCTCGTCGCGCGCCAGAGCGGCGAAGTGGGCGGCTGCCGCGATCATGCTCTTGCCGGAACCGGTGGGCGTCGAGACGATCACGTTCGCCCCGGAGACCACCTCGATCAGCGCCTCCTCCTGGTGCGGATAGAGCGTGAGACCGCGTTCGACGGCCCACGACTCGAAGGCTTCGTACAGGGCATCGGGGTCGGCGGTCGTCGGCAGCTGATCGATGAGGGTCACGCACCCATCTTGCCTGCCCGGTCACCCGATGCGGGAATCGGATGCGGGACCGAAGATCGCGAAGGCTACGCTGTTCCGCCGAGGGGACGTCGACGCACCGGGTCAACGGGGCGGCACAGCACAAGAAATGGGGCGGGCCACGGCGATGATGGGACCAGCACACTCACTGTCGGGCGCCGCCGCCTGGCTCGGCGTCGGCGCGGCCACCGCCGCCGCCGGGAAGCCCATGCCCTGGCCGGTGCTGCTGGCCGGTGCGCTGATCTGCGCGGGAGCCGCACTCGCCCCCGACCTCGACCACAAGGCGGCCACCATCTCGCGGTCGTTCGGACCGCTGTCGCGATGGCTCTGCGAGATCGTCGACAAACTCTCCTTCGCGGTCTACAAAGCGACGAAGAAACAGGGCGACCCCCGTCGAACCGGTGGCCACCGGACCCTCACCCACACCTGGCTGTGGGCCGTCCTGATCGGCACCGGCACCTCGGCCCTGGCGATCTACGGCGGGCGCTGGGCGGTGCTGGCGATCCTGTTCGTGCACATGGTGCTGGCCATCGAGGGCCTGCTGTGGCGGGCCACCCGCGGCTCCAGCAGCGACGTCCTGGTGTGGCTGCTGGCCGGGACCAGCGCGTGGATCATCGCGGGCATCCTGGACCAGCCGGGCAACGGCTCCGACTGGCTGTTCACGGCACCCGGCCAGGAGTACCTGTGGCTCGGCCTGCCGATCGTGCTCGGCGCGCTCGTGCACGACATCGGCGACGCGCTCACCGTCTCGGGCTGCCCGATCCTGTGGCCCATACCCGTGGGCCGCAAGCGGTGGTACCCGATCGGTCCGCCCAAGGCACTCAGGTTCCGGGCCGGCAGCTGGGTGGAGCTGAAGGTGCTGATGCCCGCGTTCATGCTGCTCGGCGGTGTGGGCGGCGCGGCGGCACTCAACTTCATCTGACGCCCCGGCCGGCCCCGACGCCATCCGGCGCTCCCCGGCCGCCCCGGGCCCCGCGCGCCTGAAGGCCACGGACTCGTCACGGGCCGCGGCCGGCGCCCCGCGGCCCACCGGAACGGCCTGCGGCCCACCGGAACGGCCCGGGGCCGTACCGGCCCCACGCGGAACCGGGCCGTACCCGCGCCATGCGGAACCGGGTGGACCGGGCTCATGTGGAACGGGGTCGGCCGGGCTCACGCGGAACGGGGCCGTACCGGGCTCACGCGGAAGGTCGGGGCGCCGCTCAGCCGGTGCCTTGGCCGCCGCCGTAGCGGCGCTCGAAGGCGGCGACGCGCCCTTCCGTGTCCACCGTCCTGGCCTTGCCGGTGTAGAAGGGGTGGCTCTCCGAGGAGATCTCCACGTCCACCACCGGATAGGTCTGACCGTCGTCCCAGTCGATGGTCTGCTCGCTGGTCGCGGTCGACCGGGTCAGGAAGGCGTACCCGGCGGCCCGGTCGCGGAAGACGACGGGGTGGTAGTCGGGGTGCTTGTCCTGCTGCATGGATGCTCCTCGGGCGTCGCGGACGGGCGCTCGGCCGGTCCGGGCGGTACGGGTACGAAGCGAGCGGTCGACGTGCGGCCGACAGGTGGTGACCGTCGGAGGGACGGAACCGGGGGATGGCCGGAACCGGGGGAGGATCAGCCGGGCAGGGTGTCCTCGTCCACGATGTGCATGGCGGCCTCCTCGGCGGAAGCGGCCGCGCCGTCGATGCCGACGTCCATGGCGACCAGAGCCTCCTCCTCGTCCTCGTGGGCCCCTTCGTCGGGGGCCACCAGCCGGCCGGAGCGGACCGCGCCGACCTCGTCGTCCAGGAGTTCCCCGTCGCCGTCCTCCCAGTCACCGAGACCGTCACCGCCGGGAGCGGTCGGTTCCGGCAGTTCCTCGGCGAGCCGTTGGTCGAGGGTCTCGCCCCGGCGGCGTTCCCCCGCCGTCACGCCGCTCTGCTCCACGGCCCAGGGCCGCTCGGGCGGTGACCAGCCACGGTCCAGGGGGTCGTCGACACCGTCGTCCATCAAGGTGTCCTCGGCGTCGAGGAGTCCGGCGTCGTCCTGAATGTCGGACGCGTCCGGCTGGTAGACGTCGTCTCCCCATCCTTCGGCGCTTTTCACGGGTACCTCCAGGGGTGGGGACGGGCCGCCCGCGTTCCCGCCGCGGCCCGCGCCGGACCGCCCTCGTACGGGACACCGGTGCCACCCTTCCCGGATCCGCCGGGATCCCGGGTGCGTGCTCCCCGAGCCGGTGCCCGACTCCTGCCTCCAGCCTTCACCCCGCTCCGGGACCCCGCAACGCCAGCCGCGACCTGCCCCGCGCCGGGGCCGCGCCATGCCGGCTGTCGCCTCACCCGGTTCCGGGGACCGCGCAACGCCCAGCGGCAGTGTCACCCGGCGTGCGGTGCCGCCGGGCCGGCCGACGTGTGCCGCGGTATGCGCGGCCAGGGATCCTGGGTACCGCCCACCCTCGGTCCGGGCCGCCTCCCGGGGCTCCGCCCCCTCGGCCAGACCCGGGGGCTCACCCCGGACCCCTCCCGGCGCCGGCCTTCCCGGTCCCGGCTCCTCAGGCCGGGACCGCTGCCCGGAGCGTCCCTGCCCCGGAGTGTCCCTGCCCCGGAACGTCGCGGTCCCGTCCTGGACCGTCGCGGCCCCGCAGAGCCCCCGCCCCGGGCGGTCACCCGTGCCAGGACCGCCACAGCGCCGCGTACGCGCCGTCCGCCGCGACCAGCTCGTCATGGCTGCCCAGCTCACTGATCCGGCCGTCCTCCACCACGGCGATGACGTCCGCGTCGTGGGCGGTGTGCAGGCGGTGCGCGATGGCGATCACCGTCCGGCCGTCCAGGACCCGGGCCAGGGACCGTTCCAGGTGCCGGGCCGCGCGCGGGTCGAGCAGCGACGTCGCCTCGTCCAGCACCAGGGTGTGCGGATCCGCCAGCACCAGCCGCGCCAGCGCGATCTGCTGGGCCTGGGCGGGCGTGAGCGCCGACCCGCCCGAGCCGACCTCGGTGTCCAGGCCGTCGTCCAGCGCACGGGCCCAGCCGTCCGCGTCCACCGCGCCGAGCGCCGCCCACAGCTCCGCGTCCCCGGCACCGGCGCGGGCCAGCCGCAGGTTGTCGCGCAGCGACCCCACGAAGACGTGGTGCTCCTGGTTGACGAGTGCCACGTGCGTCCGGACTCGCTCGGCGGTCATTCCGGCCAGCTCGGCGCTGCCGAGAGTGACCCGACCGGCCCGGGGCGCGTAGATCCCCGCCAGCAGCCGGCCCAGCGTGGACTTGCCGGCGCCCGACGGGCCGACCAGCGCCAGCCTCGTGCCCGGCGGCACCTCCAGGGAGACCTTGCGCAGCACGTCGACGCCCTCCCGGTACCCGAAGCGCACCCGGTCCGCGCTGACGTGACGTCCCTGGGGGACGAGCCCGGCGTCGCCGGCAGCGGGCTCGATGTCCCGTACGCCGACCAGCCGGGCCAGCGACACCTGGGCGACCTGCAGCTCGTCGTACCACCGCAGGATCAGCCCGACCGGGTCCACCAGCATCTGCGCGATGAGCGCGCCCGTCGTCAGCTGGCCCACACCGATCCAGCCCCACAGCACGAACACCCCGCCGATCATCAGGACGGAGGCGAGCACGGTCACGTGGGTGAGGCTGACCACGGGGAAGAGCACCGACCGCAGCCAGAGGGTGTAGCGCTCCCACGCGGTCCACTCCCTGACCCGCTGGTCCGACAGCGCGACCCGCCGCTCCCCGAGGCGGTGCGCCTCGACGGTCCGCCCCGCGTCCACCGTCTCGGTGAGCGCCGCGGCCACGGCGGCGTACCCGGCGGCCTCGGAACGGTACGCGGCCGGTGCGCGCCGGAAGTACCAGCGGCAGCCCGCCACCAGCAGCGGCACGGCCAACAGGACGGCCGGTGCCAGTTCGGGCGCCGTGACGACCAGGCCGCCCAGCAACAGCACCGCCCACACCACGCCGATCGCCAGCTGCGGCACGGCCTCGCGCATGGCGTTGCCGAGCCGGTCGATGTCGGTGGTGATCCGGGACAGCAGGTCGCCGGTGCCGGCCCGTTCGAGCACCCCGGGCGGCAGGCCGACGGACCGTACGAGGAAGTCCTCGCGCAGATCGGCCAGCATCCGTTCGCCGAGCACCGCCCCGCGCAACCGCACCTGCCGGACGAAGAACGCCTGCACCAGCAGCGCCGTCACGAACAGCGCGGCGGTGCGTTCCAGGTGCGGGTCGAGGTCGGGGTCCGGGACGTGCTCGACGAGCCGCCCCAGGAGGTAGGGCCCCACCATGGAGGCGAGGACGGCGACCGTGTTCACGGTGATCAGTGCCGCGAAGGCCCGCCGGTGCCGGCGCAGCAGCTCGCCCACGTAGGCGCGGACGGTGGCCCTGGCACCCACCGGCAGGGTGCCCGCCGCGGTTGGAGCCGCCGGGTCGTGGGCGGGGGGCGCGACGCCGATCATGCCGTCTCCTCGATCTCTTCCCGTTCCTCCGGCCCGTGCGGTTCGCGCAGCCGGTCCGGACGCAGCCGCTCCACATCGACGCCCCCGCTCCCGCTCCCGCTCCTGGTCCCGCCCTCGCTCCCGCTCCCGCCCCCGCTCCGGACGGTCTCCGCGCGCTCCACCTCGGCAACGCCGGCCTCCGCACGCTTGACCCCGGCCCCGCCGGCCTCCCCCCGTGGACCCACCGGCCGACCGGCCGACCCGGCGCCGCGGGCGGTGACGTCGGCCGCGTCCGGGTCCAGCGTCCCGGCCCGCGCATCGGGGTCCGTTTCGTGCCCCGATTCGTGCCCGGTCTCCCGTGTGACCACGGCCCGGTACCGGGGCTCGGTGCCGAGCAGTTCGCGGTGGCGGCCCGAGGCGATGACGGCCCCGTCGTGCAGGAACACCACCCGGTCCGCCCGGTCCAGCAGCAGCGGCGAGGAGGTGAACACCACGGTGGTGCGCCCGGATCGCAGGCTGCGCACGCCCCGGGCGACCCGGGCCTCGGTGTGCGAGTCCACGGCCGACGTCGGCTCGTCCAGTACGAGCACCTCCGGGTCGGCGACCAGGGAGCGGGCCAGCGCGAGCCGCTGCCGCTGGCCGCCCGACAGGGACCGTCCGCGCTCGGTGATGCGCGTCTCCGACGGATCCTCGACGCCGTGCGATCCCTGCGTCAGGGCCGCCAGCACGTCCGCGCACTGCGCCGCGTCCAGAGCCGCCGACGGCGCGACCCGGCCGGACGCCGGCACGTCGAGGAGGTCCCGCAGGCTCCCCGAGAGCAGCACCGGGTCCTTGTCCTGGACCAGGACGGCGGCCCGCGCCGCGTCCAGGGGCAGGTCGTCGAGGGGGACCCCGCCCAGCAGGACCGGGGCACCCTCCTGCGCGGCGTGGCCGCCCAGCCGTTCGGCCAGCCGTCCCGCGGCGTCCGGATCCCCGCACACCACGGCCGTCAGCAGGCCCTGTGGCGCGAGCAGCCCGGTCTCCGGGTCGTACAGGTCACCGGACGGGGACTCGGCCGGCCGTGTCCCCGTGGTGTCGGTGGGCCGCTGGAGGGACAGCACCCGCGCCGCACGGTCGGCCGACGGCCGGGAGAAGGAGTAGGCCATGGCGATCTCCTCGAAGTGGCGCATCGGGTACGCCAGGAGCATCACGGAGCTGTACACGGTGATCAGTTCGCCGACGGCCAGGCGCCCCTGGCGGGCCAGGTGGACGCCGTACAGGACGACGGCGATCAGCAGCAGCCCGGGCAGCAACACCTGGACCGCGGCGATCAGCGACCACATCCGCGCACTGCGCACGGCGGCGTGCCGGACCTCCTGGGAGGCGCGGCGGTAGCGGTCGAGGAACAGCTCCTCGCCGCCGATGCCGCGCAGCACGCGCAGTCCGGCCACGGTGTCCGAGGCGAGCTCGGTGGCCCGGCCGGACTTCTCCCGCTGGACGTCGGCCCGCCGGGTGGCGTGGGGAAGCAGCGGCAGTACCGCCAGCGCCATGACCGGCAGTCCGACGGCGACGACGAGGCCGAGCGCCGGCTGGTGGACGACCAGGCCGGCGCAGACGGCCACGATCGTCACGGCCGCCGCGGTGAACCGGGACAGCGCCTCCACGAACCAGCCGATCTTCTCGACGTCGCCCGTGGACACCGCGACCACTTCTCCGGCCGCGACGCGCCGGGTGAGGGCGGCGCCGAGGTGCGTGGTCCTGCGCGCCAGCAGCTGCTGGACACGGGCGGCGGCGGTGATCCAATTGGTGACGGCGGCCCGGTGCAGGAAGGTGTCGCCGATCGCCAGGCCGATTCCGGCCAGCGCCAGCAGGCCGCCCGCCCGTGCGAGCCCGGCGCCCGAGCGGTCGACGGCGGCCTGGACGGCGAGGCCGACACCGAACGGCAGCGAGGCCACGGCGGCGAAGTGCATCAGCCCCCAGGCGAGGGCCTTCACCTGCCCGGCCAGTTGGTTGCGGAAGAGCCACCACAGGAAGCGGGGTCCCGAGCGTGCGTCGGGCACACCGGGATCGCGATACGGAAGGTCTTGGATCTGCATGACGTCGTCAGTGGCTCGTCTCGGGGCGGGGCGGGGCGGGGCGGCGGTCGGCGGCCGGGCTGCTTGCGGTGCGTCGCGGGGAGGCGGCACGCCGGTGCGACCGGCGTGAACCACGCGTGCGCGTGCGGCTGGGGGCGTGGGGTGCGGGTGAGGCGACCGGACGTGCGTCGGTCGCGGTGGACAGGAGGCGTGCGCCGTCCGGGGAGGGCGGCAGCAAACCGTGACAGGTTGACCCCGCTGCGTGTGGCGGGGCAAGCGGTTTTCCGCGCCACCGTCCGGAACCGGCGATTCCCCGTGCCCTGCTCCCTCGGGGCGCGGGCGGCGGTCAGCCCGCGGCGTCGTGGCAGGGTGGGGGGACGGTTCCGTCGACCAGGGTGTCCAGCAGGTGGCCGAGGACCGCGCGCTGCTCGTCGTCCAGCGGCGCCAGGATCTCCTCGGCGGCGGCCCGGCGGGCCGTGTGCAGTTCGCGCAGCGCGGCCCGGCCCGCGTCGGTGAGTTCGATGCGGATCACCCGGCGATTGGCCGGATCGGGCACCCGTCGCGCCTTGCCGGCGGCCTCCAGCCCGTCGACCAGCGTCGTGACCGCCCGGGGCACCACTTCCAGCCGCTCGGCCAGGTCGGCCATCCGCGGCGGGGAGTCGTAGTGGGCGAGCGTCCGCAGCAGCCGGGACTGGGCCGGCGTGACGCCGACCTCGCGCCGCTCCAGATGGCGTTTCTGGATGCGGTGGACCCGACGGGTGAGCCGCAGCAACTGCTCGGCCAGCCGGCCGTCGGGGTCGGGGGTGGTCATACGGGAACATTATCAGGACGTCGTTCATTGTGAATGCAGGTAACAATGAACGTGGTAACAATGAACGGGTCCGGTGACCCGGCCGCGTGAGCGACCAGGACGGCCACCCGCCGAAGGAGAGAGACGGGGGAAGGAGACCATGCACCCCGACCACCAGCCCGCCTGGACCCCGCCCGCCGACGGTGACCGGCAACCCCGGCAGGTGCGCCGCATCCTGCGGCTGTTCCGGCCCTACCGGGGTCGTCTCGCCGTCGTCGGCCTGCTGGTCGGGGCGGCGTCGCTGGTCTCGGTCGCCACCCCGTTCCTGCTGAAGGCGATCCTCGACGTGGCCCTTCCCGAGGGCCGCACCGGACTGCTCAGTCTGCTCGCCCTCGGCATGATCGCCGGCGCCGTCCTCACCAGCGTCTTCGGCGTGCTGCAGACGCTGATCTCCACGACGGTAGGCCAGCGGGTCATGCACGACCTGCGCACGGCCGTCTACGGGCGGCTGCAGCGGATGTCGCTCGCCTTCTTCACCCGCACCCGCACCGGCGAGGTGCAGTCGCGCATCGCCAACGACATCGGCGGCATGCAGGCCACCGTGACGTCCACCGCCACCTCGCTGGTGTCCAACGTGACCAGCGTGGTCGCCACGGTCGTCGCGATGCTCGCCCTCGACTGGCGGCTGACCGTGGTCACCCTGGTGCTGCTGCCGCTGTTCGTGTGGATCAGCCGCCGGGTCGGCGACGAGCGCCGGAAGATCACCACGCGGCGCCAGAAGCAGATGGCGGCGATGGCCGCCACGGTCACCGAGTCGCTCTCCGTCAGTGGCATCCTGCTGGGCCGCACCATGGGGCGTTCCGACTCCCTGACCCGGGCCTTCTCGGAGGAGTCCGAGCGGCTGGTGGACCTGGAGGTGCGGTCGAACATGGCCGGCCGCTGGCGCATGGCCGTCATCACCATCGTCATGGCCGCCATGCCCGCCGTCATCTACTGGACCGCGGGCATCGCGCTGCAGACCGGGGGACCGCAGGTGTCGATCGGCACCATCGTCGCCTTCGTCTCGCTCCAGCAGGGCCTGTTCCGGCCGGCCGTCAGTCTGCTGTCCACCGGCGTGCAGATCCAGACCTCGCTCGCGCTCTTCCAGCGCATCTTCGAGTACCTCGACCTCCCCGTCGACATCACCGAGCGCGAGGACCCGGTCCGCCTCGACCGCGTCAAGGGCGAGGTCCGCTTCGAGAACGTCACCTTCGGCTACGACGGCAAGGGCGGCCCGGTGCTCGACGGCATCGACATCACCGTCCCCGCGGGCTCCGGCCTCGCCGTCGTCGGTTCCACCGGGGCGGGCAAGTCCACGCTCGGCCACCTCGTGCCCCGGCTGTACGACGTGACGGGTGGCCGGGTCACCCTCGACGGGGTCGACGTCCGCGACCTCGACTTCGACACGCTGGCCCGCGCGGTCGGCGTGGTCTCCCAGGAGACGTACCTCTTCCACGCCTCGGTCGCCGACAACCTCCGCTTCGCCAAGCCGGACGCCACCGACGAGGAGCTGCGTGCCGCCGCCGAGGCCGCCCAGATCCACGACCACATCGCGGCCCTGCCCGACGGGTACGACACGATCGTCGGCGAGCGGGGCCACCGGTTCTCCGGCGGAGAGAAGCAGCGCCTCGCCATCGCGCGCACCATCCTGCGCGATCCGCCCGTGCTGGTCCTCGACGAGGCCACCAGCGCCCTCGACACCCGCACCGAGGCCGCCGTGCAGAAGGCCATCGACGCGCTGTCGGCCGACCGCACCACGCTCACCATCGCCCACCGGCTGTCCACCGTCCGGGGCGCCGACCAGATCGTGGTGCTCGACGCCGGACGTGTCGTCGAGCGCGGCACCCACCGCGAACTCCTGGAGCGGGACGGGCGCTACGCCGCCCTGGTACGCCGGGATGCCCAACTGGAGCCGACAAGATGACGATATGCCAGGTTTGCGGAGTTTCGCGGGTTACCGTGCCCGCATGCAGACGAACACTCCGCCACGGAGCACGATCCGACTGACGCGCCGGGGCCGTCTCGCCCTTGTCGTGACCGGGGCCGTCGTGGCCGGCACCGCCGTGGCGGTGCCGCTGCTGACCCTGGGCGACGACGGGGAGTCCCGGCCCACGACCCTGGTGATCCCGGAGGGCCGGCGCGCGAGCCAGGTGTACGCGGCCGTCGACAAGGCCCTCGCCCTCCCCGCCGGCACGACGCGCAAGGCGCTGCCGAAGGCGAAGCTCAGCCTCCCGGAGGAGGCCGAGGGGAACCCGGAGGGCTACCTCTTCCCGGCCACCTATCCGCTGGGCGAGAACGCCACCCCGGAGAAGCTGCTGTCCACGATGGTCGACACGGCCAACAAGAAGTTCAACGGCGCCCCCGTCGCCGCCGGCGCCCAGCGCAACGCGATGAACGTCTACCAGGCGGTCACCATCGCCAGCATCGTCCAGGCGGAGGCGGCCACCGAAGCGGACATGGGCAAGGTGGCCCGAGTGATCTTCAACCGGCTGGAGCGCGGGATGCCGCTGCAGATGGATTCCACCATCAACTACGCCCTCAACCGGTCCTCACTGCGCACCACGGCGACCGACCTCAAGATCGACAGTCCCTACAACTCCTACGAGCGCATGGGGCTGCCCCCCACGCCGATCGACAACCCGGGGGAGGAGGCGGTGCGCGCCGCGATCAATCCCACGCCGGGGGACTGGCTGTACTTCGTCACCGTCCGGCCCGGTGAGACCCGCTTCACCGCCGACTACGCGGAACACCAGCGCAACGTCGCCGAGTTCAACGCCGAACAGAAGAAGGCGGCCGAGCAGAAGAAGGGCTGAGCAGCGGGCCGGCCGTCGGAGCCGGTCGGGCCGCGACCGGCTCCTGCTTCCGGCGGTCGTCCGGCGAGTGCCCAGCGGTCGTTCTGCGGCCGTCCGGCGGGTGCCCGGCGGTCAGGCCGTGGGACGTGCACGGCTCTTGTTCCGCGCGGTCGTCCACGAGCGTCCGGGCCGTGAACGGCTCCCGTTTCCGGCATGCGCCCGACGGACGTCAGGCCGCGACCCGCTCCCGTTCCAGCAGCCGCCGGATGTCCCGCACGGCAGCGCGCCCGGCCCGGTTGGCGCCCACGGTGCTGGCGGACGGGCCGTAGCCGACCAGGTGGATGCGGGGGTCGGCGACCGCCCGGGTCCCCTCGACGCGGATACCGCCGCCCGGCTCCCGCAGTCGCAAGGGGGCCAGGTGCTCGACCGCGGGACGGAACCCGGTCGCCCACAGGATGACGTCGGCCGGCACCCGCCGCCCGTCCGCCCAGACGACGCCGTCCGGTGTGATCCGGTCGAACATGGGCTGCCGGTCCAGCACGCCGTCGGCCAGGCCCTGGCGGATCGCGTCGTTCAGTGGGAGCCCCGTCACGGACACGACACTGCGCGGCGGCAGACCCTGCCGCACCCGCTCCTCCACGAGGGCGACGGCGGCACGCCCCGCCTCCTCGTCGAAGGGACCCTCGACGAACACCGGCGGCCGCCGCGTCACCCAGGTGGTCTCCGCCGCGAGGGGCGCGATCTCCAGGAGGTGCTGGGTGCCCGAAGCGCCCCCGCCGACGACGACCACCCGCAGCCCTGCGAACGGCTCCGGCCCCGGGTACTGGGCCGTGTGCAACTGGCGGCCCCGGAACGTCTCCTGGCCCGGGTAGCGCGGCCAGAACGGACGGTCCCAGGTCCCGGTGGCGTTGATCAGCGCCCGGGTCGACCAGGTGCCGTCCGACGTCTCGACCAGCAGCCGTCCGTCCGGCCCCTCCCGCACGGCCCGGACGTCCACCGGACGCCGCACCCGCAGGCCGAAGGTGTGCTCGTAGCGGTCGAAGTACTCCGTGATGACCTCGGACGACGGCCGCTCCGGATCGGCGTCCGTGAGCTCCATGCCCGGCAGTGCGTGCATGCCGTGCACCTTGCCGTACGTCAGCGAGGGCCACCGGAACTGCCAGGCACCGCCCGGGCCGGGGGAGTGGTCCAGCACCACGAAGTCGCGCTCCGGCTCGAAGCCGGTGCGCCGCAGGTGATAGGCGCCGGCCAGCCCTGCCTGCCCGGCGCCGATGACGACGACCTCGACCTCACGTATATCGTTCACATTTCTACTAACGCTGCGCCGGGCGTGGATCTTCCCGGCAGGGACACCCACCGGCCCGACGCTCGTGCCCGGCCCCACGCTCGTTCCCGGCCCGGCGCTCGTCCCGGTCCGGCCACTGACCCGATCCGTCCGGCACCGCCCCCCGCCACTCCCCGATCCCGCCCGCTGCCACGCCGAGAACCGTGCCGCGATTGCGGAGTACGCAGCCGTCCATGGGTCAGGATGGAGAACATGTCCGCCACTTTCACCACCCGAGTCCTGACCGTGTCCACCGGCTCCGAGGAGCGGGTCGTCGACCTCACAGGCGACTGCGAGGCGTTCCTGCGGGACGCCGCGGCCGGCCGCGACGGGCTGCTCAACATCTTCGTACCCCACGCCACCGCCGGGGTCGCGGTCATCGAGACCGGAGCCGGCAGCGACGACGACCTGCTCGCCGCCCTGCACACCCTGCTCCCCGCCGACGACCGCTGGCAGCACCGGCACGGCAGCCCCGGCCACGGCCGCGACCACGTCCTGCCCGCCATCGTCCCGCCCCACGCCACGCTCCCGGTGGTCGGCGGACGGCTCGAACTGGGCACCTGGCAGTCGGTGTGCCTGGTCGACACGAACAAGGACAATGCCGAACGTCAGGTGCGGCTGTCGTTCCTCGGATAGTGCCGCGTCGGGCGTCACCGTGGAAGCGGCGTCCGGCCGCACCGAACGAGAGGCCCTCTCGAACGGTCACAGCCGCTCCATCCGGTGGTTCGTCCCGTCCGGGCACCGCCACAGTCGGACCGGAGCCCCACCACGTGCGAGGAGCGGCCTCCACGACACCGCGCCCAGTGAGCGCCCCCGATGCCATCCGATCTCGGCCGGCATCCGGCCCCCGCTGACATCCGCACACGTCGCCCGCCCCACTTCCCGGCCCCGATGTGCGGGGCGGGGGTCGTCCTCTGTGAAGACTTCATGCAGCATCCCCCGGGCCCCGGGGGCCCTCACTAGGCTGCCGCCCCGGGCCCGTGCGGTGGCCCGTCGACGTCGACCACGAGGGCAGGGGGAAGTTCGGTGGCATGGGACGAGTGGGACCGGTTGAAGTCCGAAGCGAGGGACGGCAGGCCCGGCGGCCAGACGGGGACGCGGCTCAACCGGCTCGAACCCGGGGCCGGCCCGGCTGCTCCCAGCACCACCGGTGACCTCAACGTCAACCAGCCGGACCTCGCCAGGATCGGCAGCCACGCCCACACGCTCTACAACCAGCTCTGGGACCAGGCCCGTCTGGACCACACGAGCGTCGACGGCGCGGCGAGCGATCTGAGCACCCAGGGATTCGCACTGGGGCCGGCCCTACAGCACGTGTCGAACCGCTGGTCCCGGCAGCTCGGCACGGTCCTCGACGCCTGCGCCCACATCGCCAACCACATGCAGGTCACCAAGAAGATCCACAACGGTGACGAGGACTACATCCGACGGCAGATGAGCAGCATCGACGTCCTCGACGCGGGCTTCGACGAGCGGGTCGGTCCCGCCGGGGCCGAGAACGCGATCTACGGCGACAAGAAGAAGTAGCGGACGGGACCCGGGACATGGATTTCGAGACGCTGCGCCACGCCAACCTCAAGCTGCTCGACGACGCCGTGGAGGACTTCTCGCTCGTGGTCCGCAACCTCAGCACCCTCGCCGAGGACGCCGAGAAGGGCCTGCACCGCGCGGCCAACCGGGCGAACTGGGCCGGTGAGAACTCACGGGTCACCAAGGCGTTCATCAGCAGGACGGCGGGCGAGATCAGGGACGCGCACACCCAGGCCACCTCCGTCCACGGCGTCCTCAAGGACACCGCCGGTGAACTGCGGCAGTACCACACCCGGTTGACGGAAGCCCTCGACCGGGCGCTCAAGAAGAACCTGACCGTGCGCGGCACCGGTGACGGTGGGTTCACCGTCACCATGAACGTCCACCCCGACCGCGCCGCCGCGGGTCATACCCCGCCCTCCCACACCCCGGGCGACGTCACCGCCCTGCGTGACGAGATCCAGGGCATCCTCGACCGCGCCACCGAGAGCGACGCGTCCGCCGCCAAGGTGCTCAGAGCCCTGGCCGACCAGACCGACCACGGGTTCGGCGACGCCGCCTACCGGGACCGCGACACCGCGGCCGAAGCGCTCGGGGCAGCGGACGAACTCGCGGCGCTCGCCAGGAAGGACCCGGAGGACCTCTCCACCGCCGACTTCGACCGGCTCGCCGCAGGGCTCGAGAAGTACTCTGCCGACCCGCTCTTCGCCGAGAGCTTCGCCACCACCCTCGGACCACGCGGCACCCTCGACCTGTGGGCGGGCGTGACCGACCCCCACACCGGGCGGGAGCTGCGCATGGACCGCCGCGAACAGTTCGACGATCTCCAGAAGCACCTCGGCCTCACCCTCGCCACCGCCACCCACAGCGACAGCGCCGCGATGACCTCGTGGAAGGGCGGCATGGTGGCCCTGGTGGATCAACCCCTGGGCAGGGGCGGCGGGTTCCCGCTGGGCGGACAGGTGATGAGCAACCTGATGCGCTGGGGAGACTACGACGACGCCTTCCTCAACCGCTACGGCGACCGGCTGATGGCCACGGAGAAGAAGTTCACCGGCAACGGGCGGCACGGCGCATGGCAGCGGCTGGGACCCGACGCGACGCTCAACCACACCGGAACGGACACCGGTTGGGACCCGATGACGGGTTACCTCAAGGCCCTGGCCAACAACCCCGGGGCCGCGACCACCTTCTTCAACGACACCTTCCTCACCGAGGAGGAGGACCACGACTTCACCGGGACGAAGGACGGCAAGGAGGTCAGGAGGTCACTGACCAACTTCGACTACCTCTTCGAGGAACGTCACTGGCCCGCCGACTTCGACTCCGAGCACGAGGAGAGCATCGCCGGACGGAACAACCTCGCGATGGCCCTGGAGGCGGCCACCACGGGCCATCCGGCCGGTGAACTGCCGACAGCGGACACACCCCACCACACCGCCGAGCAGGCCCGCCTCATGGAGCGCCTGGTGGCGTCCATCGGCGAGGACCCGGACAAGCGCCTCTCGGAGCACGGCCACATGGTCGACAGCATCGGGCAGATCACCTCCGAGTACCTCCCAGACATCAACCGCTCCTTCGACGGACCCGACCGGACCGATCCCGACTCGACGTCGTGGGAACGGGCGCAGAGGATGTTCCCGATCCAGGGGCAGGAGGCCGTGCTCGAACCCCGGGACGTCACGAAGCTCCTTTTCGCGGTGGGGCAGAGCCCGGACGGCTACGCGGCCGTGGAGGTCGGACAGAAGGCCTACATGAGCCAGCTGATGGAGTACCACCTGAACCCCGGCCTGCCCGACAGCCTCGTCGTGGACGACGACACCGAGGGCGTGGTGCGGCGCATCGCCGAGAAGTCCGGCGAGGTCTCCGGCGTCCTCGCCCTGGGCCGCCAGGAGGAACTGGCAGCCGCAGGCAAGGAGAAGGACGAGGAGTACAAGAATTCGATGGATCTGCTCAAGAGCAGCATCTCCGGCGGGCTGGGCACGGCGGTCGGCGTCGGCACGTCCTTCGTCGCGACGCCGTGGGTCGGGGCCGTCGTGGGGGGCACGACCACCACGGTCACGGGCACGGTCCTGGAATCGGTCTTCCAGGACTTCGAGAGCACGGAGTTGGAGGACTCGCAGGACGCGCGCGGCGAGTTGTGGCAGACGGGCTGGGAGAACAACGGAAATCGGTCGGGCCAGGCGGCCCGGCTGGCCGCGGAAGCGCACGGCATGGTCGACGCGGGCGACGCGGAGACGTGGGCCCGGGAGAGCGGCGAGCAGGGCTACTACAACGCGCAGTCGATCGTCGACGGCCGTACCCCGGGAAGCAGGACGACCTCGTGACCGGATCGTCGGGCCGGAGGCCGTGCGGTCCATCGGCATCCGAGCGGTCTGCCGCAGGCGTCACTCCGACGCGGTCGCGTTCCGGCCCGTCCCCCGCGAGGCGCTCCGGTGTCGGATTCACCGCCACGGTTCTGGGATTCGTCGCAGTTCTCATGGCCACGGCGTGCGGTGCGGAGGAGAAGACCAGGGACTACGCCGTGCCGAGCACCCTCTGCGGTACCAGTGTCGACGCCGAGGAACTCACGCCCTTTCTGCCTCCGGGCAAGCAACTCACGGTCACCCCACAGGTCAGGCCCTCGTCGACCTGGTGCGATCTCCGGGTCGACGGAACACTCGCTGTCAGAACGGTCCAGAAATGGTGGCAGGGAGGCCGGGACACCGCGTACTTCCTGCGCAGCCAGACCCTCGAGGAAGTGACGGAGAGCGCGGAGAACGGCAGGTTCGTGTTCTCCGGCACCCAAGGGTTCGGCAAGACGAAGGCATGTGTCGACGAGAAGTACGGTCAGGAGCTGTACACCGGGTTCCAGGCGTACGCCTCCGACCATGAGGACGCCGACGCCATGAAGCGTCTGATTGTCTCCTTCACCGAGAGCGTCGAGAGGTCGGATGCGTGCGACGGTCCCCCGGCGTGAGGTTGTCGTCCCGGGCCACCACTGTCCTTCTACCCGTCCTGGTGCTCACCGCCGTGGCATGCGGATCCGATGACGGCTCCAGGGACTACTCCGTCCCCAGTACCTTCTGCGGCACACGTGTCGACGCCGAAGAACTCACCCCGTTTCTTCCGCCGGGGAGGAGAATCGCGGTCGAGCCCGACGTCAGCCCGGGGACGGCATGGTGCGATGTCTCCGTCGACGGAAAACTTGCCGTCAGGACGGTCCAGACCTGGTGGCAGGGAGGCCGGGACACTGCCCATTTCCTCCGCGGCCAGACGCTGCGGGAGATGGAGGCGAGTGCGGAGAACGGCAGGTTCGTGTACTCCGGCACCCAAGGGTTCGGCAAGACGAAGGGGTGCGTCGACGAGAAGTACGGTCAGGAGCTCTATACGGGGTTCCAGGTCTTCGACACCGACCATGAGGACGCCGACGCCATGAAGCGTCTGATCGTCTCCTTCACCGAGCGGGTCGAGAGGTCGGACGCGTGCGACGGGCCCTCGGAGTAGGACGCCTCCGACACCGCCGAACACCGCCGACCCCGCCGAACACCTCCTACACCCCGTCAGCCTCCGCCACGCCCCGTCGGCCCCGTCCGCCGCCGTGCCGCCGCCCTCCGGTGCTCGGTGGGCTCAACACCGCGGCCGGGGGAAGGACTTGAGTGCTGTCGCGAGCCCCGAGGCGTCGGTGCCGATCTTGCGGTAGACGGAGGAGAGCAGGTGCCGTACGCCCTGTTCGGTGAGGTGCAGGTCCCCGGCCATCTCGGTCGCGGTGACGCCCCGCGCGGCGAGTTCCGCGGCCTTGCGTTCGGGGGCCGTGAGGGTGTCGGTCTGTCCGTACCGTAAGGGGAGCGGGCGGAGTCCGGCGGCGGCCAGTTCGTCGCGGGCCCGGACGGCCAGCGCCTCCGCCCCGCAGTGCACCGCTCCCTCCAAGCCTTGGTAGAGCCGGTCGGCGGCCTCCTGGAGCCGTCCGTTCCGGGACAGGGCGGCCCCGTGTGCGACCAGGGCGTGGGCCAGGTCGTAGGCGGCGGGGGAGCGCTCCAGGTGGTCCACGGCCTCCGCGTACAGGTCGAGGGAGGCAGGTCCTCCCGTCACCTCGGCCAGGGTGTGCACCGCCCGCCCGATCGCCGAGGCGGCGCCGAAGTCCCGGGCGCGTTTCACGGCGTCCCGCGCGTGCCGGACGGACAGATCGGGGGCGCTGCGGGCGAGGGCCCGGGCGAGCCCCGACTGCCAGGAGCACCAGGCGGGATTGCGCCAGTCGCGCCGGTCCAGCCACTCCCCGACCTCCGACAGCAGGGCGGCGGCCTCGTCCTGGCGGCCCTCCGCCAGCAGCAGTTCGGCGTACACGGTGCGCGGGTCGGGGTAGATGACGGCATTGGGGACGAGGGAGCCGAAGCGGTAGCGGTCGGCGAGCCGGCGGGCCGCCGCCGGGCGGCCCCGGGCCAGCAGTGTCTGGATCAGGATGCCGACGGCGAACCACTGCGCGGGCACCGCGCCCTCGACCCGGTCGGCGATGCGCAGTCCCTCGCGGACCAGGTTCTCCGCCTCGGCGAGGCAGCCCCGCCGGTAGCGGATGTATCCGGCCAGGGCCTGTCCGAGGGCCAGGTGGGAGCCACGCCAGCCCTTCTCCTCGCATTCGGCCATGCCCTGGGCGAAGAGTTCCTCGGCCCGCCGGGGCTGGTCGCAGTACATGAACACCAGGGCCACCGAGACCGGCACCTCGAAACCCCGGTTCTCGTCGGTCCAGCTCATCCCGCCCCGCAGTGCCTCCTCGGCGTGGCCGAGCGCCGTCGTGCGGGGCTCGCCGCACACCACCGCGTCCCAGGCGCGCAGGCCCAGGATGTACCGTTCCTCCAGCCCGCGGCCGGTCACCCTGGCGGCCAGCCGGGCGAGCCGGCGGGAACGGGCGGCCGGATCGGGCTCGTCGGTGCGGAAGGCGCTCCAGACGAACGCGTCGGCCTGCATCCGCAGCCGGATGCGGGGGTGGCGGGCCCGTCGTGCCTCCTCGGCGGCGACCGTGGCGGCCTCGGCCATCCGGTCGGTGTGGGCCAGCGCCTGGGTGAGCCGGTACACGAGGGAGGCCCGCAGCTCCGGTTCCACTCCCGGCTCCGTGAGGGCCTCCCGTAAGTGGGCGACGGTGGCGGTGGGCTTGATCAGGAACGTCGAGCAGGCCAGCTCGTGCAGCAGCGCGGCGCGTTCCTCCGGCGGGGGCGGCTCCTGCAGGGCCCGGGTCAGCAGGCGTCGTGCGGCCTCGGGCGCCCCGGCCCGGGTGTACTCGCGGGCGGCCTCGCGCAGGCACGCGACCGCCTCCGGACGGCCTTCGCAGGGCACCTCCAGCAGGTGCCGTGCGGCGGCCGCCGGGCCGAAGCCGGCCGCGCGGATCGCCTCGGCGGCGCTGTTGTGCAGGCCGACGCGCAGCCCGGTGGGGATGGCACGGTAGATGGTGGTGGCGATCAGGGGGTGGACGAAGCCCAGGCCGTCGCCGCTGCCGTCGTCCTCGGCCAGGATCCGGCCCGCGCGCAGCCGGTCGGTGGCCTCGGCGGCGGCCTCGCTGCCGACGACGGCGAGGGCGGCGGCGAGTTCCTGCGAGACGGACTCGCCCAGCACGGCCGCCGCGTAGGCGAAGCGGACCGTGGTGGTGCCCATGGCGTGCAGGCGGTCCATCAGCCCGGGGCCCTCGATGGCCGCGGCGAGGTCCCGCATCGCCCGCAGGTCCTGCCGGGTGCCCTTCAGATTGCGCTCGCCCAACTGGATCGCCAGTTCCACGGCCTCGAACGGGCTGCCCCCGGTCACGGCCCAGCACGCCTCGCAGAACGCGTCCTCGGCCTCGTCCCCGACCTCGCCGCGCACGATCCGGGCCACGCTCCCCGCGGTGAGCGGAGCGAGCTCGAACGGGCGTCCGCCGAGACTGCCAGCGAGGGCGCGCAGCGGTTCCGCCTCCGGCGGCAGCTCCTCGGGACGGTAGGCGAGGACGATGAGCAGGGGCAGGTCCGCCACCCGTGGGGCGAAGGAGATGAGCCAGCCGAGCGATTCGGCGTCCGCCCAGTGCAGGTCGTCCAGCAGCAGCACCAGCGGGGCCCGCTGCACGGCCAGGCGCGTGACGACCCAGTCGAGGCCGTCGCGGACGCCGGTCGGGTCCGGGACGTGCGTGGCGTGCCCGGCCTCCAGACCGAGGGCGGCGCCGACGATGTCGTACCAACTGCCGAGGAAGGCGCGCAGTTCGGACTCGGACATCGAGGCCAGCGCGGGTTGCAGGAGCCGTCGCACCACACGGAACGCCAGCTCCTGTCCGCCCGCCCCGCCGCTGCCCGAGAGCACGGTCACGCCGTGTTCGGCGGCGAGGTCGCGGGTCCGGTTGAGCAGGGTCGTCTTACCCATCCCGCCCCGGCCCGTGAAGGTCAGCAGCCCGCCGTGCGGCACCTGGTCACCGGTGTCCCGCAGGGCGGCCAGCGCCCGTTCGACGGCCTCCAGTTCCCGGTGGCGTTCGAACAACGGCCTCGGCTCGGTGGGCTGGTGCCGCAGCTCGTTCGCCATGTGCCGTACCGCTTCCTGTCGTTCGGCCGGGGTGGCAGGAGAGCGTACGCCGCCCGCCCGGCCCCGGGAGGGTGTCCGGGGCCGGAGGGACGAGTACGGGTGAATCACGGTCGGCGGTGGGTTGATGTGCGCCCCGCCGGGGTAGGAAGGCGCGAATGGGCAGGGGGCGACGCGGGAGCGGCCCGGCTCAGGGGAGAGCCGACGCCTCGGCCGTGTCCGCGTACCGCGGGACGGTTCTGGACCAGTGGTAGCACCCACGGATCCAGCCGGCCATCCCTTCCGCATAGCCGACGGCCGAAGGGCTCAGGCGCGGTCTGATCTCCTCGAACAGCTCCTCGAACTCCCGGATAACCGCGTTGATCTGACGGATCGACATCAGTATCGCCGTCGGCAGGGAGCAGCCGTTCGCGCGTTGGTGGACGAGGGCCAGGTTGATCAGCTCACCCGCCTGCCGCTCCTTCACCGCGGAGTACAGGTCGGGTATCCACACGGCGGCGTCGGCCGACAGCCGGGTCAGCCGGCGCATCACCGGGTCGTGCAGTTCGGCCCCGGTCAGTTCCCGGGGCTGGGCGGCCTCGCACAGGGGATGGAAGGGTTCGACCCCCGCGGTGAGCGCCCGGATGGAGGTGCACAACCGGGCCCCGGCCGGAGGGGTGTGGGCCTGCGCCACCGCTTCGTGGAGCAGGCCGTGGACGTATTCGCGGCTCTTCCAGGCCCACCGGGCCGCCTGTGCCGGGGTGCACCGCTCGCGGACCTGCCGGAGCAGATCGGCGAGGGCCGCACCCAGCGGAGTGCCGGGGGAGGCGTCGTCCCGCAGCACGGCGACGCTCTCGTGCAGCAGGGGCAGCAGCCGGCCGGGCCGGCACCGGCCGACCTCCTCCGCGAGGTCGTCGAACACGAACTGGTAGGCGATCTGCCGGGCCACGATGTGCAGCAACTCGACGTCCATGTCCGGGCTGTTGCGCGAGGCCAGGTCGGCCGGCCGGGTGCGGACGATCATCTCCGTCACGCCCGGCTCCGCCGCGAGGCCGGTGTCCCGCAGCCATGTGTCCACCCCCTCCGCGACGTCCCGTTCGTACGGGCTGCGGGCGTCGGGGAACGGCATGTACAGGTGGGCGTCGATCAGGTCCAGGAGACTGGATCCCGTCCTCGTGGTCCCCTCGGGCGTCACGGCCAGCTCAGGCGTCGTGGCCACCGGCGTCACCTGCCTCTCGGGGGACCCGCACCGCGGGGGGCGGGCAGGCGCGGGCACGCGGGACGGCCGTCGCGGCCCCGGCCGCCGTGCCGGCGGGAACCGGGCCGGGCTGCTCCGGGCGCCGTTCGCAGCGCATGACCAGGGCCCGCGGCCCCAGCGTGACCGCGGGCCGCAACGGCGGGACCGGGCCCGGCCGGTGGCGCAGCCGCCAGTGCCGGGCGACCGTCGCCAGCGTCACCGTGGCCTGGGCGAGGGCGAAGGTGTCCCCGAGGCACTTACGGCTTCCCGCGGCGAACGGGACCATCGGGCTGAACGGCCCGTCGGGGCCGCCCCGCCGCCACCGCTCGGGCAGGAAGCGCTCCGGGTCGGGGAACGACTCGGGTGCGTGGTGCAGCAGGTACGGGCTGTACAGCACGGTCGTCCCGGCGGGCAGCCGGCGTCCGCCGAACTCGACCTCCCGGGTGGTCAGCCGGGTGAACAGCCAGCCCGGTGGCGCGAGCCGCAGGGACTCGTCGACGACGGACCGGGTGTACACCAGGCGGGGCAGGTCCTCCGCGGTGGGCCGCGCCCGCCCGGCGAGCACCGTGTCGACCTCCGCGTGCATCCGCTGCTCGGCCTCCGGGTGCAGGGCGAGGAAGCCGAAGGCGGAGGACAGGCACAGGGCCGCGCTCTCCGCGCCGGTCAGCAGCAGGGAGACGAGCTGGTCCTGCACCTCGCCGCCGGTCACCTCGGGCTCCGGGCCGTCGGCTGCGGCGAGCAGGGTGCCCAGGACGTCGTCGCGGGCCCCGCCCGTCCGCCTCCGCTGCGCCACGACCTCGTCGACGACGGCCCGCAGCCGGGCGACCGCCCGGGTGTAGCGGCGGTGCCCCGGCAGGGGGAGACGGAAGAAGGCGTCCACGGGCACGACCGTGCGGACGAAGAGGCCGCGCACCACCGTGGACAGGCAGTCCCGCACCTCGGCAGCACGAGCCGGGTCCAGCGCGTCCGAGAACAGCACCCGGCTGACCACACCGGTCGTCACCGTCATCATGGCCGCACTGACGTCGACCTCCTGGCCGTCCCGCCAGGCGCGGCACAGGTCCTCCGCCTCCTCGCCCATCGGCCCGGTGAGCCGGGCGACCCGAGCCGGGCGGAAGGCGGGCTGCAGCAGACGGCGCTGCCGGCGGTGGTCCGCGTGCGGGCAGGTGACCACGCCGTCGCCCATCAGGCCCCGCAGCCGCGTGTACAGGGGACCGCCCTTGTCGAACGTGCGGGCGTCCCGCAGCATCTCGTGGACCAGCCGCGGATGGCAGACCACCCACGCGCGGGTCGGGCCGAGGCGTATCTCCACCAGGTCGCCGTGCGCGGACAGGGAATCGAGGAACTCCAGCGGACGGCGGAACAGGGCAATACCATGCGTGAGAGGCGGGAATATTCCGGGGGCAGTGCCGGTCTTCCAGACCGTGGGCGGGTGTCCCGCGGGGCGATGATTCATCGGCTACCACCTGTCTCGGGCGACACAAGAAGTGCGGCGAAGGCCCCTTGGAGGGGGCGCGAATCCTCTTCCTGCCCACTCGAACCGGCCAACTGATGCGACGAAACCTTTCTCCAGGGGGGCGCACGGGAGCGCGCCGGGGCATTCCGAGTGGCAGCCGACCTGTCACCCGCCCCGGGCACGACCGACCCGCAGGAGCGCCGCCCCGCCCAGGGGTCTCCGCCCTCGGGTGACGGCTTGCGCCCCGGCGCGACCGCCCCGCCCACGGACCGCCGCCCTGGTTGAGGACCCGTCCGCGCCAGGAACGCCGCGCCGAGCGGGACGTGCCGCCCCGCAGGGCCGCGCCCGGGCCAGACGTGCCGCCCCCGGAACGTGCCGCCGCACTGTATAAGCCTGGGCCGCAACCGCGGCCCCGGTTCGGGGCCGGCTCCGGCCGAGTTCATGAGTGTCCCGGCCCGGGTTCCGTGCCCTCCCGGGTCGGGTTTCGTGGCTTCCCGGCTCGGGTCTCGTGCCTTCCCGGCCCAGGCCCCGCGCCTTACCCTCCCGAGTCCCGGCCGAACTCGTGAACGGCGTCGGCCCGCTTCACCGCCCTCCCGGGTCGGCGTCTGCCGCACGACTCGGTGCTCGGCGTGCTCTCCGGCCGGACCTCACTCCTTGCCGCGGACCACCGCCACCGGGCAGTCGGCGTGGTGCAGGAGGGCCTGGCTGACCGAGCCGAGCAGCATCCCGGTGAATCCGCCGTGCCCCCGAGCCCCCGCCACCACCAACTGCGCGTCCTGGCAGGCCTCCAGCAGCGTGTGCCGGACGCGGCCCCGCTCCAGCCGGAGGTCGACGGCGACACGGGGATGCGTGGCCCGCCACGGAGCCACCGCCTCCTCCAGGCGCCGGCGGTGGACCTCCCGCAGCTGGTCGAGGTCCACCAGCACGTTGAGCGGGTCGGCGGGCCCGTCGTACGGCGTCGGCTCACTCCAGGTGTTCCACACGTGCAGGGCCACCAGTGGGGCCTCGCGCATCGCCGCCTCGGCGAAGGCGAACCGCGCGGCGGCGGCCCCGGCGGGGGAGCCGTCCACGGCCAGCAGTACCGGGCCCTGCGGGTCCGGGCGGCCCCGGACCACCATGACCGGGCAGTGCCCGTGAGCGGCGAGCTGCACGACCGTCGAGCCCAGCAGCAGATCGCCGAACCCGGTCCGGCCCCGGCTGCCGAGCACCGCCAGTACCGCCTGCCGCGACTCGCTCTGCAGCACCGTGAGGGTGTCGCCGGGGGCGACGGTCCTGGCGATCTCCAGACCCGGGGCGCGGTCGTACGCGCGGCGTTCGGCCCGGGCCAGGACGCCGTGGATCATCGGGTCCAGGTCCACCAGGCGGTGGAAGGCGTGCACGATGCGCAGTTCGGCGTCGCGCAGTTGCGCCTCACGGGCCGCGACGTCGACCGCGGCGAGGCTGGACGGTGACCCGTCCAGTCCGACGATGACCGTGTCCTTCACCGCTCACTCCCGTCCCCGTCCCGCCCGCACCGGCCGACGGGTGCTCCGATGTCCGGACGCCGGCAGTACGTGCGGGGTACCCGTCCGGCGCCACGCCTACGCGTCACCCGGTCCGCGGAGCCGCCCCGCCGGGCCGCCCGCGGGGGTTGTCGACGGAACGAGGACGCAGCGGGCCCACGTCACTGGGTCACCGGGTCACCGCGTCACCGCGTTCCGTACGGACGAGCGGCCCACGCCATACCCGGTCCCGCCGGACGGGGCCGGGCCCCTGAGGGCCCATGGTGGCGCGGTGACGCGCGGGCGGCTCACGTCCTGGCCGCACGGGACGACGGGGGAGGGGCCGGACGTCCCGGTCCGTGCCGCCCGGTCCGTGCCGCTCAGTCGTTGCCGCGGACCACGGCGACCGGGCAGTGGGCGTGGTGCAGCATCGCCTGGCTCACCGAGCCCAGCAGCAGCCCGGTGAATCCGCCCCGCCCGCGGGCCCCGACCACCAGGAGCCGGGCCCCCCGGCTCGCCTCGATGAGCGCCTCGCGGCTGCCTCCCCGGACGAGTTCGTGCCGGACCTTCACCCCGGGGTACCGCTCGGTGTACCCGCTCAGCGCCTCGGAGAGCAGCCGTTCCTCGTTCGCGGCCAGTGCACCCGGTTCGTTCGCGTACGGCTCCGTGGAGTCCTGCGGGGCGGGCGCCGGGGCGTTCCACGTCGTCCAGGCGTGCAACGCGACCAGTTCGGCGCCCCGCCGGGCCGCCTCGGCGAAGGCGAAGCCGACCGCCCGGCCTCCGGCGGCCGAACCGTCGACGCCGACCACGACCGGTCCGTCCGGCGTGCCCGGCTCGCGCACCACCAGGACCGGGCACTTGCCGTGCGCCGCCAGGTGCACCGCCGTCGAGCCGACCAGCAGCCCGACGAAGCCGCCCATGCCCCGGGACCCCACGACCACCAGGTCCGCCCGGCGCGACTGCGCCTCCAGCACGGAGAGCGGCTCCCCGGTGATCACCGCGTGCGAGACCTCCACGTCCGGCGCCGCCGACCGGGCGCGCTCCACGGCGTCGGCGACCAGCCGGTCGGCGACCGCCTGGAGGCCGCCGTCGGCGGGACCCACCGGCGGGGCACCCAGGGGCACGTGCATCGCGGGCCACAGGAACGCGTGGACCACGTGGAGCCCGGCCCCGCGCCGCCTCGCCTCCTCGGCTGCCGTCTCCACCGCGGCCAGGCTCGAGTCCGAACCGTCCACCCCGACGACCACCAGACCGCTCATTGCGCCTCCTCGTCTCGTTGTCTCCATGATCTCCCACCCGGCCCCCGGACAGGGAGGACCATCGGCCCCCCGTTCCGGGCCGACCGGCACCGACCGGCCGACCGGCACCGACCTGACCCCCGGCACCGACCCGACCCCCGGCACCGACCGGCACCCCAGGGCCGGCCGGCCCCGCGGGACCGACCCGCCCCGCGCCGCCGCCCCGCGCGGTAGTGGCACCGTCCGGTCACGAGGCGTCGCCCACCGATCGGGACCCGTCCGGACCTGCTCGGGAACGGTCACGAGTGATGGGAGATCCGTGCCGGTTTTGGTGTCCATCCGTGACACCACCCACGTCCGGGGCGTCACAGGGGGATGGCACGATGTGCGACGTGGGTGTGGATCAACCGTGCGCATGCATGCCGGCACCCATGACGGCAACGAAGAGAAGACCTGGAAGGGGACGGGCTGTGCCTGCTCCACGGATGAGCACCACACCGCTGCCCGGCATCGGTGTGCAATACGACCTCACCACGCGTGAGCACCAGCATCTGTCCGTCATCGCGCACCGGGACGGCGCGCGCACGGTGAACGTCTACCGGACCGACGATCCCGACGCCTGCGCCCAGTCCCTGCGTCTGACCACCGCCGAGTCGGCCGCCCTGATCGACGCGCTCACGCCCGATCACCACAGCCCCAGCGTCCTGCACACCACCGACCTCGGCCTGGTCGCCGAACGCATCGAGCTCTCCGCGATCTCGCACTGGAACGGCCGGGTGCTCGGCGAGACCCGGATGCGCACCGACACGGGCGTCTCCATCGTGGCCGTCCTGCGCCGCGCCGAGGCGATCCCGTCCCCCGCGCCGGACTTCCGGCTCGCCGGCGGGGACACCCTGATCATGATCGGCACTCGCGAGGGCATCGACGCCGCCGCCGAGATCCTCGGCAGGGAGTGATCGCGTGCACTCTTCCGCGATCTTCCTGATCGAGTTCGGCGCGATCATCCTCGGGCTCGGTCTGCTGGGGCGCCTCGCCGGACGGCTCCAGTTCTCCCCGATCCCCCTCTACCTCCTGGCGGGCCTCGCCTTCGGCGAGGGCGGGCTGCTGCCGCTCGGCGCGAGCGAGGAGTTCGTCGCCATCGGCGCGGAGATCGGCGTCATCCTGCTGCTGCTCATGCTCGGCCTCGAGTACACGGCCAGCGACCTCGTCTCCAACCTCAAGACGCAGTACCCCGCGGGGCTGGTGGACATGGCCCTGAACGCCGTGCCCGGCGCCCTGCTGGCCCTGATGCTCGGCTGGGGGCCGGTCGCCGCCGTGGTGCTCGCGGGCGTCACCTGGATCTCTTCTTCCGGCGTCATCGCCAAGTGCCTCGGGGATTTCGGGCGGCTCGGCAACCGTGAGACCCCGGTGATCCTTAGCATCCTCGTCCTCGAGGACCTCGCGATGGCGGTCTACCTCCCCATCGTCACCGCCCTGGTGGCCGGCGTCGGCCTGGCCACGGGCAGCATCACGCTGGCCATCGCGCTCGGCGTCGCCGGACTCGTCCTCTTCGTCGCCGTCCGCTACGGCCGGATCATCTCCCGCTTCGTCTCCAGCGACGACCCGGAGAAGCTGCTCCTGGTGGTGCTGGGCCTCACCCTGCTCGTCGCCGGGCTCGCCCAGCAGCTCCAGGTCTCGGCGGCCGTCGGCGCGTTCCTCGTGGGCATCGCCCTGTCCGGAGAGGTGGCCGAGGGCACCCACAATCTGCTCGCCCCGCTGCGCGACCTGTTCGCCGCCGTCTTCTTCGTCTTCTTCGGTCTGCACACCAACCCGCAGTCCATCCCGCCGGTGATCCTGCCCGCCTTCGGACTGGCCGTCGTCACCGCGCTGACGAAGATCGCCACCGGGTACTGGGCCGCCCGGCGGGCCGGCATCTCGCCCAAGGGCAGCTGGCGCGCCGGCGGCACCCTGGTGGCGCGCGGCGAGTTCTCCATCGTCATCGCGGGCCTCGCGGTCACCGCGGGTGTCGAACCGCGCCTGGGCCCGCTGGCCACGGCCTACGTGCTGATCCTCGTCGTCCTCGGCCCGCTCGCCGCCCGGTACACCGAGCCCATCGCGCTGCGCCTGACCCGTGGCCGCGCGCTCGGACAGGACGCGGTGCCCGTCCCGGGGCCGGTGGCGACGGTGCCGGTGGAGCGGCGGGAGACGGTGGACGACCTGCCCGGCGAACGCCTGTAACGGCCGGTCCCGGGCGGAGGCGGGGAGGCGCGGAGGCGGGGAGGCGGGGCGGAGAGAGGCGCAAGCCCTTCTCACCGAGGACCTTCCCGCCGATCGCCTACCGTCGATCGCCTCCCGCCGACGGCCGTCCGCCGATCGCCTTCCGCCGACGACCGCCGGTGCGCTGCCGGCGGTGGCCCGGAGGCCGCCCTTTTCCGGCGCTGCCCGGGCGACGCTGCGGCGACCCCCGGACGGTGGTCGCGGCGACTCCGGGACGGTGGTGCGGTGCCTCCCGTAAGGGGTGCGGCCCGGGAGGCGCCACGCTCCGCTCGGGCGGGGTGGTCCCGGGTCTGTCGCTTCGTGTGCGAGCAGGTCGTGTTCTGAACGGAAGGTCGCGCTCCAGCATGCCTGTGTGACCGCGATGTTCGGCCGAACGGGTGACCGCTTCACCCGACCCGGCGGAGGGGGAGCCTCCGGCGTACCGCCGGTACGGGGTGCGCCGTTGCCCCCACATGGACAGGACTGAGACGGCGCGGCGCCCTCTCGGGAACGATGCCGCGCACCGGCCGTCCGCGGAAACCGCGGCGGGACACGACGGTCACACACCGATCTACTCCGCCCTCGTCGCGGAGTGGGCGGCCGGGGGCCGCACGGTTCCGGGCCACCAGGAGCCCCTTCCGCCCGCCTTCGTCGACGTGGCGATCAGTGACGAAGCAGCCCCGGCACGCCCGGCGACGGTGCCGGCCGCGCGGTCCGTGCCCTTCCGCGTCCCGCTGCCCCTGCTGTCCCCGGTGGCCGGGCAGACTACTTCCGACCGGTCGCCGGCGGACGCCTACGACGACCACCGCCCGGCACACCCCCGCGCCGGTCGTACCGCCGACCATGGCGCCGACCGCCGTGCCGACGGTCGTCCCGTGCCCGCCGGCGCCGCCGGTGAGGGACGGCCGCCCGGTCGTCCCGCGCCCGACGGCACCGCCGGCAGAGGGCAGCCACCCGTCGCCCCGGCGGACGACGGCGTACCCGGCGTCGAAGACCACCCCGACGGACCCGGCAGCGACGGCGGACCCGGCAGCGACGGCGGACCCGGCAGCGACAGCGGACCCGGCAGGGACGGCGGTGACGAGCCACGCGCCACCCCGTCCGGGAACGGACCCGGTGGTGACAGCTGTGCCGACGGACCCGGTGGTGAGGCCCGTACCGACGAACCCCGCCACGAGGGCCCCGACCGTCGCGAGCGCCCTGGCCGCAGTGAGAGCCCCGACCGCCACGAGGGCCTCGACCACCAAGAGGGCCACGACCACCAAGAGGGCCACGACCTCCAAGAGGGCCCCGACCGCCAAAGGGACCCCCTCGGTGGTCGGGGCGGGGGCGCCGAAGCTCCCCCGGCCGAAGGGGCAGGCGACGGTGACCACGCGTCGAACCGTCCGGTCGACCACAGCCCGGTCGACCCCAGTCCGGCGTCGGCCGTCGGCGCTCCCTCCGACCGTCGCCCCGGCCGGGACGGCGGCGCCGCGCGCCCCGGCGCCGTACGGGCCGGGGAGGAGACCCTCACCAGCCGTCCGGCCCCACCGGCTCCGCACTGACCGGCGCCAGCACGGCGAGCGTGCCGGTGGCCTTGCGCAGAGCCTGTTCCAGGGGGCCGGGCGCGTGCAGCGTTCCGCTGCCGTCCGGCGGGACGAGCCACTCCAGCCGCCCCGCGGGCCGGTACGGCGGGGGGACGGCGACCCAGGAACCCCGGCCGACGTGGCGCACGCCGAACCCGATCCAGTCGCTGTCCGGGTCGGGTGGCAGGAAGAAGCCCACCCGGCGGGCCGTGACGTCCACCAGCGTGGGCCCGGGCGTCTTGAGCGGATCGCGCCACAGGACGTCCAGGGCGAGCAGCCCGAGGCGGTCGGGCACACTCAGCACGTCCCAGTACCGGCCGGCGGCCAACAGGGCGGTGTCGGTGCCGTGGTCCCAGGCCCGCTTGCAGGCCTGGGGATCGGTGGCCGCCGCGGCCAGCCACTCGACGGCCTGCTTCCACATGAGGCTCTGCATGTCCCACCCCGGGCACGGTCGACTGCGCCTCGCGGGCGCGTGCTGGCCCCATGCTGATAGATATTTCTATCCGCCGGAAGGGGTGGAGCGGGCCGGCGTTCGAGGGGGAGGCGGGGTTCGCGGTGCCGGGGGCGTCAGGGGGAGCCCCGGTGCGGAAGGTGCCGGGCGGTTCAGTCCCGTCCGGCGGCGCGCTCGGCGTCCCGCTGCTTCAGGCGTGCGGTCTCCTTGCGGACCTCGGCCTGCGTGGCGCGCTCCCGCTCCAGCCATTCCGGGCGCTCCTGCTTCAGCGCCTCGATCTGCTCCGTGGTGAGCGGTTCCGTGACCCCGCCGCGCGCGAGGCCGGCGATGGAGACGCCCAGCTTGGCCGCCACCACCGGGCGGGGGTGCGGGCCGTCGCGTCGCAGGTCCCGCAGCCACTGGGGCGGGTCGGCCTGGAGCGCGTTCAGCTCGGCCCGTGACACCACGCCCTCGCGGAACTCGGCGGGGGTGGCCTCGAGGTATACACCCAGCTTCTTCGCCGCGGTCGCGGGCTTCATGGTCTGGGTGTTCTGGTGCGACGTCATGGCGCCCAGCGTATCGAGCGTGTGCGCGACCGCCGACCACGGCCGGTAACCTGGCCGCGTGACAGGCTCGGAAGTGTCCCCCTCGTTCCGGCTCGTGTACGCACCCGGGGTGATGCCCGGCAAGTGGGTGCGGATCTGGAACGAGCGGCTGCCCGACGTCCCCCTCACCCTCACGCAGGTCCCCGCCTCCCGGGCGCCGGAGCTGCTGCGGAGCCGGGACGCCGACGCGGGTCTCGTCCGGCTGCCCGTCGACCGGACCGTGTTCAGCGCCATTCCGCTCTACACCGAGCAGACCGTCGTGGTCGTCCCCAAGGACCACGTGATCACCGCGGTCGACGAGGTGTCCCCGGACGACCTCGCCGACGAGATCGTGCTGCACCCCCTCGACGACGTCCTCGGCTGGGACCGGCCGCCCGGCCGCCCGGCCTTCGAACGTCCGGCCACCACGGCCGACGCCGTGGAACTCGTCGCCGCGGGCATCGGTGTCCTGGTGGTGCCGCTGTCCCTGGCCCGGCTGCACCACCGCAGGGACCTCACCCACCGGCCGCTCGCCGGGGCCCCCGAGTCCGGGGTGGCGCTGGCCTGGCCCGAGGACGCGACGACGGACCTGGTGGACGACTTCATCGGCATCGTTCGCGGCCGGACCGCCAACAGCACCCGGGGCCGCCGGACCCGGCAGGAGGCGGACCGTACGCAGGACCAGCGGAAGCCGAAGCAACAGAAGCGACCGAAGCAACAACAACAGCAACCGAAACATCAGCAAAAACACAAGCAACAGAAACAGCAGGGGCAGCAGAAGCAGCAGCAGAAGGCCGGCGGCCGGGACTCGGCCGGGGGCCGCCGGACGGGCGCCGGCGGCGCACCGAAGAACCCGCGCCGGGGCACTCCCCGACGCGGGTCCTGAGACGGTCCGCCGGCCGCCGTGACCTCACGGCGGCCCCGCCGTCACTTCACCGTCGGCGCCGGGGTCGGCGCGGGTGACACGGTGTTCAGGTCCTCCAGCTCCTTCGGGATCTTCAGCACGAGCACCGGTGCGCCCGCGGCCGGGGCCGGCGGCGTCACCTGCTCCTCCGGCATCTTGGGCGGGCTCGTCTGCTGGAAGTTGACCTGCTCGTGGTTGACCAGGCCGGTCTTCTCCAGCACCGTGATGTGGTCCAGCACCGTGTCGTTGGCCTGGTCGGCCAGCTGACGGACCAGCGTGTTACGGGTGTTGGCCCGCACCTTGGCGATCACCGGGAAAATCTGACCGTGCGTCACCCGCATGATGTTCACCGCCACGGAGTCGAACTCCTTGCCGGTGGTGGACTCCACGGTCTGCACGAAGCCCTCCTGCTGGGGCGAGGCCTGGTTCGGCAGCGTGATCCCCAGCTCCAGGGCGATCTTGCGGCAGCTCTCGTCGAGACGTCCGTGTCCGACGACCAGGTGCTCGCCCGCCTCCTTCATCTCCGGCGTCGTTCCTCGCTCGATGGCCATCAGCCCCAACGGGTGCTCCCAGAGCCCCGCCGCGCGCACCTTCACGACGAAGTCGCGGTCCGCCTCGGTCAGGGGGCCGTAGTTGGTGTTGGCCACCACCCGGTCCTGCTTGGTCGAGGTGTTCTGCACGCCCAGCATGGTGGGATAGGCCAGCGCGGTGAGGGTGAGAATCATGGCTCCGCCCACGAACGCGGTTCCTGCCGTGCTGCGCGAGATGCGCATCGTGCCTCCTGGGATGAGAACGGCCCAACACCAGGGAGTACGGATGGAAGCGGCAAGACAATCAGTGTCCGGCGAGAAACTTTTCCCCGTGCTGCCGAAACGGCGCGAACCGTTCCGCCCCGCCTCCCCCGGCTGCCCGACGTGTCGGCCCACCGGCCCCTCACCGGCTGCCCGACGTGTCGGCCCACCGGCCCCTCACCGTCCGGTGGGCGTGTCGTCCCACCGGCCCCTCACCGCCCGGTGGACCGTCCGCTCACCCCCGCCCGGCCTGCTGTTCCAGCCACTTCAGGGCACCCTTCGCGGTGAACTCCCGCTGGCCGCCGCGCAGCAACAGGTCCGCCGCGGCGAACTCCGGGGCGTCGGCCTGGGAGGCGACGTAGGGGATGGCGACGCAGCGCATGCCGGCGGCGCGGGCGGCCTCCGCGCCCGGTGCCGCGTCCTCCAGCACCACGCAGTCGGCCGGGTCCGCGCCGAGCCGGCGGGCCGCCTCCAGGAAGACGTCGGGTGCCGGCTTGCCGTGCGCGACCTCCTCGGCGGAGACGACGGTGCGCAGCAGCGCGTCCAGCCCCGTGACGGCGAGGATCGCCTCGATGGCGGCCGGGGACGAGCCGGACGCCACGGCCATCGGCACCCCTTCCGCCGCCAGCGCGTCGACGAACGCCCGCATCTCCGGGTAGGCGCGGGTGGTGGAGCCCGCCAGCTCCAGGTAGTGACGGTTCTTCACGGCGAGGAGCTCCTCCGCCGGGGTGCGCAGCCCGTAGCGCTCGCGCCAGTCGGCGATCGTCTCCCGGGTGCTGATGCCGACGTAGCGCTCGTGTTCCTCCCAGGTGAAATCCGGGACGCCGTACTCGGACAGGGTCCGCCGGCTCGCCTCGTAGTAGTTCGGTTCGCTGTCCACCAGCGTTCCGTCGAGATCGAAGATGACCGACAGGGTGCCGAAGGTGCTCATGGGGCCAGGATGCCAGCCCCTAACGGCCCGCCGCCCGGCCGATCGACTCCACCAGCGGCAGCAGCCGGTGCGGGACCCGCTCGCGCAGCGCCACCTCGGTGCGGGTGCGCACCACGCCCGGCAGGTTGATCAGCTTCTGGACGACGTCCTCCAGGTGCGCATTGTCGCGCGCCACGACCCGGGTCATCAGGTCTCCGTCGCCCGTGATGGAGAAGGCTTCCACGATCTCCGGCACGGCCGCCAGCGCGTCACCCACCTCGTCGAGATGGCCCTGGGTGACCTCGATGTGCACGAACGCCAGCACGGGATGGCCGAGCGCCGCGGGTGACAGGGAGGGGGCGGTCCCCTTGATCACGCCGTCGCGCTCCATCCGGTCCAGGCGGGCCTGGAGCGTGCCGCGTGCGATCTGCAGGATCCGGGCGTACTCGCGCACGCTCGTGCGCGGCTGCTCCAGCAGCAGCCGCAGGATGCGGGTGTCGAGTTCGTCCACGGCCATGCCCGCGGCCTCCTCCCGGTCCGTCGGTCACCCCGTGGGTGCCTCGGTGGTCCAGTACCGGTCGCCATGACTGTACCAACGGCCCTGCGGGCCCGCCGAACGCCGGACCAGGCGCGGGTGGCCAATGGCACGCCGACGGCCCGCTCCGGCCCCCGGTCACTGGACCGATGGACCACTTCCCAAGGGGCCGGTTGAGCCGTCGGTGCCACGGATGCTCAGATATGGGGGTCGATGGCGCTGCGGACCCCCGCGGCGCCTTTTTCATGCCGGTTCCGAGCCGGTGCCCGCAGATCACGGAGGGGCGGTTCACAGGTGCTGAAGAGGGTGTTCATCGCGCCGGACCCGGGCCGGGTGCGGCTGCGCTTCGCGGCGCGGGCCGTGCTCGGCATCGGAGCGGCGGTCGCCCTGTGCGGTGCGGCCGGGTACTCCCTCACCGGCGCCGTCACCGGCGGACTCGCCGCGCTCCTCGCCCTGTTCACCGTCACCGACGCCACCGTCCGCGGACAGGCCGTGACCACGGCCCTGCTGCCCGCCGCCGGCCTGCCCGTCCTGACGGCCGCCGCCCTGCTGCACGACCGGCCGGTGCCCCGCGACCTGACCTTCCTCGCCGTCGTCGCCCTGGGCGTGTACGCCCGCCGCTGGGGCCCCCGCGGACACAGCCTCGGCGTGTTCGCCTTCATGACCTACTTCGTCGCCCAGTTCCTGCACGCGACCCCCGGCGCGCTGCCCGAGCTGTGCGCCGCCGTCCTGCTGTCCGTGCTCACCGCGGCAGCGGTACGGTTCGGGCTCTGGTGCTACGAGCGCCGCCTGCCCCCCGCCGTCGCGCCCGCACCGCCGGAGGGCACCGGTCTGGCCCGGGTCACCACCCGCCAGGCGGTCCAGGCCACCGCCGGTTCCGGCTTCGCCCTGCTCGTCGGCCAGCTGGTCTCCGGGGAACGGTGGTACTGGGCCGTCGGCGCCACCTGGTGGGCCTTCGTCAACACCGCCTCCCGCGGCGAGACCCTGGTCCGCGGCTTCCGGCGGGTGCTGGGCACGGTCCTCGGCATCGGCCTGGCCCTGTGCGTCGCGGTGCCCGCGCACGAAGCACCCCTGCCGACCCTGGTGATCGTCGCGGTGGCCGTGTTCGGCATCTTCTACACGGCCGCCCTCTCCTACACCTGGATGATGCTCTGGGTGACCGTCCTCGCCGCCATGCTCTACGGCCTCCTCGGCGTCCTCACCCCCGGTCTGCTGGCGCTCCGGCTCGCCGAGACCGGCGTCGGGGCCCTCGGTGCCGCCCTGGCCGTGGCGTTCGTCCTGCCCGTCACCACGCACAGCGTGACCGACCACTGGATCCGCCGGGCCCTGCGCTGCGTCCACGCCTGCACGGCCGAGGCGTCCGCACGGCTGGCCGGTGCGGCCGGCGCGGACCCGGCGCCCAGGATCGCCGAACTGGAGCAGCTGCTCGCCCGGGTGCGGCTCTCGGTCGCCCCGCTGGTGCACCCGCTGCACCCCGTGCTCCACCGCAAGCGGCGGGCCCGCCGGGTGCTCGCCCTGCTGGACGACTGCGCGGCCGAACTGCGGGCCCTGGTCACCGTCGTCGCCGACCCGGAGGCGTCCCGGGACGCACGCCTCGCCGCCGCGTGCCGCCGCGTCGAAGCGGCCGTCGAAGCGCTCACCGAGGGCCGCGACATCGCCCCCGCCGCACCGCGGACCGTGCCGGAACCCGCCCCGCTGCACGGCCTGGAGAAGGCGCTCGCCGAACTCGCCGCGCCGCTCCGGGCCCCTTCCGGATCTCCGCTGGTCGGAGCCTGACGCCGGGCCCGGGCCGCACCCACGGGACCCGGCCCGGGCGCGCCTGACTGCTACGGTCGCCCCGGACCTGCAGCGACGAGAGGGGCGAAGTGGTGGCGGACGGCGGACGACGGGCTCACATCGGATCGTTCACGGCGGCGGGCGGGCCCGGCATCGTCACCGCCGCCGTCGGGGCCGACGGCGCACTCACCGCCCTCAGCACCCTCGACGGCCTGCCCGACCCCTCCTACCTCGCCCTCGCCGCCGACGGGCGCACCCTGTACGCGGTCAGCGAGACCGACGAGGGCGCGGTGGCCGCCCTGCGGGTGACCGGGGACGGGCTGGAGCCGGCGGGAGGGCCGGTGCCGGTCGCCGCGAGCGGGCCGACCCACCTCGGCCTGTTCGACGGACACCTGCTGACCGCCAACTACGGTTCCGGCAGCCTCACCGCCGTCCCGGTCCGCCCCGACGGCACCCTGGCCCGCTCCGCCTCCGGCGTCCTGCGCCACAGCGGGTCCGGTCCCCACCCGCAGCGGCAGCAGGGACCCCACACCCACCAGGTGCAGGCCGACCCCGCCGGACGATGGGCGGTCGCCGTCGACCTCGGCACGGACTCCGTGCTGGTGTGCGCCCTGGCCGACGGAGCGCCCGTCCTGCACCGGGAGACCGCGCTGCGCCCCGGATCGGGGCCGCGCCACCTGGCCTTCCACCCCGACGGCCGGCACGCCTACGTCCTCAACGAGCTCAGCCCCACGCTCCTGGCGTGCCGCTGGGACGCCGACGCGGGAGTGCTGCAACCGCTCATCGAGATCCCGGTCCTGCCCGGCGCCCCCGCCGGTGACGCCTACCCCTCCGGCCTCGCCGTCTCGCCCGACGGCCGCCGGCTGTGGACCGCGACCCGGGGCGAGGACGTGCTGTCCGTCTTCTCGCTGGACGCGGAGACCGGCGGCGGGCGGGACAAGCCGCGCCTGCTCGCCACCGTGCCCTGCGGCGGACGGTGGCCGCGCGCCCTGACGGAGGCGGACGGCGTCCTCTACGTGGCCAACGAGCGCTCCGGCGACGTGACCTGGTTCCCGACCGACCCCGACACGGGTCTGCCGCGTCGCGGCGGCTCCCTCCCGGTACCCGCCGCCTCCTGCGTCGTGATGCGCTGAGCCCGGCGACAGCCCACACCCGCCGGCGACAGCCCACACCCGCCGGCGACAGCCCACACCCGCCGGCGTCCAGCGGGGCGCGGGGCGAAGGACACGCGCCCGCCGCGCACCGGCCGGGGCGAAGCCGTGCGGGGCGGCGGAGCGCCCGCCGGGCCGGCGTTCCCGCCGGTCCACCCGGCGGGAGCACCGGCCGGGAACGGCAGAGGCCCGCCCCCTTGTCGGGAGCGGGCCTCTGCCGGCGTCTGGTGGAGCGGGTCCCGCCCGTCAGCGCACCGGCGACCCCTGGGCCTGCGGGGTGGCGATGCCGAGCGCCGTCGTGTACTTGGCGAGGGCCAGCTTGCCGATCGCCGGGTAGGGGCCGAGCGGCTCGGCGGCGGAGCAGCCCACCTCCTGGGCGGCGGCCTCGACCAGACTCGCGTCGATCTCCGGGCCGATCAGGTAGGGCGCCAGGGCCAGCTGCTGCGAACCCGAGCCGCGCAGCTGTTCGGCCACGGAGGCGATGGAGCCCTCGTCGTCCAGGGCCGCGGCCATCACCGGGACCGCCAGGCGCGCGGCGAGCAGCATGCCGGTGATCCCGGCCGCCTGCACCGCCTCGTCCCCGCCCACGGAGGCCAGGATGATGCCGTCCGCGGCGGTCGCCACGGTGAACAGACGGGCACGGTCGGCGCGGGCCAGCCCGGCCTCCGACAGCCGCACGTGCAGGGCCTCGGCGAGCAGCGGGTGCGGGCCGAGGACGTCGGTCAGGTCGGCGGCGACCCGGCTGTCCATCACGGCCTGGCGCACCCGGCGCAGCAGCGAGCCGTCGGGGCCGGCGAGCAGCGGGACGACCACGGCGACCGGGCCGTCCGGCTCCTTGACGTCCGCTCCGGCGGCGCGGGCCAGCTCGAAGCGGGCGGTACGCTCCTCGGCGGCGTGCGCCAGCACGGCCTGCAGCGAGGGGAACTCCTGGTCGTCGCCGTCCAGGTAACCGATGCGGGCGTCCAGTCCGGGCAGCTCGGAGCGCGCGATGCTCACGACCTCGTCGGCGAGGGAGCGGGTGGCACTACTGGGCGTACCCGGCACGGCGAGGACGAGCGCGGGCGCGCCCTCGGGAGCCACCAGCGGCTCGGGGCGGCGGTGCCTCCCGGGCTGGCGGGGGCGCGGCATTCGTACAGGCAGGCCGGACGCGGGCCCAGTGGGGGTGCTCATGGTGCGGCATGTTAGTGGTTTCCCGGGCTTCCCTGTTCGGGGAGGGTGCAGGTGAGCGGTATCCGTCCGTATTTGTCTGATGAGTTACGTCCGGATATCGGGCACCGGGAGGCCGTTGACCTGCCCGGGGCCTCATGCGCGGACGGGGGCCACCACGGTCAGCAGCGCGTCATCACCCGGAAGCGTGAATGAGCCGGTGGCGAGGTCCGTCGCCATCCGTACCGACCCGTGCAGGGGATCCCCCTCGGCCGGCACCTGCCTGGCCGAGGGCAGCCGCCGCCGCAGTTCCCCGGCCAGCGAGCCGAGCAGTGGATCGCCCAGCCCGGTGAGCCCGCCGGTGACGGCGACGAGCGGTCCGGGTGCGCCCTGAGCCGGGCAGACCGCGGCGGCGGCCTCCGCCATGTGCCGGGCCGCGGTTCGCAGGATGTCCCGGGCGACGGCGTCGCCCTCGGCGGCGCAGGCGCCGACCCGGGGCGCGAAGGAGGCCAGCACGGCGGGCCGGTCGGGGCGCGGGTACACCTGCCCCGGCAGCCCGGCCGCCGGGCCGAACCGGGCCTCGGCCTCGGCCAGCAGACGGGCGGAGCCGCCGTCCCGCCCGTCGTGGGCGCGCAGGGCGGCCTCCAGGCCCGCGCGGCCGATCCAGGCGCCGCCGCCGCTGTCGCCCAGCAGGTGGCCCCAGCCGTCGGCGCGCCGCCAGCCGGTGAGGTCGGTCCCGACCGCGATCAGGCCGGTGCCGGCGGCGACGACCGCGCCCGGCCGCGCTCCGAGGGCGCCGACGTAGGCGGTGACCGCGTCGGCCGCCAACGCCACCCGCCGCACGCCGAGTTCGCGGGCCAGCGCGGCCGGGAGCTCGGCGCGCAGCGCGTCGCCCAGGCTGGCCAGCCCGGCCGCCCCGACCACGGCCGCCTCCAGCCGGCCGACCCCGGCCCCGGCGACCAGGGGACGGGTCAGGTCCAGCAGCTGTTCCATGAAGTGACCCGGATCGATGCCCCGTTCACCGGTCCGCACCGGCGTGCGGGAAGCCGCGCGGGCCAGCGGACCGCGTCCCGCGGCGCCGACCACCACCCGCAGTCCCGAACCGCCGGAGTCCACGGCGAGGAACGCCGGTCCCGCGGACGCCGCACCGGCGTCCGCCGACGGGTGCCCGGCCCGCCCGTCGTTCACGGCAGGCGCCAGTCCACGGGCTGCCCGCCCTGACGGATCAGCAGGTCGTTGGCCCGGCTGAACGGGCGGGACCCGAAGAACCCGCGGTCGGCCGACATCGGCGAGGGGTGCGCCGACTCCACCGACGGCAGATCACCCAGCAGGGGACGGCAGTTGCGGGCGTCCCGGCCCCACAGGATGGACACCAGCGGCTTGCCCCGCGCGGCCAGCGCCCGTATCGCCTGCTCGGTGACCTCCTCCCAGCCCTTGCCGCGGTGGGCGGCCGGCTTGCGGGGGGCGGTGGTGAGGGCTCTGTTCAGCAGCAGGACGCCCTGGCGCGTCCACGGCGTGAGATCGCCGCTGGAGGGCTGCGGCAGGCCGAGGTCCTGGTTCAGCTCCCGGAAGATGTTGATCAGACTGCCCGGCAGCGGCCGTACCTCCGGCGCCACCGAGAAGCTCAGCCCGACGGCGTGCCCGGGGGTGGGATAGGGGTCCTGTCCGACGATCAGGACGCGTACCTCGTCGAAGGGCTGCTGGAAGGCGCGCAGGACGTTCGCGCCGGAGGGCAGGTAGGTGCGTCCCGCGGCGATCTCCGCGCGCAGGAAGTCCCCCATCTCCGCGATCCGCCCGGCCACCGGTTCCAGGGCCTTCGCCCAGCCCGCTTCGACGATCTCATGCAAGGGTCGTGGTGCCACGGGCGTCACCCTACTGCCGTGACGGCGGCGGTGATCAACGGTTGGCCGAAGCCGCCGCGCGACGCGGTCCCGCCCGGCCGGCAAGCGCAGGGCGGCGCGGGCGGGCTCACCCGAGGACCGCGGCCCGCACGCACAGCACGTCCGGCAGGTGGGAGGCCAGTTGACGCCAGATGTCCCCGTCGTCGGAGGAGGCGTACACCTCGCCGTTGCGGTTGCCGAAGTACACGCCGGCCGGGTCCGCGCCGTCGTGGCACATGGCGTCCCGCAGCACCGTGCCGTAGTGGTCGCCCTCGGGCAGGCCCGCGGCGAGCGGCTCCCAGCTGCGGCCCGCGTCGGACGTCCGGTAGACCCGGCAGCGCCGCCCGGCCGGCACCCGGTCGGCGTCGGCGTTGATCGGGAAGACGTAGGCGGTGTCGCCGCGGTGCGGGTGGGCGACCACGGCGAAGCCGAACGTGGAGGGCAGGCCCTCGCCGATGTCCGTCCAGTGCGCTCCGGCGTCGTCGCTGCGGTACACGCCCCAGTGGTTCTGCAGGTACAGGCGGTCCGGGTCCGCCGCGTCCCGGGCGACCTTGTGCACGCACTGCCCGAACTCCGGGTTCGGGTCGGGCAGGAACACGGCGGAGACCCCCGAGTTGGACGGGGTCCAGCTGGCGCCGCCGTCCAGGGTGCGGAACACGCCCGCCGTGGAGACGGCCACCGTCACCGCCCGGGGGTCGCGCTCGTCGGTCAGCACGGTGTGCAGGCCCTCGCCGCCCCCGCCCGGCATCCACCGGGACCGGGTCGGGTGCTCCCACAGCGGGCGGACCAGCTCGAAGGTCTCGCCCCGGTCCTCGGAACGGTAGAGCGCGGCCGGTTCCGTGCCCGCGTAGACCACGTCCGGCTCGGCCGCGGCCGGGTGGAGCTGCCACACCCGCTCCAGCGACGTGCCGGTGTCCTGGGGGAACTTCACCGCCGGGCGCGACGGCTCGGTCCAGGTGCGGCCGAGGTCGTCGGAGTGGAACACCGACGGCCCCCAGTGAGAGCTGTCGCCGCCGACGAGCAGCCGCGGGACCGGCCCCCGGGTGTCGAGCGCGACCGAGTACACGGCCTGTGCGTTGAAGTAGGGACTCTCGTCGAACTCCCAGGTGCCGCCGCGTCGGCGCCCGATGAACAGGCCCTTGCGGGTACCGACGGCGAGCAGTACTTCGGTCATGCCGATCACCTCCGCGGCGTCTTCCCCGACGCCTCTCACTCGGACACCGGCCAGTCTGCACCCGGCCACTGACAGTCACCTCTGGATCAGGCGGCGCCCCAGGTCGGAGCGGTGTGCCGGGCCGGAGGGAGGGTGAGAGGGGCCCGGGGGGAGAGGGGGCCGGAAAGGGTGGCACAGGGGAACCGGGCGGGAGGGGAGCAGAGGGGACGGAGAGAGGCGGAGAGGGAGCAAGAGGCAGAGAGGAAGCGAGGACGGACGGGAGCGGTCCGCCGGACGCCTCGGCACGCGGACCGCACCGAGGGCCGCCGGGGGTCTCGGAGGCCGCTGGTGCCCGCGCCGACGTCGCGGGGAACCGCGCCCGAGGCCGCCGGGGACCGCGCCGAGGCCGCGACGGGCCGGGCGGCGCACGGTGGGGGAGCCCCGGGCGCGCGCCACCCGGCGGTGCGGCGTCAGCCGTCGGCCGGCAGGGCGCGCTCCAGGATCGCGCCGAGGTCGGCCGAGGCGGGCAGCGTGCCGAAGGAGTGGCCCCAGTCGCCGCCGAGCCGGGTGGCGCAGAAGGCGTCGGCGACCGCGGGCGGGGCGTGACGGACCAGCAGGGAGCCCTGGAGGGCCAGCGCCATGTCCTCCACCAGGCGGCGCGCCCCCACCGGGGACCCCTGCGCCACCCGCTCCTCCAGCCGGGCGACGGCCGCGTCCAGCCGGGCGTCGGCGCCCCGGCCGAGGGCCAGCTCGTCGAACAGGGCCCGGCCGGTGGCGGTGTCCCGGCCGAGCGCGCGCAGCACGTCGAGGGCGTTGACGTTGCCCGACCCCTCCCAGATCGACAGCAGCGGGGCCTCCCGGTAGTGCCGGGGCATGCCGGAGTCCTCGACGTAGCCGTTGCCGCCCAGGCACTCCAGCGCCTCGGCGGTGAAGGCGGGGCCGCGCTTGGTCACCCAGTACTTGCCGACGGCGGTCGCGATCCGGCGGAACGCGGCCTCCCCGGCGTCCCCGCGCACCGCGCGGTCGGCCGCTCCGGCCAGACGCAGCGTCAGGGCCGTGGCGGCCTCCGACTCCAGGGCCAGGTCGGCCAGCACGTTGCGCATCAGCGGCTGGTCCACCAGCCGGGCCCCGAAGGCGCTCCGGTGGCGGGCGTGGTGGCCCGCCTCGACGAGCGTCTTCCGCATCAGCGCGGCCGACATCGTCACGCAGTCCAGCCGCGTGCAGTTGACCATCTCGATGATGGTCTTCACGCCCTGCCCCTCGGGGCCGACCCGCCAGGCCACGGTGCCGTCGAACTCGGGCTCGGAGGAGGCGTTGGACCGGTTGCCGAGCTTGTCCTTGAGGCGCTGGATGCGGAACGTGTTGCGGGAGCCGTCGGGCAGGACGCGCGGCACCAGGAAGCACGACAGCCCGCCGGGGGCCTGGGCCAGCACCAGGAAGACGTCGCACATCGGGGCCGAGGTGAACCACTTGTGCCCGCGCAGGGTGTAGACGCCGGATTCCGCGGTCGGCGTGGCCGCGGTGGTGTTCGTGCGGACGTCGGAACCGCCCTGTTTCTCGGTCATCCCCATGCCGGCCAGCAGTCCGGGCTTGTCGGTCGGCACCCGCAGCGCCGGGTCGTACTCCCGGCTGGTCAGCAGGGGCTCGTACACCGCCGCCAGCTCCGGCTGCCGGCGCAGGGCGGGCACCGCCGCGTAGGTCATGGACGTCGGGCAGCCGTGGCCCGCCTCCGTGTGCCCCCACACCAGTCCGCCCGCGGTGCGCACCACGTGGGCGCCCGGCCGGCCGTCCGCCCAGGGGGAGCCCGCCAGTCCTTCGGCGACGGCGGCGCGCATCAGGTGGTGCCAGGACGGGTGGAAGTCCACCTCGTCCACGCGGTGCCCGTACCGGTCGTGGGTGCGCAGTTCGGGCGCGTGGCGGTTGGCCTGGTCGCTCCACTCCTGCACCTGCGCGCTGCCCGCCAGCCGCCCCAGCCGCCGTACGTCCTCCTCCGCCCAGCCCGCGCCCTCCCGCCGCAGCCCTTCCAGCAGGGCGGCGTCGTCGGAGGCGTCGTAGGGGGTGAGCGGGCCGGGCTGGTTGGTCACCTCGTGGGTGGCCGTGCCGCCCGGCCCGTCGGCCGCCGTGCGCGCGTCGGGGGCCGGGGTGCCGCGCTCGTCGGGTGCCGGGTGTCGTTCGTCCGCGTATGTGGTCACCATGAGCCGAGTGTTGCACTTACGCTGCGGTTGCAGCAATGATGCAACATCCGTGCGGCGCCGTAGAGTACGCGGTCATGCGGACCCACGCCCCGGACCCGGCCGGAGACCTGCCGCCGCGGCTCCTGTCCGCGCGCTCGGTCGTCCTGAGCCTGCTCCTCGGTACCCACCCGCCGGAACTGCCGGCCCGCGACCTGGGGCGGCTGGTGGCGGGCTTCGGCGTCGGCGGCTCCACGCTGCGGGCGGCGCTCAGCCGCATGGTGGCCGCCGGCGACCTGCTGCGCACGGACACCGGCGGCTACCGGCTCAGTGACCGCCTGCTCGCCCGCCAGCGCCGCCAGGACGACGCCCTGCGGCCCCACACCCGCCCCTGGCACGGCGACTGGGTCATGGTCGTGGTCACGGCCACCGGCCGCGGACCCGCCGAACGCGCCGACCTGCGCACCCGGTTGACCGCCCTGCGCCTCGCCGAACTGCGCGAGGGCGTCTGGCTCCGCCCGGACAACCTCGTCCGCCCCCTGCCCGCGGAACTGGACGACGTGGCCGAACGCTGCACGGCCCGCCCCGCCCGTCCCGCGCCCGGCCTGGCGGCCGCGTTGTGGCCCCTGGACGCCTGGTCCCGCACCGCCCGGGCGCTCCTGGACCACATCGGCCGCGCCGACCGTCCGGCCGACCGTCTCGCCGCGTTCGCCGCCGTCGTCCGGCACCTGCTCACCGACCCCGTACTGCCCACGCCGCTCCTTCCCCCCGACTGGCCCGGAGGGACCCTGCGCGCCGCGTACACCGGCTACCAGCGGGAGCTGGCCGAGGAGGTGCGCGCCCGGGTGGGCGGGAGGTGAGGCGCGGGGGACGGCCCGTCACCCCCGTCACGGACGCCGTCCGCCACCCGCCTCGCCCGCCCCGTCCGCCGGGCCGCGACGGTCTGCCCGGTCCCCGGCTCCGCCGGAGGGGCCGTCCCCCGCCGGACGTGCGGGAGTGCGAGGGGACCCGGCCGCGGGGACACGGGCGCTCCCCGGCGCCGCGTGATCGCACGCCCCGCACTGTTCCCCGTACGCGCCCGGCGCCGGCCGGGCCGGCCGCTCACGGCCCGGCCGAGCGTGCCGCGGCCAGCAGGGAGTCCCAGTCCGGGAGCTTGACCACGTCGCGGCCCAGGGAGGCGCCGAGGGCCGCCTCGGCGCGCTCGATGGCCCGCCAGCCGGTCCAGGGAACCGGATCGACGCCGTCCGCCCGCAGGGCGGCGAGCGGATCCCCGGGCAGGTCGCGGTGTCCGAGCGCGGGGGCGTCCGCAAGGAGTGACATGACGGTCTCCTTGGCGCACGGCCGGTTGGTGCCGATGACGCCGGTCGGGCCGCGCTTGATCCAGCCGGCGACGTACTCGCCCGGTGCGACGGTCCCGTCCCGCAGCACCCGTCCCGCCCGGTGCGGGACCGTGCCGCTCGCCGGGTCGAACGGCAGCCCGTCCAGCGGCAGGCCGCGGTAGCCGACGGAGCGCAGCACCAGCTGGGCGCCGACGTCCTCGTAGCGGCCCGTACCGGTCACCCCGCCCCGCCCGTCCGGCACCGTCCGCTCCCAGCGCACCCCGGCCACCCGGCCGTCGCGGGCGAGGAGTTCGACCGGGCGGAGGTAGAAGCGCAGCCGGATGACGCGACGGGCCCGGGGCGCGGGAGCGGCGGCCCAGCCGCGCAGCACCTCCACGTTGCGGCGCTGCGCCGGCGGCAGGGCGGACGGGTCCGCGGAGGCCGGGTCCCGGGCCAGTTCCGCGGCGTCCACGGCGACGGCGGTGTCCGGCAGCGTGGTCAGCTCGCGCAGTTCCTTGGTGGTGAAGCGGGCCTGCGACGGCCCGCGCCGCCCCACCATGTGGATCTCGGTCACCGTGCTCGCCGCCAGGGCGGTGAGCGCCGAGTGCGGCACGTCGGTCCGGGTCAGCTCCGCCGCGCGCCGCGCCAGCATCCGGGTCACGTCCACGGCGACGTTGCCCACGCCGATGACGACGGCCGACCGCACACCGCGCAGGAAGCCGCCGTCCGCCGGGGAGCCGTCCGGGGCCCGCCCCGGAGCGTCCGGGTGGGCGCTGTACCAGGACACGAAGTCGGTCGCGGACCAGCTGCCCGGCAGGTCCTCACCGGGGATGCCGAGGCGCCGGTCGGTGGCGGCGCCCACGCAGTAGACCACCGCGTGGTACAGCTCCCGCAGCCGTGCGGCCGGCACCCCGCCGGGCCCGACCGGGACCGCGCCGAGGAAGCGCACCCGGTCGTGCTCCAGGACCGCGCGGAGGCTGTTCTGCAGCGACTTGATCTTCTCGTGGTCCGGCGCCACGCCGTACCGGACCAAGCCGTAGGGGCAGGGCAGGCGGTCCAGGACGTCGACCCGCACCCCCGGGTGCTGCTGGACGAGACCCTGGGCGGTGTAGCACCCGCTGGGTCCGGAACCGACGACGGCGACACGGAGCACGTGGAACTCCTCACCCGGGGCCTCGTGCGCGGATCACGCCGGGCTCGCGGGCCCGGCACCGCGCCTCGCCCCGTTGTCGTGGCCGGCCAGGGCGCCCCGCCCTGCCGTCTCTCCTGCACCGTGCGGGACGCGGCTTCGGACCCCGCTCCGCGCACCGCCCGCTCCCCGCACCGCCCGGTCCGGCACCGGAGCCCGGGGAGCCGCGGCCGAGTGCCGGTGGTTCCAGCATGGCACCGGGGCGGCTGAGCTGACAGGGTGCCGCGCGGTTCTCCCGGTGCGTGTTCGGCCGTATAAAAAGTGATCACGCGATTACGTTGTGTTTGTGCTTGAGGCCACTTTTCTTGCTCTTTGTGATCGTTCCCCGGAGGAAGGCGCGGTGTCCGTGTGGCCCGCGTGGGCGGTGCGGGAGGGGGAGCGCGCGACCCGCTGGTTCCACGTCCGGCTGGCGTTCACCGACGGCGCACGGGTCGAGGGGCTGGTCACGGTGTCCGAGGACGGGATGGGTGTGGAGGACCTCCGCGCCCGTCCCGCGCTCTCCCCGGACGACCTGGCGGCCTTCGCCGACTGGATCGAGGAGCCGCTGGCCCGGGCGTGCGGCGCCGTCACCCAGCCGCCCGACGGGAGCGTCGGCGGAGCGCGTCGGCGCCGCGCCGCCCCGCCGCGGGGCACCGAGGGGCGCCGGCTCGCGGCCCACGAGTACCGCGCCGCCCAGCGCGAGGGCGCCGACCCGGTGCTCGCCGTGATGGGGGCGACCGGGCACAGCCGGCGCGGTGCCCTGCGGCTCATCGGCCGGGCGCGCGACGCGGGGCTGCTGACCCCGCGCCACGCCCGGCGCTGAACCGGCCGGCCCGGGGGCCGCTCACAGCAGGGCGCGCATCCGCGTGATCTCGCTGGTCTGCTGGGCGACCACGTCGTCCGCCATCTCCTCGATCCGGATGTTGTTGCCCTGGGCCTTCACGTCCGTCGCCATGGTGATCGCCCCCTGGTGGTGGGTGATCATCAGGGTGAGGAACAACTGGTCGAAGGCCTTCCCCTCGGCCGCCCGCAGCTGCTTCAGCTGAGCCGGAGTGGCCATCCCCGGCATGGTCGCGTGGTCGTGGCCGGCCCCGTGTCCCGAGTCGTGGCCGGCGTCGGTCTCCGTCTTGCCGTGGGTCTTCAGCCAGCCCCGCATCGCCTCGATCTCCGGGCCCTGGGCGGCGGCGATCCGTTCCGCCAGCTTGACGATCCTGCCGGACTCGGCGCGGTCCGGGGCCAGTTCGGTCATCTCCAGGGCCTGGGCGTGGTGGGCGATCATCATCCGCGTGTAGGAGACGTCGGCCGCGTTGGGGGAGTCGTCCTCCGCGCGCCGCTCCGCGGCCTCTTCGGCGGACAGGGTGCGGTTCTCCCCTCCGGGTTCCCCCGGCGCGATGACCGAAGGGCCGGGCCTCGCGGCCGAGTCGCCGCCGCCCTCGGATCCGGAGTCGCAGGCGGCCAGGCCGAGGACGGCGAGGGCGGCGAGAACGGCCGGTCCCGCCAGAAAGGCGGGGGAGCGGGGCGGGCGGCGGAAGAGCACATCAACCTCCTGGGGCGGGGGTGTGGGCAGGAGCGCGCGGTGCTTCGTCGGCGTGCGTGGTCGCTCCGGCACGCTTCCACGTCTCACCGGACGGAAAACTCCACCGCGGCCCCGTCGCCCTCTTTTGATATGTGCATGGCTACAACGATACTGCCGGAGCGAAAACCGTTCCGCACGAACGGAACCAGGGAGGAATAACAGTGATCCTGTTGCCCCGATCCCGAACGCGCCGCAGACGTCTGGTCGTTGCCGCGGCGGCCGGCGGACTGCTGGCCGCACTCATGACCGCCGCCCCGGCCACCGCGATCCCCGACCCCGGGGACGGGCCGACCGCCCCGAAAGAGGTGTCGCAGAGCGACCGCGCCGAAGCGCGCACGGCCATCGAGAACGGCGAGATACCCGGCCAGGACGAGGTCGCCCACTCCCGCAACATGCGGCACGTGGCCAACATCCCCAAGGACGCGCTGTCCGGCACCAATTCGGACCTGGCCTTCCAGGGCCGGTACGCCTTCGCCGGGAACTACGACGGCTTCCGCATCTTCGACATCAGCAACCCCGCGAAGCCCAGGACGGTCGCCCAGGTCCTGTGCCCCGGTTCGCAGAACGACATCTCCGTCTCCGGCGACCTGCTGTTCCTGTCGACCGACTCCTCGCGCAGCGACAGCAGTTGCAACAGCACCACGCAGCCCGCGACGGAGAAGTCCTCGTGGGAGGGCATGAAGGTCTTCGACATCAGCGACAAGCGCAACCCGCGCTACGTCGCCGCGGTCGAGACCGCCTGCGGCTCGCACACCCACACCCTGGTGCCCGAGCGCCGCAACGTCTACGTCTACGTGTCCTCGTACTCGCCGAGCGCCTCCTACCCCGACTGCCAGCCGCCGCACGACGGCATCTCCGTGATCAAGGTGCCGCGCAAGGCCCCGCACAAGGCGGCGGTCGTCGGCTTCCCGGTGCTCTTCCCCGGTGAGGGTCCGGACGGCGGCGGCAACCCGGGCGCGCCCACCAACCCGGGTGTCTCCAAGACCACGGGCTGCCACGACATCACCGTGCTGCCCTCCGAGGACCTGGCGGCCGGTGCCTGCATGGGCGACGGCATCCTGTTCTCCATCCGCGACCCGGAGCGCCCCAAGGTGATCGACCGGGTCCAGGACAACGTCAACTTCGCGTTCTGGCACTCCGCGACCTTCAACCAGAAGGCGAACAAGGTCGTCTTCACCGACGAGCTGGGCGGCGGAGGCGGCGCCACCTGCAACGCGGAGGTCGGACCGCACCGGGGCGCCAACGGCATCTACGACATCAAGGGCAGGGGTGACCACCGCAAGCTGGTCTTCCGCAGCTACTTCAAGATCCCCCGGCACCAGGCGGACACCGAGAACTGCGTCGCCCACAACGGCTCGCTGATCCCCGTCAAGGGCCGCGACCTGATGGTCCAGGCCTGGTACCAGGGTGGCGTGTCGGTCTGGGACTTCACCAACTCCTCGAAGCCCAAGGAGATCGCCTGGTTCGAGCGGGGACCGCTGAACACCGACCGCCTCGTCACCGGCGGATCCTGGTCGGCGTACTACTACAACGGCCACATCTACTCGAACGACATCGCCAAGGGCCTGGACGTCCTGCGGATCGACGACCGGCGCACCGATCCGGCCCGCCGGATCCACCTGCGCGAGCTCAACGTGCAGACGCAGCCGGACTACTTCGACTGACCCTCCGGCCCGGCAGTACGGCCGTGCGGCACCGGGCACCCGGGCGCCGGCCCGGTCGCGAAGAACCGTGACAGGTCCGTCCGGCCCGGACCACGCGTCCCGTCGGGTGCCTCGGTGCCCGGCGGGACGCCCATCTCCCAGTCGAGCCGGTAACGCTTGAACAACTCCGCACGCAGCACCGGGACCTCCATCGGCGCCCCCGGCATCAGGGCCGCGAACACGGCGCCCATCAGCAGCGCGCGCAGCATCGGGTAGTCGGTCCCGACGTCGGACGACCCGTGCCGCGCCACGGTGTCGCTGAGCAGTTCCGCCAGCCGCCGCTGTTCGGGACAGGGCACGAACCCTTCGGCCTGCAGCAGGCCGGCCATGTGCTGGCGCATGAGGACCGGCCTCTCCCGCGCCAGGCCCAGGATCGCGTCGATGGCCCGCGCCATCCGCTCCCGCCCGTCCTCGGTGCGCGGCTCCCGCTCCAGGGCCTCCTCCAGCGTGCGGTGCATCAGCCGGTGCACCGCGGACTGCACGAGGGTGCGCTTGCCGGGGAAGTAGTAGGAGACCAGACCGCGTGCGGTGCCCGCCCGGTCCGCTATGTCGCCGAGGGTCGTCGCCTCGTAGCCTCGCTCGCCCACCACCTCGACGGCGGCCTGCAGAAGCCGCTCCTTCGAACGCCTTCGCAACTCTTCATTGACCGAGGCGCTGCGCGGGGACATGCTTGACTCCTGCGTTGACTGGCTGGCAGCCAACTATACTCAGCGCGTCCGGTCCGGCCCTACGGGGCCCTGTTCCGGCTGCCGTCTTCTCGGGCGACGCGGGGGATCGCCCGAGGGGACGGCGTTTCTCCTGGTCCGCCGCGCCTCGCGCCGGACGCACCGGCCTCGTGGGAGACGGATGGGAGGCGTTCCGGCCGGCCCGCCCGCCTCAGGGGCGCCGCAGACGGTGCACCCACACCGCCGTGGCCACCACGGAGGCGCCCAGGAGCCAGCCGCCGAGGACGTCCGTGGGCCAGTGGACGCCCAGCCAGATCCGGGTGAGACCGACCCCCACGAGGGAGACGGCCGTCACCGCCACCGCCGTGCGCCACACCGCCGGGGCCGCGCCGCGGCGGTGCAGCAGCCACAGCAGCAGCCCCAGGACGACGGTCGCGGTCATGGCGTGACCCGAGGGGAACGCGGCGTAGTGCGCGGAGTCGACGGGGTCCGGCCAGACCGGGCGGGCCCGGTCCACCGCCGCCTTCAGGCCCTGCTGCAGCGCCGCGGCCAGGGCCACCGTCAGCACCAGCCACACCGCCGTCCAGCGGGCCGCGTACCGCCACACCAGCACCACCGCGACCACCCCGCACAGCACCCGCATGGTCAGCGGATCCCAGACCCAGTCGGTGAGGATCCGCGCCGCCCGTGTCAGTCCGGGTTCCGCGACGGCCCAGCGGTGGGTGGTGCCGGACACGCCGCGGTCCAGCTCCACCAGCGGCTGCCACCGGACGGCGACCAGGACCAGCAGGAGTGCCGAGCCGAGGGCCAGGATGCCGGCGGACCGGGCGGCCGGCCGGGGGTCCGGCGGGGCGGGCGGTGAGTCCACGGGTGAGGGGTGCATGGGGTGATCCTTGCCGACCTGGGGGCCCTGGGGCCGCATGCGGTGCTGCCCCGCGTGGCCCCCTGGACTACCCCAGTGCCCGCAGTCCCGGCATGAATGCCAGCAGCACCGGGACCACCGGCACCAGCGACGCGGCGGCCGTCAGCCGCAGCCTGCGGCCCGCCGTGAGCCGGTCCGGGGGCGCCAGGAGCCGGTGCACCCGTGCGCGGACCTGCGCGTGCGGAGTCGGGCAGGGGCCGAACACCCCACGGTCCTCGTTGAGTTCCACCAGGGCCAGGGCGGTCGTGAGGCGGCCGAAGCGCCGGGAGGCCACGTCGTCGGCGGCGAGTTCCACCAGCCGGTGCATCTCGTCGCGGAACGCCGCGAACACCGGCACCTGCGGGAACCCCGACGCCAGCGCGCCGGAGCAGTTCAGCAGCCAGTCGTGCCGGGCGCGGGCGTGCCCCCGCTCGTGGGCCAGGACGGCGTCCAGCTGGCGCCCCTTCAGACGGCGCAGCGCGGCCGTGGTGACGACCAGTCGGGGCGGCGTCCCGGGCAGCCACCAGGCGTCCGGCCGCTCGCCCTCCAGCACCACCAGCCGGTCCCCCCTGCCGCCCGGCTCCTCGCCCGGCAGCAGCGGGGCCCGCATCACCAGTTCGGCCCGCCGGGCCCGCCGCCGGGCCCGCGCGCGCACGACCTCCCGTACGAGCATGGCCGCGCTCCACAGGCCGCCGCACGCCAGGACCACGGCCGTGGCCGCCGCGACCGGTCCGGCCGTGCCGAGGGCGTACGCCTCCACGACGGCGCCGGGCGCGGTGGCGAAGACGGAACCGCCCACCGCCTGCCAGGCAGCCGCCGCGCTGAAGGTCATCGACAGGGCGCAGCACACCAGGACGGCCGCGACCACGCACTGCCACATCCACAGCGCCACCACCGGTTCCCGGTCCGGCCAGTCGGCCCGGGCGAGCAGCCGGGGTCCTGCCACGGCGGTCAGCACGCCGAGCACCAGCAGGGCCGCGGGGAGCATCATGGGCCCAGCGTAGGACGCGGCCCGGTCCGGTGGGTACGGGCCGCCCGGGGAAGTGACGCAGGCAACGGCCCTCCCGTCCCGCTCGCAAGGCGGGGGCGGGACGCGGTGGTTGGCCGGTCCGAGCCGGAGCGCGCCTCACATCATGAGCAGCATGGCCACCATCGCCATGCCCATGGAGAGCCGGCAGGCCCGGGCCACCTCCGGCCGGTCGCCCCAGCCGGGGCCCGGCGGCCCCGCCCCCGCGGCGGCCGGCACCGGTATCAGCCGGACGCCCGTGGCCAGCACGTAGACGGTGAAGTAGAGCAGCAGGGCCCCGGTCAGCAGCGGCAGGCCCGCGCCGCCGGGCCGGTGGCCGCCCGGGGAGGCGGCCATCGCCACCGACATGTGCACCATCGCCCCCGCCCCCACCAGGTGGTGCAGGTGACGCACGCTCGCACGGGCCGCCCACAGCGCGTGCAGCCCGGTCGCCCCGAACAGCACCGCAAACGCGGGCCACGCCCAGGACGGCGGCGTGAACGCCGTGGCGGGCACGGCCATGGCGGCCATGCCGAACCCCATCACCGCCTCCCCGCCGGCGGCGCGCCGCTGCTCCTCGACCCCGCTGCGCATCCGCAGCAGGCAGTACGCGCCGGTCGCCGCGCAGAGCGCGACCAGCAGCCAGCCGGACGACGCCGGTCCGTGCACGCGAACCTCCCCTCGGCCCGCCGGCGGCCCCGTGGTCGGCCGGACGGTCGGTCAAGGGATGCCCGGGGCCCGTGCGCCGCACGCGAGCGCACGGGTGTACACGGGGAGCGTGCGGGGAGCGTCGCAGGTCCCCGCGCGTATGTCACGAGTGAAATACGTGCTGCCGTGGTCCCTCACGAGCAGTGCGCCCCCTGCTCCGACCGCCCCCGGACCTCCGTCCCCCGCACCGCTCCTCTCTCCCGGTCGCGGGCGGGCCGCGACCCGGCCGCCCCTCCGGGATCAGCGCACCGGCGCCCGGTCGCCCAGCGGGTGGTCGACAGCCTCGTGGGCGCCCTGGCAGGCCGAGGACGCCCCCCGCGCCGGGCGGGCCTGACCCGCCCGGAGTTCGACCTGCTGGGCTCCCCGCGCCGCACCGGTCGCGAGCCGCCCCCGGGGGATGTGGCCCGCGAGACCTGGCCCGCGCGACCTTCTCCTCGGGGACCGCCGTCGCCCAGCGCCTCGAGCAGCTCACGGAGCGCCGGTCTGGTCGAACGCCGCGGCCACACCCGCGACCGCCGCGTCACCCACGCCCGGCCCTCCGGGTCGGGGGCGCGACCTCGCCGACGGGATCCTGCCGGTTCAGCTCGCCCACGGGAGCGCCGTGCTGTCCGAGCCGGACGGACCGGACCGGACCGCGGCGAGCTACCCACACTCCTCGGCGCCCTGCGGGACCGGCTGGAGGTACGCCTGGGCGCGCGCTGCGGGCGTGACCCGGGCGCACCGGCACGCGAGCCGCCCGGCCGACGCGTCGCGGTCGGCCCCGGTCCCGCCGGGCGTGCCCCGCGCGGGCGCCGGAGGCGGCCGGACGGGTCAGATGCCCGGCCGATGGCGCAGCGGGTGGTCGGCGGGTGTCTCGACCAGGACGATCGGTGTGCCGTCCGGGTCGGCGATCCACATCTCGATCAGCCCCCACGGCTCGCGCACGGGGGACCGGACGATCTCCACGCCCCGCTCCCGCAGCTCCTCGTGCGCCGCGGCGACGTCCGCGACCTGGAGCCACAGCCGTACCGACGGGGACGGCGGGGCGTCCGAGCGGCCGGACAGCTCGAGGAAGCCGCCGCCGAGGAAGTACACGGTGCCCCGCTCCGGACCGGTGCCGAACTCGCGGTACACCGCGAGTCCCAGCTCCTCGCCGTAGAAGGTCCGCGACCGCTCGGGGTCGGAGGGACGGATCAGGACGCGGCTGCCCAGTACGTGCACCATGCGGCCGAGGGTAGTGCCCGCGCTACGCTCGACCCCGGCCGAGCCGCACCCCGGTGCGGCGAAGACGCGCACAGCACCCGGAGAAGCACCCATGGAATCCGTCGCAGCAGCTCCCCTGACCTACCGTGACGCCACCGAGGCCGACGTGGACGACCTCGTCGCGCTGATCGAGTCCGCCTACCGGGGCGACGCCAGCCGGGCCGGCTGGACCACGGAGGCGGACATCCTGGGCGGGCAGCGCACGGACCCGGAGGGCGTGCTGGAGGTCGTCCGGGACCCGGACAGCCGGCTGCTGGCCGTGGAGCGGGAGGGCCGCATCATCGCCTGCTGCCAGCTGGAGCACCGCGGCGGGCACGCCTACTTCGGGATGTTCGCGGTCAGCCCGGCGCTCCAGGGCGCCGGGCTCGGCAGGACGATCATCGAGGAGGCCGAGCGGCAGGCGCGCGACACCTGGGGCGTGCGCGAGATGCACATGACCGTGATCACCGCGCGGGAGGAGCTGATCGCCTGGTACGAGCGGCGCGGCTACCGCCGTACCGGACGGACCAGCCCCTTCCCGTACGGCGACGAGCGCTTCGGCATCCCGCGCCGCCCCGACCTTCGGTTCGAGCTGCTGGTCAAGGAACTGGCCTGAGCCTCACGCGGTGAACCGGCCGGTGCGCTTGATCTCGGGGTAGTCGGTGGTCGCGCCGTCCAGGCCCAGGGCGCGCACCAGCCGGAGGTGGTCCTGGGTGTTCACCACCCATCCGATGATCCGCAGATCCGCCTTGCGCGCGTGCTCCACGATCTCCAGGGTGAGCCGGCGGATGTTGAGGCACACGGTCGAGGCACCGGCCTCCACGGCCCGGTCGACGACGTCCGTGCCGATGGGGCGGCTGGCCACCAGCGCGGTGCGGACGCCGGGCACCAGCCGCGCGATCTCGGCGATCGCGTCGTCGTGGAACGAGGCCACCTCGACGCGGTCGGCCAGGTTCCGCTCGTTGATCACCTCGGCCAGGGCGCGGGCCGCCCGGACGTCCTTGATCTCCGCCTGGAGCGGTGTCCGGACGGCGTCGAGCACCTCGTCGAAGGTGGGGATCCGCTCGCCGCCCCCGGCGTCGAGGGCGCGCAGTTCGGCGAGGGTCTGGTCGGCGATCGCGCCGGTGCCGTCCGTGGTGCGGTCGACGTCCGGGTCGTGCATGACGACGAGGACGCCGTCCTTGCTCAGGTGCAGGTCCAGTTCGATGACGTCGAGGCCCGCCTCCTGGGCGGCGACGAAGGACCGGAGGGTGTTCTCGGGCTCGACACCCATGACTCCGCGATGACCGATGGTGAGGAAGTTCAAGACTGGACTCGCTTCCGTCGACGGCGGCGGGGGGCCGCGTCCCTACGGCCCTCCTGGACCGTATCGCCTGTGCCCGTCGCGTCCAGATGCTGAACCCTCTTCGGTCACAGCGTCGCCCACACGCGTGATCGACAGGAAAAAGTGCGGTGAAGCGGGGGGTGGGGCAGGATAACTTCCGGGGTGACCCCTTGCTGAGTGAAACCTTGTATGTATACGGTCGTCGTACGCTAGGTTCTCCCGTGGAGTGTGGACGATGACGGAAATTCTTGTGCAGGTGGGTGCGGAGGAGAAGGTTCCTTCGACGGACAGGGTGGTCGACCACCCGGCGTGGCCCGTGCTCAAGGATGCCGTGGAACGGATCCGGCCCTGGCAGTCCAAGGACGGCTCGATCGACTTCGACGCCGAGGGTGCCCCGGACCGTTCCGACGCGGCGAGCGCGGTGAGCGAGGTGGCCGAGGCCGTGCGGCAGCTGTCGCCGCTGCTCCCGCACGACCGCGCCTACCACGAGGCCCTGGTCCAGGACCTGGTCCGCTGGGCCGAGGGCGGCTTCCAGGTGCCCGACTTCCTCGACTCGCTGATGGCCTTCCAGCCCGCCGAGCAGCGCGAGGACGGCCGCCAGCACCTGGTCGTCTTCCCCATGTACACCCAGAACGGCAACCCGGACCGCAACCTGGAGGCGGTCGTGCTGCGCATGGTCTGGCCCGACTGGCTGGCCGAGCTGGAGCGCACCCGCTACGACAACCCGCTGTTCTGCGGCATCACCTTCGAGGACTTCACCTCGGGCTACGACACCAACTCCGCGGTCCTCTTCCCGGAGACCATCGCCGTGCGCGAGGCCCCGGAGCGCTTCACCTGGGGCGGCATCTTCTGCGACCGCGAGGCGGCCCGCTTCCGCCGCGTCACCGCCGCCGCCGTCGACATCCTGGGCCTGGAACTGCCCGAGGACGTCGCCGCCATGGTCCACGACCAGAAGCGCTGCGAGGAGGCGTTCGTCCTGTGGGACATGGTCCACGACCGCACCCACAGCCACGGCGACCTGCCGTTCGACCCCTTCATGATCAAGCAGCGCCAGCCGTTCTGGATGTACGGCCTGGAGGAGCTGCGCTGCGACCTCACCGCCTTCAAGGAGGCCGTCAAGCTGGCCGGTGAGGGCGTCCCGCAGGCCCGCGACGTGCAGGTCGCGGTCCTCTTCGACCGCATGTTCCGCTTCCCCGTCACCGGCGAGCGGGTCCGCAACTACGACGGCCTCGGCGGCCAGCTGCTCTTCGCCTACCTGCACAAGCACGACGTGGTCCGCTGGACCGACAACAAGCTCACCATCGACTGGGAACGCGCCCCCGAGGTCACCAACCGGCTCTGTGCCGAGATCGAGAAGCTGTACCGCGACGGCATCGACCGCCCCAAGCTGGTCCACTGGTTCGCGGGCTACGAACTGGTCTCCACCTACCTCTCCCCGCACCCCGGCTCCACCTGGGCCAAGGGCCCCGACGCCCTGGACCTGACGCAGCCGCCGCGCAAGCTCGTCGACGACGTGCTGCCCGACGAGTTTCCGCTGAGCATGTTCTATGAGGCACTGTCCAAGAAGCTGAAGCACGTGATCGCCTCGATCAAGGGCATCACGGCGGACAGCGCCGAGCGGGTCGCCGCGTGAGCGATCTCGTTCACACCACTGCTCAGGAGGCGAGGAACATGGGGCACGGGGCGCTCGACGGAGCGGTGATCGCGGTGGCCGGCGCGGGGGGACCCGCGGGTCGGGCGACACTGCTCAGGCTGGCCGAGGCGGGAGCGACCGTCGTCGGCTCGGACAACGATCCGGAACGACTGGCGGAGGCGGTCGACGCGGCGCGCTACGCGCACGGCGGCGCCACCGTCACCGGCGACACGGTCGACCTGCTCGACCTGGACTCCACCCGCGAGTGGGCGGCCCGCACCGAGAAGGAGTTCGGCCGGGTCGACGGACTGGTCCACCTCGTCGGCGGCTGGCGGGGCAGCGAGACCTTCACCAAGACCAGCCTGGACGACTGGGACTTCCTGGAACTGCTGCTGGTGCGCACCGTGCAGCACACCACCCTCGCCTTCCACGAGGCGCTGCAGCGCAGCGACCGCGGCCGGTACCTGCTGATCAGCGCGGCGGGCGCGACGAAGCCCACCGCCGGCAACGCCGCCTACGCGGCGGGCAAGGCCGCGGCCGAGGCGTGGACCCTGGCCATGGCCGACTACTTCCGCAAGGCCGGGGGCGAGCAGGGGCCGACCTCGGCGGCTGCCATCCTGGTCGTGAAGGCGTTGGTGCACGACGCGATGCGCGCCGACCGCCCCAACGCGAAGTTCGCGGGCTTCACGGACGTCAAGGACCTGGCCGAGGCCATCGTCGGGGTCTGGGAGAAGCCCGCCGCGGAAGTGAACGGAAACCGTCTGTGGCTGACCGAGAAGCCGTGAACCCGCCGAGGACCGACGCGCGTCGTCATCACGACCCGGACGTCCGCGGCTTCGCCAGCGACAACTACGCCGGGGCCCACCCGGAGGTGCTCGCCGCCCTGGCCCTGGCCAACGGCGGGCACCAGGTCGCCTACGGCGAGGACGCCTACACCGAGAACCTCCAACAGGTCGTCCGCAGCCACTTCGGCCCCACCGCCGAGGCGTTCCCGGTCTTCAACGGGACCGGCGCCAACGTGGTCGCCCTCCAGGCGGTCACCGACCGCTGGGGCGCGGTGATCTGCGCCGAGAGCGCCCACATCAACGTGGACGAGGGCGGCGCCCCGGAACGGGTCGGCGGCATCAAGCTGCTCACCGTGCCGACCCCGGACGGCAAGCTCACCCCCGAGCTGATCGACCGGCAGGCGTACGGCTGGGACGACGAGCACCGCGCCATGCCGCAGGTGGTCTCCATCGCCCAGGCCACCGAACTGGGCACGGTGTACACCCCGGACGAGATCCGGGCCATCTGCGAGCACGCGCACGCGCACGGCATGAAGGTGCACGTCGACGGCTCCCGGCTGGCCAACGCCGCCGCCACGCTGGACGTGCCCCTGCGCACCTTCACCAACGCGGTCGGCGTCGACCTGCTCTCGCTCGGCGGCACCAAGAACGGCGCCCTGTTCGGCGAGGCCGTCGTCGTGCTGGAGCCGGACGGCATCCGGCACATGAAGCACCTGCGCAAGCTGTCCATGCAGCTGGCGTCCAAGATGCGCTTCGTGTCGGTGCAGTTGGAGGCCCTGCTGGCCCGGGACCTGTGGCTGCGCAACGCCCGGCACGCCAACGAGATGGCCCAGCGCCTCGCCGAGGGGGTGCGCGCGGTGCACGGTGTGGAGATCCTCCACCCGGTGCAGGCCAACGCGGTCTTCGCGCGCCTGCCGCACGAGGTGAGCCGGCGGCTCCAGCAGCGGTTCCGCTTCTACTTCTGGGACGAGGCCGCCGGCGACGTGCGCTGGATGTGCGCCTTCGACACGACCGAGGACGACGTGGACACCTTCGTCGCGGCGCTCAAGGAGGAGATGGCCCGCGCGTAGCGGGACCGCCAGAACGCGTGAGCGGCCGGCCGGGGACCACGGGGTCACCGGCCGGCCGCCGTGTCGGGGCCGGCGCGACCGGCGGGCCGCACCGCGGCCCCGGGAGGGCCGGGGCGCGGCCGGGTGTCAGCGGGCCTCGGCGGCGCGGACCTGCTCCGGGGTCGGCGCGGTGCCGCCCAGGTGGGCGGGCATCCACCAGGTGTCCTCGGGGCCCTTCGGACGCACCGGGTAGGCGCGCTGCGCGGCCTCCAGGAGCTCCTGGACCCGCTCGCGCAGCTGGCGGGTGATGGCGCCCGCGTACTTGTCCCTGGACGCCTCCAGGGCCTCGCCCACGCGGATGGTGATCGGGATGTGGCTGCGCTTGAAGTTGCGCGGGTGGCCCTTGGTCCACAGGCGCTGCGTGCCCCACACCGCCATGGGGACCAGCGGCACCCCTGCCTCCTGGGCGAGGCGCGCGGCACCCGACTTGAAGCTCTTGAGGGTGAAGGACGGGGAGATGGTCGCCTCGGGGAAGACGCCGACGATCTCGCCCGAGCGCAGCGAGTCGAGCGCGTGCGCGTAGGCGGCGTCACCCTGCGCGCGGTCCACCGGGATGTGCTTCATGCCGCGCATCAGGGGACCGGAGACGCGGTGGCGGAAGACGGACTCCTTCGCCATGAAGCGCACCAGCCGCTTCTGCGGCAGCGCGGCCAGGCCGTTGAAGACGAAATCCAGGTAGCTGATGTGGTTGCTCACCAGCACCGCTCCGCCCGAGCGCGGGATGTTCTCCGAACCGCGGCAGTCGATCTTCAGGTCCCACACCTTGAACAGTGTCTGGGCGAAACCGATCACGGGACGATAGACGAGTTCTGCCATGAGCGGGGTGGAAACCTTCCGTCTCTGCCTGGGAAGGAGGGATCCCAGTCGAAGTTACGCAGCCGTAGGTTTACGGCTTGTGGCTGATGGTGCCCCAAGAAGCGCCCTCGAACCAGCCCTCGTGCCTGCTTGCCGCGAGATTCTCGTCACGTCGACGCCCTGATCCACCTCCTGCTTTTGCGCTGCCGTTACCTCCCGGGCGCCCCCGCCGCTCTCCGGAGGGCGGGCCCGCGGGAATCATCGTGCCCCCGCGGACGCTGCAGACAGTGACGACGTCCGAGGTGCCGCGCCGGCGGCGGAGGAGGGAACGATCAGGTGCCTGAGCGGGAGCGGGGCGTCGACGGGCGGCCCCGAAGCACCGGAACGGGACCGCCCTGGGGCACGGAGATCGGCGCGCGCCTCGGCGGGCGGGCCACCCTGGTGCAGTTCTCCAGCGCGTTCTGCGCCCCCTGCCGCGCGACCCGCCGGATCCTCGCCGAGGTGGCCGGGATGGTCCCGGGGGTGACACACGTGGAGATCGACGCCGAGGCGCACCTGGGCCTCGTCCGCCGGCTGGAGATCGTCCGCACCCCCACCGTGCTGGTCCTCGACGCGGACGGCCGCGAAGTGCGCCGGGCCGCCGGACAGCCGCGGACGGCCGACGTGATCGCCGCCCTGGGGGAGGCCGTCGGCGGCCGGGACGACGCCTCGTGACGCATCTCCCAGAACTCCGGACCGACTTGACTGTGTGTGCCACCTATCGTCAGCCTGACATCATGTCGGAACTCCTTCAGCCCAGGTGGGTACCCGGCGGTCCGGCGACCCCCGGACGCGTCGAACCGCCGCGCGGGACGGCCCGGTGAACAGCCGCGCTCCCTCGCCACGCCCCGGTCCCCACCCGCAGAAGGACGGTTCATGACGGCCCCCTCCGACCTCCGCACCACCGCGCTGCCCGGCTCGCCCGACCTGCTGCGCTCCGTCTTCCGCAAGCACGCCGCGGGCGTCGCGGTGATCACCGCGCGGGGCAGCCGGGGGCCGGTCGGCTTCACCGCCACCTCGGTGGCGTCGGTCTCCGCCGACCCGCCGATGCTCTCGTTCGGGGTCGGCACCGGTGGGTCGACCTGGCCCGCGATCGCGGCCGGCGACCACGTCGGGGTCCACCTCCTCGGCGAGCACCAGCGGGAGCTGGCCGCCACCTTCGCGCGCAGCGGCGCCGACCGCTTCGGCCCGGCCACCGCCTGGCGGGACGGGCCGGAGGGCGTACCGCTGCTGGACGGCGTGCTCGCCTGGACGGTGTGCCGCGTGGTGGCCCGGGTCCCGGCGGGGGACCACCGCATCGTGCTGGCGGAGGTGCTGCTGGGCGACCCGGCGGGCTCCGGCCGGCCGCTGCTGTACCACCAGGGCCGCTTCACGGGGCTGCGCGACTGAGCCGGGCCTCCCGCGCTGCGCGGTGGTCCGGTTCCGGTTACGCTGCGTTGCGAAGGTCACAGTTCAAAGCGCTTGCTTAGCGGGAACGAACTGGGTGTACTGACGAGTAATATTTCGTTCGGAGCGTGGGTCGCCCCGACCGGGATCGGCCGCTTCAGGCGCCTATGCTGCCTGCAGGCAGGCAGCCAGAAATGTCGATGCAGTAGGAGAGCCGGCGTGAGCTTGAGGATCGTTGTCACTGTGAAGTACGTGCCCGACGCCACTGGCGACCGGCACTTCGCCGATGACCTGACCGTCGACCGCGACGATGTCGACGGTCTGCTCTCCGAGCTGGACGAGTACGCGGTCGAGCAGGCGCTGCAGATCTCGGAGAACTCCGACGACGACGTGGAAGTCACCGTGCTGACGGTGGGTCCGGAGGACGCGAAGGACGCGCTGCGCAAGGCGTTGTCGATGGGCGCGGACAAGGCGATCCACGTCGAGGACGACGATCTGCACGGCACCGACGCCATCGGCACCTCGCTGGTGCTGGCCAAGGCCGTGGAGAAGGCGGGTTACGACCTGGTCATCTCCGGCATGGCCTCCACCGACGGTGTGATGGGTGTGGTCCCGGCGCTGCTGGCGGAGCGTCTGGGTGTGCCGCAGGTGACGCTGCTGTCGGAGGTGTCGGTCGAGGGCGGCACGGTCAGGGGCCGTCGTGACGGTGACGCGGCCTCGGAGCAGCTGGAGGCGTCGCTGCCGGCGGTGGTGTCGGTGACCGACCAGTCCGGTGAGGCCCGCTACCCGTCCTTCAAGGGCATCATGGCGGCCAAGAAGAAGCCGGTCGAGTCCTGGGACCTGTCCGACCTGGACATCGACGAGGACGAGGTCGGCCTGGAGAACGCCTACACGGTGGTGGAGTCGGCCACCGAGCGTCCGGCCCGTACCGCGGGCACGATCGTCAAGGACGAGGGCGAGGGCGGCAAGCAGCTCGCCGAGTTCCTCGCGAGCCAGAAGTTCGTCTGAGCCGCACGGCTCGGCTCGCTTCCCGCCCCCTTCACACTTCGCAAGCAGGAGAGAAGAAGTCCCATGGCTGAAGTTCTCGTCTACGTCGATCACGTGGACGGTGCCGTCCGCAAGCCGACCCTGGAGCTGTTGACACTGGCCCGCCGGATCGGTGAGCCGGTCGCGGTCGCGCTGGGCAACGGCGCCGCCGACACCGCCGCCACGCTGGCCGAGCACGGTGCGGTCAAGGTACTGACCCACGAGGCCGCCGAGTACGCCGACTACCTGGTGGTGCCGAAGGTGGACGCCCTCCAGGCCGCCCACGCGGCCGTGTCCCCGGTCGCGGTGCTGGTGTCGTCCTCCACCGACGGCAAGGAGATCGCCGCCCGTCTGGCGCTGCGCCTGGGCTCGGGCATCATCACCGACGCCGTCGACCTGGAGGCCGGTGACGAGGGTCCGGTGGCGACGCAGTCGGTGTTCGCCGCCTCGTACACGACCAAGTCCCGTGTTTCCAAGGGCACTCCGGTCATCACGGTGAAGCCCAACAGTGCGGCTGTGGAGGCGGCTCCGGCCGCGGGCGCGGTGGAGGCGCTGGAGGTGTCCTTCTCCGCGCAGGCGACGGGGACGAAGGTCACCGGGCGTACGCCGCGTGAGTCGACGGGCCGTCCGGAGCTGACCGAGGCCGCGATCGTGGTCTCCGGTGGCCGCGGTGTCAACGGCGCGGAGAACTTCGCGGTGATCGAGGCGCTGGCGGACCAGCTCGGTGCGGCCGTGGGTGCCTCGCGTGCCGCGGTGGACGCGGGCTGGTACCCGCACACCAACCAGGTCGGCCAGACCGGCAAGAGCGTCTCGCCGCAGCTGTACATCGCCGCCGGTATCTCGGGTGCGATCCAGCACCGGGCGGGCATGCAGACCTCGAAGACCATCGTGGCCGTCAACAAGGACGCCGAGGCCCCGATCTTCGAGCTGGTCGACTACGGCGTGGTCGGCGACCTCTTCGACGTCGTCCCCCAGCTCACCGAGGAGATCAAGACCCGCAAGGGCTGATCACCCCTCACCCCCGCCACGAGGCCCTCACGACCCCCCGCCGGTCGTGGGGGCCTCGGCGCGTGGCAGGGTCAGGGACGCCTGGACCGGGAGGTGGTCGCTGGGGAACTGCCCGCGCGGAGCGAAGGTGTTGAGCCGCGCGTGGTGCACCCGCACGCCGGGCGTGGTCAGGATCCAGTCGATGCGGTCGCCGTCCGGCACCAGCGGACGGTAGCCGTGGAACGTCGCGTACGACGGCCCGCGCCGCTCCGCCGCGTCCCAGGTGTCGACCAGCCCCGCCCGCAGCAGTGTGCCGTGGACGGTGCCGCGGTGCGCGGCGGCGTTGAAGTCCCCGGTCACGATCACCGGCTGCGAGCGGGCCAGGGCGGTGACGCGGGCGGCGATCAGGGCGGCGGACCGCTCGCGGGCGGACCGGCGTGCGTTGTCCAGGTGGGTGTTGAGCACGCACAGCTGCCGGCCGCCCTCCCCCAGGTCGCGGAAGCGGACCCAGGTGACCATGCGGAGGTGGGCGTTCCCCCAGGTGTTGGAGGCGATCACGTCCGGGGTGTCGGACAGCCAGAAGTGGTCGTACTCCACCGGGGCGAGCCGGCGCGTGTCGTAGAGGACGGCCATGAACTCGTCGCGGCTGCCGCCCGCCCGGCCCGTGCCGATCCAGTCGTAGGCGGGACCCAGGTCCGCCGCGATGTCGCGCAGCTGTCCGTACAGACCCTCCTGGGTGCCGATGACGTGCGGGCGCTCGTCGCGCAGGAGCCGGCGCATCACGGGTCTGCGCCGGGACCAGCTGTGGGGCTCCGCGGGGCTCGCGAACCGCAGGTTGAAGGACATCACCTCCAGCGGACGGCGCGCGCCCTGCTCGGCCGCGACCGGTGCGGGGGACAGTGCTGTACTGGAGAGCGGCAGGGCGACGGAGGCGGCGAGTGCGGTCTTCAGCCCGAGGCGGCGCGGGACGCGGACGTGGTGCGGCACGGGTGCTCCTTCGGCGCGGTGGGCGGCTCGGTGCTGGGGCGTGCGGGAGGCTTCCGGGTGGCTCGTGCGCGGGGCGGTGCGGGACGAGGTGGTGGACCGTTCTCGGGACGACGGTGCCAGAAAGTCGTGAACATGCCGAGGTCGAGGAGCGGAACACCCTCGGCGAAGGTGTTGACCCCGCGATCGACCGCCGGATAACTTCGTTCTGCGGATTGTTGATTCCGTATCGTGGAATTTCGCGGAATGTCGGTGTGCGGGTCACTGCGAAGGGGTGCCGGATGGGCCAGGGTCAGCAGGAGCGGGTGGCGACGAGTCTCGCGGCGGCCGTCGGCGAGGAGGTCGGGGCCTTCCTCGCGCCGGTCGACGCCGAACTGGAACGCCGCTACCCCGGCGACCCGGGCACCCGTCAGCCCGTCCACACCGTCTACGTCCCCGGCGAGGACTTCGCCGCCGACACCCCCCGCGTGTGGGGCGACCGCGCCCTCACCCTGCTCGACGACCACGCCCCGGACGCCGCCGCCTTCGCCGCCGCCCTCGGGCTGGAGCCGGCCCTGGCCGAGGACGTCCACGACCGGGTCCGGGCCAAGCTGGAGCGCGAGCCGGTCGAGGACCTGCGCGTCGACTTCGAGGACGGCTACGGGGGCCGCACCGACGCCGAGGAGGACGAGCACGCCGCCCGCGCCGCGCGCCTCATCGCCGCGGGCCACGCCCGGGGCGCCGGCCGGCCGCCCGCCGGGAACGGCACCCCCGCCCCGTACGCGGGCATCCGGATGAAGTGTCTGGAGGCCGCCGTGCGCGACCGCGGCATCCGCACGCTCGACATCTTCCTCACCGGCCTGATGGCCGCCGGCCGCCTGCCCGACGGCCTGCTGCTCACCCTGCCCAAGGTGACCTACCCGGAGCAGGTCACGGCCATGGTGCGGCTCCTGGAGGCGTTCGAGAAGGAGCACGGCCTGCCCCCCGGCCGGATCGGCTTCGAGATCCAGATCGAGACCAGCCAGTCCATCCTCGCCGCCGACGGCACCGCCACGGTCGCCCGCATGATCGACGCCGCCGGGGGTCGCGCCACCGGCCTGCACTACGGCACCTTCGACTACAGCGCCTGCCTCGGCGTCTCCGCCGCCCACCAGGCCAGTGACCATCCGGCCGCCGACCACGCCAAGGCCGTCATGCAGGTCGCCGCCGCGGGCACCGGCGTCCGCGTCTCGGACGGCTCCACCAACGTCCTGCCGGTGGGCCCCCGCGAGCAGGTGCACGCCGCCTGGCGCCTGCACTACGGCCTCACCCGGCGTGCCCTGGCCCGCGCCTACTACCAGGGCTGGGACATGCACCCCGGTCACCTGCCGACCCGGTACGCCGCCGTCTTCGCCTTCTACCGCGAGGGCTGCGCCCGGGCCGCCGCCCGGCTCGCCCGCTACGCCGACCGGGCCGGCGGCGACGTGATGGACGAACCGGCCACCGCCAAGGCCCTCGCCGGGTACCTGCTGCGCGGCCTCGACTGCGGCGCCCTGGACCCGGCCGAGGCGGCGGGACCGGCCGGTCTGACCCGCGCCGACCTGGAGCACTTCGCCGGCCCCCGGCGCGGTGACCTGACCGCCTCCGCCCGCTGACCCTCGGGCCGCCCTCGTACCCGGCCACCCTCCGTGGGCCTCACGCTTGTTCCTCCTATCGAAAAACGATAGATTCCCATCGTCGCTCGATGGAAGGGGACGTGATGGGACAGGTGACGGTGTTCGCGCTCCGTGCCGTACTGACGGCACTGCTGCTGGGATCGGTGGGAGTGCAGGGCCTGCTGGTACCGCTGCTGGCGAACGACCTGGAGGGACTGAACGAGCAGTACGCGCACCTGCGCCTGCCCCTGCTGCTGATCGTGCTGCTGGGCGTGGTCTCGGCCCAGGTGGTGCTGGTCTGCGTCTGGCGGCTGGTCACCATGGTCCGGCGCGGCACCGTGTTCAGCCACGCCGCGTTCCGCTACGTGCACGTCGTGATCGGCGCGTTCGTGGCCGCCGCCCTGCTGGTGTTCGCCCTGGGCACGCTCCTCGCGCCCGGTGAGGCCGTCGCGCCCGGCATCGTGCTGCTGATCGGAGGGGCCGGCCTGGCCGTGCTCGGCGTGGCGCTCGTCGTCCTGGTCCTGCGGATGCTGCTCGCCCAGGCCGTGGCCCGGGACCTCGAGGCGGCACGGATGCGGGACGAACTCGCCGAGGTGATCTGATGCCGATCGTCGTCGACATCGACGTCATGCTGGCCCGGCGCAAGATGTCCGTGGGCGAACTCGCCGAGCGCGTCGGCATCACCCCCGCCAACCTGGCCGTCCTGAAGAACGGCCGCGCCAAGGCCGTGCGCTTCACCACCCTCGCCGCGCTCTGCGAGGTCCTCCGGTGCCAGCCCGGCGACCTGTTGCGCTGGGAGCCCGACCCGGACCCGACGCCCGAGTCCATGGCCGCCTCCGAAGCCCTCTAGGCTGTACGCCACACACGGGGTGGCGGGTCTCAACAGGAATGGGGCAGCGGTGTCGGCGGGGGACGAGGGGCGGCCGGACGGGACCGGGCGGCTGCTGGCGGGACGGTATCGGGTCGTACGGCAGCTGGGGCGCGGCGGCATGGGAGTCGTCTGGCAGGCGCGCGACGAGGTCCTCGGCCGTGAGGTGGCCGTCAAGGAACTGCGCACCTACACCGACGCCGCCGGCCCCGAACTGACCGAGCTGGGGCTGCGGATGCGCCGCGAGGCCCGGGCGGCGGCCCGGGTGCGCCACCCGGCCGTCATCGCCGTGCACGACGTCGCCGAGGTCGACGGCCGGCCGCTGATCGTCATGGAGCTGGTCGACGGACCCTCCCTCGACGACGTGCTCCGCGAGCGCGGCACCCTGCAGCCGCCGGAGGCGGCCCGGATCGGCGCGGAGGTCATGGACGCGTTGGCCGCCGCCCACCGCGCGGGGGTGGTGCACCGGGACGTCAAGCCCGGCAACATCCTCCTCGACCGCTCCGGCCGCATCGTGCTCACCGACTTCGGCATCGCCACCATGGAGGACCCGGGCGACGGCTCGGCCACCCACCTCACCCGCAGCGGCGAACTCGTCGGCTCCCTCGACTACCTGGCCCCCGAACGGGCCCGCGGCGCCGAGCCGGGCCCCGCCTCGGACGTGTGGGCCCTCGGCGCCACCCTGTACGCGGCCGTCGAGGGCACCGCGCCCTTCCGCCGCACCTCCGCCTTCTCCACCCTCACCGCCATCGTGGCGGACCCGCTGCCCGAGCCCGGCCGCGCCGGTCCGCTCGCTCCCGTCCTGCACCGGCTGATGGAGAAGGCCCCCGACGCCCGCCCCGGGGCCGAGGAGGCGTGCGACCTGCTGCGGTCGGTCGCGGGCACCGCCGGCCCGGACGCCGTGGCCGTCCCGGCCCCGACGGCATCCCCGCACCGGCCCTCCGCCCCTACCGAGCGCACCGAGACAGCACTCGACGTACCGGCCACCGGCGCGGCCCGCACGCCCCCGCCGCCCGCACTGCCCCCGCCCGCACGGCCCCCGTCCGGTCCGCCGCAGGCCCGGGACCGGAGCCCCGGGGCCGCCGCCCCGGCACCGCCCGGACGGCGGCCACGGCAGGGCCGCCTGCTGCTCGCCGCCGTGGCGGCGGTCGTCGTCCTGGCCACCGCCGGCATCACCGTCGCCCTGGTCGGCCTCCCGGGCGGCGGCCGGGCGGACGCGCGCACCGATGTCACCGCCCCCGGGCCCGGCCGCACCGGAACCGATCCGCTGCGCACCCCCGAGGCGGCCGCGGACAGCGGCGACGAAGGCGACGGCGACGACGGCGACGACGGCGGGAGGAGCAGCGAGCGCCCGGTCCGGGACAGCGCAACCCCCACCGAACCCACCGCCCCCGCGACACCGGCGCCGACCGCGACCGGACCGTCCTCCGGCGAGGTGCCGGGCGCGGAAGCGCCGGCCTGCCACGCCATCGGCGGCGGCCGGTACAACTGCCACGTCGGACGCACCACCGCCTCCTACACCGCCACCGGCATCCGCAAGGGCGTCCTCAAGGAGGGCACCAACTACTTCTACTGCCAGCAGAACCTCGGCCGCCGCGAGACCTACCGCAAGTGGACCAACGTCTGGTGGGCCCGGACGGACGACGACAGCGGCAACAAGGACGTCTGGGTCAGCGTCGTCTACATGCGAGGCGGCGCCAACGACGGACCGGTCCCCGGACTCCCCGTCTGCTGACCGGCGAGGTACCGCTCCAGGCCGGAGTGCGTCACCCGCTTCTCCTCGGCGAACAACCGCGTGCCCCGCGCCCGCAGCCGCCGGTCGGCACGGGCCCGGGCGCAGAACTCCTCCGCGGTGGCGCCGAACAGCTCCCGCAACGCCGGGGAGCCGACGAGCAGTTCGGTGAGCAGCTCCCGCTGCCCGGGGTGGACGCGCGGCACGCCGGTGCCGTCGTGCAGGACGCCGTGACGGTTGACGTAGGCGTACGCCCACGGCAGTGAGGTCCCGTCGGCGAGGTCGACGCGCACGGCGGGAGCGGGCAGCAGGGCGCGGGCGAAGTTGCCGTCCCTCCGGTGGGCGCCCTCGCTGGCGTCGACGGCGGCGAGCTGGCCCGGGTCCAGCCACAGCACGAACAACTCCCGTACCGTCCCCGGGGACGCGACCGGCGACGCGGACACGTACCCCGCGCGGCTGACGTGCGCCGACACACCCACGTCGACGCCCGTCACCCGCGCCCGCACCATCGGGACCGGTGTCACGATCCCCGACTCGGCCATCTTGTGGCGCAGTTGGCCCGGGCAGGCGTTGGATCCGACGGCGAGGACGGGCTCCCGGTCCGGGTGCGCCAGGTTCTCCAGCGGCAGCAGCCGGTCCCCGTCCAGGAGCCCCGAGTCGGCCGGCCAGGCACCCGGGTACAGCAGCGGATCCTCGCGCGGGACTCCGGCGAGCCCCAACGCCTCCAGGGTGCGGTCCTCCATCGCGGGCGCCGCCGCTCAGTCCGCCGGCGCCAGCTCGCCCGAGCCGCGGGTGATCAGCCGGGTCGGCAGCACGATGCGTTCGGGGAAGGGCAGGGCGCCGTCCAGCCGGCGGAACAGCCGCTCGGCGGCGGTCCGGCCGAGGGCCGCCGCGTCCTGTGCCACGACGGTGACGCCCGGCCGGAGCAGATCGCCGAGTTCGATGTCGTCGAACCCGACCAGCGCCACCCGGCGCTCCTGCTCGGCCAGCACCCGGATCACGGTGACCGCCACCCGGTTGTTGCCCGCGAAGACGGCGGTGACCGGGTCGGGCCCCCGCAGCATCTCCTCGGCCGCCCGGCGCACCCGCTCCGGGTCGGTGACGCCCAGCGACATCCACGACGGCGCCACCGGTATGCCCGCGTCCTCCATCGCGGCCCGGTAGCCGCGCAGCCGCTCGGCCGCCGTGTGGATGCGGGGCATGTCGCCGATGAACCCGATCCTGCGGTGCCCGTGCGCGATGAGGTGGGCGACACCGTCGCGGGCACCGCCGAAGTTGTCCGACACCACCACGTCCGCGTCGATCCGGCCGGCCGGACGGTCCACGAACACCGTGGCCACCCCCGCCCTGATCTCCGGCTCCAGGTACCGGTGGTCGTCACCGGCCGGGATGACCACCAGGCCGTCCACCCGGCGCGCGCACAGGGCCAGCACCAGTTCCTGCTCGCGCTCGGAGTCCTCCGCGCTGGACCCGTTGATCAGCAGGGCGCCGTGGGCGCGGGCCACCTCCTCCACCGCCCGGCTCAGCGGTCCGTAGAACGGGTCGGCGAGGTCCTCCAGCACCAGCCCGATGCTGGCGGTGCGGCCCTTGCGCAGCACCCGCGCGCTGTCGTTGCGGCGGAACCCCAGTGCCTCGATGGCCTCCTGCACCCGGCGTTCGGTCTCCGCGGTGACGCCCGGCTCGCCGTTGACCACCCGCGAGACCGTCTTCAGTCCGACCCCGGCGCGGGCGGCCACGTCCTTCATCGTCGGACGGTTTCCGTAGCGGGCCCCGGGGAGGCGGTGGGTGCGGCGGTGCGTGTCCGGCACGGTGCGGTGTCCTGTCCTGTCGTCCACGGGGGTGTGTACGTCCATGGGGTTGTATGAGGATGTGGCGTCGAGCATAGAACCTGGACAACGTTGTCACGGTCGGGAGACACTGTCCACCGTGCACTCCGGCCCGTACCCCACCGCGAGACCGGGTTGTGATGCGTCCCGTGTGTACCCTTCGGCCGCACATGGGACCGGCTCGGTATTTATCCCATGATGTGTGTCTCATGATTTGTCTCACGGTTGACGGGGAGTTCCGACACTGATGCACACCGACCTCGTGGCCGCGCTCGACATCGGCGGCACCAAGATCGCCGGGGCACTGGTGAACGGCCGGGGCGGCCTGCTGGTCCGCGCTCAGCGTCCCACTCCCGCACGGCAGGACGGCGGCACCGTCATGCGCGCGGTCGAGGAGGTGCTCGGAGAGCTCACCGCGTCCCCGCTCTGGCCCGGAGTCACCGCCGTGGGCATCGGCAGCGCGGGCCCGGTGGACGCCTCCGCCGGCACCGTGAGCCCGGTGAACGTGCCCGGCTGGCGGGACTTCCCGCTGGTGGCCCGCGTCCGTGCGGTGACCGGGGACCTGCCGGTGGAACTCATCGGCGACGGGGTGGCCATCGCGGCGGCCGAACACTGGCAGGGTGCCGCCCGCGGTCACGACAACGCCCTGTGCATGGTCGTCTCGACCGGGGTCGGCGGCGGGCTGGTCCTCGGCGGGCGGCTCCACCCCGGCCCCACCGGCAACGCCGGTCACATCGGCCACATCAGCGTCGACCTCGACGGCGACCTGTGCCCCTGCGGCGCCCGCGGATGCGTGGAGCGCCTGGCCAGCGGCCCCAACATCGCCCGCCGGGCCCTGGAGAACGGCTGGCAACCCGGCCCCGACGGCGACACCTCCGCCGCCGCGGTGGCCGCCGCCGCCCGGGCCGGTGACCCCGTGGCCGTGGCGTCCTTCGACCGGGCCGCCCGGGCCCTGGCCGCCGGTATCGCCGCCACCGCCACGCTCGTGGAGATCGACATCGCGGTGATCGGCGGGGGAGTGGCCAAGTCCGGCGAGGTCCTGCTCGCCCCGCTGCGCCGGGCACTGGCCGAGTACGCGACCCTCTCCTTCGTCCAGCGGCTCGCGGTCGCCCCGGCCCGCATGGGCACCGACGCCGGCCTCGTGGGCGCCGCGGCGGCGGCCCTGGCCCGGCGGGAGGACCCGGCGGTCGCGGGGGTCGCTGGGGTCGCTGGGGTGTGACGGCCGGGCCCGGTGCCGTGCGGGCCGCGCCCGACGGGGGACGCGCGGCGGGGCGACCGCCGGGCGGACGAGGGCGCGAACTGCCGAGCCGAGGGCCGGTTTCTGCCCCCCGCCGGGCCGGGGGCGTGGGTGTCCCGGGGCGCGTTCGGCGCGCGCCGGGGACGTCCGAGGGGCGCGCGCGAGTTCGACTTCGACCGATTCACGTCCGGGGCGTGACCCCGATGCGGTCTCGGCAGTTGAGCGGGGCATGAAGAAGCGCAGCATGCTCGCCATCGCCTCCCTGGCCACCGGTTTCGTCGTCGCGGCCGTCACGCCGTCCCACGCCCTCGGCGAGGACCTCGCCGGTGTCAGCGTCGACGACACCCTCGGCTCCCTCGACCAGGTGGCCGTCGCCTCGGACAGCCTGGCCCCCGCCGGTGACCTGGCGCAGGGCGACGACTGACGGCCCCCGGCCGGACGGCGCGGCGCCGGTGCCCTCACGCGAGGGCACCGGCGCCGTCGTTTCGCCGTTCTGAGCCCGAACTGGTTTCCGTGGCAGGGTGGAGCGGGCAAGCCACAGGGGGCCAACCGAAGAGGGGGAAACCGTGATCGTCTGGGTCAACGGTGCGTTCGGTGCGGGGAAGACCACCACCGCACGGGAACTGATCGAACTGATCCCGAACAGCACGCTTTTCGACCCCGAGGTCATCGGCGGGGCGCTGGGTCACCTGCTCCCGCCCAAGCACCTCGCGGAGGTGGGCGACTACCAGGACCTCCCGATCTGGCGGCGCCTGGTGATCGACACGGCGGCGGCCATGCTCGCGGAACTCGGCGGAACCCTCGTCATCCCCATGACCCTGCTGCGCCAGGACTACCGCGACGAGATCTTCGGCGGCCTCGCGGCCCGCCGCATCGCGGTGCGGCACGTGCTCCTCGCCCCGGCGGAAACGATCCTGCGCGAACGCATAGCGGGCCGGGAGATACCCGCGGGTCTTCCGGACGGCGAGTTGCGGGTCCGCCAGTGGTCCTACGACCACATCGAGCCGTACCGCGGCGCCCTCGCCTCCTGGCTCACCGCCGACGCCTACCCGGTCGACAACAGCGCGCTGAGCCCGTACGACACCGCCGTACGCATCGCCGAGGCCGTCGCCGCCGGATCGGTGCGCGCCTGCGACATCGTGCAGACCCCGGAACCCACCGCCGAGACGGTCGCCGCCGGCGTCCTGCTCTTCGACGAGCACGACCGCGTCCTGCTCGTCGACCCCACCTACAAACCCGGCTGGGAGTTCCCCGGTGGGGTCGTCGAACCCGGCGAGGCGCCGGCGCGCGCGGGCATGCGCGAGGTCGCCGAGGAGACCGGGATCAGCCTGGCCGAGGCACCGGCCCTGCTCGTCGTCGACTGGGAACCACCCGCACCGCCCGGCTACGGCGGCCTCCGGCTCCTCTTCGACGGCGGACGCCTCCCGGCCGCCGAAGCCGGCCGGCTGCTGCTGCCCGGCCCCGAACTGCGCGACTGGCGCTTCGCCTCCGAGGAGGAAGCGGCCGAACTCCTCCCCCCGGTGCGCTACGAACGCCTCCGCCGGGCCCTGCGGGCGCGGGAACGCGGCCGGGCCATGTACCTGGAGGCGGGCACACCGGTGGGCCGCTGACCTCTTGGGGGCCTGCTTACCTCGGTGGGCCGCTGAGCTCTTGGGGCCGCCTACCCGGCGGGCCGTCGACCGGTGGGTTGTCGACCGACGGGCTGCCGGCCGCGGTGGGCCGCCCGCCCGGCCGGATGACGCCGACGGTCCGCCGATCGGTGTCCGGGGCTCGGGAAGCGTCGGGGAAGCGCCGAGAGCGGGCCGAGCGGTGTGCGCAGGGTTGGGCCGGGCGGGGGGAGTGCTGGTCCCGGACGGATCTGCGGGCAGCGGGGGAGATTCGGGCGCGGATCGTTTCCGCCGCCAGGGCCGGGAGGCGCCGGACCCTGGCCGATCGGCCTGCGGAGGCGCCGGGAAGCGTCGGTCGGTCCCGGACCTGCGCGGTGGCAGCGTCGTCCCTGACCGGAGGGCGTGAGGGTCGGTCACCTGGTCACCTGGTCGCCAGGTCACTTGTGACCTGTGGCCTGTGACCTGGTGACTCGGCGACTTGCCGGCGGACCGGAGGAGGAGGCTTGGCCTCGGCCCTCACGCGGGACGTGATGCCGCCCCGGCGGGGGCTCGCTGCCCGCCGGGGACTGCCATGGGTCCGGGCCGGGGGTTGTACGGGCCCGGGCCGGGGCCGTCATGCGATCGGGCCGGGGGTCGTACGGGCCCGGGCCGGTGGCTGCATAGGCCCGGGGGGCGGCCCGGGCCCCGGTCGGACGGTGTCAGCTCGCGCCGGAGGCGTAGTTGCGCAGGAAGAGGGCCTCCGTGACCGACAGACGCTCCAGCTCCTCGGGGGAGACGCTCTCGTTCACCGCGTGGATCCGGGCCTCCGGCTCGCTCAGTCCGATCAGCAGGATCTCCGCCTGCGGATACAGGGCGGCCAGCGTGCTGCACAGCGGGATCGAGCCACCCTGGCCGGCCTGGCTCATCTCCTGCCCCGGGTAGGCGGCCGCCATCGCGTCGGCCATGGCCCGGTACGCCGGGCTGCCGGTGTCGGCCCGGAACGGCTGGCCCTGGCCGACCTGCTCGGTGCTCACCCGGGCACCCCACGGCGTGTGCGCCTCCAGGTGCGCCCGCAGCAGCTCGGTCGCCTCGGCCGCGTCCGTGCCCGGCGGCACCCGCAGGCTGATCAGCGCACCTGCGCTCGCCTGCACGGACGGGGTGGCGCCGACCACCGGCGGGCAGTCGATGCCGAGGACCGTGACCGCCGGGCGCGCCCAGATGCGGTCGGCGACCGTGCCCGAACCGATCAGCCGCACGCCGTCCAGCACGCCGGCGTCCTGCCGGAACTGCTCGTCGTCGTACTGCAATCCGTCCCACACCGCGTCACCGGTCAGCCCGTCCACGGTCGTGCTGCCGTCCTCCGCGCGCAGCGAGTCGAGCACCCTCACGAGGGCCGCCAGCGCGTCCGGCGCGGCGCCGCCGAACTGCCCCGAGTGCAGATTGCCCTCCAGAGTGTCGATCCGCAGCCGCACCAACGTCATCCCCCGCAGCATGGAGGTGACGGTGGGCAGACCCGGACGGAAGTTGCCCGAGTCGCCGATGACGATCGCGTCCGCCCGCAGCAGTTCGGGGTGTGCCTCGGCGTACCGCTCCAGGCCGCCGGTGCCCTGCTCCTCCGAGCCCTCGACGATCACCTTGACGTGTACCGGGACGCCGCCGTTCGCCTTCAGGGCGCGCAGGGCGAGCAGGTGCATGATGAGGCCGCCCTTGCAGTCGGCGGTACCGCGCCCGTACCAGCGGCCGTCCCGCTCGGTCAGTTCGAACGGCGGGGTGGTCCAGCCGGCGTCGTCCAGCGGCGGCTGCACGTCGTAGTGGGCGTACAGCAGCACGGTCCTGGCACCCTCGGGGCCGGGCAGGAAGCCGTACACGGACTGCGTGCCGTCCGGGGTGTCGAGCACCGCGACGTCCTGGAAGCCCTCGGCGGTCAGCGCGTCGACGATCCAGCGGGCGGCTCCCTCGCTCTCACTGCGCGGGAACTGGCCGAAGTCCGCCACCGATTGGAAGGCCACCAGTTCGGTGAGCTCCTCCTTCGCCCTCGGCATCAGCGAGGCGACGGTCGCGGCGACCGAATGCGACGACATGGGCACGCTCCTTGTGGGTGCGACGTTGTAAGGGTGTGAACTCCCCCGTGGCGGGGGAGGGCTCCCCGTACGAGCTGATCGTGCGGTGTGGGAGGCGTCCGGTGTACGGGCCACCCATGCCGTCGATCCTCCCACAGCGGCCCCTGGTGATCGTCGCCGTAGGATGCGGGGGTCAAGAGCGGCAGGCGGCTGGATCGGGAGCAGTAGACCATCGTGAGCAGCGAGAACTCTTCAGCGGACGACGTGCGGCAGGTGTGGGACGTCGTCGTGGTGGGCGCGGGACCCGCGGGGGCTTCGGCCGCCTACGCGGCGGCGGTCGCGGGACGGAGCGTGCTGTTGCTGGAGAAGGCGGAGCTGCCCCGCTACAAGACCTGCGGCGGCGGCATCATCGGCCCCACCCGTGACGCCCTCCCGCCCGGCTTCGACCTCCCCCTCAAGGACCGGGTCCACGCGGTCACCTTCTCCCACAACGGCCGCTTCAGCCGGACGCGGCGCTCCCGGCAGATGCTGTTCGGCCTGATCAACCGGCCCGAGTTCGACCAGCAGCTGGTGGAACACGCACAGAAGGCGGGTGCCGAACTGCGCACCGGCGCCACCGTGCAGCGGGTCGAGCAGCACGGCTCGGCCGTGCCCGACCGGCGCACGGTCGCCGTGGTCCTCCAGGGCGGCGACACCGTGCTCGCCCGGGCCGTCGTCGGCGCGGACGGCAGCGCCAGCCGGATAGGAGCCCACGTCGGCGTCAAGCTGGACCAGGTCGACCTGGGGCTGGAGGCCGAGATCCCCGTCCCGGACACCGTCGCCGAGGACTGGAAGGGCCGGGTGCTCATCGACTGGGGCCCCATGCCCGGCAGTTACGGCTGGGTCTTCCCCAAGGGGGACACCCTCACCGTCGGCGTGATCTCCCGACGGGGGGAGGGCGCCGCGACGAAGCGGTACCTGGAGGACTTCATCGGCCGTCTCGGCCTGGCCGGCTTCGAACCGAGCATCTCCTCCGGGCACCTGACCCGCTGCCGTGCCGACGACTCGCCGCTGTCCCGGGGGCGCGTGCTGGTGTGCGGGGACGCGGCCGGGATGCTGGAGCCGTGGACCCGTGAGGGCATCTCCTTCGCCCTGCGCTCCGGCCGGCTCGCGGGGGAGTGGGCGGTCCGGATCGCGGAGGCGCACGACGCCGTGGACACCCGGCGCCAGGCCCTGAACTACGCCTTCGCCGTCAAGGCGGGACTGGGCGTCGAGATGAGCGTGGGCAAGCGCATGCTCGCCGCCTTCGAACGACGCCCGGGCGTCTTCCACGCGGTCCTCACCGGTTTCCGCCCGGCCTGGAAGGCGTTCAAGGACATCACCCAGGGCTCGACGACTCTCGGCGAACTGGTCCGCACCCACCCCCTGGCACACCGTGCCCTGCTGGCCTTCGACCGTCGCCCGGCGGACGCCGACACGACGGAACGCAGGGTCGACGGTTCGGGGCAGTGAGTCTTCGGCGGAGGTACTTGCTGCGGTAAGGGCCCGATGCTTCCGGGGAGTTGATGCCGGCGGCGGGGGCGGCAGGGCCCGCAGGGGCGGTGGAGCACGGGCCTTCGCATCGCACCGGCCCGGACGGGCAGGGTGAGCTCTCCGCCGCGAGCTCCTGCCTGGTGTCTCGGGCTCCTGCCTGGTGCCCATCGGGCGACGTGGGTGGGGCGGGCGTTCGGCCCGACCGGTGCTCCGGCCGGCCGGAGCTCACCGGGGGGCCACGCGACGGGGGGCGGGGTCGGCGGAGTGAGCGGGTCGACGTGGTGAAGCGGCGAGGGTGCAGCAGTGAGGGTGCAGCGGGCGCTCGCTGTCAGCTCGTGAAGGTGATCCGGAAGACCGGGTGGTCCGGAGCGGTACGACGCAACTCGGCGTCGGAGGAGTCCGGGCCGACGCCCTTGAAGAAGGCACCGACCTCGGCCTTCCAGCGCTTGAGGTAGGCGCGCAGCAGCGGCGGCTTGTCGTCGTCGGCCACCTCGACGGCGGTGAAGGTGTCGACGCGCTTGCCCAGGCGCAGCTCCCCGCCGCCGGCCGCGCGCATGTTGTGGGTCCACTGGACGTGACCGCGGGCGGCGACGAGGTAGTGGGCCCCGTCCACCGTCAGCAAATTGACGGGCGTCGTCCGCCACTCGCCGGACTTGCGCCCCCGGACGGCGAGGATCCGGGAACCCCAGACGCCGAACCCGCGGCGGATCAGCCAGGCGACGGCGCGGTTGACGACACCCACGGTGAACCGGCCGGGCTTGACGACGTGCGGTGTGGGAGTGGGAGTGGACATGGGGGCCTCCTTGGACGGGGCGGGGCGGGTGGGACGGGGCGGGCTGAGGCACATACTGCTGCGAAGTGCTTTGGCGGCTTTAGGGCGGCCGGTGGTCCGCCGCACCGCCCTAAAGATTAGAGATCGGTGCTCACGTTTGCGAGCGGTGCTCTCGGTGTGGAAGTCAGTCTGCATGAGGTCACCGCTCGAAAGCAAGAGCACTGCTCTTGTTTGTGTGCGCTGCTCTTGCCGGAGGGGGTTACCCGTATGCGCGCCCGGCCCGGTCGGGACCGGAGCCCGAGGCCCCATCACCGCAGTGAGCGTCCCGGGAGTCAAGGCAACCGACACCCCGCGCACGGCCCGCGCGGCGGAAGGGCCGCGTCCGTAATCACGGTGCAGGTCCTCTGCCAGGGCGGTCATGCCCGTCCCGGTCCCGGTTTCCGGTCTCCGTCTCCGTCTCCGTCATGTCCTCATCCTCGGCGGGCAGAGCGCGGCGATCGATCGTGCCCGCCCCCGAATCGGATGTCCGGAAAACCGCACCCCGGCCGCCGGCCGCCGGCGGACGACCGAGCAGGCTGCCGGGGGCACGCACGCGCAAGTGAACGCCGCTGTGGGTGACTGAGGTCCGGGTCCGGGCCTGGGTCCGGGGCCGCTAGGGCGTGTCCGGAAAGTCAGTGGCTCGTTGCTCCGGTTGTGGTGCGTCGACATGAACTGACGGATGAGTCGTGGGCGTTGATCGCTCCGTTGCTGGCGCCGGGCCGGATGGGCAGGCCCGTGCGGGACCGGCGCCAGGTCGTCAACGGGATCCTGTGGAAGCTGTCCACCGGTGCCGCCTGGCGTGACCTGCCCGATCGCTACGGCCCGTGGAAGACGGTCTACGAACGGTTTCGGCACTGGTCCGCCGACGGCACCTGGGACCGGCTGCTAGCCCATGTCCAGCAGCACTGCGACGCCGTCGGGACCGTGGACTGGTCGGTCGTCTGCGTGGACTCGACGACTGTCCGAGCCCATCAGCACGCGGCCGGGGCCCGAAAAGGGGGCCCTGGGAAGGTGAGGCGCTCGGCCGGTCACGCGGCGGGCTGACCAGCAAGATCCACCTGGCCTGCGACGGTCAGGGCCGGCCGCTCGCGTTCACCCTGACCGGCGGGAACGTCAACGACTGCACCCAGTTCGAAGCGGTCATGGACCGGATCAAGGTCGCCCGGCCGGGTCCGGGCAGGCCCCGGACCCGGCCCGACCGCGTGGTCGCGGACAAGGGCTACTCCGCGCGGAAGATCCGCGCCTACCTGCGGCGACGCGGAATCGCCTGCACGATCCCGGAGCGGATCGACCAGATCAACGGACGCATCCGCCGCGGCGAGGCCCGCTGCCGCCTCGACAAGGCTGCCTACCGGCGGCGCAACGTGGTCGAACGGTGCTTCAGCCGGCTCAAGCAGAACCGGGCCCTGGCCACCCGCTACGACAAACGAGCCGCCCACTTCCAAGCCATGGTCACCCTCGCCTGCCTCCGACTCTGGCTCCCATGACTTTCCGGACACCCCCTAGGGTCTGTCGTCAAATGATCTTCGATCGGGGATCATGGTCGGGTGATACGTCGCCATGAACTGTCCGATGCCGAGTGGGCCTTCGTGCAGCC
>NZ_JBEZWE010000014.1:0-157019 GCF_040637405.1 Streptomyces sp. NPDC029526
GTCGACATCGTCGTCCTCCAGGGAGGGGGAGGGGGGAGGCCCCCCTCCCGGGCCCGTCGGGAAAGCTCCGTCGGCGGGCAACGCCAGCCCGTTGTCGCGGTTCTGTCACGGCACCGTCCTCATACGGGTCGGAGGGAACCCGGGTGGACAGCCGACCCCTCTTCGTTCGCGTACGCCGCTTACTCCACTTACCCCGCGTAGGGCGCGTAGAGCGCGTACAGAGTGGATCACCCGCATCGTTCGCATCTGGAGCAGCCCGTGACAACCTCGGACAACGCAGCCCGGCGCGCACTGGTGGCCGGTGCCGCCCTCCTGGTCGGCGCCCTCACCCTCACCGCCTGTGGCGGCAGCGCCCAGGCCGACGGTTCCCGTGACGGCAAGGGCGGCCGGGGTGGTGACGGGGCAGGCAACGTGTCGGTCGCGAAGATAGCCATCTCCGCCGAGAACGGCTCGACCGGTGCGTCGATCAACTCGACGGGCGTCAAGGTGAGCGGGGGCCGTCTGACGGACGTGAAGATGATCGTGGCCGACTCGGGCGAGGCCGTGGCCGGTGCGCTCTCGTCCGACGGAACCGCCTGGAAGCCCGGCAAGCAGTTGGAGCGCGGGACGACGTACCGGATAGCGGCGACGGCGAAGGACGACAAGGGCCGCACGTCGTCGGCCGACTCCCGTTTCACCACCGTCACACCCGACGACAGCTTCATCGGCACCTACACCCCGGACGACGGCACCACGGTCGGCGTGGGCATGCCCGTGTCCTTCACCTTCGACAAGGCGATCACGGACAGGAAGGCCGTGCAGTCGCACATCACCGTCACCTCCAGCAGCGGGCAGAAGGTGGTGGGGCACTGGTTCGGCGCGCAGCGCCTGGACTTCCGGCCCCAGGAGTACTGGAAGGCCGGTTCGAAGGTCACGATGAAGATCGACCTGGACGGTGTCGAGGGCGCCGACGGCGTGCACGGCGTGCAGAAGAAGACGGTCACCTTCACCGTCGGCCGGTCACAGGTCTCCACTGTGGACGTGAACACCCAGACCCTGACGGTCGAGCGGGACGGCAAGACGGTCAAGTCGATCCCGATCTCGACGGGTGATGCCCAGCATCCCACCTACAACGGGCAGATGGTGATCTCCGAGAAGTTCACCCGGACTCGTATGAACAGCCGGACGGTCGGCATGGGTTCCGAGTACGACATCCCGGACGTGCCGCACGCGATGCGGCTGACCACCAGCGGAACCTTCATCCACGGCAACTACTGGTACGACAAGGGCAACCCTCCCTTCGGCCGGCAGGGCACCAGTCACGGGTGCGTCGGGCTGGCGGACGTGCGGGGCGCGCAGGGCGACACGCCCGGCAAGTGGTTCTTCGACCATTCCCTCCTCGGTGACGTGGTGGTCGTGAAGAACTCGCCCGACAGGGCGGTCTCACCGGACAACGGCCTCAACGGCTGGAACATGGAGTGGAGCAGGTGGATCGCGGGCAGCGCGGTCTGACGGCGCGCCGCACCGTCGATCCGTCGCCGCAACCCACGGCTCGGCGGCAAGTTTTGACGTCCTGTCAGGCCGGGTAGGAATTTCTCGCGCGGCCCGCCCGTTTTCCCGGCGTACGTTTTCTCGGTTCCCGGACATGATGTCCGACCGAGGGGCTACGGTATGCACCCACAAGGTGACATGCAGCAACGCCGGGAGAAACCTTGAGCGTTCCGTACGAGGCGGCAGCGTACGAACCGTCCGACTCGCCCGAGTCTCCGGAGGAGCACCTCGCGCGGCTCCTCGGTCGTGCCCTGAACTCGTTCGAGTTGCCGGACGAGACGTTGGCACGGCTCGACTGCGCGCTGGCCCATGACGGCTCGCTGCACTCCGCGCACCACAGCGCGGGCCTGCACCGGGAGACGTACCGCCACACCTGGCTGCTCGCCGACGGTTCCGCGCTCACGCTGTGGGAGCTGGTGCACAACACGGCTCGCGACGGGGAACCCCAGCATGAGGTGTATGTGGACGAGGAGGAGTTGCGGACCGCAACCGCTCGTCTGCCGCTGCCTCCGGACGCCCCGGAGTTCGAGCTTCCGGTGGTGGTGCAGCTTCCCGCGATGCCCCTGCCCAGGCCGGCCTATGTGCCGGACGACTCCGCGGACCACGCGCGCCGCTTACTGCGCCGGGCGGAGAACGCGGACCGGCCGGACGCGCGGACGGCGGCCCTGTTGAGGACGGCCTTCGCGCACCAGATCACGCAGGCGTTCGGCCGTCCGTCGTACTCGGGCCGGTCGGGCCTGTGTTTCGCGCTGTACGAGCACGCGTTCCTGTTGCGTGACGGCGCGGAGATCTCCCTCTGGGAGGTCGAGCACACGGCCACGCCCGACGGGCGGCACATGTGCGAGGTGTACGTGACCGAGGATGCCGCGCGCGACGCGATGGAGCGCCGGGCCGCGCAGGTCTCCTAGAAGCGGCGAGCGCCGTTCGGGGCACGTGTATCGCCGATGCCGTGGGGCCGGGCGGTTGCCTCGCGGAGCCCTTGGCCGCTCCTGGGCACTCGGCGACCGCCGGCGGCAGGCCGACCGCAGGCTGACGGCAAGCCGGGCGTGCTCAGCGGTCGTCGTCGGCGAGGCGGCGTACCAGGCCCGCGAAGGCGGCGCGTTCCGCCGGGCTGAGGGTGACGACCTCCGCCCGCGGACCGGTCTGACGCTGCCGGGGAATCGTCGGCAGCGACTGCCTCTTGCCACGGCGTCCGGTACCAGCGGAGGGCAGGTGGGGCGGCTGCGGGCCGGCGCCCTTCACCCGGCGGCCCAGCCCTGCCGGGATCCACGTGCGCTGCTGTCCCGCTCCGGCGGAGAAGCCGCGCCGGGCGCTCCCGGCACTACTGCCCCGACGGCCGCGACGGCCCCGACGGGCGCGACGGCGCAGGACGGTGGCCAGGCCGGCCGCGCAGCTCACGGTGGCCAGGGCTGCCAGGGACAGGGCAGTCGTGCTCTTCAGAACAGCCGGGCTGGTCAGGGCAGTCGGGCTCGTCAGGGCAGCAGCGCCCGTCAGGGCAGTCGGGTCCGCCGCCTTCGAGATCGCGTCGTGCTCAGGCATGCGGCCCAGTACACACCACGGTCCGGGGCTGAGGGCCCCGGACCGTGATGAAGGTGATCTATCTCGCACTCGGCATGAATGCCGCAGACCACCCGGATGGCCGCATGACGGTACGTCGCGTGGTCAGGCGGCCACGGGCTGCCCGGCGGGAGCCGACGAGGCGGCCTCACCCTTGCCGCCCGCACCGTCGGCGCCTGCCGCAACCGGCTTGCGCAGCCCCTTGAGGAGGATCACCAGGGCCGCCGTGACGACCACGCCCGCGGCGATGGCGACCAGGTAGAGCAGCGGGTTGCCGATGAGAGGCACCACGAAGATGCCGCCGTGCGGCGCCCGCAGGGTCGCGCCGAACGCCATGGACAGGGCGCCGGTCACGGCACCGCCCACCATGGAGGCGGGGATGACGCGCAGCGGGTCGGCCGCGGCGAACGGGATGGCACCCTCGGAGATGAACGAGGCGCCCAGAACCCAGGCCGCCTTGCCGTTCTCCCGCTCGGTCCGGTTGAACAGCTTGCCGCGCACCGTCGTGGCCAGCGCCATCGCCAGCGGCGGGACCATGCCGGCCGCCATGACCGCGGCCATGATCTTCATGGCGGAGTCGCTGGGACTGGCGACCGCGATCCCGGCGGTGGCGAAGGTGTAGGCGACCTTGTTGACGGGACCGCCGAGGTCGAAGCACATCATCAGGCCGAGGAGGGTGCCGAGCAGGATGGCGTTGGTGCCGGTGAGGCCGTTGAGCCAGTCGGTCATGGCCTTCTGCGCCTCGGCGATGGGCTTGCCGATCACCACGAACATCAGGAAGCCGACCACCGCCGAGGAGATCAACGGGATCACCACCACCGGCATGATGCCGCGCAGGGCCGTCGGGATCCGCACCCGCTGGATCCCGATCACCACCGCACCGGCGATGAGACCGGCCGCGAGACCGCCGAGGAAGCCGGCGTTGATGGTGAGCGAGATCGCGCCGCCGACGAAGCCGGGCACCAGGCCGGGCCGGTCGGCCATGCCGTAGGCGATGTAACCGGCCAGGACGGGGACGAGGAAGCCGAAGGCGACGCCACCGATCTGGAAGAGCAACGCGCCCCAGCTCGCCGCCTCGGTCCACAGGAAGTGCTCCATCACCGACGGCGCCTCGTTGATCTCGTAGCCGCCGATGGCGAACCCGAGGGCGATGAGGAGGCCGCCCGCGGCGACGAAGGGCACCATGTAACTGACGCCGGACATCAGCCACTTGCGCAGCTTCGTGCCGTAGCCGTCACTCGATGCGGCGCCGCGTTCGACGGGTGTGCCGCCGCCCGCCGCGGGTGCGGTGGCCTCTCCGCGCTCGGCCTTCTCCCGGACCTCGGCGATCAGTTCGGCGGGGCGGTTGATGCCCGCCTTGACCCCGGTGTCGACGGTGGGCTTGCCGGCGAAGCGTTCCTTCTCGCGGACGGGGACGTCGTGGGCGAAGATCACGCCGTCGGCCGCCTCGATGACCGCCGGGTCGAGCCGGGTGAAGCCCGCCGACCCCTGGGTCTCGACGGCGACCTCCACACCCGCCTCGCGGCCCGCGTTCTCCAGGGACTCGGCGGCCATGTAGGTGTGGGCGATACCGGTGGGGCAGGACGTGACGGCGACGATCCGGAAGGGGCGCCGCCCGGACGCACCGGCGTCATCGTCGCCGGCGGTCCCCGCAGGGGCCTCCGCATCGGCATCGGCACCGGCACCGGCCCCACCGGCACCGGCACCGGCACCGGCACCGGCGGGTGCCGTACCGGTGGGGCCGGTGGTCGCCGTGGTGGCGCTGGTTCCTTCGGCCGGGCCGGTGGTGCCCTTCGGGTCCTGGTCGCTGCCCGTGGCGGCACCGGCGGAGGCCGCCGCCGGTGCCGCCACGGAGTCGGTGGCTCCCGGGGTTCCACCGGGCCGTGCGGTGCTCTCCGGCTTCGTAAAGCCCGCGTCGGCTGCCGGGTCCGTGGCCGCCGGGGACGCGTCACCGCGGATGAGTGCCGCCGCGCCCGCCGGGTCGGTGACCTCGCGCAGGGCGGTGGTGAACTCGGCGTTCATCAGCTGCCGGGCCAGCGACGACAGGATGGTCAGGTGGTCGTCGTCCGCACCCGCGGGGGCGGCGATGAGGAAGATCAGGTCGGCGGGGCCGTCCGCCGCTCCGAAGTCGACACCGCCGGCGCTGCGCCCGAAGGCCAGCGTCGGCTCGGTGACGTGTTCGCTGCGGCAGTGCGGGATGCCGATGCCTCCGTCGAGGCCGGTGGGCATCTGGGCCTCGCGGGCGGCCACGTCGGCGAGGAAGCCGTCCAGGTCGGTCACCCGGCCCTGGGCCACCATGCGCTCCGCGAGGGCACGGGCCGCCGCTTCCTTGGTGTCGGCGGACAGGTCGAGGTCGACCAGGTCCGCGGTGATCATGTCGCTCATCGCGGGCTCCTTCGCACGCATATCGCCCGGGAGGTGCTGTGGGCGGGGGAGGGGACGGGGATGCGGTGGGGGGAGGCAAGAACGGGGGACAGTGGATCGCTCGTGCACGGCACCAGCGGCACCGGCTGCACCAGCGGCACCGGCGGCAGGGACCGCATGGGCCGGACGGACCGGACGGGCGGCTGGACGGGCGGCTGGACGGGCGACCGGACGGGCCGGGCCGGCAGATCGAGGTTCGTCATGTGACCGGCTCCTTCAGCGCACGGTCGACCGGGATGTCCGCGGTGACCGTCACGGCCGACGGATCGAGGTCGCTCGGGGCCGGCATCGCACTGCCCGGGGTCTGGACGGCCGCGGCCCCGTGGGCGACGGCCGAGGCGAGGGCCTCCGGCCCGCGTCCGCCGGCGATGAGGAACCCGGCGAGCGAGGAGTCGCCCGCGCCGACGTTGCTGCGGACGGTCTCCACGCGGGCGGTGCCGAACCAGGTGCCGTCCGCGTCGACCAGCAACTGCCCGTCGGCGCCGAGGCTGGCGAGCACCGCCTTGGCGCCCATCTCCCGCAGCTCGCCGGCGGCCTTGGCCGCGTCGCCCACGGTGGCGAGGGGGCGGCCGACGGCCTCGGCGAGTTCCTCCGCGTTGGGCTTCACCACGTCCGGCCGTCCGCTCAACGCCGCGGTCAGGGCCGGTCCGGAGGTGTCCAGGGCGATGCGTACGCCGGCCGAGTGCGCCCGGGTGACCACCTCGGCGTACCAGCTGGGATCCAGGCCGCGCGGCAGGCTGCCGCAGCAGGCGATCCAGTCCGCGCCCGCGGACTGCCGGTACACGGTGCGGAGCAGCAACTCCTGCTCCGCCGCGCTCAGTTCCGGTCCGGGCGCGTTGATCTTGGTGAGTACGCCGTCCGACTCGGCCAGGGCGATGTTGGACCTGGTGGGGCCTTCGACGGGGACCGGCGCGACCTCGATGCCCTGGGCGTCGAGCAGTTGGGCGACCAGGGCGCCGGGCGCGCCTCCCAGGGGGAGCACGGCGACCGTGCGCCGGCCGGCCGCGGCCACGGCCCGGGAGACGTTGACGCCCTTGCCCCCCGGGTCCACCCGTTCGCCGGTGGCCCGGACGACCTCACCGCGGTCGAGCGAGGGCACCTCGTAGGTGCGGTCCAGGGAGGGGTTGGGGGTGACGGTGACGATCATGCGCGTACCACTTCCGTGCCGCCGCGTTCGATCGCGAGGGCGTCGTCCGGGCTCAGCCCGCTGTCGGTGATCAACAGGTCCACGTCGCCCAGGTCGCCGAAGCGGGCGAAGTGCTCCTGTCCGTGCTTGGAGGAGTCGGCGAGGAGCACCACCCGGCGCGCGGCGGCCATGGCCGCACGCTTCACCGCGGCCTCGGCCAGGTCCGGCGTGGTCAGTCCGTGCTCGGGAGAGAAACCGTTGGCCGCCACGAACAGCACGTCGGCGCGGATCTCGCCGTAGGCACGGAGGGCCCAGGCGTCCACGGCCGCGCGGGTGCGGTGTCGTACGCGTCCGCCGACGAGGTGGAGTTGCAGGCCGGGGTGGTCGGCGAGGCGGGCCGCGATGGGGAGGCTGTGGGTGACGACGGTGAGGGACACTTCCACCGGGATCGAGCCGGCGAGCCGGGCGATCGTGGACCCGGCGTCGACGATGACCGTACCGTCGGCGGGAATCTCGGCCAGGGCGGCCTTGGCGATGCGGTCCTTCTCGTCGGCTGCGGTCGTCTCGCGCTCGGCGAGGTCCGGTTCGAAGTCGAGCCGCCCGACAGGGATGGCTCCGCCGTGCACCCGGCGGACCAGACCCGCCCGGTCGAGCGTCTTCAGGTCCCGCCGGATCGTCTCCGCGGTCACCTGGAACTCCTCGGCCAGGGACACCACGTCGACCCGGCCGCTCTCCCGGGCCAGACGCATGATCGCCTGTTGACGCTCCGGTGCGTACATGCCCGCTCACCTCCGAACCGTGCCCGAACGTGTGGTTTCGCTTTCAAGCGTAAGCCGGGATGTGCAGGAAGTAAACACCTTCGGGCGCACTCGGGCATGAACGGACTTCCGTCGGCGCCCGGATCGCCGGAAGGTAGGAGAAGACGGGAGGCGGGAGGCGGGAGGCGGGAGGCGGGAGGCGGGCGTACGGGCGCTGCGGGCGGGAGCCGAGAGCCGGGAGAGGGGAGGCGGGAGGCCGTCGGGAGCGGGACGGTGCACGCTCCGCCGCGCTCCCCCAGCACCCGTTCGCCCCGCAACTCGCCGCCCAGCACCCGTTCGCCCACCACGCGCCCCCCACCCTCGCTCCCCCACCGCTCCTCTGCCTCGCGGGACGCGGCCCGGGGCCCCCGTGTGTCCCTGCCCCTCCCGCGTACACGCAGCAGCCTGGTTGAAGCAGCTCGTCTCGGCCCACCTGCCTGCCTGCCGGTCCGGCCCGGTCTCGGCTCAGGCCCACCTGCCCGCCGCTCGGGCCTGCTTGCCGATCGGGCAGCTGCCCGGGCTCATCCCGACGCAGGCCCGGCTCACCCCGACGTCGGCGCCGGCTCAGCCCGACGCAGGCCCCGGCTCAACCCGACGTCGACCCCGGCTCAGCCCGACGCAGGCCCGGGCTCAGTCCGTCGTCGGCCCCGGCTCGGCCCGACGTAGGCCCGGGCTCAGTCCGTCGTCGGCCCCGGCTCAGCCCGACGCGGGCACCGCTCCGGCCGAGGCCCCGACCTGATGACGCCGTAGGGCCGGGCACCACCTGGGTGCCCGGCCCTACGTCCGGCTCTCGTCTGATGCGGCCCCCGTCTCCCCCGCTCCGGCCCGCCCCGCACTCCCGGGGCCGGAGGCGCGCACCGGTCCCTCGGGACAGGACGCGCGCTCCGGATCCCGCGTCAGAACGCGTACTCCGGATCCTTTGTCAGGACGCGCGCTCCGGATCCTGTGTCAGGGCACGTACTCCGGCTTCCGTTCCTCCGTCGGCAGGTCGTCTCCTCCCGGCTTCCCCGCGACCCCCTCGGCACGGCCACCGTCACCGGAGTCGGACGCGTCGACGGCACGCGCCCCGCCCTTCTCCGCTGCCCCCTCCATGTGCTGGGCGGGCCGCCCGGGCAGCGCGAACATCAGCAGGAACATCAGGCCCAGCAGGACGGCCACCCAGCCCAGTGCGTACTCGAACCCGTCGACGAAGGCGGGGCCGATCTCGGCAGCGGCAAGCGGTTCGTCGATCACGCCGAAGAAGACCACCGAGACCAGGCCGAGGCCCAGCGCGTTGCCCATCTGCTGCACCGTGTTGATCAGACCCGACGCCGATCCCGCGTGGGCGTGCGGCACCTCCGAGAGCACCGCGTCCGTCAGCGGAGCGACGATCAGTCCCATGCCGACGCCCATGACGACCAGCGGCAGCGCCATCTGCCAGGAGGAGATGCCCAGGCCGTAGCGCGCGGACTCCCAGAGGTAGAGGAGCACGCCGGCGGCCATCACCAGCGCTCCCGCCTGGAGCACCTTCCGCCCGAAGCGCGGCACCAGCAGCTGCACCGACATCCCCGCCGCCACTGATACGGCGATGGAGAACGGCACCCCGGTCAGACCCGCCCGCAGGACGCTCCAGCCCAGGCCGACCTGCATGTACAGCGTCCACACCAGGAAGAAGACGCCGAGGCCGACGCCGAACACCGTCTGGACGGCGATGCCCGCCGCGAAACTCTTGATCCGGAACAGGGACACCTCGATCAGCGGGGAACCGTCCCGCGCCCCCTTGCCCCGCTCGTACGCCACCAGCAGGGCCAGCACCGCCAGCGCACCCGCCATCGACACGTACCCCCACAGCGGCCAGCCCAGTTCGCGACCGCGGGTGAGCGGGTAGAGCAGCATCAACAGGCCCAGCGTCACCAGTCCGACACCGACGAGGTCCAGCTTCATCGCCCGCGGGGCCTTCGACTCGGTGATGTAGCGGCTGCCCAGCAGCAGTGCCGCGATGCCGACGGGCAGGTTGATCAGGAAGATCGGCCGCCACTCGAGACCGAACAGGTTCCACTCGGTGAGCAGTGCGCCGAGCAGGGGCCCGGACACCGCGCCGAGACCGACGATCGCGCCGAACAGCCCGAAGACCTTGCCGCGTTCGTGTGTCGGGAAGGTGGCGTGCACGATCGAGAGCACCTGCGGCACCATCATCGCCGCCGTCGCGCCCTGCAGGATGCGGGAGGCGACCAGCATGTCCGGGTTGACGGCGAACCCGCACAGGGCCGAGGCGACGGTGAAGCCGCCGACGCCGAGGAGGAAGACCCGCTTGCGGCCGTGGATGTCGCCCAGCCGCCCACCGGTGATCAGGCCGGCGGCGAAGGCGAGCGCGTAGCCCGCGGTGATCCACTGGATCTGGCTGAAGGTGGCGCCCTCGTCCCGCTGGATGGTCGGGATGGCGATGTTGACGATGGTGACGTCCACGAGGTCCATGAAGGCGGCGGTCATCACGATCGCCAGCGCGAACCAGCGCCGCCGGTCGCCGGGAGCGGGGCTCGGGGTGACCTCCGCCGGGTCCGTGGGCGACGCGACGGCCGGCGCGGGCGCGGGGGACGGTCCTGAAGCCGACGGGCCTGGGCCGTGGTGGGCTGCCTCCGGCCGCCGGGATCCCGTGGCGTCGCCCGGGCGGCTGCCCGACTCGTTGCCCGACGCGTTGCCGGAGTCGTTTCGGGTGCCGTTGCGGGCGCCGTTGCGGGAGCGGGAGGTGGGGGCCGAGGCGGGGCCGGAGCCGGCACCCGGATCGGTGCCGGAGGTGGAGTCCGTGTAGGTCATGTCCCGAAGCTATGAGTCATATAGGTCAGATCAGGTCCTATTCGTGAGGCATCGTGGAACGCATGACGACGGACACCCCGGCCCGGCTGCTGACCCTCCTCTCCCTCCTCCAGACACCCCGTGAATGGCCCGGTGGCGAGCTCGCCCGGCGCCTCGGGGTGTCCCGCCGTACGGTCCGGCGCGACATCGACCGGCTGCGCGAACTCGGCTATCCCGTCCAGGCGACCCTGGGCTCCGAGGGCGGTTACCGCCTCGTCGCCGGCAAGGCGATGCCGCCCCTGGTGCTCGACGACGAGGAGGCGGTGGCCATCGCGGTCGGCCTGCGTGCGGGCGCCGGACACGCCTTGGAAGGCGTAGAGGAGGCGTCCGTACGGGCGCTGGCGAAACTGGAGCAGGTCCTGCCCGGACGACTGCGCCACCGCGTCAGCACGCTCCAAGCCGCCACCACGCCCCTCACCAGCGGCGACGGTGCGAACATCGCGCCCGAGACGCTGACCGTCATCGCATCCACGGTGGCCGGGCACGAACGCCTCCGCTTCGCCTACCGGGCGGCCGACGGCACCGAGTCCCGGCGCCTGACGGAGCCCTACCGGCTGGTGTCGACCGGACGGCGTTGGTACCTCGTGGCGTACGACCTCGACCGCGCCGACTGGCGCACGTTCCGCGTCGACCGGGTGAGCGAGCCCTTCGCGACGGGAGCTCGCTTCGCTCCGCGCGAGCTGCCCACCGGCAGCGCGGCGGAGTACCTGCGCCAGTCGATGCACCGCCAGCAGGAGTCCTACGCCCTCGACGTCACCTTCGCGGCTCCGGCCGACGTCGTCGCGCCGCACCTGCCGCCCTGGCTGGGCACGCCCGAACCGCAGGACGAGCACAGCTGCCGGCTGCGGGCCACGGTCGGAGACGTGAAGGAGTGGATGGCCGTCCGCCTGCTGCTCCTCGGCCACGACTTCACCGTGCACGGGCCGCCGGAACTGGTGGAGTGCGTGCGGAACCTGGGTGCGCGTATGACCAGGGCGGCGGGCGACACCCCGGCTTCACCGGCCCGCGGTGACGGCACCCGTCACACCATCGACTGAGGTGACCTCAGCGGTCGTGCCGCAGGCGGTGCGTGCGTACGGCGTGGTCGCCATGGACCGCGTGGACGCCATGGACGGGGGTCGACGCCACTGACCGCGTGGGCCGCGCGGACGCCATGGACCGCTTGGACGACCTGACCGTACAGTCCCGCAGCCGACGCACTGTCGAACCCGTCGAGCCGCACAGCACGCACAGTCGCGTAGCCGATGCACTGTCGCGCCACCGGACCTCGGGCCGCCGGACCTCTGGCCGACGCGCCGTCGGTCTGACGGGCCGACGGGCCGACGGGCCGACGGGCCGTCAGTGGACGTCGGCTGCGATGTCGTCCCAGGGGAAGTGGCGCAGCGCGGCCAGGTTGGCGACCGCCAGTTCGGCGGGCCCCTGGCTGCCCTCGGCGGGGCCGTCACCGGCCGCCCAGCCCTCCGTGGCGGTGCGTACGGCCGCACCGGCGACGGCGGCGGCGAACCTCAGCCGCGACCGGACGGCAACGTTGTCGCTCTCCGCGGAACCCGGCCCACCCGGCGCCTTCCGACGCCCGGCCACCCGCTCCTCCAGCACGTCGGCCAGCGCCCGGTCGGAGGCCTGGCAGACCTCCGCCCACACCCTGCGCAGCACCGGGTCGGAGCCGGCCAGCCGGATCAGCGTGCGCATCCACTCCCACGAGGCCTCCGACACCCCGACACCCGGCGTCAGCGTGTGCCGTACGGCGCTCTCCAGCGCCTGCGGCACGGTCGCCTTGGCCGGAGCCGCCCGCACCGCCTCCACCCAGCGCCCGGCACCGGTCTCGTAGAGCGGCGCGATGGCCTCCTCCTTGGTGGCGAAGTACCGGTAGAACGTCCGCGGGGCGACCCCTGCCGCATGGGCGATGTCCTCGGCCCGGGTGGCCCGCAGCCCTTGCCGGACGAAGAGGCCGGCCGCCGCGCGGGCGATCGTCATGCGGGTCTCGGCCTTGCGCCGCTCGGTGAGCGAGGGCGAGGAGGACGAGGAGAGCGTCGGGGACGAGGGGAGCGACGGGGACGGGGAGGCCGCCGGGAACGGCGAAGCGGACGGGGGCGCGTTCGACGCCGGTGGAACCGGGCTCGGGGAGGACGGCGGCGTCGGGGTGGTGCTGCTCACGCCCGGCAGGCTATGCCCATGTGGCACAATCTGCCATCTGGCGGGCCACCCCGGGGTTCAGGTTCGGGGTGGCCCGCTCTCCATGCACGCCCCCACTTCCCCGTGACACCCACACGCCCTACACCGCCGTGTCCCCTGCACCGTCATGACGCTCGCCACGGCTGAGACGGCCGTCCTGAGGCCTTCGGCAGATCACAGGGCGACGGAAAAGCCGGGCCCGGCGCCCGGGGGGAGGGCGCCGAGCCCGGCTGGGGACGTCCCGGCGCCGGGGGGGGTGTGCGCCGGGACGAGGCTCATCGGACGATGCCGCGCGGGCGGGTGGTCGTGCCGTGCGCGGTCGTGGTGCGGTGCTTCGTTTCCGTGTGGCGTAGTGCTGTAGTGCTTGGTGGCCGTGCTGGGTGCTTGGCCGTGCCGTGCCTGGTGTCTGGTGCTCGCTCGCGGCGCGATCCCTGGTGAGTGAGGCGTCGCGGCGGCATACTCGGCGGGGCCTCGTGCCCCTCGGTACATGGACGTGAACGTGGACGTCGGACGTAGGCCCGTGTCGGTGCGTCGCACGTGGATCGTGTCGTGCGTCGTACGTGGATCGTGTGTCGGTACTCGGTCGTCGTGCTGACGGTCGGGCCCAGTGGCCCGGTGGCCCTGCTCGGGTGTCTTTTTCCCGGCGCTCCGGGGGTTGAAGCGGCGCGGAACCGCCATTGTTTGCGCGGTCTTCCGCCACCGTGCGCGCCCGGCGGCACCGGCCCGGGGGGAACGGGCCGGCCGCCGAGGGAGGGTCTCGCCGCAGGGGTGGCGCTCCGGACGCCCGACACCGGACGCCCGAGGGGTCAGGCCACCGCGTCGAAGCCGGTGTCGCGGGCCAGCTTCTTCAGCTCCAGGAGCGCGTGCTTCTCGATCTGACGGATCCGCTCACGGGTCAGTCCGTGCTCCTTGCCGACTTCCGTCAGCGTGCGCTCACGGCCGTCCTCGATGCCGTACCGCATCTTGATGATGGACGCCGTGCGCTGGTCGAGGCGGCCGATCAGGTCGTCCAGCTCCTCGCTGCGCAGCAGCGTCAGCACCGACTGCTCGGGCGACACCGCGGAGGTGTCCTCCAGGAGGTCACCGAACTGGGTCTCGCCCTCGTCGTCCACCGACATGTTCAGCGAGACCGGGTCACGGGCCCAGTCGAGCACGTCGGTGACACGCTCCGGCGTGGAGCCGAGTTCCGCGGCGATCTCCGTGGGCTCCGGGTCGCGGCCGTGCTCGCGGTTGAACTCGCGCTGCACGCGGCGGATCCGTCCCAGCTCCTCCACGAGGTGCACGGGCAGGCGGATGGTGCGGGACTGGTCGGCTATCGAGCGCGTGATGGCCTGGCGGATCCACCACGTGGCGTAGGTCGAGAACTTGAAGCCCTTGCGGTAGTCGAACTTCTCGACCGCGCGCACCAGACCGGCGTTGCCCTCCTGGATCAGGTCGAGAAGGGGCAGGCCACTGCGCGGGTAGCGGCGCGCGACGGCGACCACCAGGCGGAGGTTGGAGCGGATGAAGATGTCCTTGGCCCGCTCACTGTCGTCGACCAGGGCCTGGAGCTCCTCGGGGGTGGCTCCGACCTTGTTCTCCTCCTGGCCGTCCAGGATCTGTCGCGCGAACACACCCGCTTCGATGATCTGGGAAAGCTCGACCTCCTTGGCGGCGTCGAGCAGCGGCGTGCGCGCGATCTCGTCGAGGTACATGCCGACCAGGTCGCGGTCGGCGATCTCGCCGCCCTGGGCGCGAACACTGCTTGCCGCGGCGACCGTCTCGCCGTTGGCGGACTGACGACGGGCGACGGCACGGGTTGCCATGCGAGCTCCCTTGCGATGGTGAGGTCAGCGGGTGATGCGGACGCTCGGCACTTTCCTCGTAGGTCTCTCGGGTCTCTTCGGACTCTGCTCGGGTGCCCTGCATCCGTAGGAAACAACGACTGGAATCAGGACAGAATTCCCAACCTGCCCTTCGATTTTTCTGATCATGCAGTACCCTGTCGGCCGCGCGGCGGGAGGCGCGATGCCGCCGGAAGGGACAGACGTCCAGGTCAGGCCGGGCACGGAGGAGGATCCGGAGGCTCCCACCGACCTGCACAGCCACCACGCCCGTGAGACGGCGATCACATGCGACACGGCACCCTTCACTCGGGTGGAGTTGCGCCCCCGGCTGCTCTCCCACCCTGAAGACGGCTCGTACCGGTTGATGGTTGCCACGGGTGTCGAGTCGGACACAGGTCCGGGGGCATCCGGGGGGCCAGACACCACAACGCACCCGCCCGCCACCCGACCCGCGTGACCCGCGCGCCGTCCGGACCCTCGCACGCTCCGCGCGCTCCTCGCACCGCGCGACCGACCGCCCAGGACCGCGGCGGCCGACCGCTCAGGGGACCGCGGCGGCCGACCGCTCAGGGGACCGTTCAGCCGAACTGCACCGACCGCTTCGCCAGCCCCATCCAGAACCCGTCGATCACGGACTTCTGTTCCCCGAGCTCCCCCGCGGCGTCCGCGGCGCCCATGGTCACGAAGAGCGGGGCGAAGTGCTCGGTGCGCGGGTGGGCGAGCAGGCCCGCCGGGGACTTGCGGGTGAAGTCGAGCAGCGCGTCCACGTCACGCGCGTCGAGGGCCTCCCGGCCCCAGGCGTCGAACTCCGCCGACCAGCCCGGGATGCCTCCCTGTCGTAGCGCGGCCAGGTTGTGGGTGAAGAACCCCGAGCCGATGATCAGCACGCCCTCGTCGCGCAGCGGCGCCAGGCGGCGCCCGATCTCCATCAGCTTCACGGGGTCCAGGGTCGGCATGGAAACCTGGAGGACCGGGATGTCGGCCGCCGGGAACATCTCGACCAGCGGGACGTACGCGCCGTGGTCGAGGCCGCGGTCGGGCACGTCCGTCACGGGCATGCCGGGGGCGCGCAGCAGCTTGCGGACCGACTCGGCCAGCGCCGGAGCCCCCGGGGCACCGTAGGTGACCTGGTAGTAGTGCTCCGGGAAGCCCCAGAAGTCGTAGACGAGGGGGACGGTCTCGGTGGCGCCGAGCGCGAGCGGGGCCTCCTCCCAGTGGGCGGAGACGATCAGGATCGCCTTGGGGCGGGGCAGGTCGGCGGACCAGGCGGCCAGCTCCCCCGGCCACACGGGGTCGTCGGCCAGCGGCGGGGCACCGTGGCTCAGATAGAGGGCGGGCATGCGGTCCTGCGTGGCGGCGGCGGTCATGACGACGACTCCTTTCGGCGGCAGTAGGGGGCATCGACGCGCAGCGGTCGCTCGGGATCGGCGCACCCTGCCGAATTTGCTTTAAATCTCAACTTTCAAGCATGACTGTACACACAGTTCGTTTAATCTTCAAGGAAGAAGGCGTACAGTGGACTCATGACGACGGCACCCGAACCGGCACACGCCGAGGAACCCCGCTGGTTGAGCGACGACGAGCAGAGCGTCTGGCGCTCCTACATCGACGCCACCACGCTCCTGGAGGACCACCTCGACCGTCAGCTCCAGCGCGACGCGGGCATGCCGCACGTGTACTACGGGCTGCTGGTCAAGCTCGCCGAGGCACCGGAGCGGCGGCTGCGGATGACCGAACTGGCCATGGCCGCGAAGATCACCCGGTCCCGCCTCTCGCACGCCATAGCCCGTCTGGAGAGGAACGGCTGGGTACGGCGCGAGGACTGCCCCTCCGACAGGCGCGGCCAGTTCGCCGTACTGACGGACGCGGGCCACGAGGTGCTGGCCCGGCACGCCCCCGGCCACGTGGAGGCCGTCCGCCAGGCGGTCTTCGACCGGCTCACCCCCGAACAGCAGAAGTCCCTCGGCGAGATCATGGGGATCATCGCCGAGGGACTGCAGCCGACCGGAACGGGAGCAGACCTGCCCTGGCTGCGGTGAAGCCCACCCTTCCGTCTGCGGTGGTGGTGGAGGGTGAAGCCCACCCCTCCGTCTGCGGTGGAGCCCGCCCGCCGTCTGCGACGACGGCGGGCGGGACGCCGACCACACCGTGCGGGAACGGTGCCGGGGCCTGCTGTACGTCAAGTACGTCAGTGAACGTCAGCTCACGTCACGCACGTCACGCACGTCACGCAGTCATGCGCGTCACGCACGTCATACACGTCACGCCCGTCAGTGGGTGACGGCCGGCACGGACGCCTCCGCCCCCTCCTCACCCTTGCTCGTCGCCCCGGCCCGGACCCTCGTGTCCTGGCCGGGGCCGGACGAGGAGGCCGTCGCCGAGGAGAGCGTCGACGAGGAGGCCGTCGCCGCGGTACCGCCGGGACGGCCGGCGTTGACGAGGACCGTGGCGATGGCCGCGGCCGCCACGAGGATGCCGACGGCGAACCAGATCGCGCTGGTGTAGCCCTCCACCTGGCCCTGGAGCTGGATCAGTTGCTGCTCGGCCCGGCTGCCCGCCCCGCCGATGCGGTCGGCGACGTAGGCCGTGGTCGCCGAGGCGGCGATCGTGTTCAGCAGGGCCGTACCGATCGCACCGCCCACCTGCTGCGAGGTGTTGACCATCGCGGAGGCGACTCCGGAGTCCCGGGGCTCGACGCCGAGGGTGGCCAGGGACATCGCCGGCATGAACGCCGTACCCATACCGAGGCCGAGCAGCAGCATCGCGGGCAGCAGCAGGGCCGCGTACGACGAATCGATCTCCAGCCGCGTCAGCAGCAGCATGCCGACCGCGGCGACGAGGAAGCCGGGGCCCATCAGCAGCCGGGGCGCGACCCGGGTCATCAGCCGGGCGCCGATCTGCGTGGAACCGGTGACCATGCCCGCGATCATCGGGAGGAAGGCGAAGCCGGTCCTGACCGGCGAGTAGCCCTTCACGACCTGCAGGTAGTAGGTCAGGAAGAGGAACAGGCCGAACATCGCGATGATCGCCAGGCCGAGCGAGAGGTAGACCCCACCACGGTTGCGCTCGGTCACCACGCGCAGCGGCAGCAGGGGTGCCCGGACTCGGGACTCGACGAGCACGAACGCGAGGAGCAGGACGGCGGAGGCGACGAACATACCGACGGTCACACCGTCGCTCCAGCCGTTCGACTCGGCCCGGGTGAAGCCGTAGACGAGCGCGACCAGGCCCAACGTGGAGAGCGCCACGCCCGGGATGTCGAGCGGCGAGCGGTTGCGGCCCCCGGCCGGTTCACGGATGACGAGGTACGCGCCGGCGGCGGCGATCACGGCGAACGGGATGTTCACGAAGAACGTCCAGCGCCAGTCCAGATACTCGGTGAGGAAGCCGCCGAGGATCAGACCGACGGCTCCACCGCCACCGGCGATCGCCCCGTAGATGCCGAACGCCTTGGCGCGCTCCTTGCCGTCCGTGAACATCACCGCGAGCAGGGACAGCGCGGCCGGTGCGAGCAGTGCGCCGAACACGCCCTGCAGTGCACGGGCACCGAACATCATCGCCTCGTTGGTGGCCGCCCCGCCGAGCGCGGAGGCCGCGGCGAACCCGCCCAGTCCGAGCACGAAGGCCCGCTTGCGGCCCCACAGGTCGGCGATCCGGCCGCCGAAGAGGAGCAGCCCGCCGAAGGCGAGGGCGTAGGCGGTCACGACCCACTGGCGGTTGCCGTCGGAGATGCCCAGATCCTGCTGGGCGGAGGGCAGCGCGATGTTCACGATGGTCGCGTCCAGGACGACCATCAGCTGGGCGAGCGCGATGAAGACGAGCGCCTTCCACCGGTTGTTGTCGGGCGCCTCCGGATCGGCCCGCAGACGAGGTGTCCCGGCCGTTGCCGCTTGTGCTGCCGATGCCACTGGTGCTGACGCTGGTGCTGCTGCTGATGCTGGTGCTGCTGCTGAGGCTGATTCAGACATGGGAGTACCCACTTCGGAACGTCGCAAGGAAGCGATGGGACGGATGAGGAGGATGGGCGGGACGGATGGGCGAGAGGGGACGGCTCGTCGGCCGACGACGTCCACCGGCGCGCCCGAGACCAGAGGCGCCGGAACGTCCGCGGACGACGGCGGCGCATCACCGACGATGGCGTCGGTCGGCGGCGGCCACCGGGTGACCGACGTCGCACCGCACGACGGACGCCGGCGTCGCTTCCCGGCAGCCGGTCACGGCAGCCGGTCACGGCGTAGGACGGACGGTCCCGCCGATCGTGCCGGGAAGAGTCGGAGATGGTCCTGGAAGGGTCGGAGATCGTGCTGGAAAGGTCAGAGATCGTGCTGGAAAGGTCAAAGAGGGAGTGGTCTCACGCCTGACGTGGTGGCGGGACGGCTCGGAAACTCCTCGGAACGACTCGGACGGAGTGGGTGGGGGTCGGGGTCACTGTCCACGACTCAGGAAACGCGCAGGACCTCCACGGTCACGGCCGTGCCGGGCAGGACGCCGGGCGCCGGGGCCCGCATCCCGTCCAGGAACAGCTGCAGGTGACGGTGGACGAAACGGTCGGCGCTCATGCAGGCCGTACCGGCCGGGGGCCGGCTCAACTGCGCGATGCCGACCAGCAGATCGCCGAATTCCACGTCCGCACGGAGCTGTCCGGCCGCCTTGGCGCGGTCCATGAGCTGTGCGACGAGGTCCTCGACGCGCCGGCGCGCGTCCTCCAGGTCGGGGTGGTGCTGGTCGAAGGTGCTCGAGATCATCGGGCACAACGCGCTGATCCGCTCGTCGGCGGACGTGTGCGCGAACCGCTCCAGTGCCTCGAAGGCATCCCCGGTCTCGGCGAGCTCCTGCTCGGCCGCCCGCGCCGTACGGTCCATCACGGAGCAGACGACCTCGCGCATCAGCGCGTCGCGGTCGGGGAAGTTGCGGTACACCGTGGCATTGCCGACACCGGCCCGGCGGGCGACGTCGTCCAGCGGCACGTCGGGGCCGTGCTCGACGAACATCTCCCGGGCGGCGGCGACGATCCGCTCCCGGTTGCGCACGGCGTCGGCGCGCGGCCGGGGCGTCTTGCGCTGTGCGGGTTCGGCGGTCTGCACGATGCACTCCTGACAGTCGGGTCGGCTCCGCGATCCGGGGACTGATTCCCCGCTTCACGCGAACACAGGTCTAAACGGGGAGACGCTCCCCGGTTATTTCCCACCCGAGGAACTTTTCCATGTGACACAGGTCACACCCCTTTGGCCTCCCCCCACATGCCGAACCGGCCCGCCTCCCACCCCTCCTTCCGCCCCTTCCAGCTCCCCTGACCTCGAAAAACACACAATCGGCCCTGCCGACAGGCGCCCTCGCACCCCACAACGCAGGGTGATCGGGAGGGTGCAGTCGGAAACCGGCGGCTGCCATGTGGAACGGAGGTCCTGCATGCAGCCGCAGCCGAGCAGCCGTCGGATATCGCCGCGCCGCCTGGCCGCCCTGGCCTCCGTCACCGCCCTGACCCTCGCCGTCGGCACCTCGGCCGGCAACGGCAGCCTCTCCCCCGGCACCTCCGCCGCGGGCGCCGGCCCCAGCGCACCGTCCCCCTCCTCCGCCCACGGGCCGTGCCTGATCGGCAGCTCCCGCGACGTCCAGATGTCCGAGGGAATCCCCACGGGCCCGGGGTACGCCCGTTCCACCGGCACCGTCCGCGCCCTCACCCTGATGATCGACTTCCCGGACGCCGTCGGCGAGGGCGACGCCCTGGACCGCTACCAGGAGTTCTTCCCCCAGACGCAGGAATGGTTCCGCACCAGCTCCTACGGCCGCCTCGACTACCGCACCGACATCCCCATCCCCGACTGGCTGCGCATGCCCAAGTCCTTCCGCGCCTACGGCATAGAACGCGGCGCCCCCTTCGACCCCGGCTACCGCAGACTGGTACGGGACATCGTCGAAGCGGCGGACCCCCGAGTGGACTTCCGGGCCTACGACATGGTCAACGTCCTCGTCACGCCCAACGCCGGCCCGTCCGCCCTGGACACCGTCCTGTCCGTGACCTTCGCCGGCAACACCGAGGCCCCGACCGCCGACGGCGTTCCCGTCGCCAACGCGTCCTTCGTCTACTCCCGCCAGGACGACGGCTCCGGCTCCTACGACCGGACCGGCTACCGCGTCCTGCCGCACGAGAACGGCCACGTCTTCGGCCTCCCCGACCTCTACACCGCCGACGGCGGCGGCGCGGTCGGCCACTGGGACATCATGAGCGAGGACTGGGGCGCCAACAACGACCTGCTCGCCTGGCACAAGTGGAAACTCGGCTGGCTCGACACCGACCAGGTCCACTGCGCCGCCGCCCCCGGGACCCGGGACTACGTCCTCACCCCCCTGGCGGACACCGGCGGCCCGAAACTCGCCTTCGTCCCCATCGACGAACGGTCCGGCTACGCCGTCGAGGTCCGCACCCAGGCCGGCAACGACGAGGCGGTCTGCCGCCCCGGCGTCCTCATCTACAAGGTCGACGCCGACGTGGACACCGGCATGGGCCCCATCACCGTCTACGACTCCCTCCGGGACAGCGGAGGCTGCACCCGCAGCCCCAACGTCCACGCCGAACTCTCCGACGCGACCTTCACCCCGGGCGAGTCCTTCGTCGACCGCCAGGAAGGAATCCGCGTGACCGTCCTGGAGGCCACCGCACCGAACGGCTCCGACACCGCCGACGACACCCCCCACACCCACCGCGTCCGCATCACCCGCGAGTAGCCCTCGCCCCGCCCCGACCACCACACCCGCCGACCCCGATCCGGTACCCTGACGCCTGTGGTCCTCCACGACCACGGGGCCGCCGCACGCGGCCCGGACTGCCTTCGTAGCTCAGGGGATAGAGCACCGCTCTCCTAAAGCGGGTGTCGCAGGTTCGAATCCTGCCGGGGGCACAGAGAAAAGGGCCAGCTCAGGAGGGGCTTCCTCCGAGGCTGGCCCTTCGTCGTGTTCGGGGTCGTGCCACACGCGTGCCACTAATGCCACGTGGATGCCACATCTCCCAAGGAGCGCCCCGGACGATCAATGACCGCACCCGTGCTCGGTGGCCACTCAGTAATCGCTCGCCACTACAACGAAGAGGCACGCGACGACCGCGACCACACAGAGAACGGCGATGGTGATCAGCACACAGCCGAGCGCTCCTGTAGTCCAGGCGATCGCTGACCAGCCGGACCGTGTCGCTCGTTCGGCCCGCTGGACTGCTTCGTGGTAGTCACTGTCGTCGTACCAGCCGCGATCAGCCATGATTCCCCCTCTGGCGGACTCTACAGCCCGCCGTCTCGCCGTAGATGGGTGGTGCCTGGCCGGTAGAGAAGGCCATGGTGTGCGCGTCCCCCTTCCTAAACGGGGGCGTTTCCTCCGCTGCTCCGGATCATGGCCCCGAGCCGGTCGGCGATGGCCCGGTCCCGATCGCTGGTCATGTGCTGATAGATCAGCGCGGCCCGGGAGCTGCTGTGCCCCATACGCGTCATCAGCTCCCGCGTGCTGGCACCCGCCGTCGAAGCCAGCGTGTTGCCCGTGTGCCGCAGATCGTGGAAGTGCAGCTCGGCCGTGACGCCCGCGGCCTTCCGGGCCTTGACCCAGTCGTCCCGAAAGTTGTTGCGCCGCAGTTGCCCGCCCTGCGGCCCGACGAAGACGTGCCCGTCGCGGCCGGGAGCGGCGAAGTGCTCCAGGTGGTGCGTGACCGCGTCGAGCAGTTCGGCCGGGAAGGAGACGGAGCGCACCCCGGCCGCGGATTTCGGCGTCTTGTCGAAGAGCCGGCCGTCCTGTAGCTCAGCCTGAGCACGGCGCACGGTGACGGTCAGCCCCTCCAGGTCGATGTCCCGGCGCCGCAGGGCCGCCAGCTCCCCGAACCGCAGGGTGGTGAAGGCCGCCAGGAGCACGAGCAGCCGGTAGCGCGGCGCGATGGAGTCGGCGACGGCGAAGACCTCCGCCACCGTGAGGACCGGCCGCTCGGGCACGTCGTAGCGGTCCGCGCCCTTGACGCGGCACGGGTTGCGCCGGATCAGCTCGTCGTCCACAGCCGTGTTCATCAGGGCGCGCATCTCGCCGGGGCACACGGCACAGGGCCGGTTCGAAGGGCTTGATCCCTCGAACCGGCCCTGCTGCGTGATCACATCCGTGCCCCGGTGTGCTCCCACCGCACCAGTGCCCCAACGTCAGCCTTCGTGGGGCACCCTCGGGCGGGTGACCGGCACGACGGTGAGGAGGTCGTCCAGCCCTTCGAAGTCGTCGGGGTTGGTGGTGAAGAGGGGAAGGTTCTCCGCCACTGCGATGGCAGCGATCATCAGGTCGGCCACCCGGCGGCGTGACTTGCGGCCGGCGCTGATCACTGCGGCACAGATACGGCCGTAGATGCGGGCCGCTTCGGCATCGAAGGGGATGGGGTCGAACTCGTTCTCGGCGCGCTGCAGGACGTCGAGCCTACGGGCGCGTTCGGCGTGTTCGTCGTAGCTGTTCTGTTCGTCGTTGCGACGGACCTCGTGCGGACCGGCGGACAACTCGGCCAGGGTGATGGCGGTGATCGCCATTTCGTCCGGTAGCTCCTCGGGTGCCACCCAGCGGCGCAGAATCATGATGTTGGTGTCGAGGAGGCCCTGCTGATGCGTCGGGCGGTCAGCGGTCATAGGGATCGTCGTGGTAGGTCTCGGCCGTGGCGTCCTGATCGGCGCGGAACCTGTCGAGGTCGATGCCGGGAGCGGTCCTGGACATCGCGGCGAACTCCTGGCGGGAGACGAACCGGCGGCGTCGACGTAGCGGGACGAGCTGTCCGATCGGATGTCCGTCCCGGGTGACGGTGAACGACTGACCGCCCTGTATGGCATCCATGATCTCCCGGGACCGGCTGCGTAGATCCCGTTGGGTGATTTCGGGCTGAACGCTCATACCAACCAAGGTAGCACCGGGTGCTACCGGGTGCCACGTGACCCGAAGGCTTGCGCCGACAGAGCTTCGGCCGTAGCGGCCGGGTACGGCCTTCGCTGATCGATCCGGCTGGAGCTACGGATGAGAAGGCGCCGACATCCACAGCTGACATCAACGACGTCGGACGGGGACACACGCCAGCGACTCCCGCTGGCCGCCGTGCCCGTCGACGACAGCAGTCGGACCACGCTCGAACCGAACTACTGAAGCGGGTGTCACAGGTTGGCATCCTGCCGGGGGCACCGATGCAGAGGCCGCCCGGGCACTGCCCCGGGCGGCCTCCGACATCACGCGCCGACGGTCCCTCACGTCCTGGTCGGACCGACTGCTCCCACGGGTTGATCACCAGGGCTCCGGTGCGGGCCAGGTGCTTGATGTTGCGGGTGGCCGCAGTCCAGCCGTTGGCAGGGCCGTGGCGGCGATCAGGGCGTCCGGTGGGGCGATGCCGGCGCCGGCTGATGTCACTCGCCTCGGGACGGACAGCCCTGAACGTGGTCTCCCCTTGACGTGTGGCGAAGGCACGCCGGTAGCCGACCTCTCCGTCCGTGCTGTTGAAGGGTCCTGGGCAGGGCTGCCCGTGCACATGCCCTGATGGCCGCAGGGAGCGATACTGGGAGCAGTTGCGGGATGACGCTTGCCGTGCGCCAGGGCCGCGGGGTTTGCCGTGGCCGGGCTCGGCGGTGGCACCTTCGCAACCGCCGGAAGGGGCGTCACGATGTGCCGCTGGATCGCCTACTCGGGTACACCCGTTCTCCTCGGCCAGGTTCTGTCCCAGCCGGAGCCCTTCCTGATCCACCGGAGTCCGCACTCCCGTACGGGCGTAAGCCCGACCGATGGTGACGGCCTCGAGGTGAGTCCGGCGAGACCCCTCTCGTCGTGTCGGAGCCCCTGGATGACCAGTCGGGGGCGTGGGACGAGGTGCCCGAGAGCAGTTACGGCGCCGTCGGGCCGGGCGGGGGCGTGCTGCACCGCCTCAGGCCCGAGTGCACCGACGGGACAGGGGCGTGGGGGTGAGGAGTGTGAGCACGCCCGTCGGCAGCGCTGGGGCACCGACCGACGCGGGTACCGACCCGTCGGGTGATCCGTACCTGCGCACACGGTTCGCGCTTCCCTCTCGCCCTGCCACCTTCTTGCGGCGGCAGCGGCTCGTCTCGCATCTGGATCAGGCCCTGAGCACCCCGCTGACGCTGGTCAACGGATCGGCCGGCGCCGGCAAGACGCTCCTGACGGCCGACTGGGCCGCGGGGCTGCGGCTGCCGGTCGCCTGGCTGACCGTGGAGGCCGGAGATCATCGGCCGGGTGTCTTCTGGGCCTACGTCTTCGAGTCCCTGCGCGTGTGCGGGGCGCGGGCGGCCGGCGCTGCCGGGGCGCCGGCGGACTCGAGCGGCGTGGGACGCGGTCTGCTGGCCTCGCTCGCCGCCGAACTGAACGCCCGCGACGGCCCCGTGGTCCTCGTGCTGGACGAGTACGACCGGATGACCGTCCCCGAGGTCGCGGAGCAGCTGGAGTTCGTCCTGCGCCACTCCGGGCAGGGACTGCGCCTCGTGCTCGTGACCCGCACCGAGCCGCTGCTTTCGCTGCACCGCTTCCGCGCCGCGGGCGAGCTGACCGAGATCCGCGGCGCCGAGTTGTCGTTCACCCCGCAGGAGGCCGGGGCGCTGCTGCGACTGCACGGGCTGCACCTTCCCGAGCCCGCCGCGTCCGCCCTGGTCGACCGCACCCGGGGCTGGGCCGCCGGGCTGCGGCTGTCCGCCCTCGCGGCTCGGGAGAGCGCCGACCCCGAGCGGTATCTGAAGGAGTTCGAGGCGGACCACAGCATGGTCGCGGACTTCCTGTTGGCGGAGGTCCTCAAGGGCAGGACGGAGGAGACGCAGGACCTGCTGTTGCGGGTGAGCGTCCTGGACCGGTTCTGCCCGGACCTGGCCGATGCCCTGACGCTGCGGGCCGACGCCGAACGCCTCCTCGCCGGGCTGCACCGGGAGAACGCGTTCATCGAGCGGCTGGGGCACTCCTGGTACCGGCTGCACCCGCTGTTCCGAGAGATCCTCCGGGCTCACCTGCGCGAACGCATGCCCGGAGCGGAAGCGGAGCTGCACCTGCGGGCCGCGCGATGGCTGCGCCGTTCCGGCTTCCTCCCGGAGACGCTCGCCCACGGTGCAGCGGGCGGCGACTTCGACCTGGCCGCCGGCGCGCTCGTCGACGACCTCGCGATCGGGCAGTTCTTCACCGGCCTGCGCTCGGACGCTCTGGTCCAGCTCTTCGCCGGCATGGGGCCCGAAGCGAGGAGCCCGGCGAGCGACCTCGTGCGGGCGGCCGGCGCACTGGCCCGACGCGACCTCGGCCACGGGCTGGACCGGCTGCGACGGGCCCGGGAACAGCTCTCCGGCACCGAGGACTCTCCCGGGCCGGTGGCGGCCCGGCTGAGCTGCACACTGCTCGAGGCACTCGCCGCCCGGCTCACCGGCTGCCCTCCGCGGGCCGAGCAGGCCGCCGCGCGAGCCGAGGAACTGCGCCGGGACCTGCCTGCCCACCTGCTGGACGAGCATCCGGAACTGACCGCCCTGCTGATGACACACGTGGGTTCGACCCGCCTGTGGGAGGGACGCTTCGACGACGCTCGCGCCGTGCTGCGCCGTGCGGCCGGTGCCCCGGGCGGGTCCGCCACCGTCCTGCCCCGAGTGGAGTCGATGGGGCACCTGGCGCTGCTCGACTATCTGAACGGCTGGCTCGGCCGGGCGGAACACAGGGCTCTGGCCGCGGTGGCCGAGGCGGAGCGGGCGGGGTTGCCCCGGCCTCCCGGTGCGGGCCTGGGCCGGCTGGTCCTGGCCGCGGTGGCCGTGGACCGGCAGGAACTGGGCCGGGCCCGGGTCCTGCTCGACGAGACGGCACGGCTTCCGGCGCGGGAGCACGACCCGGTACCGACGGCGGGCCGGGCCATGGCCGTCTCACGCCTTCTGCTCGACGACGGTGAAACGGACGCCGCCGCCGAGGCTGCGGAGCCGGCCGTGTCCACGGCCGTGGCGTCCCCCTGGGCAGAGAGTCGGGCAGCGGTCGTCCGCTCCGCCGCCTGCCTCGCCGACGGGCGGCCGGACGAAGCCGTGCGCCTTCTCCAGGGTGTCGGTGGCGACCAGCCGGTGTGCGCCGTCGAAGCGGCGGGGATCCAGGTCGCCGCGGGGCGTCCCCGTGCCGCGGCAGAACTGCTCGGTGCCGTTCGCGCCCAGGGACGCACCGGCCCCGCGGTGAGCGTGGGCGCGGCGCTGGTGCGGGCCCGGGTGGCGCAGGAGTCGGGAGACACGGTCACCGCCCGCCGGCTCGTCGCACGCGCACTTCTCGACGCACGGCGCGAGCGGCTGCGGCGTCCTTTCCTCCAGGCAGGAGACTGGATCGGGCCGCTGTTGGCCGCGGCCCCGCTGCGCGGGCTCGCCGAGGACTGGCTCCCGCCCGGCCGGCGACACCTTCACGGCGAGCCGGTGCAGCCCGTGGCGGACCCCGCGCTCCTGGTGCCGGTGGAGCTGAGCGGACGCGAACGTGACGTGCTGCAACGGCTGGCCCGGATGATGTCCGCGGAGGAGATCGCCGCCGACCTCTACGTGTCGGTCAACACGGTGAAGACCCATCTCAAGAGCGCCTACCGGAAGCTGGCGGTGAACCGGCGCGGCGACGCCGTACGCCGGGCGCGCGACCTCGGCCTCCTGTGACCTCCCCCGCGAGGGGTGAGGCACGCGGCGCCTCCGCAGAGGTGCGATGAGGGGAACGTGCCGCAGCGCCCCGGTCGACCCGGCGAGGTGAGACGACGTGAAGCACTGGCGGGCCCTGGCAGTCCTCGGTACGGCCCAGTTCCTGATGGTTCTGGACACGTCCGTGATGAACGTGTCGATCAGCCAGTTGGTCGAGGACTTCGACACGGAGGTCACCGCCATCCAGGCCGTCATCACCCTGTACGCGCTGGTCATGGCTGCTTTCATGCTCATCGGCGGCCGCTTCGGGGACATCCTGGGACGGCGGCGCATGTTCCTGACGGGACTGGCCGTCTACGGGGTCGGGTCGGCCGTGACCGCCGTTGCCCCCAGCCTGTGGGTGCTCACGCTGGGCTGGTCCGTCACCGAGGGGCTCGGGGCGGCCATGGTGCTGCCGGCCATGGCCGCCCTGGTCGCGGAGTCGTACCGCGGACGGGACCGCGCCATCGCCTACGCGGTCGTCGGAGGGCTCGCCGGCGCCGGCATCGCGGTCGGCCCACTGCTGGGCGGCTGGATGACGACCTACCTCACCTGGCGGCTGGTCTTCGCCGGTGAGGTGCTCGTCGTCGTGGCCGTGCTGCTGTGCCGGCGGGTGATCGCGACGCCCACCCCGGCCGCGAGGCGCCCCCGGCTGGACGGGGTCGGCGCGGCGCTCTCCGCCGTCGGGCTGGGACTGGGCGTACTCGGGGTGTTGCAGAGCAGCACCTGGGGCTGGGTCGATCCCCGCAACCCGCCTTTCACCGTCCTGGGCTTCGCCCCCACCCTGTTCGTCATCGGTGCCGGAATCGCCGTGCTGGCCCTGTTCCGGGTCTGGGAAGGGCGGCGGGAGGCCCAGGGCACCGACCCTCTGGTACACCTGTCCCTGCTGGGCAGGCCCGTCCTGCGGGCCGGCCTGACAACCCTGCTCGGCCAGAACCTCATCCTCCTCGGCCTGTTCTTCGCCATCCCGCTCTACCTCCAGGTGGTGCAGGGCTTCAACGCCTTCCAGACCGGGCTGCGCCTGCTGCCGGTGTCGGCCACCATGCTGGTGACCTCCCTGTGCGGGTCCGCGCTGGGGCGCAGGATGGGACCGCGCCGGGTGGTGCGGCTGGCCCTGGCGATTCTGGCGGCGGCCGTCGTGTGGCTGCTCGCCACCATCGACCCGGTCATCGACGACGCCCAGTTCGCCGGGGCGATGGCCGTGCTCGGGGTGGGGGTCGGTCTGCTCGCCTCGCAGCTCGGCAACGTGGTGCAGTCCGCTGTAGGTGAGGACGAGCGCAGCGAGGCCGGAGGGCTGCAGTTCACGGCCCAGAATCTGGGCTCGTCGCTGGGCACCGCGCTCATCGGCTCCATCGTGGTCGGCGCGCTGGCAGGCGCTTTCACCACCCAGGTCGCGGACGACCCCCGGCTGTCCCCGGCGGTCCGGGACGAGGTCGGGGTCCGTCTGGAAGCCGGCATCACCTTCGTCCCGACCGAGCAGGTGCGTTCCGCGGCCGAGGAGGCCGGGCTGCCGCCGTCCGAGGTCGACGCCGTGACGGACTCCTACGCGTCCGCCCAGTTGGACGGGCTGAAGGCGGCGATCCTGGCCACGGGCGGCGTCGCGCTCGCGAGCTTCCTGTTCACCGCACGTCTTCCGACCGCCCGGGCTGGCCGCCCGCCCGAACCTGAATCCGAATCCGAACCCGGTGCCGGGAGCCGGACGGCCGGGCCGTCCGGGCCGACAGGCTGAGCTCGTAGGGGACACAGGTACCGAGGGTGAGCCCCGGGCAGGGCGGTCCACGGACCGGCGGGACCGGCCGGAGCGGCGGGAGCGGCGGGAGCGGCGGGCCGCACACCGGGCCCACGCGGACTACACCGGCGGTGTCCACGGCACCCTGCTCGCGGCCTCCGTCGTGGTCGGCGCCGGCACCCTGGGCTCGTTCCCCCGCGCCGAACTGGTTCTGCTGCTGTTACTCATCAGCCTGGTGGTCTGGATCTCCCACATCCACGCCGAGCTGTCCGGTGCGCGTCCGGCGCGGCGTACTCCGGGCCGGCGGGTGATCCTGCGGGTGTGCCGCGGAGTGGCCCGTCGTGAAGGCCGTCGTGCCTCCCGCCGCGGTGATCGCCGTCAGCCCCGTGCTGGGGCTGGACGTCCTGGGCACCCTGTGGCGCCCCTGTCCGTCGCCGTCGCCTGACAGGGGGCTGGTCCGTCGCCGCGGGACACCGCGCGGGCGCCCCCTTGCGGCTGATGGCCACCACGGCCGCGGTCGACGTACTACTCGGTCTGGCGATCGTCGTCGTCAAGATCGCATCGACGCACTGAAAGGCACCGGCGCTGCGCGGGGTCACCTGTACCGGGTGAAGGCGCCGGAGGGCGAGAAGGCGCAGGATCGTCGCACAGAACACCGTCCGCCCCGGAGCCCCGGACGGTGTCCCGAGCCCCGTCCGGTGGAGGGACCGCTCGTGCGTTACGAGATCCGCATCGAGGGACACCTGTCGGAGACGCTGGCCAACGCGTTCCCGGAGCTGGAGCACGTCGTCATGTCCGGCCAGACCGTCCTGTTCGGCACGGTGATCGACGAGGCCCACCTGTACGGGCTGCTCACCCGCTGCCAGTCACTGGGGCTGCGCGTCATGGAGATGCGACAGATCCCGGAATGACGCGCCCGCGGACGGTGTGCGTCGTCGGCCCGCTCGTCTTTCCATGGCGGGCCTCACACGCGGGCGGCCGTGGTCCGGCCGGAGCGGCAGGCCGCCGTCGGGCTTCGTGGTCGCGTTCGTTCCGGCCGGCGTAGGACCGGACGGAATCGGTGAGCGCGGTCGAAGCGGCCGTTGCCACCCAGGTTCGCCGCGGGCGTGAGAGGGGCGCAGGGGCGGGCGTGGGCTCGGGCCGGGTCGGGTCGGGCCGAGCCGGGTCGGGCCGGCTCCACGCAGCCGGGCGAAGCGGGAGAGCAGGTCGGGTCCCTGGTCTCCGGTCGCGCGATGCCCTTCCAGTCCCACAGCCGGACAGCCGGCGCACGTGGAAATCCCGGCCCTCGACGTCCCGGCCCTTCCCGTCGAGGCCGGTGACGTGCGTCCGGCCGAGGAGGATGTCGCTCGTCCCACGCTTCTTCGTCTCGTCCGGACCTCGTCCTGACCTCGTCCGGACCCGGTGGACAGGTGCTCCCGGATCCCACCTCACCGCCCCGCCGTCAGGCCGGGATCACCCCTGACGGGTGATCCCGGCCCTCGGTGCCGGCCCCGACCCTGGAACGGACACCTACCGGTCCTCGGTGCTCACGGGCTGTCCCCACCGGACGTCCCGGCGGCGACCGGCCGGGCCACGAGGAGGCGATGACCGTGCCCCGAGATGCGGGACCCCCGGGCCGGGGAGGCGGGTCCGGCGGGGCGGTTCCCGGCGCCATGGACGACCCTGCGCACGTCCTCACCCGGCTCGGCCGGTCCTGGGTCTGGCTCATGGGGTCGGCCGTCGCCACGCTGGTCCCCGGCGTCCTGGTCCTGGTGTGGCCGGAGGCGACCCTGCATGTCCTGGCCGTCCTCGTCGGCCTGTACCTGCTGCTGACCGGCGTGTTCCGGTTCGTAGGCGTCTTCGCGCGGGAGGGACACGAGCGGCTGCCCGGGCTCCTGCTGGCCGTGCTGTACCTGCTGGCCGGGGTGCTGTGTCTGCGCAACCCGCTGCAGACCATCGCCGCGCTGTCACTGATCGTCGGCCTGGTCTGGCTGGTGTCCGGCACCCTCACCCTCTACGCCGCCCTGGTCACCGAGAACCTGCCGCACCGGGGCCTGGTCATGGGGATGGCAGTACTGGCGGTCGTCGCCGGGATCGTCGTCCTCGCGCTGCCCGCGGAGTCGGCCCGTGCCCTGACCCGGCTTCTCGGCCTGTGGCTGGTCCTGCTGGGGCTCGCCGAGGCGGTGGTCGCCGCGGGGTGGCGGTCCGCGCTGCGCGGGGCACGCCCGCCGAAGGCGGGATCGCCCGCTGCCATGACCTGACCCCCGGCCGGTGGAAGGAACGTCGATGGCCCCCACCACCCCGGCCGGATCGCCCGGCTCCGGCGGGTCCGCGGACCGCTCCCCCGCCCTCTCGGCCGGTGAGCGGGCGGAGTACGAGCTTCTGCGCCGGCGGGCGTCGGTACGCCACCGGCGGGCCCGCGTCGCCGGCTCCTCGGTCCTCCTCCTGCTGACCCTGTTGCTCGCCCCCTCGGCCGTGGTCGCGGCCTGGGTGCGGGACACCGTCTCCGACACCGACCGGTACGTGGCGACCGTGGCGCCACTGGCGTCCGAACCGGCCGTGCAGGACGCCCTGACCGACCGGCTCACCGACCGAGTGGTGGCACAGGTGGACGTGGAGGCGGTGTCCGACTCGCTCGCTGCCACGCTCCGGGAGGCCGGGGCACCGCCTCGCGTCGTGGACGGCGCCGAGTCCCTGGAAGCCCCACTGCGCGACGCCGTGCGATCCACCGTCGAGCACACCGTCAGCGGCGTGGTCACCAGCGATGTCTTCCGGCGAGCCTGGGAGGGCGCCAACCGGCGGTCGCACGCCGCGGTGGTGAACATGCTCACCGGTGAAGGGCGGGGTGCGCTGAGCACCGGGGAGGGCGCCGTCCTGCTGGACGTGGGGGAGGTCGTCGATCAGGTACGGGCGCGGCTGGCCGACGCGGGCTTCGACAAGGCCGCCGCCGCGATCCCGGACAGCGACCGGACGGTCACGCTGTTCGAGTCGGAGCAGCTGGGCAGGGCGCAGGACTTGATGCGGCTGCTGAACGTCGTCGGCGTCTGGCTGCCCGTGCTGACCACCGTCCTGGCCGCGCTCGCCGTGTGGACCGCGCCCGCCCACCGCGTGATGCTCATGGCCACCGCGACCGGTGTCGGGGCGATGATGGCGCTGCTGCTCGTGGCCTTGGCTCTGGTGCGCGGGGCCTATCTGGACTCGGTACCGCCCGCGGCGCTGCCGCCCGACGCGGCGGCGGCCGTCTACGACACGTTCGTCCGGTTCCTGCGGGACAGCACCCGCACGCTGCTGGTCGTCGCGGTGGTCACCGCGCTGGCCGCGTACCTGTACGGGCCCGGCCGCGCCGCCCGTGCCGTCCGAGGGACGGCCGTACGGGCCACGGCCGCTGCCGGCCGGGCCCTGCACCGAAGTGGTGTGGACGCCGGGCCCGTAGGACGTCTGACGGCGAAGCACCGGACGTGGGCCGCCGGCGCCGTCGTGGCAGCGGGAGCGGTGACGTTGTTGTTCTGGAACGACCCCACGGTCACCACCGTGGCGCTCGTCCTCGGGATCACCTCAGCCGCCCTGATCGTCGTGGCGGTTCTGGCGGCAGCCGCGGACCCTGCGGCCGGCTCACCCGTGCCGGGTGATGCCGGGCGCCGGACCCCATGACCACCCTGAGTCGGTACGCAACGACGGCCCGCCCGGGACGGAGGACGGACATGAACGCGCAGACCTACCTGGCCTACGACTACCCCTTGCTCAACATGTTCTGGACGATGCTTCTGATCTTCCTGTGGATCATGTGGTTCGTCCTGCTCTTCCGGGTCATCGGTGACATCTTCCGCGACGACGGGCTGAGTGGCTGGGCCAAGACCGGCTGGCTGGCGTTCTGCCTCCTCCTGCCCTTCCTCGGCGTGTTCGTCTACGTCGTCGCACGCGGGAAGAACATGGGCCGCCGGGAGACGGAACACGCCCTCGCCCGCCAGGAGGAGTTCAACGCCTACATCAGGAGGACCGCGAGCGAGGGACAGCGCTCCAGCGTCGACGAACTGGCCCGGCTCTCCGAGATCCGCGAGCAGGGTGCCATCACGGACGAGGAGTTCCGCAGGGCGAAGGAGCTGGTCCTGAGCGGCCACGGCCCGGCGGATCACGCGGGCCGGGCACCCGCCACGACCAGCACTTCCGCCCACTGACCTCCGCACGCCACGAAATCGAGGCGCACGATGACCGCCACACACACCCGGCCGACGCACTCGTCGAGGCAGGCGTGGGCGACCGGCCTGACCGTCTTCGCCGCCGTCATGCTCCTGCTCGTCGGCCTCTTCGACATCCTCCGGGGCATCATGGCCATCGCCGAGGACGACGTCTTCGTCACCACACCCGACTACATCTTCCGGTTCGACCTCACCAGCTGGGGCTGGATCCACCTCGTCCTGGGCGTACTCGCCGTTATCATCAGCGCCGGGCTGCTCAAGACCGCGACGTGGGCGCGCGTGTCCGGCGTGGCCGTCGCCGCGCTCGTGATCCTCGCCAACTTCCTCTCCATGCCGTACTACCCGCTGTGGTCCGTCGTGGTGATCACCATGTCGGGCTTCATCATCTGGGCCCTCAGCGTGGTCAAGCCCGGCGGCAACCTCTACGACCTGTCCGGGGAACGCAGCTCTCACTAGACGTGTGACGGAGCGGAAGAACAGCACGTGGGTGCACGAGGCGCGGGCACGAGCAGGCAGCACGTGAGGGGCGTACCGCCGGGGGCGAGGGCGGCACCGCTCTCGCCCGCGTCGCCCTGCTGGCTCTGGCGGCCCGCGCCCTGGTGCCGCTTGTCGCCGCCGGGCTCCGCAGCGTGCTGTCGGCTTCGACCGGCATCGCAGGGGTCGCGCTCGCGGCCTTCGGCGTGGGGTGGGCCCTGGCCCTACCGGTGTCGCCCGCGTCATCGGAACAGCACGGTGGATCGGCGGCCGGCAGATCCGCTCCGGGAAGCAGGCTCCTGTACGTGCCGGCCGTTCCCAGGTGGGCGAGGTGGCGGCTTGCCGGACTGTCCGGCTGCCTGACCTGCCGTCGGGGGACCGTGGCCGTCGCCGGGAGTCGGGGACCGCGGGCTGCCGACGACCCCGCACTGGCGCTGGTCCCGGTGGTCGACGGACCGCGTCGGATCGAGTGCCTGGTGTGGAGCCGCTTCAATCCCAGCCCCGCGACCCGGGCGATGCTCGGCGTCCTCGGGGTGGGAGCACCAGCGGCAGGGTTTTGACCGCCGGCTGCCGAAGGACTGGCAGGTCCTCGCCGGAACGATGCAGCACAGGGGTGGGGGGCCCGGGGACCGCGGCTGGGTGCCCCATGGCCAGGACAGACCCATGGTGCTATCTTCATTAGCACCATGCTGCTGAAGTTGAACACCGCGGACACCCGCCCGCTGCACGAACAGGTGGCCGGAGCGATCCGGCGCGCCATCGCCGAAGGGGAGTGCGCGCCGGGCGACCGGCTGCCCCCGGCGCGCGATCTCTCCCAGGCGCTGGGAGTGAACGTGAACACCGTGCTGCGCGGGCTCAGGGCGTTGCGCGACGAAGGACTACTGGAATTCCGGCGGGGTCGGGGAGTGACCGTGGCTCAGGGTGCCGAGGCACGCTCGGCGCTCCTCGACCGCGTCCGGGACGTGGTGGCCGATGCCGCACGCCTCGGCTACAGCAGGAACGACGTCATCGAGATGATCAGGGGGATTCCGTGACCGACACAGCGGGGCGCAGGAGTGCGGCGGTGTGGGCTGCCGGAGGGTGGATCGCGGGAGTCCTGGCGCTGCTGGTGGCACTGCCGCTCGCGGCCGGCGACCGGCTTCCGGACCGGCTGGCGACGCACTGGAACGCCGGATCCGGTGAGCCGGACTCGTCCATGCCCCTGTGGGCCGCGACGTTGCTCCCGGCGCTGATCTGGGCGCTGTTGACGGCCGTCGTCGTGCTGGCCCTGTGGAGGACCCGGGGCAGTGCCGGCGGGGCGAGCGGGTGGGCGGGTGCGACGCTGGGGTTCAGCGGTGTGATGCTCCTCGGTACGCAGGCGGCGATCGTGCAGGCGAACCTGGACCACGCCCACTGGCGCGAGGCGGACTCGGTGACGGGCTGGGTGATCGCGACCCTGCTGGGAGCGGTGGCCGTGGGCGGGGCCGCCCTCCTGGTCGGCGGACGGGCGCCCGCCGTGGTCCCGGCGGCGACCGGGCCGACGATGGAGATACCGGCAGGGCAGCGGTTCGTGTGGCTGTCGCGCGCCTCCAACCCGTGGCTCCGGGCCACGGCGGCCGTCACCGGTGTCGTCGCGGTGGCCGCGGTGGTGGCGGCGGCGGGCGGTCTGGTGGACTCGGGGGGCGCTTCGCTCGCCGTGCCGTTCGCCCTCGCGTCTCTGCTGGTCCTCGGCTGCTCCTCGGTCCAGGCACGCGTCAGCGAGAAGGGCCTCGAAGTCGGCCTCGGTCCGTGGCGCTGGCCGGCCCGGCGGTGGGCGGCGGAGAGCCTCGAGTCCGCTCGCGTCGAGACGCGGACGGCGGCCCAGGTCGGCGGCTGGGGGTACCGGCTGAGCGGGCTGGGGACGACGGTCATGCTGCGGGCCGGCGAGTGCCTGGTGATCCGCACCCGGAAGGGCAAGGACTTCGCCGTGAGCGTGGACGACGCCGAGCGGGGGGCCGCCCTCCTGAACTCCCTGATCCACGACTCCCTGACCCGCCAGGGCTCGTCGGGGTGAGGGCAGTGGGCGGGACGGCCCGGTCCCGACCGCCCCTGGTCAGCCTGGTCCGCCCTGGGTCGGCCTCCGGTCCGCCCCTGATTCGCATCGGCCGGGGCCAGTTACTTGGTCCGGCCGGTGGGCCGTACCGCCTCGGCGGGGTCCCGGGCCCGTGGGCGGCCCGTTCGGAGGGCCGTCGCCGCCCGTAGGGGCGCCTCGGCCGGCGCCCCTACGGGCCTGCCGGGCCCTCGTCGCGGCGGGCGGGGAGGGCGCAGGCCGGGGTGCCGCCCGGCAGGCGGGTGCGGTTGTTCGCGACGATCCGGTAGACGCCGTGAGCGACCCAGCTGACGGGCGGGAGGGTGAGCAGCGCGCCGAGCACGGCCCACCCCTTGCCCGCCCGCAGCAGGAGCCGGGCGACGGCCTGGGCACCGCCGTACACGGTCCCGGCCGGGGTGATCCACAGGACCTCGGACTCGGCCCGCCGTCGGCTCGTCCCGAGGGCGGCCAGGTCGGCGAACTGCCACGGGGTGACCGTGCAGTCGGGGTGCAGCAAGCGCTGGAGGACGGTGACCGACGAGGTGCAGAAGCCGCAGTCGCCGTCGTAGACCAGTACGGGTCGGGTCGGCATGCCCCCCAGCCTGCCTCACCCGGGACCGGAGCGGGCCCCATGAGTGCCTACGAAGCCAAGCCCATGCCTGCCCATGCGCGCCGGGGCGGGGCAAGTCCCCCGCCCCGGCGCCCCCCGGCCTGGGTCCGCCCCGGCCTCGGTCCGCCCCGCTGTGTTCCGCCCCTGCTGTGCTGTGAGCCCTGCGCGCACGCGCCGTCCGTCAACGGGGCGTGCGACGGCTCCTTCCCGCGTGTGTGACCTTCGTCGCCCGGGGCGAGGACCGCACGCGGGCGGCGGCCGGACGGCCGGCGGCGGTGCCCCGCGCATGATTCCGGGCGCTCCCGCGCCGGTCAGGGAGTCGCCGGCGGGCTCGCGCCGGAGCAACGGCCGGACGCACGGCGAGCGATATCTGTGTCGGCGGCGACAGAAAGAGGGTGCGGGCCAGGACGGGTATTTCCCGGCCGTCCACAGGACGGGGTCAACGCCCGCCCGGGGCAGATCGCACCGTGCTACGGTCGGTGGAAGTTGCAGGTGGGGTTGGCCGGAAGGTTTTTCCGACGGGGTAATCATCACGGCGACCAGGAATTCACACACGGTGAATTCCTGACACCGTCTCCGAAGGAGAAACAGAATATGGCTACTGGCACCGTGAAGTGGTTCAACTCGGAAAAGGGCTTCGGCTTCATCGAGCAGGACGGCGGCGGCCCCGACGTCTTCGCCCACTACTCGAACATCGCCGCCCAGGGCTTCCGCGAACTGCTGGAGGGCCAGAAGGTGTCCTTCGACATCGCCCAGGGCCAGAAGGGCCCGACGGCCGAGAACATCGTTCCGGCCTGACACCCGCGCTCACGCGTTTTCGCGACCGGGACCCGCACCTCCGGGTGCGGGCCCCGGCTCGCTGGTTTTCCGGGGCGTGTGACGGCAGGAGTCCGTCACACCACCGTCCGGCACACGTCGACACGTTTCCGGCCGGCCGTCCGCCCCCCTCATCGAATTCGGCTCGTCTCGAGATTCTCTGCGCTGCTCGTCTGCTGCGGGAATTCCTTGGTGCGCGCCGCATCAAGGAAGGTTTCACGTCCATGCACCGTACCCGTACGTCCCGCGCGAACGCCCGTTCCGGAGGGGCTTCCGGCGCCGCCCGCTCCGACGGCGGCTCCCCCACCGAGCGCTCCGCTTCCCAGCGGGGCGGCGCCCAGCGCGGCAGCGGCCAACGTTCCGGTGCCGGCCGTTCCGGCGGCGGCTCCGGGGCCAACCGCTCGGGTGCCAACCGCTCCGGGGGCCCGCGTCGTCAGAAGGGCGGCGGCAGGCCGCAGGCGGGGCGCACCGGCGGAGAGTTCGCACTGCCGAAGACCGTCACTCCGGGTCTGCCCGCCGTCGCATCGTTCGCCGACCTCGACATGCCCGCGCCGCTGGCCGCCACGCTCGGCCGCGAGGGCGTGACCGTGCCCTTCCCGATCCAGGCGGCGACCCTGCCGAATTCCCTGGCCGGCCGGGACGTGCTCGGCCGTGGGCGCACCGGTTCGGGCAAGACCCTGGCCTTCGGCCTCGCGCTCCTCGCCCGCACCGCGGGCCGGCGCGCCGAATCCCGGCAGCCGCTCGCCCTGGTCCTCGTCCCCACTCGTGAACTCGCCCAGCAGGTCACCGACGCGCTCACCCCGTACGCCCGTGCCGTGAGCCTGCGGATGGCCACCGTCGTCGGCGGGATGTCCCTCGGCCGGCAGGCCGGCACGCTGCGGGCCGGCGCCGAAGTCGTCGTCGCCACGCCCGGGCGGCTGCGGGACCTCATCGACCGGGGTGACTGCCGGCTCGACGAGGTCGCCATCACCGTCCTCGACGAGGCCGACCAGATGGCCGACATGGGCTTCATGCCGCAGGTCACCGCTCTGCTCGACCAGGTGCGTTCCGACGGGCAGCGCATGCTGTTCTCGGCCACCCTGGACCGCAACGTCGACCTGCTGGTCCGCCGCTACCTCACGGACCCCGTGGTCCACTCCGTCGATCCGTCGGCGGGCGCGGTGACCACCATGGAGCACCACGTGCTCCACGTGCACGACGAGGACAAGCGCCGGACGACGACCGAGATCGCGGCCCGGGACGGCCGGGTGATCATGTTCCTGGACACCAAGCACGCGGTGGACCGGCTGACCAAACACCTGTTGAACAACGGTGTGCGCGCCGCGGCCCTGCACGGCGGCAAGTCCCAGCCCCAACGCACCCGGACGCTGACCCAGTTCAAGACCGGACTGGTCAACGTCCTGGTGGCGACCAACGTCGCGGCCCGTGGCATCCACGTCGACCAACTCGACCTGGTCGTCAACGTGGACCCGCCCACCGACCACAAGGACTACCTGCACCGCGGCGGTCGCACGGCCCGCGCCGGTGAGTCGGGCAGCGTCGTCACCCTGGTGACCCCCGACCAGCGCCGGGACATGAACCGCCTGATGAACGCGGCCGGCATCACCCCCCAGGTCGCCCAGGTGCGGTCCGGAGAGGCGGAGTTGAGCCGTATCACGGGCGCCCGGGAGCCTTCGGGCGTACCGGTCGTCATCGCCGCGCCGCCCGCGGAGCGCCCCCGCGCCGCGTCGCCGTCCCGTCGCCGTCGCGGTCGTCGCGGCAGTGCCGGTCAGGGCCGCTCCGCCGGCCAGGCCGCACGGCGCGGATCGTCGCCGCGTGACGGCCTGGGCTCGGCCGCGTAGCCACGGCACGACGGGGGCGGACGGAACAGCCCGACCGGGACGGGCAGGGCGGTCCGACCGGGACGGGCAGGGCGGTCCGACCGGGACGGGCAGGGCGGTCCGACCGGGACGGACGGAACAGTCCGACCGGGACGGACGAGACCGCTCGACCAGGGCGGACGGATCGGGCTCCCGGCCGCCGCCGCTCCCCCACCTCTCTCCTCGACTCCGCACCGCACCTCTCTGCCGCCCGTACTTCTGTAACGCACCTATGACACAAGGGCCTTGAGTCCCGTCCCCGCCGACGGTGATCATGGGGCGCTACCCGGTGGACCGGGTCCTGGGCCGATGCCGGGACGGGGCCGGGGCGGGGCCGGGCCGGGCCGGTGGTGGGCCGGTGATGTGGACCCGTGGTGGTCGACCGGTAGCGGTTGGACCGGTGGTGCGCCGCGCACGGGGTGACCGGCCGGGGTGGGGTCGGCTACAGAAGAAGAGCGGGGGCCCAGCGTGGGCAAGGGCGGGGAGTCCATACCGGACGAGGAGTGGGAACGCTTCCTCCGGGAGGCGGAGACGAGGGCCGGGAGTGCGCCCGAGGAGCCGTCGGCGCGCGCCCGGATGGTGGCGCGGCGGCTGCGGGAGCAGCCCACCCCGCCTGCGCCCTGGCGCAGTTACCAGGCACCCCCGCCGCGGAGGAGCACGCACAAGGCCTGGTACGCGGGCGGCCTGTTGCTCGCGGTCGCCCTGCTGGCCGTGGCCCTGGCGCCGGGCCGGATGTCCGAGTGGTTCGGGGTCGGCGGTGGCAGCGAGGACCGCACGCCGTTGGCCGCCGAGTCGCAGCGCCCGGACGGTCCCCCGCCGACGGAGCCGGCATCACGACGCCCCACCCTGGACGAGCCGTTCCGGGGGTCGCCTGCGGCCCGGTGGGCCGACGGGGCGGCCGGGATCGCCCTCCCCGAGGCCCGCGCGACCGGCTGGATGAGCAAGGGCGAGGTCGCGAAGGCGCTGAAGAAGACCCGGGACTTCCTGGTTGCTTCCAGTCTGGACCCTGACGTGCTGCGCGGAGAGCGTCCGCGCGAGGCGATCGCGATGCTCAATCCGCAGCAGAAGGACGTGCAGGAGTTCGTGACGGCCGCGTTCCGCGCACCGAGCCGGGAGAACGATCCGCTGCTGCTGTTCAGCCGGTTCGAGGGGGCGAAGGTCCGGCTCGTCGGGGACGTGGTCAAGACACGGGGGCGGATCACCTTCGGCGAGGGTGAGCGCGGTGCGGTCGAGGTGACCACGGACGTCACCTACGTGTACCCGGTCACGCCCGCCGCCGGCGGGGGCGACGAGATCGTGCGCACCATCGTGCGCCGCGAGGTCGTGATGAGTTGGGACGACCCGGAGAAGGTGTTCATCGACCCGGGCACGTTCTCCCTCGTCTCGTACAAGGTGGACAGCACCAACGGTGGGTGCGACACCTTCACCGGTTATCTCACCCCGCCGTTCGGCGCCGAGCGCGCGGCCTCCCCGCCGGGTGACGGCGCGGTGGTCGACCCGTACGACCGGAGCACGTCGATGGACGCGCGCATGCGGGAGGGGGGCGACGCGGGGTGCGGGACCGCCACGCGTTCGTGAGCACGGCGGCGCTGCCCGCAGGACGACCGGTCCTCGGGCGGGGGAGCACGGGCTGAGCGGCGACCGTCCCCGGACCCGGGCTCGCCCGGGGGCGGTCACGCGCTCACCCTCCCTTCAGCTCTGCTCCCGCTCGACCGGCAGCCACAGTTCGGCGTCGGCCTCCGTGCCGTCCGGGGACAGGCGGGTGCGCAGGATCTCGGGGCCGGGGCGGGCCCGGTACGGGTTGGAGGGGAACCACTGGGCGTACACGTCCCGCCACAGCTCCTGGATCGCCCGGGGCGCCGGGCCGGAGGTGGTGAAGACGGCCCAGGTACCGGCCGGGACCGGCAGGGCGGTGGTGCCCTCCGGGGCGTCCGCCGACGTGATCACCCCGTGGTAGTAGTCCAGTTCGGTGCCCTCGGCACGACTCGGGTCCAGGTCGTCGCAGACCGCCACGATGCCCCGCGGCTCCTGGTCCGACAGTTTCTCCAGGCGCTCCGACACCTGCGGGTCGATGCCGCGGACGAAGTCGATGATCGCCTGGTTGGCTCCCTCGTGCACCAGGGGTACCCGGGCCTTGAGCCCGACCACGGTGAAGTCCGGCCGGTCCACTACGCGGTAGCGCATGCTGCTGCTCCCTTCGACGGTGAGGCGGAAGGACAGCCGGGGCTGCGAGACGAGCGTGGCGCCGGTGCGCCGGGCCTCGCCCGGGCCGACGCCGTGCATGGACCGGAACGCCCGGGCGAACGCCTCGCCCGAGCCGTAGCCGTAGCGCACCGCGATGTCCAGCAACGACTCCCGGCCCGCGAGCACCTCCGCCCCCGCGACCGTGAGCCTGCGGCGCCGTACGTACTCCGACAGCGGCATGCCGGCCAGCGCGGAGAACATCCGGCGCAGGTGGTACTCCGACGTCGCCGCCAGCCGGGCCAGTTCGGCCACGTCGACGGGCCGGTCGAGCCGGTGCTCGATGTGCTCCAGGGTCTGGTTGAGACGGTCCAGCACGGTGGTGTCCTTCCTCGTGACGATCACCACGCTAGGGAGCGGAGCCGCCCTCGGACCCGACATGTCGTGCCCGATCCGGTCGGGTCGGGGCGGGGCGGGGCGGGGCGGGCCGGGGCGGGCGGGCCCCCGCCCGGGTTCCTCCTCGGCCCCGGGCTCTGCCTCGGCCCCGGGCTCTGCCTCGTGCCCCGCGCTCTGCCTCGGCTTCGGGTGCGGCAGGGGCGGTCGCCGGCGGCAGGACGCCGGAGGAGACCGGAGGCCGCGCGGGCGTTACGCGGTCCTGTCCTCGGCCAGGGTGTGGGCGACCAGGGCGTTGGCGTGGCCGTGGCCGAGACCGTGTTCCGTCTTGAGCCAGGTGACGAGCTCCATGTGACGGGTGAGCGGAGACGTACGGATGAGGTCCTTCCACTCGGCGATAGGGCGGCCGTACTTCTTCTCGATGGCGGGGAAGTAGCTGGCGGGGCCCTTCACGGCGTCGGTCATGGGTGCCTCGTTTCCTGTGGACGGAGGAGAGGGGGTGGCCGCCCGGCGGGCGTGCTCTCGGGGGGAAGACTCCCCGGGGCAGGAGAAGTGCTCGACCCCCGAACGTGACTCCGGTCACATCGACTGGGGGCCGCCCGCGCGCACGACACGCGGAGCAGGCCGGGCGGGGGTCGGCACGGGTACCGGGCCCCGGCAGTGGGACGGTCGGGATGCGGCGGGTGGCTCGGTGGCGGGGCGAAAATGCGTTGACGTGCGCCGAGAGGGCTTGGTTGGCTTGCGACTGCTCGCTTCGCTTCGTTCCGCGTCCCGCGGAGACCCCGGAAAGGGTGTTTTATGACCCGGCTCGTGCCGAGTGCGCCTCGCCGCACCGCATAACCGTCCGACATCGTCGTCCGGACGTCGTCGTCCGACGTCCCGGTCGGACCGTGCGGTGGCGCGTCTCCGTACTCGGTTCCGCGCACGTCTGCCGTCCCACGGTTTCCACGGCTCCCACGAGCCGTCCTGAGTGCGCGGTCCCCGCTCGGCGAGGCCGCTCGGCCTGCTCTTGCTGTCGTGACCCATTCCCAGCAAGGAGCACTCCGGGTGTCCCACACCTCTCACACCTCTCACAGCAACAGTGAAGACCGCCCCTACGGCAACACCGACGGCCGCACCGACGCCGGCACCCGCGGCGACGCCCACAACACGCTGAAGCTCTCCACCTTCGCGTGCGCGTGGTGCGGTCTGACCGTGTCCGTCGCCGCGTCCGACGGTCAGCGGCGCAACCACTGCCCGTCGTGCCTGCACTCCCGCCACGTCCTCGATCACGTCGAGGGCGGGCCGAGCCAGTGCCACGGGCGGATGTCACCGATCGCCATCGCCGTGCTGCGCACCGGCGACTGGCGCGTGGTGCACCGGTGCGTGCGCTGCGACGAGCTGACCTCGAACGCCGTCTGCGCGGACGACAACCAGCTCATCCTGATGCGGATGGCGGTACGGCCGCTCGCCCAGCCGCCGTTCCCGCTCGAGGCGTTCGGCACCCTCTGACGGCGCGGGAAGAGGGACGACGACCATGCCACGACGCACCAACTCCGGCACCCCGGTACACGACCGACGCCGCCCGCAACGGCCCAAGCGCCTCCCGCACCTCAAGGAGGGGCCGACCGGCCGGGACGGGCGGGAGGGCCGGGGCAAGGGCCGATCGGACGGCTTCCGCTGCGCGGGCTGCCGCCTGGACGTCCCCCGCGACGCGCCGGGCACCGCTCATCGCAACCACTGTCCGAGCTGCCTGGTCAGCCTCCACGTCGACCGCAGGGTGCCCGGCGACCGGGCGTCCGACTGCCGCGGCCGGATGGAGGCCCTGGGCATATCGACGCGACCGGACGGTGAGTGGATGCTCGTCCATCAGTGCCGGTCCTGCGGCGAACTGAGCGTCAACCGCATCGCCGGGGACGACAACGCGCTGGCCCTCGTCCGTCTGGCCCTCCGGCCGCTGACGGACGCCGGGATGGCGCACCGGGCCCTGCTCACGCTGTGACCGAGCGCCCGACACGGTGAGGGCTCCCAGGTGCCGGGCACCTGGGAGCCCTCACCGGTCACCGCCCACACCGGTCACGGCCCTCACCGGTCACGGCCCTGACCGGTTCGGACGCCCCGGCCCCCCGCTCCCGGCCCCCCGGCCTCCCGGAGTCACCGCCTGCACCGTCCGGGCGCCGGACGGGCGCCGGACGGGCGCCGGACGGGCCAAGGGAGCCCCGATGGGTCCGACCTCGCGGGAAGGGGCACCCGCCTCGTGGACTGGAAGCTCCGTCACTCTGATCGCATCGGCCGTCTTCGGCTTCCTCGGCCCGTGCGTCACGCTCGCGGTACCGCTCCTCCACCGGCCGCCCAGGTTGTTCGACGCCTGGCACCGGGCCCGGCGCTCGCTGCCCGGCCCGTCCGGACCGCCCGTGTCCCCCCGCTCGGCCCGACCGCGCGGCGAGGACCGACCGCCGACAGCGGCGTCCGGACGAAGCCACCGGAAAAAGTTCCGCGGGGATGTCGAGAACGCGTGGCCCGCTCCGTCCCAGGGGTGAACGCGCCCCACGCGACCCACAATGGGCGCACCGGAACGAGGAGAGACCATGGCCAAGTACCTGCTGCTGAAGCACTACCGGGGAGCCCCGGCCGCGGCCAACGACGTGCCCATGGAGCAATGGACGCCGGAGGAGATCTCGGCGCACGTCCAGTACATGAACGACTTCGCGGCCCGGCTGGAAGGGACCGGGGAGTTCGTCGACGGCCAGGCGCTGGCCCCCGAGGGCACCTGGGTCCGGTACGACGGCGAGGGACGTCCCCCGGTCACCGACGGACCGTTCCCCGAGACGAAGGACCTGATCGCCGGCTGGATGGTGATCGACGTCGACACCTACGAGCGCGCCGTCGAACTGGCCGGGGAACTGTCTGCGGCCCCCGGCGCGGGCGGCAAGCCCCTCCACGAGTGGCTGGAGCTGCGCCCGTTCCTCACCGCGCCGCCCACCATCACGGAGTGACGCGACAAGGAGCGCACGGTACGCGACACGGAGCGCGCGGTACGCGACACGGAGTGAGACACCGAGGAGTGACGCCGTCCATGGACGAGTGGGACGTGAGGGACGGGTGGGACGAGGCCCTGCTGCGCACCCTCACGCCGGGCGTGCTCACCGTCCTCGTCCGCCGCGGAGCCGACTTCGCGGCGGCCGAGGACGCCGTGCAGGAGGCTCTGGCGGAGGCGGTGCGCGGGTGGCCGTCCGGCCCTCCGCGCGACCCGAAGGGCTGGCTGGTGACGGTGGCCTGGCGGAAGTTCCTCGACGCCACCCGCGCGGATGCCGCCCGCCGCCGGCGCGAGGACCGCGTCGAGGAGGAACCGGCGCCCGGCCCCGTGCCCGCCACCGACGACACGCTCCACCTGTACTTCCTGTGCGCCCATCCGTCACTGACCCCGTCGTCGGCGGTGGCGCTCACGCTGCGGGCCGTCGGCGGGCTCAGCACCCGCCAGATCGCCCGCGCCTACCTGGTGCCCGAGGCGACGATGGCGCAGCGCATCAGCCGGGCCAAGCGCACGGTGTCCGGTGTGCGGTTCGACCGGCCCGGCGACGTCGCCACGGTGCTGCGGGTGCTGTACCTGGTGTTCAACGAGGGCTACTCCGGTGACGTCGACCTCGCGGCCGAGGCGATCCGCCTCACCCGGCAGCTCGCGGCCCAGGTGGACCACCCGGAGGTGGCGGGGCTCCTCGCCCTCATGCTGCTCCACCAGGCCCGGCGGGCCGCCCGGACCGCGCCCGACGGCAGCCTGGTGCCCCTCGCCGAACAGGACCGGGGCCGCTGGGACACCCGCATGATCGCCGAGGGGATCGGCATCCTCCGGGCGGCCCTGGCCCGCGACCGTCTGGGCGAGTACCAGGCGCAGGCCGCCGTCGCCGCGCTCCACGCGGACGCGCCCCGCGTCGAGGAGACCGACTGGGTGCAGATCGTCGAGTGGTACGACGAACTCGTACGGCTGACCGGCAGCCCCGTCGCCCGGCTCAATCGCGTGGTCGCCGTCGGTGAGGCCGACGGACCGCGCGCCGGGCTGGCGGCGCTGGCCGAACTGGACGCCGCGCTGCCCCGGTACACCGCTGTGGCGGCCTACCTCCACGAGCGGGACGGTGACCTCCCGAGGGCCGCGCTGCTCTACGCGGAAGCCGCCCGCAAGGCCACCGACCTGGCCGAACGCGACCACCTGACCCGCCGGGCCGCCCAGCTCAACACCCGTCTGCGCCGCTGAGAACGGCCGTCGGCCGGACCTTGGCGCGGGGCCCGTCGTCCGTGGCCGTCCGGCGGCAAGAAGAGAACGGACGGTGTGCATGGGGCTGCGGTCACGGGGTATGTGACCAACAAGCAACCGGAACGGCCTCACCATGGTGCCGTTCCCGGGCGCATACTGGTGTCAATGACTAAGCCAGGTGCATCGAAGCGATATCTGCCCACCAGCCCCTTCAAGGCGCCGGTCGCGCCGCCGCCCAAGGAGTTCACGGTGGGCGACCAGGTCACGCACGACATGTACGGTCTCGGCCGCGTCCTCGGGATCGAGGACGGCATCGCGGCGCTCGTGGATTTCGGCTCGCGACAGGAGCGGATCCTGAGCCCGTACCACAAGATGACCAAGCTGTAGCGCGTCCGACCAGGGCGGCCGAACCGCCCCGCCGCGTCCGGATCCACACCGCCGGGCGGCGTCACCGCTGTGCCCGGTCACGGCACACCGGGTCCGCGTAGCGGGCCCGCACCGAATGGGAGACCCTTCATCGACTCGACCCTGCTCTTCTCCAACCCGGAGGGGACGCCCCGCAACGCCGCCACGACCCTGCCGGCTCCGGCGACGGACCCCTTCCAGGCACCGGATCTGCCGGACTTCCCGGAAGGGGAAGACCTGGTGGACTTCCCGGAGGACGAGGACGTGACGCCCCCCGTCTCGACCCGCCCGCAGTCCGCCGGCCAGTCCCGCGGGCGGCCCAAGGACGGCCGAAGCGGTCGGAGCGACCGCGGCGACCGCGGCGACAGGAGCGGCCGGGGCAGCCGGGGTAACCGGGGCAACCGCAGCGATCGACACGGCGGGCAGGGACGGCAGGGCCGCCAGGGCCGTAACGGCTCCTGAGGCAACCGGACGAGCCGGGCGACGCGACCGCGACCAGGCCGGAACGCCCGACGCCCCCGCACCACGCCCGCCTCAGGTCCGTGGCGCCCCGCCCGTGGCCTCGGCCGGGTCGTAGCGCGTCCGGCCCGGGCATCGACGCCGGGCGTACGTGGACAGAAGCGAACGTCCACATGACGGACGTCGACGAGGCGGACCTCGCCAAGGCGGACGACGACGAGACGACCATCGACGGCCACCCGCCTGCGGCAAGCGCTCCAGCGCAGAGCCTCGTCAAGCGTCCCCTGACGCCTGCCTCGCGCCTCCTGAGGCGTGTCGTGCCCGGACCTGCCTCGCGCCTCCTGAGGCGTGCCTGGTGGCTGCCGACGCCTGCCTGCCGATGCGGGCCCGCCCATGCGGGACCCTCGGCGAGCGCCAGCAGTGTGTGCGCCTCGGCGTGTGCACCTCGGTGCGTGGTTCCCGGTGCGGCCCCGCGCTCGAGGGCAGCGACCACGACTGTGCCGCACCCGTCGCCCGCTCAGTCCCCCGCGTCCCTCCTGCTCCTGCCCCTCCGGCCCCTCCTCCGTCCCGCTGGCGTCGTCCCGCGGCACTGCCGGCCCCGCCCGGGCGCACCGCTCCGTGCGAGGAGCCGTGGGGTGCACTCAACTGCGCCTCGAACCAGCCACTTTGACGTAGGTTGGTCGCACTGTTAGCTCACCGTGCAGGAGGCTCAGCCGTGTCGAAGGACATCGCCCAGGACAGTGACGGTTTCGGGACGCGTGCCCGGATCGATACCAGCAGGCCGCACTCGGCCCGCTTCTGGAACTACTTCGTCGGCGGCAAGGACAACTACAAGGTCGACCGGCAGATCGGGGAACAGATCAAGGAGATCTTCCCGGGACTGGTCGACGTCGCGCACTCCAGCCGGCTGTTCCTCGGGCGCGCCGTCCGTCATCTGGTCGCCGAGCAGGGTGTGCGGCAGTTCCTGGACATCGGTACAGGGCTGCCGACGGCCAACAACACCCACGAGGTGGCGCAGCGGGCCGCGCCCGACGCGCGGATCGTCTACGTCGACAACGACCCGATCGTCCTCGCCCACGCCAACGCCCTGCTGACCAGTACCCCCGAGGGCCGTACCGCGTACCTGGACGCCGACCTCTACGACCCCGAGTCGGTGCTGCGGGCCGCCGGCGAGACGCTGGACCTGTCCCAGCCGGTCGGCCTGATGATCCTCAACACGCTGGGCCACGTCCCGGACTACGAGCAGGCACGGGGTCTCGTCCAGCGCCTCGTGGCAGGGCTTGCCTCGGGCAGCCACCTGGTGATCTCCGACAGCACCGCGACCAGCGAGGGCATGATCGCGGCCTCCAACGCCTACAACGCCAGCGGTGCGGTGCCGTACCACGTGCGCAGCGTCGAGGAGATCACCGGACTGTTCGACGGGCTGGAACTGGTGGAGCCGGGCGTCGTGCGGGTCCCGGAGTGGCGGCCCGAGGCCGACGGCGCCGAGGAGGACAACAAGGCCGTCGACGCCTTCTGCGGAGTGGCGCGCAAGCCGTAGTCCGGGGCACCCGCACCGTTGCTCACCCGTCCGCCCCCGCCGCCCGATCCGGTCGGCGGGGGCGGACGATAATCGGGCCATGGCCTCTCCGGTAGTCAGGACGAACCCCGTGCACGAGCGGCTGCGCGCCGATGTCCTGGCGGTCGGGGCACCGTACGCGCTGGTCCTGGCCGGCGGGGACGCGGTGCGGGCGCACGGGCTGGTGGACCGCCTCACCGAGGGCGTCGACGTGGCGACCGAGCACCCGGCCGGGATGCCGGAGATCGTGGCCGGGGTGCGGGCCGGGCTGGAGGAGCGCGGCTGGACGGTCACCGTGGTGGAGGCCGACCCCCTCGGCGCCCGCCTGCTCGCCGGGGACCCCGCCACCGGCACGGAGTGCCGGGCCGACCTCCGCAAGGAAGCGCTGTGGCGGCCACCCGTGGAGACGGCGGCGGGGCCCACACTGTCCCTGGAGGACCTCGTCGGCACGACGGTGCGTGCGCTGGCGGGCCGGGGCCTGCCGCGCGACCTCATCGACGTGCACGCCGCCGCCCGGCGGTGGAGCCGACCGGACCTGGAGGAGCTGGGGCGCCGCCACGCCCCCGACACGTTCGACCTCGTCGACCTCCAGTCGCGCCTCACCGGCACGGACTGGCTCGACGACGCCGAGTTCCGCGCCCACGGCATCGACCAGCCGACGGCGGACGAGATCCGGCGCTGGGCCCAGGAATGGGCCGACGACATCGCCGAACGCCTGCTGGAGGGCGGGGACCCGCCGGAGGACCTGGTGGAAACGGACTGACTTCCGCAGGTGAGCGCCGCGGTCCGGTACGGGCCCGCCGGTCGGGCACGGTCGTATCTGTCCGGTACGGGCACACCGGTGGGGGACGGCCGCATCTTTCCGTACTGACGCTCCCTCCGCCGCGGACACTCCGTCCGGTCCGAGCCCACCGATCGTGCACCGGGACGCCGCTCTGACAGGTAGGGGCGGGCGCCAGGCCCGGGGCCGCTCGCCCTCGCGCCACCCGCCGTGCGCCACCCGCCCCGCGCTCCGCGTTCCGCCGCGGTCGGTGGCCTGTCGGACGTTGCCCCGGTGGTGCCAGCTCGTTGAGCCGTTGTGTGTGCCCGTCTCGCGGTGCACGTGGAACGCATTGCGGTGTGAGGTGTCGGTGCACGTCACCCCCGTCATGAAGTGAGCCGGCATGAACGAACAGCAGGAGCGGGAGACCGGGACCCGGTCCGCACGAGGTGTGCGCCGACGGCGGAGCGGGGTCATCCCGTTCCTTGTCGGGCTGGTGGCCGGGCTCGTGTTCTTCGGGTTCTTCCCCGGACTGCCGCACGTCATCGACGGGGGCGCCGTCCTCGTGTCACTGATCCTCGGGGCACTGACCCGGTGGGCCTGGCTCGCCCGGACCGACAGGTCCGTGAAGGGGCCGTGAGAGACAGGGCGCGTCCGGGAGCGTCCCGGGCGGTCGGTGCCGGGGCGTCGGGTGTCGGCGGCCGGGGCTAGCATCCGGGCATGACGACTGAATCGACGAACGGCAGCTCCCCCCTCGACGTGGAGATCGACGCGCTGAACGGCGGCTCCGCCGCGCTGACGCAGTACAGCGGGCAGGCCGTGCTGGTGGTGAACGTGGCTTCCAAGTGCGGGCTGACCCCGCAGTACGCCGGGCTGGAGCGGCTGCAGGAGCGGTTCGCCGGGCAGGGCTTCACCGTGCTCGGGGTGCCCTGCAACCAGTTCCTCGGGCAGGAGCCCGGCACTGCCGAGGAGATCGCGGAGTTCTGCTCGGCCACCTACGGGGTGACCTTCCCGATGACGGAGAAGGTCGAGGTCAACGGGGAGGGACGGCACCCCCTGTACGAGCGGCTGGTCGGCTTCGCCGACGCCGAGGGCCACAGTGGCGACATCCGCTGGAACTTCGAGAAGTTCCTGATCGGCCGGGACGGCAAGGTCGTCGCCCGGTTCTCGCCGCAGACCGAGCCGGAGTCGGCGGAGGTCGTGGCGGCGGTGGAGGGCGCCCTCGCGTGACCGCGAGGAGGTGACCGACGACGGGAACGGCTCCCGCCGACAACCGCCCGATGACCCACGGGCCAGCGCCACCGCCATCGCCACCGCACAGCGGCAGGTGCTCCGCCCGACGGTGGTGTCCCCCTACGACGTTGTTCCTCGACGACGGTGGTTCACCGACAGTGGTTCGCCGACGACGGTGGTTCACCGACAGTGGTTCGCCGACGACGAGGTGACCGCCGGTGCATGGCCGAGCCGGGACGGTTCATGCCGTACCGAGCCGAGCCGGACCGGTCCACGCCGAGCCAGGCCGGTCCATGCCTCGGCCGGGCCGGGCGTGCCGAACCGAGCCAGGCCGACCGAGCCAGGCCGCCCGAGCCAGGGGCGGCCCGACCGGGCCGTCCGTGCCGACGTGAGAGGCGCCCAGGTGGTCAGGCGCCCAAGCGCTGGTGACACCCGGGCGCCTGGCCACCGGTAACCCCTGGGCCCGGGCGGGCGGCCGGCGCCCCGCGGGTGTCCTTCCGGGCCGCGTTGACCTTGCCCCTGGGGCAGGCCACAGCGTGTGTGGTGCCGGGCGGACGGACCGTCCGGTGACGGAGGGAACCGGTGGACGAGGACCTGCTGAGCATCGGGGCGTTCGCGGCCCGGGCACGGCTGTCGGCCAAGGCGCTGCGCCTGTACGACCGGCTGGGGCTGCTGCCCCCGGCGCGGGTCGACGACCTGACCGGTTACCGGTACTACCGGGCCGGGCAGGTGGAGCGGGCCCGGCTGGTGGCGCTGCTGCGTCAGCTCGACATGCCGCTGGCGCGGATCGCCGAGGTCGTCGACGCGGGCGACGGTGCACGGGCGGCCGACCGGCTCGCCGCCTACTGGGCGGATGTCGAGACGCGGGTCGCCGGTCAGCGGACTCTCGCCGAGTACCTCCGTGGACGTTTGTCCGGAAGGAGCTCCGAGATGTACGGGAAGTTCGTGGTCGACACGGTGGACGTGCCCGAGCAGGTACTGATCACCGAGACGCGGCACACGCTGGCGGACGAGCTGCCGGCGTGGATCGGTGCCTCGCTGGACCGGCTGGTGGAGGCGGCCGGCGACTGCGGGGGCGTGACCGGCGCCCCGTTCGTCGCGTATCACGCCGAGGTGTCGGCGGAGAGCGACGGCCCCGCCGAGGCGTGCGTGCCGGTCTCCGACGAGGCAGCGGCCCGCCGGTGGGCGCAGGGCGCCGGTGCGGCCCGCGGGGCACGGGTGCGGGTGGAGCCCGCCCACCGGCTCGCCCGGACCCGGGTCACCAAGGCGCAGGTGGCGCACCCGCAGATCCTGGCCGCGTTCGAGGCGGTGGAGGAGTGGATGGCGGCCGAGGGGCTGTCGGCCTCGGGGCCGTGCAGGGAGGTGTACTTCGCGGACTGGGACGCGGCCGGTCCGCAGGATCCGGTGTGTGACGTCGCCTTTCCGGTGACGGGCCGCTGAGCGGCGGGCCCGGCCCGGTCACGGACGTCGGCCAACGGCGTCCGGTGACGGGCCGGGCCCTCTCGGCAAGGACGGCGGACTCGACGAGAGGGCTCCGTGCACCGGTGACGCCGCCCGGACGCGATCGGTACCGGTGGAGACGGGCGGTGCCGGTCGTGGTGGTGCCGGGTGCACCGCCGGCGCCGGGTACGACGGTCGGGTGCGTACCCGTGGTGAGGGTGCGTGCGGGCCTGGTACCGCGGGCGCCGCACTCCGGTGCTGTCACCGGGGCTTCCGGTGCCTCCGCAGAGGCCGGCGGCTCCTGTGACGGTGACTCCGGTGACCGGTCAGGGCTTCACCGAGGCGACGAAGGCGCTCCACGCGTCCGCCGGGAAGGCCAGCTTCGGGCCCTCGGGGATCTTGGTGTCCCCGAGTTCCAGCGCCGCCTCGGTGGTGGACCGCACCATCACGCAGGCACCGTTGTTGTTGGTGTAGGAGGACGTCTTCCACGCTTCCGTGGCGCCCAGACGAATAGCCATGATCGCTCCGTAGCCAGTTGCTGAGTTGCTGTCACCGGCCTGCGCGTTCCGGCATGGACCCGCAGAACGGATTGCGCCAACCCGTGGTGCTGATTGGCGTGATCGACGCTACTCGCCACCATCCTCTTTCGGAGCAGCCGTTCACTCGACCGGATGGCATATTCCGGAGGAGCAGGACAGGCAGGGAGGTCAGGCATGTATGATTCCGCCCCGCCGCTTCCCGGCACCGGCTCACCATCTGCTCGGCACCGGCCCGGCACCGGCCCGGCCTCGGCCCCGACACCGGCTCAGCGTCGGCTCGGCACCGGCCCGACCACAGCTCGGCTGCTGCCCAACACCGGGCTCGCGCCCGCCTGGTGGCCCGCTCCGCCCCCGTCCGGGCGCCCGGCGGACACTCACCAGGCGCTCAGCGGGCGTACTCCTTGGCGACGCGTTCCACCAGCTGACGGGACTGCTCGACGTTCAGCGACTGGGCCCGCAGGTGCTCGTACATCACGGTGTACTTCTGCACGTCGTGCGGCTTCTCCAGGTAGAGGTCGCTCGTCACGCCCTCGATGTAGACCACGCTCGAGTCGGCCGCGTCGGCGAACTCCAGGATGGAGTACTGGCCGTTGATGCCCGCGTGCGCGCCGACCTCGAAGGGGAGCACCTGCACGGTGACGTGCGGCAGCTGACTCAACTCCATGACGTGCTCCAGCTGTTCCCGCATGATCTGGCGGCTGCCGACGACCCGGTGCAGCGACGCCTCGTCGAGCACCACCCACAGCCGCAGCGGCTCCACGTCGGCGGTGATGCGGCTCTGCCGGCGCAGGCGCACCTCCACCCGCTTGTCGTTCTCCTGCTCGGTGGACTCGGGCGAACCGCCCTGGACGATCGCCTCCGCGTAGGCGCGGGTCTGCAACAGACCGGTGATGATCTGCGGTTCGTAGACGCGCAGCGACTCGGCGTCCGTCTCCAGGCCGATGTAGACGCTGTACGGGATGTCACCGAAGGCGTGCCACCAGCCCTGCTGGCGGGAGTCCTTGGCCATCTGCATCAGCGACTCGACGATGCGCTGGTCCTCCACCTCGTAGACCCCGCACAGATCGCGGACGTCGCGCTGGCTGATGCTGCGTCGGCCGTTCTCCAGGCGGCTGATCTTCGACTGCGACACCAGCAGCCGCTCGGCCACCTCCTCCGCCGTCATGCCCTTGAGCTCGCGGAGCCTGCGCAACTCCTGGCCCAGCCGGCGTCGCCTGACGGTGGGATTGACATTGGACGCCACGGGACGTGCACCTCCGGCTGTGTGCCTCGTACTTGCTCGTACTTGCCACTATGCGTATCTGCTGTTCAGCAGATTGCCACCAAGGTGCTTCCCGCCGCTGGGAAACGGGCGGATGTGCGACGGCTCCACACCCTCACTCCTCCATAGGGGTGCCGCACCGGGCGTCGGGTGACGGCGTGTTCGACACGGCCCGCGGGCCGGTTTCCGGCACGCCGGACGGGCGGAAGGGGCCCTCGCCCTCTCCGCCCACCCGGACAGCGGCTCCCGTGACCGGGTCTGCGACGGCCGCGGACGGACACGACGGACGCTGACGGACGCTGACGGACGCCGACAGACACACGGGCGGCGCGCGGCGCGGTGGCGGCCGTCGGCCGCGCCCCGGAGCAGCCGACGCCCGGTGCCTGTGCCTGCCGTTCGTGCCCGGAGAACCCTGGGTGCCGTGGACGGCTCGTACGTACGCGTGAGACGTGGCCGAGTGGCCGGAGTGGCCCCTGCGTCCGGGGACGCCGTTCGTCCGTTCGTCAGGGGCCACCGCGCGTCGTCAGTGGGCCACCACGCGGGTCATCGAACCGCGGCGCGGTTGGGTCGGCACGCCTCGGGCGGGCTCCGCCGTGCCCCTGCCGCCCGCACCGGGCTGCCGTGCGGCCGCCGATGCCGGGCTCCGGCGCGGCTGCGCGGCCACGCCGTTCTGGACGTCCATCACGGCGTGCGCCACGAGGCCGCCCATGGGGTCGTGCCGGATCAGGTCCCGCAACCGGGAACGCGAGGACCGTCCCTCGTTCCCCGGGTACAGGTGCTTGCCCAGGCCCACCGCGTGCGCCAGTGCGGCGAGTGCAGCGGTCCGCGGGTCCGGCGGCACGCCGGTCCGGATCGCGGAGTCCAGCCGGGCCCTGATCTCCCGGCTGATCTCGGTGTCCGTCGCCTGGTAGCGAGTCGTCGGCAGCACCCCGCACATCTGTCCCGCCACGGCATGCACCATGCCGCACCGCTCCAGATGCGAGAGGTACGTCTGGCGGAGCCCGAGTCGGGGCCCGCCTATCCAGTGGACGGCCCGTACCGGAGCGCCGCGCCTGCGCAGCAACTCCAACGCGCTGTCCAGTGTCGGATCTCCAGTCGGCCGTGGTACCACCACGGCGATACGATCCCCGTCTGGGGCTATCCGTCCGGCCAGCGCCAGCTCCACTAGCTGTGCTCCGGCCAGACCGAGGTCGAGCGACTGCGGCTGCGCAGTGGTACCCGTGGTCGGGTCCAGTGCGAGCAACAGAAGCTCCTCCGGAAGTGTTCTGCGGCTCCTGCCCATCCATGCCTCCCCGCGTGGATGTCTGACAGGGTGACCCCTCTCACATTGGTCTGTCGAGGGCACGTGACCGGTTCGTAAGGGAACCGGTAGGTATGTCGTCCTCGTCTACCACGTGGGGCAGGCCCGCACACAGGACACTGGTACATGGTTCGGACAGCACGGTGGAGCGCTGTCGCGGGCGGCGGTTCACGGTTCGGTTGGCGCACGCACGGCGTGCGGCACATGGAGGAGGCATCGGTGGCGGGCGAGTCCCCCGACAGGTCGAAGCAGCGTGCGTCGTCGGAAGAACCGACGCCGGGGAGCGCGGGTCCGGTTCCCGAGGCCAGGAGTGAGGCGGACGGTTCCGCCGAGAAGCGCGACCCCCGGCTGGCAATGACGCGGGAGCCCTCGTCGTCCGCGTCCGGCACCTCCGCCGAGGGGTCGGGCGCATCGGGTTCGTCGAACGCGTCGAACGCGTCTGGCTCGTCGGGCTCGTCGGCACGGGGCGGGGTCGACACGGCCACCCGCGTGCTGTCGGTGGGCGAGGCGCGGGACGAGGAGGACGAGGAGCCGGCGGCGGATGTCGAGGACTCCACCGCCCACCGGGACTCCCCCGAGGACGCGGACGACGCCGGCGACACGCGTGACCGCGACGGCAGCGACGGCAGCGACAGCGGCGCCGACGAACGGGACGACTCCGCCGCGGCCGGTGACGACCGGCTGCGCGAGGCCGTGGCCGCGTGGGTGCGCACGGCGGACCAGGACCAGAACCAGGACCAGGAGACCTCCGGGAGCGGCGCCTCTTCCGAGGGCGACGACGAGGCCGACGGCCGGACCGCCGGAACCGCCGGAGCTTCGGAGGTCTCGGCCGACGGCGAGGCCGCATCCCCTGCGGACACCGACACCGAAGCGGACGACACGGACACTGCGGGCACCACGGGTGAGGCAGCCATCGCGGACACCGCGCACGCCGCGGGCACCGGCACCGGCGCCTCGGCACAGGAAAAGCCCTCGACGACCTCGGAGCGCTCCCCGGCGACGGAGTCCCCCGAGCCCCAGAAGCCCCTGGACGGCGCTGCCGCCGACGAGACCCACGCCGACGAGGTCTCGTCCCCCGAGGACGCCCCGGAGGCTGCCACAACCGCTTCCACGGCCTCCACGCCCGAGAAGACCGCCGAGGCCGAGGGCGAGACCGACGCCGAGACCGACGCCGAGGCGGACGCCGACACCCGCGAAGCGGCGACCGGTGACAGCGATGTCGCGCCGACGATGCCCGGCGGCGGAGCTGCCGACAGCGGCAAGGCCGACGGCAGCAAGGGCGACGGCGGCAAGACCGACGGCACCCAGGGCGACGGCGGCAAGGGCGACGATGTGCCCGCCGGCGAAGAGCGCACCGCGTCCGAGGACACCGGTCGTGAGACCTCACGTCCCGTCGATCAGCCCACGGCCGTGTTCCGTACGCCTCGGCGCTCCACGCCCCGCGTCGACCAGCCCACCACCATGCTCAAGCTGGGCGACGCGGCCACCGCGCCCGCCGAGGACGACGGAGACGGCAAGCCCGGCGAGGCCGGTAAGGCCGACAAGGCCGGTAAGACCGCCGGAGCCGGGCAGGTCCCGGAGGGTGAGAAGGACGAGAAGGGCGGCCGGGACGGGGACCGCGCCGCCGGCCAGGAGAACGCGTCCGACGCGTCCCCCGCCGACCCTTCCGCCGAATCCCCGGCGGAGCGCACCAGCAAGTTCGTCGCGCTCAAGCCGCTCGACGACCCCAGCACCCGCAAGCCGCCCGTCACGGACGCCACGACCGCCCTGCGGACCGTGACGCCGGCCGCGGCGCCCTCCGAGCCCACGTCCACGCTCCCGCAGGTGGGCCCGGAGCGGACCACGCAGCAGCCGCTGCCGCCGAAGCCGCCGCTGGACCTGCTGGCCGAGCTGACCAACACCCCGCCACCGCCGGAGACGCCGCTGCGGACCGCCGTGCGGCGGGTGAAGATCTGGACGCCGCTGGTCCTGCTGCTGGTGATCGCGTTCGCAGTCGTACAGAACATGCGTCCGCTGCCCGAGCCGACGCTCGCACTGACCGCGAAGGACGACTTCACCTTCGAGGGCGGCAAGGTCGACATCCCCTGGCCGGCCGACGGACAGGCGGCGCTGGACGTGCAGGGCATCGGCTCGTTCGGGTCCTCCGGTGAGCAGAAGCCGGTGCCGATCGCCAGTGTCGCCAAGGTCATGACGGCGTACGTGATCCTGCGCGACCACCCGCTCAAGAGCGGCGCGCAGGGCCCGATGATCAAGATCGACGACGCGGCGGAGAAGCAGTCCGACGCCGGACAGGAGTCCACCGTCGACGTCACCGCCGGGGACGAGATCTCCCAGCGGGAGGCGTTGGAGAGCATCCTGATCGCGTCCGCGAACAACGTGGCGCGTCTGCTCGCACGGTGGGACGCGGGCTCGGAGAAGGCGTTCGTGGACAAGATGAACGCCGCCGCCGAGGACCTCGGCATGACCAACACGACGTACACCGACCCCTCGGGCCTGAACAACACGACCGTCTCCACTGCCGTGGACCAGGTGAAGCTGGGCAAGGCCGCGATGAAGCAGCCCGCCTTCCGCGAGGTGGCGGCGATGATGTCGTACGACGACTACAAGGGGGTCAACCACTCCAACTGGAACCAGCTGGTGGGCCACAACAACGTCGTCGGCATCAAGACCGGCACCACCACCTCCGCCCTCGGCAACCTGCTGTTCGCGGCGAAGAAGGACGTCGACGGCGAGATGCGCACCATCGTGGGCGCGGTGGTCCGGCAGCCCGCCGGGGGGAAGGACAACACCATCCTGAGCGCGGCGCTGACCGCGGGCGACGAGCTGATCCGGGCCGCGCAGGGCGTGCTGGAGTCGGCGACCATCCTGAAGAAGGGCGAGGTCGTCGGGTACGTGGACGACGGGCTCGGCGGCCGTACGCCGGTCGCGGTGACCGAGGACGTGAAGGCCGTGGGCTGGGCCGGGCTGTCGGTGGAGCTGACGTTCGCCGCCGACGAGGTGCCGCACCAGGCGAAGGCGGGGACCAAGGTCGGCTCGCTGACCGTGGGGGACGGCACGAGCAGTGCCGTCAAGGTGCCGGTCGCCCTCCAGGAGGATCTCGTGGAGCCCGGTTTCACCGCCAAGCTGACGCGTCTCGCCTGATCGGCCCGGCCGACGGCGGGACGCGGGCTCGCCCCGTCCGCCGGCCGTCCTCCACCGCGGGGGACGGCCGGCGGGGTGCGTGCTAGCGTCACGAATCGGGCAGGTCGCCGGTTCCCGGAGCACGGTGGTGGACACCACGTCGGACGGGACACTGCCGCGAACAGAAGACGGGACACGGGGAGTGCCTACAGGTGGCCACTGCGGAGCCGACACGCGCCGACGACGCCGATCCGAGCCCGGCCTCGGGTGCGCGAATACCCGCGCCCGGACCACCTCACCGCCCGGCGGGCCGGCCCGCCCCCGGGCGTGGGACCGGTACCGGGACCGAACCCGGTGTTCCGGCCGACGACGCCCCGGGCCGCGCCCCCGGGCCTGAGACCGGCCCCTCGGCCCCTTCCGCCACCGGCACCTCGGCCACCGCCCCCTCCGCCACCGGCACCTCCGCCGCTGCGGACCTGAACCCGGAACCCGACCCGGACCCGGACCCGGGCCCCGACCCGGACCTGAACCCCGACCCCGACCCCGACCCGACCCCGGCTTCCCCTCCCGCACACCCCGACGGCTCCCGTCTGCCGCGTCCGGTGCGGGCCGTGCGGGCGCGGATGCTGCGGCATCCGGTGCTGTCCGTCACGGGGCTCGCCGGGGTGCTGCACATCGTCTGGTTCTTCACCTTCGCCAACAGCGGCGGCGACCTCGCGGCCCAGGACGCCTGGGCCGAGTTCGTCGGCCGTCATCCGGACCAGGCGTACAACCTGGCCTGGTACGGCGGCATGCACCCGGTGTCGTACAGCGTGGTGTCCCCGTATCTGATGTCCCTCCTCGGGGTGCGGACGACGATGATGATCGCGGGGACCGTGTCGGCGGGCCTGCTGACGCTGGTGCTGATGCGCAGCAGGAGCGTGCGCAACCCCCTGTGGGCGGCGCTGGCCGGGGTGTTCGCGCTGCTGTGCAACGCGGCCTCGGGGCGGGTCACGTACGGCCTGGGCACGATGTTCGCGCTGGGCGCGGTCGCCGTCGTCTTCTGCTGGCCGTACCGCTGGCGCTACAAACGCTGGGCCAAGGCGCTGTGCGCGGCACCGCTGGCGGCGCTGGCGACCATGGCGTCGCCGGTGGCGGGTCTGTTCGTGGGGCTGGTGGCGGTGGCGCTGTTCCTGCAGAAGCGCCGGCCGGGGGCGTGGGCGCTGGGGCTGGCGCCGACCGCGGTGGTGGCGCTGTCGGCCTGGCTGTTCCCGTTCTCCGGCACCCAGCCGATGGGGTTCGGCTCGGTGGTCCTGCCGCTGCTCTACTCGCTCCTGGTGGTGTTCCTGGTGCCCCGGGAGTGGCGGACGGTGCGGATCACGGCCGGGGTCTACGGGCTGGGCGTGGTGCTGGTCTGGCTGATCAGTTCGCAGATCGGGTCCAACATGACGCGGCTGGCGATGCTGTTCGCGGGCGTGGTGCTGGTGGCGGCGCTGCCGTTCGCGGTGCCCCGGAGCCGCAAGTGGTACGCCATCGTCATCGCGTTCGTCGGCTTCACGGTGTGGATCGGGTTCAAGTCGGTCGACGACGTCGTGAACACCACCCCGGCGGCGTCCTGGGCGCGGGAGCTGGCCCCGCTGGTGAACGAGTTGCAGGAGGTCGGCGCCGAGCGCGGCCGGGTGGAGGTCGTCCCGGCCCGTTCGCACCGCGAGGCGTCCGCGCTCGCCCCGTACGTCAACCTGGCGCGGGGCTGGAACCGGCAGGCCGACATGGAGCGCAACCCGCTGTTCTACGACGACACCCTCAACTCGGCGAACTACCACGAGTGGCTGAAGCGCTGGGCCGTGCACTACGTGGTGCTGCCCAAGGACAAGCCGGACGGGGACGGCGGCGAGCGGGAGCGGGAGCTGGTGCAGCGCGGGCTGCCCTACCTGACGCAGGTGTGGGGCGACGCGAACTGGCAGCTGTTCGAGGTGGTGGACCCGACCCCGCTGGCCGGGCCGGACGCGGTCGTCGAGCGGGCCGAGCAGGGCGCGATGACGATCCGGGTGGAGAAGGCGGGGCGGGTGCTCATCCGCGTCCCGCACTCGCCGTGGCTGAGTCTGGTCGACGCCGAGGGCACGGCGCTGGAGCCGCCCCGGGAGACCGAGGAGTCCGAGAACCGTCCGGAGGGCGAGCCGGCGACGTACGAGAACGTCAACGGCTGCCTGATGGAAACGGAGGAGGACGCCAACGGCGACGTGTGGACGGTGCTGCTGGCACCGGAGCCCGGCACCTACCGGCTGGCGGCGCCGTACAAGTGGTCGCGGGGGACGCCGTGCCCGGAGGAACTGCGCTGACCGGCACCGACCGGGCGGTCCCCCGGCCACTCCCAGGTGCCCTCCGGTCCCGCCCGGCCCGTCCAGCCCGGTCCGTCCGGCCCGCCCGGCCCGCCCAACCCGGCCATCCAGCCCGCCCAGCCCGGCCCGTCCGGCCCGCCCGGCCGGTTCACGGCGCTCAGACCGCCCGCGGGTAGCGGGCCAGCCAGGCGGCGGAGGAGACGGTGGGGCTGTGCAGGGCGGCGCCCTGGGTCATCTCCATGGCGAAGTCGTCGGCGAGTTCCAGGACCGTGGGGCGGCCCTCCAGCTCGGCGAGCCAGGCCGGGGGCAGGGCCGTCTCGCCGTGCAGGGCGCCCAGCAGTCCGCCGGTGAGGGCCCCCGTGACGGCGCTGGGCCCGTCCTGGTTGACGGCGAGGCACAGGCCGTGGCGCACGTCCTCGGCGACCAGGGCGCAGTAGACGGCGGCGGCGACCAGTTCCGCCGCCGTGCCGGTGCCGCTCAGCCGGGAGACGCGCTCCGGGGTGGGCATGCCCTGCCGGACCGCGCCCAGGGCCTGCTGGAGGGCGTCCGTGACGGTGGCGTGGCCGGGCAGGGCCGACAGCAGGGCGAGGGCGCTCTGCACGGCCGCGTCCGGGTTCTCGCCCCGGGCCAGCGCGTGCACGGTCACCGCGTACGCGCCCGCGGCGAGGCAGGCGTCGGGGTGGCCGTGGGTCTGCGCCGCGCACTCGACGGCGAGCTGGGCGACCAGGTTCGGCTCCCAGCCGACGAGCAGCCCGAAGGGCGCGGACCGGGCGGCGGCCTCCGGGCCGGGATCGCCGGGGTTCTTGGGCGCCTCGGGGGTGCCCATGGTGTCGTCGCCGAGGCCCAGCAGCAGGGCCCGGGCGGGGTCCCGGCGGGCGTAGAGCCATTCCTCGCGGGCCAGCCAGCCGTCGTCCTTGCGGCGCTCGTCGGGGCCCCAGTCGCGCTGCGTGGTGGCCCAGCGCAGGTACGCCCGGTGCAGGTCGGTGGGCGGGTGCCAGGCACCGGTGTCGCGGCGCACCTGGGCGCGGATCAGCCCGTCCACGGAGAACAGGGTGAGCTGCGTGAGGTGGGTGACGGCGCCGCGGCGGCCGTAGGCGGTACCGAGGTCGACGACCCCGGCGGCACCGTGCGCCTCGCGGATGGCGTCGGTGGTGAGGGTCGCCACGGGCGCGCCCAGCGCGTCGCCGAGGGCCACGCCGAGCAGGGTTCCGCGCACCCGGCTGCGGAAGTCCTGCTGTTCGCGGCGCCCCCACACGGGCCCGGTCGTCGCACCCACCCAGACCTCCCAGGACACCGTGCACACGTACGACGCCAGCACTGTAATCGAACGGGGACGGGCGGCTCGCGGGCGCGGAACGGTATGGCCCGGCTGGCCCGAGTGGTCGCGGCTGTGCCCGTCCGGCCGGTTTGCGGCGGGCCGGGCGGGCCGCCGCCGCGGCCTGCCGGGGCGACAGCGGGAGCGCGGACGGACGCGGCGGTGCGGCAGGGCGGAGGCACCGGAGTACGGAGTTGCGGAAGTACCGAGCTACGGAGGTACCGAATTACGGAGGTACCGAGCTACGGAAGTACCGAGCTACCGACGTGCGGAAGTGCGGCTGCGTGACGCTACGGCGTGCTGCCGGTGCCGTGCGGCTACTCGACCACCCGTACGGTGGTCCCGGCCGTGCCGAAGGCCCACAGGGCGGTGCCGTCCTCCTTGGCGACGCGGATGCCGCCGGTCTTGGCACCCGGCTCCGCGGGCGGCGGGGACGAGCCGTCGACGGCGTTGGAGAACGCTATGGAGACGCCTGCCTGGGCGGCGAAGTACATGATGTGCTCGACCTGGACCCCGTCGCTGCCGGTGGTGGCCTCGGTGCGGGTGCCGATCGTGTAGCTGCCGGGCTTCGGGTCGACCGTTCCCGGCCAGACGGGGAAGGTGCGGCGGGCGGCGTCACTGGCGTCGACCAGCCACACGCGCTTCAGGCCGAGGGAGTAGACGACGCGGCGTCCGGTGCCGGAGTCGGCCGGTACGGCCTCCGGGTTCTTCTCCTTCGGGGAGGCGGACGGCTTCGGGTCGTCGGCCGTCGCGGACGCGCTGGGGGCGCTCGTGGCGGCGGCGGGCCTCGGCTTGGGGCCCTGGTCCGCCTGCACCGCGAGGACGGCCACCACGGCCAGCGCACCCGCGGTCAGCCCGGTCACCCAGGCCCACGAGGGAAGACGGGCAGGCAACGGTACGCATCTCCTCGGTCGGCGGAGTTCCGGCCCCCGAAACCGGAGGTCGGATCATCCTACTGCCCGTTTCCGGACCCCTTCGGCCCGTCCCCTCCGAGCCTCCGTCCTGTCCCCTCCAGGCCCGTCCGCCCGTCCCCTCCGAGCCCCCTCGGCCCGCCCCCTCCGGGCCCGTCCGTCCGTCCCTCCGAGCCCCCGGCTTCGCCCCCTCCGAGCCCTTCGGCCCGCGTCCGGGCTCGCTCGTCCCGGCCGGAGGCGGCCCCCGCTCGCGCGGCCCCGCGGACCCGGTCCTCCGCCGCTCTCCCGCCTGCCGCCGCCGGGCGCCCGTCCGCCGCTCAGTCCAGCACCGGCAGCAGTTCCGGCAGGTGGCCGTCGGAGGCCTCCGCCGCGCGCCGGCGCTCCTCGGGGACCTCCCCGTAGAGCGTGGTGCGCGGCTTCGCCGGGCGGCCGGCCGCCTCGGCCACGGCGACCAGGTCCTTCACGGACTTGTACGAGCCGTACGAGGAGCCCGCCATCCGGGAGATGGTCTCCTCCATCAGCGTGCCGCCGAGGTCGTTCGCGCCGGAGCGGAGCATCTCGGCCGCGCCCTCCGCGCCGAGCTTCACCCAGCTCGTCTGGATGTTGGGGATGTGCGGGTGGAGCAGCAGCCGGGCCATCGCGGTGACCGCGCGGTTGTCGCGGACCGTGGGGCCGGGCCGGGCGATGCCGGCCAGGTAGACGGGGGCGTTGGTGTGCACGAAGGGCAGGGTGACGAACTCGGTGAAGCCGCCCGTCTCCTGCTGGATGCGGGCCAGGGTGCGCAGGTGGCCGAGCCAGTGGCGGGGCTGGTCGACGTGGCCGTACATCATCGTCGAGGAGGAACGGATGCCCAGCTCGTGGGCGGTGGTGACGACCTCGATCCAGGTCGCGGCGGGCAGTTTGCCCTTGGTCAGGATCCAGCGGACCTCGTCGTCGAGGATCTCGGCGGCGGTGCCCGGGATGGTGTCCAGGCCGGCCTCCTTCGCCGCCGTCAGCCACTCGCGGATCGACATCCCGGTGCGGGTCGCGCCGTTGACGACCTCCATCGGGGAGAAGGCGTGCACGTGCATGCCGGGGACGCGTGCGCGCACCGCCCGCGCGATGTCGAAGTAGGCGGTGCCGGGCAGGTCCGGGTGGATGCCGCCCTGCATGCAGACCTCGACCGCGCCGACGTCCCACGCCTGCTGGGCGCGGTCGGCGACCTGGTCCAGGGAGAGGGTGTAGGCGTCGGCGTCGGTGCGGCGCTGGGCGAAGGCGCAGAAACGGCAGCCGGTGTAACAGACGTTGGTGAAGTTGATGTTGCGGGTGACGATGTAGGTGACGTCGTCGCCGACGGCTGCCTTGCGCACGTCGTCCGCGATGCGGCACAGCGCGTCCAGGGCCGGGCCGTCGGCGTGCAGCAGGGCCAGCGCCTCGGCGTCGGTGAGGCGGGTCGGGTCGTCGGCGGCGGTGTTCAGCGCGGCCCGCACGTCGGTGTCGACGCGTTCGGGCACCAGCCCGGGGGCGGCGGCCTCGCGCAGGGCCTCCCAGTCCCCGTACACCTCGTCGAAGTCGGCGCGTCGGTCGCCGGTGCGGCCCTCGGTGTCGATGGTGCGGTGCAGGTCGGTGCGGCCGGTGGCGGTGAACGCCTCGTCCGGCTCCTGCCAGGGCAGGCCGCGGGGCACCGCGTCCGGGCGGGCGAGGCCGGTGTCCGGGTCGGCGAGCGCGGCCACGTGCGGGCGCAGCCGGGGGTCCAGCCAGGGTTCCCCGCGGCGGACGAACTCCGGGTAGACGCAGAGGCGTTCGCGCAGTTCGAACCCGGCCGCGCGGGACGTCTCGGCCAGTTCGTCGATCCGGGGCCAGGGCCGCTCGGGGTTGACGTGGTCGATGGTCAGCGGGGAGACCCCGCCCCAGTCGTCGATGCCGGCCGCGATGAGCCGCCCGTACTCCGAGTCCACCAGGTTCGGCGGGGCCTGGATGCAGGCGGACGGGCCGAGGACGTGCCGGGCCACGGCGACGGTGGCGACCAGGGCGTCGAGTTCCGCGTCCGGCATGCCGCGCATCGCGGTGTCCGGCTTGGCGCGGAAGTTCTGGATGATCAGTTCCTGGATGCCGTGGTGGGCCCGGGAGATCCTGCGCAGCGCGAACAGGGAGTCCGCGCGCTCCTCGTAGGTCTCGCCGATGCCGATCAGGATGCCGGAGGTGAAGGGGACGGAGGAGCGTCCCGCGTCCTCCAGCACCCGCAGCCGCACGGCCGGCTCCTTGTCCGGGGAGCCGTGGTGGGGGCCGCCCGGCTCGGACCACAGGCGGGTCGCGGTGGTCTCCAGCATCATGCCCATCGAGGGCGCCACCGGCTTCAGGCGCTGGAGGTCGGTCCAGGTCAGCACGCCCGGGTTGAGGTGCGGCAGGAGGCCGGTCTCCTCCAGGATGCGCACCGACATGGCGCGGACGTAGGCGAGGGTGTCGTCGTAGCCGTGCGCGTCGAGCCACTCGCGCGCCTCGGGCCAGCGGTCCTCGGGCTTGTCGCCGAGGGTGATGAGGGCTTCCTTGCAGCCGAGGGCGGCGCCCTTGCGGGCGACGTCCAGCACCTCGTCCGGCGACATGAACATCCCGTGCCCGGCCCGCCGCAGCTTGCCGGGGACGGTGACGAACGTGCAGTAGTGGCACTTGTCCCGGCACAGCCGGGTCAGCGGCAGGAAGACGCTCTTGGAGTAGGTGATGACGCCGGGCCGTCCGGCCGCCTCCAGGCCGGCGTCGCGCACCCGGGCGGCCGAGGCGGACAGGTCCTCCAGGTCGGCGCCACGGGCCTGCAGCAGCACGGCCGCCTCGGACACGTCCAGGGAGACGCCGTCCCGGGCCCGCTTCAGTGCGCGCCGCATGGAGTTCGCGGTCGGGCCGCCGGTTCCGGAGGTCACGGAAGTCGTCATCCTTTGAGCATACGTTCGGGGTGATCAGGCGGGACGGCGGCCGCTACGCCCACCGTCCGGGCACGGTCCGGGGACGCCGGGAGCACGACACCGCCCCTCCGGGAGCCGCCCCGGCCGGCCGGGACCGCCCCTCCGGGGGCCGCCCCGACCGGCCGGGACGGGCCGGTCGGGGCGGCGGGCACCGCGCGCGACCGTCCGCCCTGCCCGGAGGGCACCGCCGGGTCCGTACGGCGGACGCCCGCCAGTCCCGTAGGTGCGCGCCCGCCGGTCCCCTGCGGGGTGCGCCCGCCCTGGCTCCGGGCGGGCCGGCCCCCGCACTTCCCGGCAGGCCGCCACCGCTCCTTCCGAGCAGCCGTCACCCCGCGGTCCCGTCGACGAACGGCTGGACGGTGTCGAGGGCCCGCAGCACCTCGGACTCGCCCTCGGACGGCAGCTGCACGACGGTCTCCTCGATGCCCAGCTCGGCGTAGTGCGCCAGCTTGCCCGGGGTCGGGTGGACGGCGTAGGGCACCACCTGGAGGGCCTCGGGGTCACGGCCCGCGTCGGCCCAGACGGTCCGCAGGGCGGGCAGCGCCTCGGACAGGCCGCGTCCGCCGATCGGCAGCCAGCCGTCGGCGTACTCGCAGATGTGCGCGAACAGCTTCGGCCCGGCACCGCCCCCGACCAGGGTGCGCGGCCCCACCACCGGCCCGCGCGGCTTCTGCACCGGCTTGGGGTGCGCGAAGCTGGCCCGGACGCTGGCGAACTCGCCCTCGTAGGAGGTCGGTTCCTCGGACCACAGGGAGCGCATCAGGCCCATCCGGTCGCGCACCAGATCACGCCGGGTGCGCCAGTCGACGCCGTGGTCGGCGGCCTCCTCCACGTTCCAGCCGAAGCCGACGCCGAGCGTGAACCGGCCGCCGGAGAGGTGGTCCAGGGTGGCGATCTGCTTGGCCAGGTCGATCGGGTCGTGCTGGGCGGCCAGCGTGATGCCCGTGCCGACGCCCAGCCGCTCGGTGACGGCCGCCGCCTGGCCGAGGGCGACGAAGGGGTCGAGCGTGCGGCCGTACTCGCGGGGCAGTTCGCCGCCCGCCGGGTAGGGGGTGGTCCGCTCGACGGGGATGTGGGTGTGCTCGGGCAGGTACAGCCCGGCGAATCCGCGCTGTTCCAGCTCGCGCGCGAGCCGGACGGGAGTGATCGTCTCGTCGGTGAGGAAGATCGTGACGGCGATGCGCATGGGCGGCCTTTCGTACGCGGACGACTCCCCATCCATACCGGGGGCCGGGCCGACCTGTCCATACCGACCGGTCGGACAGGACGTTTCCGGACGCGCCGCCCGCCGCCGGCACCCCCGCGGGTGCCCGGACCCGTCAGGCGTCCCCGCGCGTGGCGGGAACCCGCCGGTGCGCGCCCACCGGCCGCGGACCGCCGGTAACCTCGCCGGATGACGTCCCGAGCCGCCCGCAGGTACCGGATCGCCACCGCGTTCCAGCGCCGGATCAACCCCGTCATGCGCCGTATGCCGCTCCAGACGCTGCTGGAGACCACCGGCCGGGTCTCCGGACTGCCCCGCACCACCCCGGTGGGCGGCCGGCGCGCCGGGGACGCGTTCTGGCTGGTGTCGGAGTTCGGCGAGCGGTCCCAGTACGTCCGCAACATCAAGGCCGACCCCCGCGTGCGGGTACGCCTGCGGGGTCGCTGGCACACCGGCACCGCCGTGCTGCTGCCCGACGACGACCCCAGGGCCCGGCTGCGCCGCCTGCCCCGCCTCAACGGCGTCGCCGTGCGGGCGTTCGGCGCGCAGCTGCTGACGGTGCGGATCGACCTCGACGACTGAGGCGGACGCGACGGGCCGGGACGAGGGCCGGGGGGCCAGAGGTCGCGGATCAGAGGCTGAGGACCAATGGCCGGGAATCAGAAGCCGGGAATGAGAGGGCCGGGGGCGGGGGTCGGTCAGGGGTCGGGGGAGCGTGCGGGCGGTACGGAGCCTCCGCCTCCGGGACGTCCCTGACGGGTAGTCATCTAACGGCCCCGGCAACCGGATCGAGCCGCCCGGGGGTGACACCACGGCGCGAGTGCACGCAGAAGGCTGTAAAGACCTTGTGAACCAGGACGCGGCGCCGTGTGATCGGCGTCTCCCACGGCTGACGCATCCGCCGTGTGCAAGGCAAACTGGCGTGGTGGCTCAGTGACAATGGGGGGACTGCATGGACGGTGTGCCGCGAGTGCCGGAGCAGCGGCGGCCCGACTCCCCGGCGGAGTCCGCGGCGCTGCGGTTCTGCGTGCTCGGCCCGGTGCGCGCCCGGCGCGGTGACGAGCCCGTCGCCACCGGTTCGCCGCAGCAACGCGCGCTGCTCGCCGCCCTGTTGCTGCGCGAGGGCCGCACGGCCACGGCGGCCGAGCTGATCGACGCGGTGTGGGGCGAGGAACCGCCCTCCCAGGCACTGGCGGCGCTGCGCACCTACGCCTCCCGCCTGCGCAAGGTCCTGGACCCCGGGGTCCTGCTGAGCGAGTCCGGCGGGTACGCGGTGCGGCTTCCGTCCGACGGCGCGCTGGACCTCGTCGTCGCGCAGGAACTGGCCGCCGAGGCGGAGAAGGCGCGGGCCGCCGGGGACCTGTGCGCGGCGCGCGCGACCCTGGACCGGGCCCTCGGCCTGTGGGACGGCGAGGCACTGGCCGGGGTGCCGGGTCCCCACGCGGAGACCCAGCGGGTGCGGCTGGAGGAGTGGCGGCTCCAACTCCTGGAGACGCGGCTGGACATGGACCTGGAGCAGGGCTGCCATGCGGAAGCCGTCTCGGAGTTGACCGCGCTGACCGCCGCCCACCCGTTGCGCGAACGGCTGCGGGAGCTGCTGATGCTGGCGCTGTACCGCAGCGGGCGCCAGGCGGAGGCACTGGCCGTGTACGCCGACACGCGGCGGCTGCTGGCCGAGGAACTGGGCGTGGACCCGCGGCCGGGCCTCCAGGACCTCCAGCAGCGCATCCTCCGTGCGGACCCGCACCTGGCGGAGCCGTCCTCCCCGGCACCCGAGCCGACGGCCCCGGCCCCGGTGCGGCCGGCGCAACTCCCGGCGACCGTGCCCGACTTCACCGGACGTGCGTTCTTCGTGCGCGAACTCGGCGAGACCCTCGCCTCGGCCGAGGGCCGGGTGATGGCGGTCTCCGCGCTGGCCGGGATCGGGGGCGTCGGCAAGACGACCCTCGCCGTGCACGTGGCGCACCGTGCCCGCCCCGCCTTCCCGGACGGGCAGCTCTACGTGGACCTCCAGGGGGCCGGTGCCCGGGCCGCGGAGCCGGAGACCGTCCTCGGCTCGTTCCTGCGCGCGCTGGGCACCCCGGACTCGGCGATCCCCGACTCGCTGGAGGACCGGGCGGCGCTGTACCGCTCGGCGCTGGACGGCCGCCGGGTGCTGGTGCTGCTGGACAACGCGCGCGACGCCGCCCAGGTGCGCCCGCTGCTGCCGGGCACGGAGGGCTGTGCGGCCCTGGTCACCTCCCGGGTGCGGATGGTGGACCTGGCCGGGGCCCATCTGGTGGACCTGGACGTGATGTCTCCGGACGAGGCGCTGACCCTGTTCACCCGGATCGTCGGCGAGGAGCGGGTGGCGTCGGAGCGGGAGGCCGCGCTGGACGTGGTGGCCGCCTGCGGTTTCCTGCCGCTGGCCATCCGGATCGCGGCCTCCCGGCTGGCGGCGCGCCGCACCTGGACCGTGTCGGTGCTGGCGGCCAAGCTGGCCGACGAGCGCCGCCGGCTGGACGAGTTGCAGGCCGGGGACCTGGCGGTGAAGGCGACCTTCGAGCTGGGCTACGGCCAGCTGGAGCCGGCCCAGGCCCGCGCCTTCCGTCTGCTGGGTCTGGCCGACGGGCCCGACCTGTCGCTGGCGGCGGCAGCGGCGGTGCTGGACCTCCCGGCGGACGACACGGAGGACCTGCTGGAGTCCCTGGTGGACACCTCCCTGCTGGAGTCGGCCGCGCCGGGCCGCTACCGCTTCCACGACCTGGTGCGGCTCTACGCGCGTGCCTGCGCGGAGCGCGACGAGCTGCCGCCGAGCGAACGGGAGGGCGCGCTGTCCCGCCTGCTCGACTTCACGCTGGCGACGACGGCGGGGGTGTACGCGGCCGAGCGTCCGGGCGACCGGCTGGTGGACCACCTCGCGCCGACCGCCCACCCGGGGCTGACCTTCCCGGACCGCGAGCGGGCGCGGGACTGGCTGTACACGGAGGCGAACTGCCTGCTGGCGCTGGCCCGTCAGTCGGCGTCCCGCCCGGACACGCTCGACCGGGCGGCCGACCTGCTGTGGGCGGCGCTCGACATCTCGGAGTCGGGGGCCAACCCGCGCGAGTACGCGGCGACGGCCGAGGTGCTGCTGGAGGCGGCGCACCGGTCCGGCGGGCCCCGGGTGCGGGCGCGGGCCCTGATGACACTGGCCCACGCACACGTGGACGGCGGCCGGTTCGACCGGGCCGACGAGGAGGCCGGGCACGTGATCCGGCTGGCCGAGGAGGCCGACGACCTGCTCGCGGCGTCCTGGGCGCGCAACGCACGCGGCATCATCGCGCTGTACCAGGGCCGCAACGAGGACGGCGAGGAGCATCTCTCGTACGCCATCGAGCACTTCCGCACCCTGGGCGACCGCCCCGGTGAGGCCAGCGCCCTGTGCAACCTCTCCCGGATCCACCTCGCCACCGGCCGCATCGACAGCGCGGTGGCCCTGGCCGAGCAGGGCATCGCGATCTACGACGCGATGGGCAACTCCATGCGGGGCGCGAACGGGCGGTACGCCCTGGGCATGGCGCTCACCCGCAGCGGCGGCCTCGACGAGGCGGCGGACCGGCTCGTCGAGGCCCTCGAGGTGTTCCGGGAGAGCCGGCAGCGGCTGTGGGAGGGCATGACCCTGTTCCGGCTGGCCGAGGTGGACATCGCGGCCCGGCGGTTCGGCCAGGCCGCCAGCAACGCGGAGATGGCCCTGACGGTGCTGCGCGGCATCGGCGGGGAGTGGCGGCGCGGCAACGTGCTCACCGTGCTGGGGCACGCCCTGACGGGCGCGGGCCAGACCGGCCGCGCCGAGGTGTGCTGGCGCGACGCCCTGCGCATCTACGAGGAGCTGGGCGCGTCCGAGGCGGCCACGGTGCGCGAACTCCTGGACCGTGTACCGGCCGTGTGACAAACCGGCTCGCCGTTCATCATTCGTTTATCGCCCGGCGCCATGCTGGGTTCCGGTCGATCCGGCGCGTCGGGGGGCAGGCGGGTCGACCGGAGAGGGGCCGCACCCCTTCTGGGGGGAAGGGGCGGCGGCCCGGTGGGCCCGCCCGGGCGTCCTCGGGGGAATGTCCGGACGGGCCCTCGCCGACCACCGCACGACACACCGACGCAAGGGAGCACCGCATGAGCGACGAGCAGGACGTCAAGCCGCAGGACATGCACGCCACCGGGGGGACCGAGCCGGCGCCCGTGACCGGCGACAAGCCCGGCCAGGGGCAGGCCGGCACGGAGGACATGCACGCCACCTCCGAGCCCTTGGAGACCAAGGACATGCACGCCACGTCGGAGCCGTTCAAGCCGGTCCGGTAACCATCTCGGCACGGGGGCGGGACGCGGCGGCCGGAGGGGGGCCGCCGCGTCCCGCTGCCGTGCCTGGGGCACGGACGAGGGGTGGCAGGTCCGCGTGACCTGCCACCCCTCCCGCGTGCCCGGCACCCGTCCGCCCGCCTCGTGTGCGGGGAGCGACGGGTCCGGTGACGGCTCACGACGGCCAAGTCCGGGAAAGAGAACCCCCGTTGCACAGCCCCCGTCGCGAAGTCCCGGTTTCGAAGCCCCCGTCGACGCGCACGGCGCCGCGTCTGCGCCCGCGCCGGCGGCGCGGCGCGGCCGGGCGTCCACGGGCGTCCACGGGCGTCCATCGGGCACCCCGACGGATCACCGTCGGGTCCGGTCGGCCGACGGCGGACACGCGCGAAACGCGTCCCGGACCCGGTGGTCCGGAACGCGTTCCCGTACGGAGGGCCGGGCCGCCGCGGCTCAGCGGGTGGCCGGCGCCGCCGTGGGGTCGAGGTCGCAGCGGGCGACGAGCTTGGCTCGCCGGGGGGCGGCGTCGATCCAGACCTTCACGGTGACGCTGTCCTCGCCGGGCACGGCGACATCCTGTTCCACGGTGGTGATGCCGGTGCCGTCACGCTCCTGGAAGGTGAGGCGGACGGTGAAGGTGCCGTGGTCGAGGTTGGGGTTGGTGACCCGGACGTTCGCGTACCGGACCTTCTTCGACGCACAGTTCAGCAGTTCCGTGTCGGCCATGACCAGGGACTCGGAGGTGGCGTTTCCGCCGCTCGTACCGCTGGAGCCGGAATCGGCGCCCGTGCCGGAGCCGTAGGTGTCGTCGTCGTCATCGTCGTCGTCGTAGTCGCGGTGGTGGCTGCCGCCGGACGTCGAGGAGGAGTCGTGGTTCTGCGAGGAACTGCTGCAGCCACCGCCGCCGTCGCCACCACCCCTGCCACGTCCCGTCGAGAAGCCCGTCAGGGCGAGGACGACCAGGACGGACACGGCAGTGAGTCTGAGTGTGTTCCCCCGAAAACGCATGTCCCGCACGTTACTGACACGGTGTCACGGTCATGTCACCGACCCTCGACCGTCCCGTCATCGGGCTCCGCACCCGAAGGGAGCAACGGCCCGCACCCGAGGGGCGCACCGCCCGCGCCCGCCGGGCGGACGGGGACCGGCCGCGCCCGCCCGGCGGGGCGTCACGTCGTGCGGGCCGTGCCGGTGCCCTTCTCCGCGTCCAGCGCGTACACGCAGCGGTCCTTGCTGCAGGCGTACACCACACCGTCCCGGACCACCGGGGAACCGGTGATCTCGCCGCCGGTGGCCAGCTTCCACCGCAGCCGGCCGTCGTCGGCCTTCAGCGTGTAGAGGAGGTGGTCGGTGGACCCGAAGTGGATGCGCCCCTCGGCCACGGCCGGGGCGCCCACGATGTCCCCGCCCGACTGGAAGCGCCACTTGGGCGTGCCGGTGACGGCGTCCAGGGTGTAGAGGCCCTTGCCGCTGCCGACGTGGACGTGACCAGCGGCGACCAGGACCGGCTCGACGGAGGCGCGGGCCTCGGTGGCGATGCGCCAGCGGTCGCGGCCGTCGGTGGCGTCGAGGGCGTAGACCGTGCCGAGGTAGTCGGCCAGGTAGACGCCGCCGCCCGTGACCGCCGGCCCGGGGACGAAGGCGGGCGGGCAGAGGAAGACCGCCGGGGCCTCGAAGTGCCAGCGCACATGACCGCCCGCGACGTCCAGGGCGAGCACCCGCGTCCCGGCGGAGACGTAGACGTAGCCGTCGGGGGCCTGGGTGACGCGGACCGGGACGCCCCCGCAGGAGGCCGCGTCACCGATCGGGTAGGACCAGCGCTCCTCGCCGGTGCGGGCGTCGAGGGCGCGCAGCCGGGCGTCCTGCCAGACGTAGACCGTGCCGTCGTGCAGGTCGGGGCCCGCCTCCGGGGTCTCGAAGTCGGTCTGGCAGCCGGTGATCTCCCACAGCTTCTGCCCGGTGGACGCCTCCCAGCCCTGCGCGCCGCCGCCCCGGGTGCCGGTGACGACGGTGCCCCGCTCGGCCCGCAGCGAGTACACTCAGGCGTCGGTGGACAGCCGCCACAGGTCGCCGCCCTCGCGAGCGTCGAGGGCGAAGAGGGTGGGACCGTCGGAGGCGTGGATGCGGCCGTCGGCGACGGCCATGGACCAGGCGACGTCCCGGGTCTTGAAGCGGCGACGGCCAGTGGCCACGTCCAGGGCGTGCACCTCGAAGGAGGTCACGTAGACGAGGTCGCCGTCGACGGACGGGGTGCCCCACACGTCGTTGGACATCCGGAACCGCCACGGCCGCCAGCCGCTGGGCTGCTCCGGGGCCGCCGGGGCGGGCGGCACGGCGGGGTCGGCGCCGTTGACGCCGGGGCGCGGCTTGGCCCAGGAGGCGGCGAGGGCGGCCTCGGGCGGGGGCGCCGTCACGGCGGCGGCCCGCACGTCGGCGACCCTCGGCCCGGGGCCGATGGGCACGGCCGCGCCCGCCAGCCGCACCGGTCCGGTGCCGGCGGCCGGTGCCCCCACCGGCGCGGGCCGGGACGGGGGCGGCGGCGGGACGACCGGGTCGTGCGGCGGCGGGGGCGGAGGCGGCGGCACCGCGGGCCGGGCAGGACCGGCACCGCGCCCGGTGCCGTGGGCGGGCCGGGGGGACGGACGGCCGCCGCGGCGGGTCTCGATCAGGTGCACCGCCCGCTCGGGCAGCCAGGCGGACGCCGTCCCGCTGTCGTCGGTGCCGGAGCCGAACAGGTGCGGGGCGAGCTGCGCCTGGAGGTCGGCGGGGTTGGGGCGGGCCGTGGCCTCCATCTGCATGCACGACTCGATCAGCGGGCGCAGCTCGTCCGGCAGGCCGTCGAGGTCCGGGCCCTCGCGCAGCAGCATGAATACGGTCTCGACCGGGTTGGCGCCGTGGAAGGGCGGGTGCCCGGTGGCCGCGAAGACCAGCATCGAGCCGAGCGAAAACACGTCACTCGCCCCGGTGACGCTGCGGGAGTCCTTGGCCTGCTCGGGCGACATGTAGGCGGGGGTGCCGACGGCGACGTTCGTCATCGTCAAACGGGTGTTCGAGACGCCGGACGCGATGCCGAAGTCGATCACCCTCGGGCCGTCCTCGACGACGAGGACGTTGGACGGCTTGAGGTCGCGGTGGACGAGTCCGGCGCCGTGGATGGACTGCAGCGCCTCGGCCACCCCGGCCGCCAGCCAGCGCACCGCCTGGGGCGGGAGGGGCCCGCACTCGTTCACTATCTCCTCGAGGGAGGGCGCGGGGACGTAGGCGGTGGCCAGCCACGGCACGGCGGCCCGGGGATCGGCGTCCACCACGGCCGCGGTGTAGAAGCCGGAGACCGCGCGGGCCGCCTCCACCTCGCGTGTGAAGCGGACCCGGAACAGCTGGTCCTCGGCCAGCTCGGTCCGGACCGTCTTGATCGCCACCCGCCGCCCGGACGCCGAGCGCGCGAGGTAGACCAGTCCCATGCCACCGGCACCCAGCCGTCCCAGCACCTCGAACGGCCCGATACGCCGCGGATCGTGCTGCGTCAGCTGATCCACCACTTGCCTGCCACCTCCCCGTACGAGTCGCGCCACCGCCTGTGCACGCGACCGAAGTGCAGCGTCTCACCACCGCACCGCCGCGGCGGCACGCCCCCCGATTCTTCCTGTCCGGCGCGCAGGTTGCGAACCCGGGGACAAAGGGGATGTCCAGTGATTTTCACGACAGGTACGACTCGGGCGGCACGTCGGGCGGGCGGCTCAGCGGCGCAGCAGTGCGAAGGACGCCCCCTGGTTGTCGGTGACGACGGCCACCGTGCCGTAGGACGTCTCGAAGGGCGGGACCTGCACGCGTCCGCCGAGCCGGGTCACCTCCGCCATCGTGGCGGCCGGGTCCTCGACGGCGAAGTGCACCAGGAAGTGGGGCGGCATCTCGGCGGGGAAGACGTCGGAGACGGGGGCGCGGCCGAAGTCGGGCTCGGCGTCCGGCCCGAACAGGGCGTCGTGGAAGAGGTCACCGTAGAAGTCGTTGGCCGCCTCGGTGTCCCGTGTGTACAGCTGGACCCACGCGAAGGTGCCGGGCTCCCGGCGGCGGCCGAAGCCGCGGTGCCCGTCCGGCTGCCACAGCCCGAACACGGCGCCCTCGGGGTCGGTGACGAGGGCCGCGGTGCCCAGCCCGTCGACCGGCAGCGGGGCGGAGACGATCTGCCCGCCCGCCGCACGGATCCGCCGGCAGAGCGCCTCGGCGTCCGGGGTGGAGAAGGAGACCGTCCACACGGTGGGGAGCCGGCCGTCGGTCTTCCGTCCGAGGGAGGCGACGGGCTCACCGTCCTTCAGCGCCCGCACCCGGCCCTCGGGACGCTCCTCGAAGGTCCACCCGAAGAGGTCGCCGTAGAACCGCCGGCCCGCCGCCACGTCCGGCAGCTGCACGTCGGCCCAGCACGGCGCACCCTCCGCGTACTCCGCCGCCCCTGCATGACGCGATGCACTGTTTTCGGCCATGCCGCCAACGTAACCACGTCGCCCGCACCCCGCAGACCAGGCACACCACGGTCCAGGAACCCCCACACCCCATTTGCAGTCGGCCGAATCGCGCTCCCATGCCCCCTCGGTAAGCTGACGACATGACAGGACAAGTGCGTACCGTGGACGGCCGCGTGGCCGGACGACGTGGGCAGGCGACCCGGCAGAAGCTGCTCGACTGTCTCGGCGAGATGCTCAGCTCCTCCCCCTACCGGGACGTCAAAGTCATCGATGTCGCCAGGAAGGCCGGAACCTCGCCGGCCACCTTCTACCAGTATTTTCCGGACGTCGAGGGCGCGGTCTTGGAGATCGCCGACCGGACGGCCGCCGAGGCCGCCGAACTGGCCGGGCTGCTGGAGGGCCGCTCCTGGGCCGGCAAGGCCGGCTGGCAGACGGCGCAGGAACTCGTCGACGGCTTCCTGGACTTCTGGCGACGCAACGACGCGATCCTGCGGGTCGTCGACCTCGGGGCGGCCGAGGGCGACAAGCGCTTCTACAAGCTCCGGATGAAGATCCTCAACTCGGTGAACAGCTCCCTGGCGGACGCGGTCACCGAGCTGCAGGCCAAGGGACGGATCGACAAGGACGTGAACCCGGCGGCGATCGCCGGCTTCCTCGTCACCATGCTCGCGGCGGTCGCCTCGCACCAGAAGGGGTTCACCTCCTGGGGCGTGAAGCAGGCGGAACTCAAGCCGAACCTCGCGCTGCTGGTGCACCTCGGGGTCACCGGCCGCAAGCCGACCCGGTAACCGCGCGGGGACCTGCGCCTCCCTCGCCTCTCGGGCCTCCTTCGCTTGCGGGCTCACCTCGTCTCGGGCCTCCCTCGCTTGCGGGCTTACCTTCGTCTCGGGACTCCCTCGCTTGCGGGCTTACCTCGCTTGCGGGCTTACCTCGCTTCCCGGGCCTCCGGTGGCTCGTGCGTCTTCTCCTTCCCCTTCTTCCCCCTCGTCTCCTTCGCCTCCCCCGCTTCTTCGGGGCTGCGGCACTTCTTGCGTGTTCCCCGGCGCTGTAGTCCTCCTCGGCTTGCTCGACGCCGGCTCCCTCCTCGCCCTCATCGCTCCCGCGCCGCTGTCGTGCTCCTCGGCTTCCTCACCTTCCTCGCCCTCTCAGCATCCGCAAGTCCTGTCCGACAGGCGGCGGTTCACTTCGGTGGACCGCCGCCTGTTCCGTACCCGGTCCGCCCGGACGCCGCTCAGGCGGGCAGCGGGCGGTCCTTCACCAGGTGCTTCATCACCAGCGTGGACGTCAGCCGCTGCACGCCCGGCAGGGTCGTCAGCCGCTCGTCGTAGAGCCGCTGGTAGGCGGACAGGTCGGCGGCGACCACCCGCAGCAGGTAGTCCGGCTCCCCGAACAGCCGCTGGGCCTCCAGCACCTCGGGCACCTCGCTCACCGCCTGCTCGAACTCCCGGACCGTCTCCCGGTCCTCCTGCCGCATGGACACGAAGACCAGCGCCTCGAAGGTGAGCCCCACCGCCGCCGGGTCGACCACCGCCCGGTACCCGCTGATCGCTCCCGACCGTTCCAGCTCCCGCAGCCGCCGGTGACAGGGCGAGACGCTCAGCCGCACCCGCGCCGCCAGCTCGGTCACGGTCAGCCGCCCGTCCAGCTGGAGCTCCGCAAGAATTTTCCGGTCCATGTCGTCCATGGGGGAAACCTTGCCCCAACAGGCGGCTGAACGGGAAAAATACGGGAACACATTCGGCCCGAACCCACCTAATCTCGCCCTCATGGACACCGGGACCCTCCTCACCTTCCTCGCCCTCGACCTGATGCTGGTGTGCGTCCCGGGTGCCGACTGGGCCTACACGATCTCGGCGGGACTGCGCGGACGGTCGGTGGCGGCCTCGGTCGGCGGTCTGGTCGCCGGGTACGCCCTGCACACGGTGCTGGCGGCCGCCGGGCTGGCGGTCCTCGTCGCGGGGTCCCCGGTGCTGCTCACGGTCCTCACCGTGGCGGGGGCGGCGTATCTGGTGTGGCTGGGCTGGAGCGTGCTGCGCCGCCCGGGAACGCCGGGCGCCCATGCCGGCTCCCCCGACGAGAGCGGTGTCCGCGCCTTCCGTCAGGGGGCCGTGATCAGCGGCCTGAATCCCAAGGGCCTGCTGCTCTACCTCTCGGTGCTCCCCCAGTTCCTGGTCACCGGGCCCGACGCCCACCTGCCTGTGGCGGCGCAGACCGTCGTCCTGGGGCTGGCGCACATGGCGTGCTGCGCGGCCGTCTACCTCGCGGTGGGCGCCGGTGCGCGTGCCGTCCTGGGCGCCCGTCCGGCTGCGGCGCGGGCGGTGGTCCGCACCTCGGGGGCCGCGATGCTCGGCATCGGCGCCCTCCTGCTGGTGCAGCGGCTCGCGGTGCTCTGACGCGAGCCGCACGCGGGCCGCAGCACGGCGGGTTTCCGCCATCCGGGGGACGGGTGGAACCCGGCGGTGTCCCGACCTCGTTGTGCCGCACGCGAGCGCACGGTACGCCCGCCGCCCGCGTGTACGGTCCGACGCTTCCCGTCCTCCGGAGGAACCCCATGGCTGCCCTGAGCCGCGAAGAGCGTGAACAGTTCCTGGCCGAGCCCCTCGTCGCCGCCCTCTCCGTCACCGGGGAGGCCGGACGGGCGCCGCTGACGGTGCCGATCTGGTACCAGTACGCGCCCGGCGGGGACGCCTGGATCCTGACCGGTCTGCACAGCCGCAAGAACAAGCTGATCGGTGCGGCCGGCCGGTTCTCCCTCATGGTCGACCGCGTCGAACCCACGCTCCGTTACGTCTCGGTCGAGGGCCCGGTCCTCGACACCGTCCCCGCCACCGTCGAGAAGCTGCGGGAGATCTCCGCACGCTATCTCCCGGCCGACAAGGTCGACGGCTACGTCGACTACGCCTGGAAGAACCACGGCGAGCAGGTCGTCGTCCGCATGCGTCCGGAGCGGTGGGTGTCCTCGGACCTCGGCTCGTTCTGATCCGTCCGTCGGCGTGATCCGTCCGTCGGCGGCGGGCGGCCGGGCGCGCCATGACGTGCCGTTTCGCCGTGCCGGGCCGGGCCGTGCCGTGCCGGGCCGTGCCGGGCCGGCTGGTGCCCCGGTCCGGGTGCCCAGGTCCGGGTGGCCCGCGACGGACAGCGGCCCGCGACGGACAATGAGGCATGGCCGACGATCCGCACGAGTCGCACGAGTCGCACCAGCCGAACGAGCCGATGGAGCCGATGGAGCCGAACGAGCTGGACGAGCTGGACGAGTTGCTGAGGTCCCTGCGGGTGTGGGACCCGGAGGTCACCGAGCTGCCACCGCTGGACCCGGGCACCGCGCCGGACGAGCCGTTGCCGCTGTTCACGCGCTGGCTCGCCGAGGTGGCGGCGGCCGGGCAGCGCGAACCGCACACCCCGACCCTGGCCACCTCCGACGAGGCGGGGCGGCCGGACGCCCGGGTCGTGATGCTGCACGGCGCGGACGCCGACGGCTGGTCCTTCGCCACCCACGCCCACAGCCGCAAGGGCACCCAGCTGGCTGCCCGCCCGTATGCCGCACTGGTCTTCCACTGGCCGGTCCTGGGGCGCCAGGTACGGGTCCGCGGGCCCGTCGCGGCGGCCCCGGCCGAGGAGGCTCGCGCCGATCTGCGGGTGCGCTCCACCGGCGCGCTGGCCGCCGCCCTCACCGGGCGGCAGAGCGAGGTGCTGGACTCGGTGGAGGAGCTGGCCCGGGCCTCGGAAGCGGCCTGGGAACGGGCCACCTCCGAGCCGGACGCCCCCGTGCCGTCCTGGACGCTGTACCGGCTGCACCCGGAGGAGGTGGAGTTCTTCCAGGGCGACGCCCGCCGCCGCCACGTCCGGCTGCGGTACCGGCTACGCGCCGCGGAGGGTGGCGGGGCCGTCGACGATGCGGGGCCCGGTGACGGGCACGGACACATCCCTGCGGACGGGGACACGCACGGACACGTCCCCGCGGACGGGGACGTGGGCGGGGACGTGGACGGCAACACGGACGGGCGCGGCACGGCGGGGCGGTGGCTCCGCGAGCTGCTCTGGCCGTAGCCGCTCCTTCCCTCCCGGTGTGCACCGGCCCCCGCCTCACGCCGAAAGCCGCCCCCGGCCTCCCACCGGAAGCCGGTCCCCGGCCCCGCAGCGTGAGCCGGCCCTCGGGTCCGCCGTGCGCCGCTCCCCGCCGGGCCGTCACGCCCCGGCGGCTGCGGGGACGTCCCGCGGGGCGTCCCGCGTGGGGGCCCCGAAGTCGTACACGGTGAAGTCGGCGATCGGACGGTAACCGAGGCGCTGGTAGAGGCCGTTGCTGGTGGGGTTGGCCAGGTCGGTGAAGAGCAGGACCTCCTCGGCGCCCTCCGCCACCGCCGCCCGGCTCACCTCGGCCGTGGCCGCACCGGCGTATCCGCGCCCGCGCAGCTCGACAGGCGTGTACACGCCCACCACGCGGGACTGCCCGGCCACGATCGGGGAGCGGCAGGCCATGGCGGCCGGGGTGCCGTCCGGGAGCTCCCAGAGGACGACCTCGCCGGCCCCGGCACGGGCGTCCGCCCAGCCGTCCGGGTCCTGTGGCGGGGCCTGGCCCACGGCGGCACAGAAGTCCCCGTACCAGGCGGCCAGTTGCGTCCGGTCCGCCGGGCCCGCGACCCGGGCGCGACCGGGGGGCGCCGGCGTGGGCACGGTCAACTCGCCCAGCCGGTACAGGCGCTGACGCTCGCGCACGGTGGCGGGGGCGCCCGTCCGGCGGCGCCAGGCGTCGGCGAAGGCGGCGGCCGTGTCCTGCTCGGCGTGCACGCCGGGCAGCGCCCGGCCGAGGTCCGCGAGCCGGGCGGCCAGGGCGTCCGCCTCGGGGGCCGTCAGCGGCGTGAGGTGCAGCCGGTGCGGTGGTGTGCGCAGGAAGGCGGCTTCGACGGTCCCGTCGCGTTCCAGCACGCCGAACTCGGGGGTGCCGTCACCGTAGGCGTGCGGGCCCCGCGTGCTCAGGGTCCGGGTGACGGTGAGCAGCATCGTGTGCAGGGCCGCGCGTGAGGGGAGGAACGATCCGGCCCGGGTGAGGAAGGCGTCGGTGTCCGCGGGCAGGCACCAGTCGGCGGTGCTCGCGGGGGCTGGGGCGTCTGTGGTGTCCATGGCTCATGGTGCCCACCGGCCCCGGCCCGGCGCCTCTCCTTTTCCTCCGGGGCGGACGGTGCCCGTGCCACTCACGTCGGCGGAGCCGGTCCCGGCCCGCACAGTTGTGATCGATCCGCAACCAATTCCCGTCTTGACCGATACCCATCAAGGAGGTGCCCGCATACGCTCGCGTTCATGGCCGACTCCGACTCCACCAGATCCGCCCCGCCCACGGCTCCGCAGCCCGCCGACCGCCCCGTCTACGTGATCGGCGGCGGCCCGGGCGGACTCGCCGCCGCCCAGGCGCTCCGCGCCCGGGGGATACGCGCCGTCGTCCTGGAGCGGTCCGAGGCCGTGGGCGCTTCGTGGCGCCGGCACTACGACCGGCTGCGCCTGCACACCACCCGGCGCCTGTCCGCGCTGCCCGGCCTGCCGATGCCGCGCCGGTTCGGCCGCTGGGTGTCCCGGGACGACGTGGTGCGGTACCTGGAGAAGTACGCCGAGCACCACCGTCTGGAGATCGTCACCGGCGTCGAGGTCGACCGCGTCGAGCGCACCGCCGACGGCACCGGCTGGCTGCTGCGCGCCACCGGCGGCCGGGAACTGACCGGTGCCGCCGTGGTCGTCGCCACTGGCTACAACCACACGCCCCGGGTGCCGGACTGGCCCGGCCGCGCCTCGTACACCGGCGAGTTCCTGCACGCCCACGCGTACCGCAACCCGGTGCCCTTCGCGGGCCGGGACGTGCTGGTCGCGGGCGTCGGCAACACGGGGGCGGAGATCGCCGTCGACCTGGTGGAGGGCGGTGCCGCGCGGGTGCGGCTGTCCGTGCGCACGGCGCCGCACATCGTGCGCCGCTCGACGGCGGGCTGGCCCGCCCAGTACTCCGGCGTGCTGGTGCGGCGGCTGCCGGTCGGCCTGGTCGACCGGCTGAGCCGGGCGCAGGCCCGGGTGGCCCTGCCGGACCTGTCGGCGCACGGGCTGCCCCGGCCGGACACCGGCCTCTACAGCCGGGTGCTGGAGGGCGCCATCCCCGTGCAGGACGTGGGCCTGGTCGACGCGGTGCGCACGGGCCGGGTGGAGATCGTGGCCGCGGTGGAGGGGTTCGACGACGGCGCGGTGCTGCTCGCCGACGGCACGCGCATCGAGCCCGACGCGGTCGTCGCGGCCACCGGTTACGTCCGTGCGCTGGAGGGGCTCGTCGGCCACCTGGGCGTGCTCGACGACCGCGGCAGGCCGGTGGCGCACGGCGGCCGTTCCCCCGCCGGCGCGCCCGGCCTGTACTTCACCGGCTTCACCAACCCCATCAGCGGCAACCTCCGTGAGATGGCCCTCGACGCGGAACGGATCGCGCGGGCGGTCGCGCGCCGCGGGGCGCCGGGCGTGTCCCGCCTGCCGGCCTGACAGGCCCCCGGGGCACCCGCCCTACGGCGTCACCGCCCCCGCGGGCAGGGCCGGACGGCGGCGGATCACCAGGGCCATCAGGGCCGCCGCCGCGCACAGGGCGCCCGAGGCGTACCAGACCACGTCGTAGGAGCCGAACACGTCCCGGGCGACGCCGCCGAGAAAGGCGACGACGGCCGCGCCGACCTGGTGCGAGGCGAGCACCCAGCCGAAGACGATCGCGCTGTCGTCCCCGTAGTGCTCGCGGCACAGGGCGAGGGTGGGCGGGACGGTGGCCACCCAGTCGAGGCCGTAGAAGACGATGAAGAAGACCATCGGGGGCTGCACCGTGGGCGCGAGCAGCATCGGAAGGAACAGCAGGGAGACGCCGCGCAGCGCGTAGTAGACGGCGAGCAGGCGGCGGGCCTCGAAGCGGTCGGTGAACCAGCCGGAGGCCACCGTGCCGACCACGTCGAAGACCCCGATGACGGCGAGCAGGGAGGCGGCGGCCGTGATGGGCATGCCGTGGTCGTGGGAGGCGGGCACGAAGTGGGTCTGGATCAGGCCGTTGGTCGAGGCGCCGCAGATCGCGAAGGAGCCCGCGAGCAGCCAGAAGGGGCCGGTGCGGGCCGCCCGGAACAGCACCGTGACCGCGCGCCGGGCCGCCCCGGGCACGGGCACCGGCTTCGGCACGAACTCCTTCGCCCCGTAGGGCTTCAGCCCGACGTCCGCCGGGTGGTCGTGCAGCAGGAGCCAGACGAACGGCACGACCGCGAGGGCGGCGAGTGCCGTGGTGACGGCCGCCGGACGCCAGTCGTGGGTGGCGACGATCCAGGACAGCACCGGCAGGAAGATCAGCTGCCCGGAGGCGGACGCGGCCGTGAGGATGCCGGTGACCAGGCCCCGCCGCTCGGTGAACCAGCGGTTGGTGACGGTCGCCGCGAAGGCCAGCGCCATGGAGCCGGAGCCGAGCCCCACCAACAGGCCCCAGCACAGCATCAGTTGCCAGGCGGCCGTCATCCACACCGTCAGGCCCGAGCCGAGCGCGATGACGGTGAGCGCCCCGGCCACGACCCGGCGGATGCCGTAGCGGTCCATCAGCGCCGCCGCGAAGGGGGCGGTGAGGCCGTAGAGCGCGAGGTTCACGGACACGGCGGCGCCGATGGTGCCGCGGGACCAGCCGAATTCCTCGTGGAGCGGGTCGATGAACAGGCCCGGGACGGACCGGAAGGCCGCCGCGCCGATGATCGTCACGAAGGTCACGGCGGCGACGAACCAGGCCCGGTGCACGCGTCGTCCCGCCGGACCCCCCGCACCCCGGCCGCCGCCCCGCTCGTCGCCGGGCCGCCGGTCGCCCCGCTCGTCGCCGGGCCGTCGGCCGGTGGCTGTCCGCGGTCCCGCGTGCGCTTCCTGTTCCGGCCCGGGCCGCTTGCCGGCGGCGGCCGTCCCCCTGATGTGTGTCACGCCCAAGAGCTTCGGTGACCGGCCGTCCGCGCAACGAGTGGCCCGGAGGACAGTATTCGCTAGGATCGGGCCATGGATCCGGCCGCGCCCCCTCCCGCACCCGACGGCTTCCGGCCGCACCGGGTCGTCGTCCTCGCGCTCGACGGGCTGCTGCCCTTCGAGACCGGCATCCCGCACCGCATCTTCGGCGGCCCACGGGACGCCCGGGGACGGCGGCTGTACGAAGTCGTCACCTGCTCCGTCCGGCCGCCGGGGCCGGTGGAGACCGACGCCGACTTCACCCTGCACGTCGCCCACGGACCCGAGGCCCTCGCCACCGCCGACACCGTGGTCGTCCCGGCCTCCTACGAGCTGGGCCCGGTGTACGACCGCGGCGAACTGACGCCGGAACTGGCGGCGGCGCTCGCCCTGGTGCGGCCCGGCGCGCGGATCGCGTCCATCTGCACCGGCGTCTACGTCCTGGCCGCCGCCGGGCGCCTCGACGGCCGGCCGGCCACCACCCACTGGGCGGACGCGGAGCGCTTCCAGCGCCTCTTCCCGCGCATCCGGGTCGACCCCGACGTGCTGTTCATCGACGACGGCGACATCCTGACCTCGGCGGGCGTCGCGGCCGGGATCGACCTCTGCCTGCACATGGTGCGCCGCGACCACGGCGCCGCCGTCGCCAACGACGTGGCCCGCCGTACCGTCGTGCCGCCGCACCGCGACGGCGGGCAGGCGCAGTACATCGAGCGGCCGGTCCCGGATCCGCAGCAGGCGTCCACCACGCGGGCCCGCGCGTGGGCGCTGGAGCGGCTGCACGAGCCGATCCAGCTGCGGGACCTGGCGGCGCGGGAGTCGATGTCGGTGCGGACCTTCACCCGCCGGTTCCGGGAGGAGGCCGGGGTCAGTCCCGGTCAGTGGCTGACCCGGCAGCGGGTGGAGCGGGCGCGGCACCTGCTGGAGACGACCGACCGGTCCGTGGACCAGGTGGCCCACGACTGCGGTTTCGGCACGGCGCAGTCGATGCGGCAGCACCTCCAGGCGGCGCTGGGGGTGACCCCGACCGCCTACCGGCGCACGTTCCGCACCGGCACCGGGCGCGACCGAGGCCGGGGGGCGGGCCACGGGGCGGAACGGGCGCCCGCGGAACGGCTCGCGCCGGTCCCGGCCACCGAGCCCGCGGTCACCGCTCCCGTCGGCGACACCGGTCCCGAGCCCGTTCCCGGCCCCGGGCGCGCCCCCGCCCCGGTGACCGCCGTCGGCGCCTGAGCGCCCCGGGCACCGGCGCGGCGCCGGGCGGTCCCGCATGAGTGGCCGGATCAGTGGCCGGATCCCGAAAAGTTGTCCACAGCCTGTGGAGGAACTCGGCAGCCCCCGACGCCGGTCGCCCCCGGCGGGCCGCCCCCGACATGGGCCGCCCCCGACACCGCTCGTGCCGCATCCCGTCCCTCGTGGCAATCCGCCGCGGCCGGCCGTGACGACGTCGGCGGCGGTGCGGTGCCGGCCGCCCCGAACACGGCCTCTCCGCACCGCCGTTCCGACTCGGCGATCCCTCCCGGGCTCCCCCGGGAACCGCCCCCGCCCCGAAGTGCGGTGGGCCGTTCCCGCCCAGGACCTCACGAAGGACCGCTCCTGCCCGGTTCCCTCCGGAGACTGCGACGCCGCGTCACGACCCGCACTCGCCGAGGACCTCCCCCCTTCGAGTCCCTCGCCGTCCCCTCGCGGCGGATCGCTGAGCACCAGAGTGGTGAGCCGGTCACGTCACGTCAACACCGATTGCTGCACGTTCGTCCGGTTCGCCGCTGATGCACCGTTCGCCGCCCGCCGCGCACGGAAGCACGCCCGGCGCACCACACGCGACCCCGCCGCACGCGGCTCCGCACCCGTGCGCCCGTGCCCCCGCACCGGCCACCCCCGGCAACGGCAACGGCAGCGGCAACGGCAGCGGCAGCGGCAGCGGCAGCGGCACGCCAGGGTCCGAAGCCGACACCGACACGCTCGATGCGCTCGACTCACTTGACGCCCTCGGAGCACTCGACGCGCTCGGGGCACTCGACGCACTCCACGGCGCGCCTACACCGCTTCGTAGGCCAGCCCGTCGTAGGTCACTGTGGCGCCACCGCACACCGGGGCGGCGCCACCGGGCTCGGCGCAGCGGTCGAGTTCGCACCAGATGCGCTTGCCGGTGCCCTCGGAGCTCCAGCCCCAGCGGTCGGCCAGGCCGTCGACCAGGGCGAGGCCGCGCCCGCCGGTCGCGTCACCGTCCACGCACCGCGGTACCGGCGCCCGGCCGCTGCGGTCGGCCACCTCCAGCCGAACGGTGGCGCTCTCGTCCGTCCCGTCCGCCCCGTCCGGCAGGGACAGGCAGAGCACGGCCGGACAACCGGTGTGCACCACGGCGTTGGTGACCAGCTCCGAGACGAGCAGGATCAGGGTCTCGGCGATCGGCTCGTCGGGCCCTATGCCGGAGCAGGCCAGTCGCGAGCGGGCCCACCGCCGGGCTCGCCCCACCTCGGCGGGGTCGGGCCGGATATCCAGCTGCACTCGAAGCACCTGCACCGCTCACACCATCCGAACCGGCGGACACTTAGGCTCGCGCCTCACGTAGGCCACGATCGTAGCCATTTTCTGCATGGCCAGAACGACGGCCGGGGAAGGGATCACGGACCGTGAATCCCGTCTGGCACAGCATGGTTGACGTTCCGTCACCCCAACAAGCGCTTCGGGCATATTCCAGCGCGAAGGAGTACCCGTGGGGCATACTGTGCGACGCCCGCTCCGGGGAGTCGAACAGGCGGCGCCGACAGGCCCGGCCGCCCGGCGAGAAGGCGCAGTCACCAGCGGGTCCGGCGCGGCCCCGAGGGCAACTCCGGTGCGGTGCGTGCTCATAACCACTCGCATCTCACACAAGGTACCGGAGCGGACGCCCGGCGACAGGCCGTGACGAGTCACCCGCGGGACACAACCCGGTATCGACGCTCCGTGACCCCCTGATGCCACGATCCGTGACATCGCCTTCCGTTCGCCCGGCCGCCCGGAGGAAAGCGCAGACGGGGCGCCCGCACCGCGACCGTCGACACCCGTACCCACCGCCAACGCTTCCTCACCTTGCGTGACTTGGCGGGCGCTGCCGCGGTCCCGCTCGGGGCGCGCCACGGGGTGCCGGGAGCCTCCGGGTGCCCGGTGCACCGTGCCGCCGTTCACCTGGGGAAGTCCGGCACCGGCACAGGGCGTCCGGCCCGCGGGGCGCGGCGTGGCGGTGACGCCGTGGGGACCGGCGGTGAGGCCGGGGCACCTGACGACGGCGGGACCGTCGGGTGGCGGCCGTGACGGGGGCCGGCGCCCGTGCGGCGGCGCCGTGACGGCGGTGACGGCAGCCCGGCGGGCGGGCCGTTCCGGGGGCGCGCCGAGACGCCGGGGCAACGGGTGGGCCGCCGGGCGGAAGACGTGCGCGAGCCGCCCGAAGTGTTCGAGGGTCCGGGCGTGTTGCACCGGCCGCGCGCCCGCAGGGACGCGGCCCTCGTGAGCGTTGGCGGCCGGACGCCGGAGCGATGCACCGGATGCACCGGGGGACCGGACACGGGCCCGGACAGGACCCGGAAGGGACTGAGACGGGCGCCGGACGGGAGTCGGACGCGGACAGCGGAGGGCCGCGAGGGATACGCGGGGCCGCGGAAAGGAACGGCGCCCCGCACGGGTGCGGGGCGCCGACGGGGCGGGGCGTCGCGGGAGTTACTCGGGGACGGTGAAGTAGCGGGCGAAGGACCGCACGATCTCGTCCTCACCGATCCGGTCGTCGCCGTCCGTGTCCAGCGTGGCCGCGGCGGTGCGGGCCAGGTCGCCCTCGACGCCGAGCGCCACGAGGACGCGGGCGGCCTCCTCGACGGTGGCCGCACCGTCACCGTCGCCGTCCGCCACGGCGAGGGCCGCCTGCAGGAAGGGGCGCGCGATCTCGCCGAACCGGTCCGGGGTGTCGCGCAGTCGCTTCAGCGCACCGTTGACGAACTCGTCACGGGTGATGCGCTGGTCGCCGTCGCGATCCGCGATCCCGGCCATGCCCTGCCAGAACGCCTCCGCCCCGCCGTACAGGGACTGCCCCCGGTCGGAACGGGCCGCGACGTCGAACTCCGCCAGCAGCGTCTTGGCCGCGTGGAAGAAGTCCTCGCGGTCGATGTAGCCGTTGCCGTTCTGGTCGAACGAGGCGAAGCGGTCCGCGATCCTGCGGTCGTGCTCGCTGGTGACCATGTCTTTTTCAGGCCGCCTTAGGTGTCAGTGGGTTCTTCTCGCTCGGAGCGTACGTCGTGGGGGACGGTCCCGGGGACCGGAAACGGCACCTGTGCCGGGACCGGGCACGTTCCGCGACACCCCTGTCGCTCCCTTCGGGGTGCGCGATGCCCGGGGCCGCGGCCGGGGGCGCGCGACCGGACAGGACGAACCGGACCGGCCGGACCATCCGGCACTCCGCCCCGGACGTTCCGAACCCCGCTTCGGGCAGGCCCCGGTGAGCGTCCGCGTACGACGGCCCCACGGGTCCGCGTCTTCGTCTCCGCCGTCGTCCTCGTGCGCGGTCAGGCCGACAGCGGGCGGGCGTCCTCGTCCACGGCGGAGGGCACGTCCGGGTGGATGTCGAAGAGTCGGCGCACACCGAGTGCGCCCAGCACTTTGTTCACGTGACTGCCGTCGGCGGCGCCCCGGGCGGGGAGGATCAGCCGCAGTTCACCCCCGCAGGAGCGCAGCAGGCGCCGGGCGCCTATGAGCACGCCGACCCCGCTGGAGTCGCAGAACCACACGTCGGACAGGTCGAGGACGAGACTGTGCCGGCCGTCCGCCACGGCGTCGTGCACCCGTTGGCGCAGCACCGGGGACGTCATCAGGTCCAGCTCGCCCGACACCCGGAGCACGGCCCATGCGCCCTGCTCCCCGTCGGTCACTGTGAAGGTCACCACCACGCCCTTCGCTCGCCGAAACGGAAGCAGTCCCTACGCTTCCTTGCAGCGCGGCTGCCCACCGGCCGTTTCCCCGAAACGCGAGATCAGAAACGGTTACCGAACAGAAAAGGCTTGATTCAGTCGACTTCGATCCTATTCGATCGGTTCTGATCGGCTGCAGGGGGGTAGGGCGTCCTGCAGCCACGGCCGCGCGTCCTACCACGTACGGCCGCGCGGGGGGCGCACATTGCCACAAAGGGGCGTGCGTCCCTGGTGACGCCGACTACATTCGGGGACGAGGCGGACGAGGCGAACAGGGGGTGAGGGGCCGCGTGGCGAAACGGAACGGACCGCCCCGGTGGGACCGCACGATGCAGCAGAGGCTGGTGCGCGGCGAGGCCGCCGCCCTCGGCGAGCTCTACGACCGCTTCGCCTCCCTGGTGCACGGTCTCGCCCACCGGGTCCTCGGGGACGAGCGCGCCGCCGACGCGGTCACCCGGGACGTCTTCTCGCACGTCTGGGAGCACCCGGACACCTACGACCCCCGGCAGGGCAACCTGCGCGCCTGGCTCGCCGGGCTGGCCCACCGGCTGGCGGTGCAGCGGCTGCGCGTGACGGAGACCGCCGCCCTCGCCCGGGGCGGTCCCGGCACACCGGAGGAACTCGAGCACAAGGTGCGCCACGCCTCGGTGGCCGCCCGCGCCGACTACATCGTCCAGTCCATGCCGGTGCCGCTGCGGGCGGCGCTGGAGCTGGCGTACTTCCAGCGGCGCGACTACCGGCAGACCGCCGCCGACCTCGGCGTCACCGAGGACGAGGCCCGCCGCCGGCTCCGGCTGGGCCTCCAGCTGCTCTCCACGGCCCATGACACCGACGCCTCGGGCGGCCCGCCGGGCATCGGGGGTGCCGCATGAACGACGACCGCTTCGCCTCCGACCACGGCGACAGCGACGGGGGCGGCGAGGACGGCGGACACGGTGGCGGCCTCCCGGGGCCCCCGCACCACGGCCCGAACCCGGGCACGCCCCCGGCATACGGGTCGGACGGTACGCCCGCCGGCGCACCCGGCGACGACCCCCGCGTCCCGCTCCCCCAGCCCTCCGCGGAGGACGGCGCGCCGCCCCCGCCCGCACCCGCCGGGAGCGCGGGCGTCGTCCCCCGGGCCGAACCGGCGGTCCTGGACCACCGGGTGCTGACGTCCCTGCTGGGCGCCTGGGCGCTGGCCGCCTGCGCCCCGGAGGAGGCGGCGGCGGTCGAGGAACACCTCGGCGAGTGCGGGCCCTGCGCCGACGAGGCCCTGCGCCTGCGCGAGGCGGTCGGCCTGCTCCAGCGGCCCGAGAGCCTCGACCTGGACCCCGGCCTGCGCACCCGCGTCCTGGACTCCTGCCTGGAACGCCGCCCGCCCCGCATCCCCGTGCCCGACTGGGCCGCCGCCTACGACGCGGAGACCGCGCGGCTGGACGCGCTGCTCCAGGACTTCGGCGACGCCGAGTGGCACGCCCCGGTCCGGCTGCGCTGGTACCGGGCCGACGAGGCGACCACCCGCCGGACCACCGTCGCCGGCGTGATCGCCCACCTGCTGACCGTCGACGGGATGGTCGCCGTCGCCCTCGGCCTGGACGATCCGCTCGGCGAGGTCGCGGCCGAGCGGGACACCCCGGCCGCGCGCACCGAGGCGTACTGGCGGGCCGCCCACGTCCCGCACACCCGCGCGGTGCGGGCGCCCTGGCGGGAACAGACCCACAACCTGGTGCGCACCGTGTCCTCCGCCGGGGACCGGACCGGTGACCTGCCGGTGCCCTACGGCGACTTCGAACTGCCGCTGCACGACGCCATGCTGGACCGGGCCTTCGAGTGCTGGGTGCACGCGGAGGACATCGCGGAGGCCGTCGACTACCCCTATGACCCGCCCACCGGACGGCACTTGCACCGCATGGTCGACCTGGCGGCCCGGATGCTGCCGAGCGTGCTGGAGGCGCGCCGGCGGTCCGGGCTGGCCACGCCCGTCGAGCGGCACCTGGTCGCCGCCGGTGAACCGGGGCGGAGCCTGCGGCTGGAGATCGAGGGCTCCGGCGGCGGCGAGTGGCTGATCCCGCTGGACTCGCCGGCCGCGAAGGGGTCCGCCGAGCACGAGGTGGCCCACGTCGCCCTGGACGGGGCGGAGTTCTGCCGCCTGGCCGCCGGACACGTCACCCCGCAGGAGGCGGCGGCCGGGCAGGTCGGGGACCGGGAGGCGATCCGGGACGTGCTGTACGCGGCGGCGAGCCTGAGCCGAATGTGACCGGCCGCCCAGTGGCGGACGCCGGACCGGCCGGTGACGAGCTCCGGGCCGACCAGCGGCGGACGCCGGGTCGGCCGGTGGCCAGTGCCGCGGCAGGCAACGTCTGCCCCTCAGGAGCGGCGTCCGGTGCAGCGAGAGCACGCACCTGACGCCGCACGGCCGCCCCGCGGGCGGACGACGGGAACGTGACGACAGGACCTAGGCGAAGACGACCGTGCGCCGCCCGTTCAGCAGGATCCTGCGCTCGGCGTGCCACTTGACCGCGCGGGCCAGCGCCTGGCACTCGACGTCGCGGCCGATGGCGACGAGCTGGTCGGGGGAGACGTCGTGGCCCACCCGCTCGACCTCCTGCTCGATGATCGGGCCCTCGTCGAGGTCGGCGGTGACGTAGTGCGCGGTGGCGCCGATCAGCTTCACGCCCCGGGCGTGCGCCTGGTGGTACGGCTTGGCGCCCTTGAAGCTGGGGAGGAAGGAGTGGTGGATGTTGATGATCCGCCCGGGAAGCTGCTTGCACAGGTCGTCGGAGAGGACCTGCATGTAGCGGGCGAGGACGACCAGTTCGACCCGCTCCTCGTGGACGATGTCCAGCAGCTTCGCCTCGGCCTCGGGCTTGGTGTCCTTCGTCACCGGGATGTGGTGGAAGGGGATGTTGTACGAAGCCACGAGTTCGGCGAAGTCGGTGTGGTTGGAGACCACGCCGGCGATCTCCACCGGCAGCGCCCCGGTGCGTGCACGGAACAGCAGGTCGTTCAGGCAGTGCCCGAAGCGGCTCACCATCAGCAGGATGCGCATCTTCTCGTCGGCCCGGTCGATGTGCCAGTCCATCTGGAAGGCGTCGCCGATCGCGGCGAAGCTGGCCCGCAGCTTGTCCACCGTGACCGGTGCCTCGGCGGAGAAGTGCACCCGCATGAAGAACAGGCCCGTGTCGTGGTCGCCGAACTGCTGGCTGTCCTCGATGTTGCAACCGGTCATGAACAGGTAGCTCGACACGGCGTGGACGATGCCCTGCTTGTCGGGGCAGAACAGGGTGAGGACGTACTGGTCGGCCGGGGCCGCGACTCGGGTGGACTGCTCGCTCATGCGGGCAAGGGTCCCACATCGGGGCCGGCGGCCGACGGGCCGTTCCGCTACGCGGACCGCGTCAGGATCTGCAGCACTTCCAGGGTGCGCGGCGGGGCGTCGGGGTCCTCGCCGTCGCTCGCCGCCATCCGCACGTGCGCGTCCCGCGCCGCCCGGACCGCCTCCGGCCAGCCCTGGTGCTCCAGGTAGGCGGTGACGGGCGCGTCCGGGCCGACCTGGTGCATGATCCGCAGCACCCGCAGCACCGCGGTGTCGACCAGCGCGGCCTCCTGGGAGTCGCGGAAGATCGTGCCGACGTACTTCTCGGCGGACCAGTTGTCCAGCCAGGTGTCCTCGACCAGGCGGTAGACCGCGTCGGTGACGTCCCCGTAGCCGTCCACCCCGGCCAGCCAGACGTCCCGCTGGAACCCGGGGTCGGAGAGCATGTGCAGCGCGGAGCGCACATTGCTGCGCCAGCGCCACCACGGCATGTCGTTGAGTGGCATGCCGCCCATGGTGGACGAGCGACGGCCGCGACGGGAAGTGTTCTCCGAACCCTGCACGGTCGTCGATCGTACGTTTCCGCCGTCCGGTCCCGGCACCGGACCCCGTAATTCACCTCGCTGTCACCGGACGTCGACCAAGGGTCACTCCGGGGTTGGCCGTGTGACGGAATCGTGCGGGGCCATGACCGGCAGGCGACCCACCCGCAGCACTGTCCTCCCCCGTCCTCTCTCGCGCCTCCTCCCCCGGCGCCGCAGAGCCGGCGCGCTGACCACGGGTGCGCTCGCGGCGTGCGTGTCGCTCATCGCGGGCTGCGGGGTCGTCCCCGGTGCCACGGGGGGCTCCGGGGACGACGGCCCGATCACCGTCATGACGTGGGCGCCGGAGAAGACCGCCGCCACCAACAAGCCCGGCATGCCCGCCTTCGCCCGGGCCTACGCCCGCTGGATCAACGAGCGCGGCGGCCTCGACGGCCGCGAACTGAAGGTCCTGACCTGCAACGAACGCAACGACAGCGTCACCGCCGCGCGGTGTGCGCGGCGGGCGGTCGAGGAGGGCGTGGTCGCCGTCGTCGGCTCCTACAGCCAGCACGCCGACTCCTTCCTGCGCACCCTGGAGGGCGCGGGCATCGCGTACATCGGCGGCTACGGCATGACCGAGGAGGAGTTCACCAGCCCGCTGTCCTACCCCGTCAACGGCGGCCAGCCCGCCCTGCTGGCCGGGCTCGGCCGCACCCTCGCCGACCGGTGCGGGCCGGTCGCCCTGGTCCGGCCGGACAGCATCGTCGGGGACCAGCTGCCCAAGCTGCTTGACTCGGGACTGGTGGCGGGCGGCCACGCCCCGGCCGGCGACCAGCGGGCTCCCGAGGAGGCCACCGCGTACGACGCCGAGGTGCGGCAGGCACTGGAGCGGGCCACCGCCGACCAGGAGCGGCAGGGCTGCGTGGTGCCGGCGCTCGGGGACCGTACGAGCACCTTCATGGACTCCTTCCGGCGGGCCCGGCAGAAGTTCCCCGACGTCCGCACCGGGACGGTGCTCGGCAGCCTCGACCAGAGCACCGTCGACGCGTCCGGCGGGGCGTCCGGCCCCTACGAGGGGTCGTTCGTCACCGGCTGGTACCCGCACGCCGGTGACCGGCGCTGGGAGCCGATGAAGCAGGTGATCGAGGAGGCGGCGTTCGGCGACAACCGGATCGACCCGGGCGACGCGGGCGTGCAGACCACCTGGATCGCGTACACGGTCCTGCGGCAGGCGGTCGAGTCGCTCGACGGCGGGGAGGTGACCGCCCGGACCGTGGCGCGGGCCCTGCGGAGCGGGCTGAAGGTCACCACCGGCGGGCTCACCCCGACGCTGCGCTGGTCGTTCCACGACAAGCTGGCCGCGGTCGGCTATCCGCGGCTGGTGAACGCGCAGGTGACGCTCCAGGTGGTGCGGGACGGCCGGCTGGTGTCGGCCCGGGACGGCTTCACCGACGTGACGGAGACCCTGCTGGACGCCGACCTGTGAGGTGACGCCCGGCGGGCGCGGGCGGGAGGGATCCGCCCCGGATCACCACGGGGGCGGGGCCGGTGGGAGGTGTCCTCCCGCCGGCCCCGCCCCGTCGCGGCTCCGGGTCACAGCTGGGCCGGCTGACGCTCCGTGAGGCCGTACTGCTTGGCGATCGCGTTCCACAGCCGGGCGGCCTTGCCCTTCTCCGCGGTCGCGGTGCCGCTGGCGCGGTTGCCGGCCTGGGTCCGGCCGGTGGTGCGCGCCTGGCCCTTGCGGCAGCCCCGCTTGCCGGCGGTCTGGTCGGCCCAGGCGGCGTAGTGGTTGTCCGCCGCGGCGGACGCCTTCCACGCCTTGGTGAGCGCGGTGGTGAGCGCCTGGTGGTCGGGCAGCTTGTCCACGGAGAGCGCGGAGAGGTCGGTGACCAGCTGGTTGCGCTGCCCGGCCGCGTCCCGCAGGTCCTTGGCCGCCTTGGCCAGGTCCTTGCACTGCTTCACGTCCGCGACCGCGTTGATCACGGTGGCCCGGCTCTCACCGCTGTGGGCGAGCAGCTTGTCCAGTTCGACGGCCTGCTGCCGGGCCGGGTCGACGGTGGGAGTGGGGGTGGGGGTGGGCGAGGGCTGCGTGCTCGCCGGGGCGGACGCGGACACCGGCTGGTTCCGGTCGCCGTCGTCGCTGCCGCCCCCGCCGCCGAGCAGCGCGCCCGCCCCGACACCGAGGACGGCGATGCCGACGCCCACGGCGGCGAGCAGGGGCACCCGGGAGCCGGTGCGGCCACCGCCCCGGCCGGCGGGCCCGGAGGCGCGTCGGCTGCCGCCACCGCCCGGGCCGGACGGCGGGACCGATGCCCGGCCGGGCACCGGGTCCTCGATGCGCGGCATCTGCTGGGTGGCGCCGGCCGGGCCCTCGTCGCTGCGGAAGAGGTTGTCGAACTCGGCGGGCGGCTGCCGGTGGTCGTCACCGGCGGGGGCGCCGTAGGGCGCGGGGCCCTGGTCGGTGACCGGGGCGATGTACTGGGTGGCCTCGGCGTCCGGGTCACCGGCGGGCGGGAACGCGCCGTGCCCGGCCGGGCCCTGCGGGTGGTGCCCCGGAGGGGAGGCGGGGTGCGGGCCGGCGGACATCTCGGGCGGCAGTGCGCCCGGACCCGCCGCGGGTATCGGGGGTATGTACTGCGTCGGGCCCTCGTCGACGGGGGCGGCGGGCACCGGCGGCAGGAACTGGGTGGCCCCCTCCGCCCCGTCGGCCGCCCCTCCCCCGGGTCCGGCCGGGACGGGCGGCAGGTACTGGGTCGCGCCCTCGGGCGACACCTGCGGCTGCGCGGCGGCGGCGCCGTAACCGGGGTGGGGCGTGTGGGGAGCGTGAGGCGCGCGAGGCGCGTGAGGCGCGTACGGGTCGTGCGGGGCCTGCGGCGTCTGCGGGGCGTAGGGGTCGTGGGAGCCGTACGGGTTCTGGGAGCCGTAGGGGTCCTGCGGCGCCGGAGCCCCGCCGTGACCGCCGTCCGGTGCTCCGTAGGCGTCGGTCCGCGGGGCGGGCGCTCCGTAGCCGGCGTCCGGCCCCTGCGGGTGGGCGCCGTGGGCGGGCGGGCCGCCGTGCGACGCGGGCGGGGCGCCCTCGGGCGGCAGCGGGCCCGGGCCGCGCCGGCCGTCCTGGCCGCCCCAGCCGGACTCGGCGGGGCCGCCCCACTGCTGCGCGCCGGGAGACGGTGACGCGGGCGTCGAGGGCTGCCAGTCCTGGCCGGTCACCGGTGCGGACGCCTGCTGCCCCGGACCCCACGGCTCGCCCCACGTCCGGCCGCCGGACGGCGCCGAGGGCGCCTGTCCGCCGTCGGCGCCCGGGGCGCCCGGTACGGGACCGGCGGGCGGGGCCGACAGGCCCGGCACCAAGGGGTCACCGCCGTCGGAGGGCAGCACGATGCCTTCGCGCGCGGGGCGCGCCGAGGGCTCCTCGCCCTGTCCACTCTGCGTCACCGGTACTCCTACCCATGGGGGACCTCGTGCGTCGTCGGCTCACGCTACCGGGTCCCCCGAGCGCGGTGCCACGCAGCACGGGGCGACTGCTCCTGCCCAGCGGGAGCAGTAACAAAACCACGTCACGGCACGCTGTTCATGGCTCCTTTCCCACGTCAACTCCGTGACAGGCGCGGGCAGTACGCCGTACACCGGGTGGTACCGGTGTGTTCTCCCTCACGCCGCGACGGGCAGCGCGGTGCGGGCGCCGAACTCGCGGACCGCCGGCTCGTCCCGGTACGGCTCCAGGCGCTGCCGCAGGTCCTCCAGGTACTCGGCGCCGCGGTCGGAGCGCAGTCCCTCGAGCAGTTCGACCGCTTGCAGGCCCGTGCTGCAGGCCGCATCGATCTCCCGCTGCTGCACCTGCGCCGTGGCCAGCAGCACATGGCCGATGGCCCGCCGCCGCGCCCGTGACTCCGGGTGTCCGGCCAGCGCCGCCCGGGCGCACCGCTCGGCGGCCCGGGCCTGCCCGAGGTCCCGGTGGCAGTGGGCCAACTCGTCGGCGAGGTAGGCCTCGTCGAAGTGCCGGATCCACGGCGGGTCGTCCCCGGCGGCCGGGTCGGCCGCCTCCAGGGCGCTCATCGCGCGCCCGGCGGACGTCTCGGCGGCGCGCACGTCGCCCATCAGGGCGTGGCCGCGCGCCTCGGCCGCGTGGAACATGGACTCGGCGCGCGGTGTCGCCCGCCCGCGCGCGCCCTCCTGCGCGGCCCGCGCCAACTGCGCGATCTCGCGCGGGTTCCCGAGCTGCGCCGCGAGGTGGCTCATGGAGGCGGCGAGCACGTACCCGCCGTACCCGCGGTCCCCGGCGGCCTGGGCCAGGCGCAGCGCCTGGATGTAGTACCGCTGGGCGAGGCCCGGTTGGCCCGTGTCGACGGCCATGTACCCGGCCAGCTCGGTCAACCGGGCGACGGCCGCGAACAGTTCGCGGCCCACGGCCTCCCGGTAGGAGCCGGTCAGCAGTCCGGAGACGACGCTGTTGAGGTAGTGCACGACGACCGGGCGCACGTGCCCGCTGCCGTACTGGTGGTCGAGGTCCACCAGGGCCTGGGTCATGGAGCGCACCGCGCCCACGTCGGACCGGCCCACGCGGGGGCCCGCCGAGCGGGCGACCTGGGCGTCGGGGACGGAGATCAGCCAGTCCCGGCTGGGTTCCACCAGCGCGGAGGCGGCGACGGAGGAGCCGGACAGGAAGTCCCGGCGTCCCACGTCGCTGCGCCACAGCTCACACACCTGCTCGATGGCGCCCAGTACCGTCGGCGAGAACTGGAGGCCCACTCCCGAGGCGAGGTTCTTGCCGTTGGCCATCCCGATCTCGTCGATCGTGACCGTGCGGCCGAGTTTGCGGCCCAGTGCCTCCGCGATGACCGCCGGTGCCCGGCCGCGCGGCTGCTGACCGCGCAGCCAGCGGGCCACCGACGTCTTGTCGTACCGCAGGTCGAGGCCGTGTTCGGCCCCGCACAGGTTGACCCTGCGGGCGAGGCCGGCGTTGGAGCACCCGGCCTCCTGGATGAGCGCCTGCAGCCGTTCGTTCGGCTGTCGCGCGACGAGTGGCCTCGCGGCCATGGCGTACCCCCTGCTGTCTCGGCGGCTCCCGCGGCCGTACCCCCCGCGTTCCCGCGGCGAGTTGCGGCCGTGAAGATCAATGCCCCACCCCGGTGCCGAAAATGCGAGGTGTGTGAGGTTTGCCGGTGTTGTTGCCGGTCCCGGCCCTTCTCCTGGTTACCCACGCGTGGAGGCGGATCCCCCTGCGCGCCCCCACCGGTGCACCCATGCGCCCCGGTCGCGGGGCGGGTGCTCTCCCCCGCGCACGTGCACGGGCGTAACCCCTGGTGACGGCCGTAGTTGTGTTCATCGTGGAAGAGACGATCCCGGGCACCGAAGCCGCACAGATCCCGAAGCAGCGCGGGGAATCGCTGCTGGACACCGCAGTTCGCTACGTCGAGGAGCGGCACTGGGACGTGTTCCCGGGGACCTGGCTCGAACCGGTGGACGGCGTCCAGCGCTGCTCCTGCGGTGACGCCGCGTGTCCCGCCCCCGGCGCACACCCCGCGGGACCGGAGTGGGCGGACCGGGCGACGGGCAGCGCGACCGTCGCCCGCCGCCTGTGGCAGGACCGGCCGACGGCGTCCGTCCTGCTGCCCACGGGCCGTACCTTCGACGCGATCTCCGTCCCGGAGACGGCCGGGTTCCTCGCCCTCGCGCGCATGGAACGGATGGAGCTGACGCTCGGTCCGGTCACGCTGACGCCGTACCGGCGCATGGAGTTCTTCGTCCTGCCCGGTGCGGCGGCGAAGGTGCCCGACCTGGTCCGCACGCTGGGCTGGGCGCCGTCCTCGCTGGATCTGGTGGTGCTGGGCGAGGGCGCCTGGGTGGCCGCGCCGCCCACCCGCTTCGGCTCCCGGGGCGCCGTGCAGTGGGCCTGCCGGCCGACTCCGGCCAACCGCTGGCTGCCGGACGCGGAGGAGTTGATCTCGCCGCTGGCCTACGCGTGCGGACGGGAGCGCTAGGCGACGCGCCCGCGCGCCCCTGAGCGACCCCCGGGTCCCCCCGTAGGGTTTCGGGCGACGGAGGGAGACGCGGTGGGTGCTGGTGCCGTACGTGTGGAAGGGCTCTGGAAGCGGTTCGGGCAGCAGGTCGCGGTCGCCGGGATCGACCTGGAGCTGCCCGCGGGCCGCTTCATCGGGCTCGTCGGTCCGAACGGGGCCGGGAAGACCACGACGCTGTCGATGGTGACCGGCCTCCTCCGGCCCGACGCGGGCACGGTCGAGGTCGTCGGCCACGACGTGTGGCGGGACCCGGTCCCGGTCAAGGCGCGCATCGGCGTGCTGCCCGAGGGCCTCCGGCTGTTCGACCGGCTCTCGGGCCGCGAACTCCTCGGCTACGCGGGCCGTCTGCGCGGGCTGCCCGGCGCCGAGGTCGACAAGCGGGCCGGCCAGCTCCTGGACGTCCTGGACCTGGCCGGCGCCCAGCACAAGCTGGTGGTCGACTACTCCACCGGCATGCGCAAGAAGATCGGCCTCGCCACCGCCCTGCTGCACAACCCCGAAGTCCTCTTCCTGGACGAGCCGTTCGAGGGCGTCGACCCGGTCTCCGCGCAGACCATCCGGGGCGTCCTGGAGCGCTACACCGCCTCCGGCGCCACCGTCGTGTTCTCTTCCCACGTCATGGAGCTGGTCGAGTCGCTGTGCGACTGGGTGGCGGTGATGGCGGCGGGCCGGATCCGCGCGCACGGCCCGCTCGCGGAGGTGCGCGGCGACGCGGCCTCGCTCCAGGAGGCGTTCCTCGCCCTCGTCGGGGCGCACGGCCGGGACGCCGCCTCCGACCTGGACTGGCTCGGCGGCGGGGGCGCCCGGTGAGCGCGCCCGCCCTCACCCCCGTCCTCGTCCGGCTGAAGCTGTCCCTGCTGCGCAACGGCCTGCGCGGCTCGGGCGGACGCCGCGCCGCCTACCTCGCCTCGGCGGTCTTCGCGCTGCTGTTCGCCGCGCTCCAGGTGGTCGGCCTGGTCGCGCTGCGCGGGGTCGGGCACGTGGAGTCCCTGGTGGTCCTGCTGGTGGCGGTGCTGGCACTGGGCTGGGCGGTGATGCCGCTGTTCTTCCCCAGCGGCGACGAGACCCTCGACCCGACCCGGCTGGTGATGCTGCCGCTGCGTCCGCGACCGCTGGTGCGGGGGCTGCTGGTGGCGTCGCTGGTGGGCATCGGGCCGCTGTTCACGCTGTGCCTGCTCGTGGGTTCGGTGATCGCGGTGGCGGACGGCGCCGCCGCCCTCGCGGCCGGGGCGGTCGCCGTGCCGCTGGCCCTGCTGGTGTGCGTGGCGCTCGCCCGGGCGGTCGCGGCGGCCAACGTGCGGCTGCTGAGCAGCCGCCGGGGCCGGGACCTCGCGGTGCTCAGCGGCCTGCTGATCGCGGTCGGCGCGCAGGTGGTCAACTTCGGCGCCCAGCGGATCGGCTCCTCCGGGCTGAAGCAGCTCGCTCCGGTCGCGGACGTCCTCGCCTGGGTCCCGCCGGCCTCCGCGCTCGCCGCCGTGCACGCGGCGGGCGAGGGCGCCCACGCGGTCGCCGCCGCCCGGCTCGCCCTGTGCGCGGGCGCCCTGGCCGTCCTGCTGGCCCTGTGGACACGCTCGCTGACCCGGCTGATGACGGCCCCCGACGGCTCCACGCTGCCGTCCTCGCGGGCCGCCGTCCGCGACCGCCCCTCCGGCACCCTCGCCCGGCTGCTGCCCGCGGGCCGCACCGGCACCGTCGCGGACCGCGGTCTGCGCTACGTCTGGCGGGACCCCAAGACCAAGGCCGCGTGGGTGACCTCCCTGGCGATCGGCCTGATCGTGCCGGTCTTCAACGCCTGGCAGGGCACCGGCTCCGTCTACTTCGCCTGCTTCGCCGCCGGGATGCTCGGCATCATGATGTACAACCAGTTCGGCCAGGACACCTCGGCCTTCTGGATCGTCGCGACGACGGTCTCCTCCGCCCGGGACGCCCACGCCGAGCTGCGCGGCCGGGCGCTGGCCCTGGTACTGATCACCCTGCCGTACGCCACCTTCGTGACCGTCCTGACCGCGGCCGTGCTCGGCGACTGGCGGCGGGTGCCGGAGGCGCTGGGCCTGTCCTTCGCCCTGCTCGGGGCGATGCTGGCGACCGGGGCGTGGACCTCGGCCCGCTTTCCCTACTCCATCCCGCAGGAGGGCTACAAGAACGTCGCCCCCGGCCAGACCGGCCTCGCCTGGATCTCCGTCTTCGGCGGCATGGTCGCGGCGGCGCTGCTCTGCGCCCCGGTCATCACGGCGGCGATCTGGCTCAACGTCAGCGCGGGCGGCGGCCCGTGGACCTGGCTGCTGCTGCCCGTCGGCACCCTGTACGGGGCCGCCCTCACCGTCGTCGGCCTGCGTCTGGCCGCCCCCCGCACGGCGGCCCGCCTGCCGGAGATCCTCGCGGCGGTCAGCAGGGCGTAGCCCGGCGGGAGGGGTGCGGCGGGCGGCGGGACGCGGGTGCGGCGGCAGGCGCGGCGGCGGGTACACGGGAGGAGGGCAGCGGGCGGCGGGACACGGGCGCGGCGGCGGGCCTACGGGAGGGGGGCCGGGGCCCGCCGGGCCGCCCGCCCCGTCCGTCAGTCCGACCGTCCGCCCGTCAGTCACGCCGTCCTGCCCATCCGTTCGTGAGGACGCCCGGTCCGTCCACCAGTCAGTCCGCCCCCTCAGTCAGTCCGTCCCCTGTGGCGGTCGGGCGGTCCGTCCCGTTCGGCCGCGGGCGGCCTGGTCGGGGGGCGGGTTCGGGGGTGGCTCAGGGGCGGGTCAGGGAGTCCAGGAAGGGCTCGACGGCGGCCCGCCAGGCGTCCGGCTGGTCGTAGTGGACCAGGTGGCCCGCGTCGGCGACCTCCGCGTACCGGCCGTGGGGCAGGACGCGGACCATCTCCTGGGCCTCCGCCCGGCCCAGTTCGCCGTCCAGGCCCCGGACCACCAGGGCGGGACAGCGGACCTGGGTCAGCTCCTCCCAGTGGGCGTCGTAGACCCAGGTCTCGCGGGAGCGGAGCATCTGCTCCGGGTCGAAGACCGGACGCCAGCCGTCGGCGGCCTCGGCCATCACCTCGGCGTAGAACTCGCCCCGGGCCGGGTTCGGCCGCTCCACCCAGGGGTCGTCCTCCCCGAACCACTTGCGGACGTCGGCGAGCGTGGCGAACGGGACCGGCCACGCCTGGAACCACGCGTCCCACTCCCGCTGCGACGCGGCGCCGAGCGCGGAGGCCCGCATGTCGCTGATGATCAGCCCCCGCACCAGGTCGGGCCGCTTGGCGGCGAGCTGCCAGGCGGTCAGCGCGCCCATGGCGTGGCCGATGAGCACGGCCGGGCCGAGGCCGAGCTGGTCGAGGGCGGCCTCGGCGTCGTCGACGTAGGCGTCGCGGCCGAAGGCGGCCAGCGGCGGCTTCTCGCTGCGGCCGTGGCCGCGCTGGTCCAGGGCGACGGCCCGGTACCGCTCGGAGAGCCAGCGGGCGGTGGACGCCCAGTGCGAGGCGCGGCCCATCAGGCCGTGCAGTAACAGCACGCCCCCGGCGCCCCGGGCGCCGTCGCCGGCGTCGTCCCGGTCGGGCGCGGTCTTGGGCGGGTCGCCGAACTCCCAGGCGGCCAGACGTATGCCGTCCGCCCCCGTCACGTCGATGCGTCGCGCCATGGTCTGGCACCCCCAAGCTCGCTGCCTGTCGTGCTCGTCCTGACGGCCCGGCCCGCCGTGGTGTTCCGGCCGCCGGGCCGGTGCCGCGTCCGCCGAAGCCACATCCGCCGGTGCCTCATCCGCCGATGCCGCGTCCGCCGTTGCGGCGGGTGTTGCGTCCTTGCTGCCGACCGTCCATCCGCAGGCTATCGAATACCTATTCGAAAATAGCGTCTCGCCCGGCAACACCCCTCATACGAGTGACACCCTGTCACGATTGACTGCCGCGCCCCGGGGGAGATCTTCATCGGGAGGCGGACCGCTCGGGGAAAAACGGTCCGCGGGGGATGACCCTGGGAGCTCGGGGCTCCGGGTCAGCACAGGGGAGGACAGGCCCCGGCGCCGTAGGGCGCCGGGGCCCCTCACGTGGTCACGGCACATCCTCCCGCCCTCCCCGGCCGCGGGCCGGCGCCGTCCGGCCCGGCCATGAGCCCTTCAGGTATATGCACCACGCGACAGCCTCGCACGGGAACGGGCCGCGCGGAGCCGTTCCGCGCACTGGCTCCCGGATTCGGCGCGGAACCGGCCACGCCTCCCCGGGACGCCCACCCTCCGACGCCCCAACTCCCGCCTGCTGTGCGGCAGTTGCTGGGGTGCGGGAACGGGCCCCGGAAGCCCGCCGGGCAGCCCGCGCCCCGGGCGCACCCTCGCCCGGGGCCGCCCTGACGGCGGCGCCCCGGCCGACCCGCCCGCGCCGACCCCCCGGGCCCACCCGCGACGGACCCCGGGGCCCGTCCGCAACGGCTCCCGGGGCGGCTGTGCGCGGCTGTGCGCGTCGGCGCGCGCCCGGCGGCTCAGGGCTTGGCGACGAAGACGTGCGAGGCGACGTCCGAGGCCAGCTCGGCGGCCTCGCCGCCGCTGCCCACCAGCACCCCGCCCGCCGACTCCGTCACACTCACCACGGAACCGGGCTGCACGCCCGCGCGGCGCAGCGTGTACATCAGCTGGGCGTCCGTCTGGATGGGCTCGCCGATCCGGCGCACCACGACGTTCTTGCCCTCGGCGCCCGGGTCGAGGTCGGCCAGCGAGACCATGCCCTCGTCCAGGAACGGATCGGCGCCGTCCTTCTCGCCGAGTTCCTCCAGGCCCGGGATGGGGTTGCCGTACGGCGACTCGGTGGGGTGCCGCAGCAGCTCCAGCACCCGGCGCTCGACGGCCTCGCTCATGACGTGCTCCCAGCGGCACGCCTCGGCGTGGACCTGCTCCCACTCCAGGCCGATCACGTCGACGAGCAGGCACTCGGCGAGCCGGTGCTTGCGCATCACGCGGGTGGCCAGGCGGCGGCCCTCGTCGGTGAGCTCCAGGTGCCGGTCGGCCGCGACGGAGACCAGTCCGTCACGCTCCATGCGCGCCACCGTCTGGCTGACCGTCGGGCCGCTCTGGTCGAGCCGCTCGGCGATCCGGGCACGCATGGGGACCACCCCTTCCTCCTCCAGCTCGAGGATGGTGCGGAGATACATCTCCGTGGTGTCGATCAGTCCGGACATACGTGCCCCTCGATTAGCTCTGCGATCGGCTCTGCCGGAGGCTGGACGGCTCACCGGCTCCTGCGCTGGCCCTGGACTCAATTCTTACGCATCCGGCCGACAACCGGCCCCCTCGGTGCGCACAAGCGCACGAACAGGCGGTGCCCGGCCTTCCCGGCCACTCCTGCACGCCCCCTCACGGGCCCTTCCGCCGCCCCTCCGCGCCCCCGCGGCGGCCCTCTTCCGCAGCCCTTCGGCAACCCCCTCCTCCGCCCGCCCCTCCTCCGCCCCGCCGTGGCCCCCGCGCGTCGTCCGGCGGGGCCCCTCCGGGGTCCGTCCGCGGCCCCGCCCCGGCCCCGTCCCGACGGCCGAGGGGGGACGAACCGCACCTGGCGGTCCGGCGACGCCGTATTGACAGGGCACTGGTCCAGACCGCACGGTGATCCGCGACACAGCCACCTCGAAGGGATGCCGCATGAGCGACCGCACGCCGGCCGACCGGTTCCTCGACGCCGCGACGGACCTGCTGCACCGGGTCCGCGACGAGGAGGCCGGGGCCATCGCGGCGGCGGGCACCCTGATCGCCGACACCGCGGCGGACGGCGGACGGCTGTTCGCCTTCGGCGCCGGCCACTCCTCGCTCGCCGCGCAGGACCTCGTGTACCGCGCGGGCGGCCTCGCCCTGATGAACCTGCTCGCCGTCCCCGGCGTCGTGGGCGTCGACGTCATGCCCGCCACGCTCGGTTCGGCCCTGGAGCGGGTGGACGGCCTCGCGTCCACCGTCCTGGACGCCTCGCCGGTGCGCGCCGGGGACGTGCTGGTGATCATCTCGCTGTCCGGCCGCAACGCGCTCCCGGTGGAGATGGCGATGCACGCCCGCGCCCTGGGCGTGCGGGTCGTCGGGGTGACGTCGGTGGCGTACGCCTCGCAGACCGCCTCCCGGCACGCCTCGGGGACGTTCCTCAAGGACCACTGCGACGTCGTGCTGGACTCCAAGATCGCGGTCGGCGACGCGGAGCTGACCCACGACCGGATCCCGGCGCCGTTCGCCCCCGCCTCCACCGTGGTCACCACGGCACTGCTCCAGGCGGTCATGGCGACCGCCGCCGCCACGCTCGCCGACCGGGGCGTCGAGCCGCCGCTGCTGCGCTCGGGCAACGTCGACGGCGGCCTGGAGTGGAACGACCGCGTCTTCGAGGAGTACGGCGACCGGATCTACTACCGCCGCTGACCGGAGGACCACACCACCGGCGCCCCGCGCGGTCCGGGCCCCTCCCCTGCCCACCGGGCCCCGGCACAAGCCCGCCGGGCCCCGGCACGTGCCCACCGGGCCCCGGCACGGGTCCGTCGGACACCTCCCACTCCGATCAGACCCCTTCACGCAGGCCGGACGCCTCCCACGCCCGCGGGTGCCGCGGGCGCGCGGACCAGGGCACTCCGCCAGACCGTCCGGACCGCGCCCCGCGCCGCGGTCGCCCGCGTCACCTCGGGGCCCCCGGCGGACCGCCCGCGTCCACCGGAAATACCGCGCGGGCCCCGCCGCCCTACTCCTCGCCGAGGATCCCCGCCAGGTCCAGAGCGGTGGCGATGCGCAGGGCCACGTCCTCGGCGTACAGCGTGTCCGCGCGTTCGAAGGCGGACCGGCCCGCCCCACGCAGAAACGTCACGGCACCCAGTGTCCGGCCACGGCTGCGCAGCACCGTGCACAGGGCGTGCGCGGTGTCCGGCGGCCACTGGCGGGCCACCGCCCAGGCGCGCGCCTCGTCGCCGGCACCGGCGGCCACCCGCACCGACCCGGCCCGCTGCACGCACTGCAGCGCCGGGTGCTTCTCGCCGTAGCGCACGGGCAGGCCCGCCCGGCCGGCCAGCCGGCTCGGCCCCGGCGCGCCGGACGGGGTGGCCGCGATCCGCACCAGCCGGACGGGGCCGGTGTCCCCCGCGCGGACCGGACGCTCGGCCACCCGGTCGATCAGCGCGTGGTCGGCGAACCCGGCGAGCGCGAAGTCCAGGTGGACGGTGACCGCCTCGGCCGGGTCCTCGCACTCGGCCGCCGCCCGCGCCGCCCGGTGCAGTTGCTGCGTGCGGAACCGCAGCAGGGACGCCTCCTGCTCGCCCTGCCGGGTCTCGGTCACGTCCTGGAACAGCCAGCCCACCCCGAGCGGCACCGGTTCCTCCGCGAGCGGCGAGGACAGCCGGACGAAACCGCTGCGCCAGCACCGCCGCCGCTCCCCCTCCGGCGTGCGCACGCTGACCCAGATCTCCGCGGGCGCGGGCGGGGCACCCTCCGCCAGCACATGGGTCAGGGCACTCTCCAGCTCCTCCACGCCCTGCGTCAGCAGCTCGCCGAGCGGGCGCCCGAGGACGGCCGTGCGCCCGGCACCCAGTGCCTTCGCCGCGTGGCCGTTGACCACGGCGGGCCGCAGGTCCGCGTCAACCAGGACGACCCCCCAGCTCGCCTCCTCCAGAAGGGCCTCGCTGAGGGCGATGGAGCGTTCCAGGTCGATCTGGGCGTGCACCTCGCTGAACGCGCAGTACACCCCGGCCGCCCGCCCGTCCGGCCCGCGCACGGCCGCGGACTGGGTGCGCACCAGCACCCGCCCGCCGTCCTTGGTCAGCAGCGCGAACTCGTGCACCTGGCGGCCCGGGGCGTCCATGGCCGACAGCAGCCGCGCCTCGACCTCCTCGGCGTCGGCGCTGCGCACCGCCCACCCGGCGAAGCCGTGCCGCCCGACCGCCTCGGCCGCGGTCCAGCCGAGGATGCGTTCCGCCTCGCGGTTCCAGTGCGTCACCACGCCGTCGGCGTCGAAGGCGCACAGCGCCGCGTCCATGCCGTCGAGCAGCGCGGCGAGCAGGTCGGACCCGCCCGCGCCGTCGCGACCCACCCGCCCGGGCTCGTCGGGACCGAGCTCGTCGGTGGCCCCACTACGCCGGGAAGCACTCACCTGGACCCCCTGCCGGCTGCGTCCGCACGTACCGCACGTTCGGTTCGCTCACGTGCAACTATTCAACGTGAACGTGACTCAGCGCACATCGGGTTCCCGCAAGATTGTGGGAATCGTTGTGCGGCGCCACGCTCTCACGCGGTCGGCGCCCCGCCGTCATCCGGCCGGCGCCGGGTCGTTCCCCGGGCGACGGCTCCGCTGCCCCGCCGGGCGTCGCCCTTCGGTCTCGTTCCCCGTCCGGGGCCCGGCGAGCCCGCACCGCCCCGTCGTGCCGGCCGGCCGCGCCTCGCCGAGGTACCGCTTCCGCACCGGCCGGCAGGGCTCGACGTCCTCCCGGCCGGACAGCGGGTACCGCCCCGCCGCAGGTCGGCGGCGGTGCGGCCCGCCGCACGGTGCGTGCCGTCCGGCGGGCGGTCCCGGGCCCGAGAAAAAAGCGCTTGCCTCGGGGGCGGGGCACTTTTTAGGGTTCCCGGTACACGAGAAGGGAGGTGGTTCGGCAGATGTATGACAACCGGACGCGTGAGGTGACTGCGGGCTAGCGGCCCGTCACCCACTCAGTGCGGTGCCGGACCAGCGCGTGATCCACGCGCGCAGCCGGCCCAGTCCCAAGCAGTCACCCGACCCGCGAGTCGCCGGTACGTCCGGCCGGCTCCTCCCCGGAGGAACCCGACTCGCGGGTCGTCTGCGTTCCCGGGCCGCCCACCGCGTCGCCCGTCCGCCGCGACGGCCCGTGCACCGCGTCGTGCCCGTGCACCGCGTCGGTCCGTGCGTCACACGGTCAGCGCGCGATGTCCCCGTAGCCCTCGATCTCGCGCGGGTCGCGCGTGCCGGGACCCATGTAGCGGGCGGACGGGCGGACGAGGCGGCCGGTGCGCTTCTGCTCCAGGATGTGCGCGGACCAGCCCGCCGTGCGGGCGCAGGTGAACATCGACGTGAACATGTGCGCCGGGACCTCGGCGAAGTCCAGGACGATCGCCGCCCAGAACTCGACGTTGGTGGCCAGCACCCGGTCGGGGCGCCGGGCGTGCAGTTCGGCCAGGGCCGCCTTCTCCAGGGCCTCGGCGACCTCGTAGCGCGGGGCGCCCAGTTCGCGGGCGGTGCGGCGCAGCACGCGGGCGCGGGGGTCCTCGGCCCGGTAGACCCGGTGTCCGAAGCCCATCAGGCGCTCGCCCTTGTCGAGGGTGCTGCGGACGTACGCCTCGGCGTCCCCGGTGCGCTCGATCTCCTCGATCATGTGCAGCACCCGGGAGGGGGCGCCGCCGTGCAGCGGGCCCGACATCGCGCCGACGGCACCGGAGAGGGCCGCCGCGACGTCCGCGCCGGTGGAGGCGATGACCCGGGCGGTGAAGGTGGACGCGTTCATGCCGTGCTCGGCCGCGGACGTCCAGTAGGCGTCCACCGCCGCCACGTGCCGCGGGTCGGGCTCGCCCCGCCAGCGGATCATGAAGCGTTCGACGATGGACTCGGCCTTGTCGATCTCGCGCTGCGGCACCATGGGCCGCCCCTGACCGCGCGCGGACTGGGCCACGTAGGACAGCGCCATGACGGCGGCACGGGCGAGGTCGTCGCGGGCCTGGGCGGCATCGATGTCGAGCAGCGGTTTCAGGCCCCAGACGGGTGCCAGCATGGCGAGCGCGGACTGCACGTCGACGCGTATGTCACCGGAGTGCACGGGGATGGGGAACGGCTCGGCGGGCGGCAGGCCGGGGTTGAAGGCGCCGTCGACGAGCAGGCCCCAGACGTTGCCGAAGGAGACCTGACCGACCAGGTCCTCGATGTCGACGCCCCGGTACCGGAGGGCACCGCCCTCCTTGTCCGGTTCGGCGATCTCCGTTTCGAACGCGACGACTCCTTCGAGCCCGGGTACGAAGTCGGACATCAGGCGGCTCCTCGTGATGTGGATGACGGATGACGTTCTGCGTCTGTGGGGGGAGACGGACCGTGACCGGCCGTGCGGGTCCCGCGACGGTCGGACGGGTCCGGGGGGTCGTGGCTGGGGTGTGAGGGGTGGAGGGGGTGAGTGGGGTGGATGAGGTTTCGGGGACCGGGCCGGTCGGCTGCTGCTGCTGCTGCGGGGGATCGTCCGGTGGATCCTCGGTCCTGACGGGAGGGCTCGCGGTCCGGGACGTCACCCCTGTGATGCCCGGCCGGCGGTCACCCAACCGGGTCAGTGCCAGCACGATATCCCTGAGTGCCAGTTTTGGGGAGTGTCGGCGGCACTGAGTGCCACCTGGGATGCGTTCCGTGACCGGGGCCACATCTGTCCACGGCGTCCGGGCATGCGGCAGGATGACGCTGTGACCGACCCAGACGCCGCGCCCCTCGATCTCGCCGCGATGCGCAAGCAGTACCGGGCCGACGGGCTCACCGAGGCCGAGCTGGCCGCCTCCCCCGTCGAGCAGTTCGCCCGCTGGTTCAAGCAGGCGGCGACGGACGGCGGGCTGTTCGAGCCGAACGCCATGATCGTGTCCACGGCCGACCCGGAGGGCCGGCCCAGCGCCCGCACGGTGCTGCTGAAGCAGTTCGACGACGACGGATTCGTCTTCTACACCAACCACGACTCCCGCAAGGGCCGCGAACTGACCGCGAACCCGCACGTCTGCCTGCTCTTCCCGTGGCACCCGATGGCCCGCCAGGTCGTCGTCACCGGCGTCGCCCGGCGCACCGGCCGCGACGAGACGGCCCGCTACTTCCGCACCCGCCCGCACGGCTCCCAGCTCGGCGCCTGGGCCAGCAGCCAGTCCTCGGTGATCTCCGGGCGCGCGGAGCTGGACGCCGCCTACGCCGAGCTCGCCGACCGCTACCCGGAGGGCGAGCAGGTGCCGGTGCCGCCGCACTGGGGCGGCTTCCGGGTGACCCCGCACACCGTGGAGTTCTGGCAGGGCCGGGAGAACCGCCTGCACGACCGGCTGCGGTACGTGGCACTGGACGAGGGCGGCTGGCGGGTGGAGCGGCTGGCGCCCTGACGGGCCGGGCGCCCCGGGGACGGGTCCCCTACAGCTTGCCCCAGACGTACGCGGTGCGGTGCCCGTCCAGCACCGCGGCGGTCCGGGCGCGGAAGGGGGCCCCGAGGTCGGGCCAGTTCCGGAACTCCAGACCGAGGGCGCCCAGCGCGAGGGGGGCCTCGTCCCAGGTCCACTCCTGGACGGGGACGGCCAGGGCGCACCCGGGGCAGGCGACCGCCGCGGCGCCCGCCTCCTTCCAGGTCCGCAGGGCGTCGCAGAACCGCTCCCAGAACCCGTCGTCCAGGTCGGTGGCGGTCCCGCAGGCGGGGCACCGGGCCGCGCCGGGGAGGTCGGCGCCGCTGGTGAACCCGGCGCGCCCGGTGTGCACGGTCAGGCCGTCGGTCGGGGACCGGTCCGGTTCACCGTCCGCCACCCGGTGCCAGTGCGGGCCGGGCGGGTGCTCCGCGGGCCCGCCGGGCAGGCGGGGCCCGGGCGGGGGCAGGACGATGCCCTCGGCCACGAGCCACTCCACGGCGCGGCGTGCGAGCCGCTCCGCCTCCTCCCCGGTCGCGTCAATGTCGACGATCACCTGGTAGTGGTCGCCCACGGCTCAGCCCAGCGCCTCGTCCAGCAGCGCCGCCCACTGGGCGACCACCCGGTCGCGGCGGGCGGTGTCGTCGGTGAGGAGGTTGGCCAGGCCCAGTCCGCGTGCCATGTCGAGCAGGCCCTGCACGCTCTCGCGGACGCCGGGGCGGCTCTCGTCGGCGCCGAGGAGTTCCACGGCGATGCGGTGGGTCTCCCGGCCCACCCGGGACTCCAGCTCGGTCACCCGCGCGCCCAGCTGCTCCTCGTTGGAGGCGGCGACCCACAGGTGCAGGGCGGCCCGGAACAGCGGGCCGGTGAACAGGTCCACGAGGGCGGCCACCACCGCGCGGCGCTCCCCGGCGCCGGCGCCCTCGGGGAACAGGGCGCGCAGGGCGGTGGAGCGCTCCTCGGCGACGTACTCGACGGCCGCCGTGAACAGGTCCTCGCGGGTCGGGAAGTGGTGCTGGGCGGCGCCCCGCGACACCCCGGCCCGTTCGGCCACCACGGAGACCGTCGACCCGGCCCAGCCGTGTTCGGCGAGGCAGGCCACCGCGGCCTCCAGCAGGCGCTGCCGGGTGGCCCGGCTGCGGTCCTGCTTGGGGACGCGTCCGGCCCGTTCGGCCGTGTTCACACCACCCATGTCGGATCCCGTCGTTCGAGGAAGGCCGTCATTCCCTCGCGCGCGTGGTCGGAGGCGAACAGCCGGGCCGAGAGCGCGGTCAGGCCGGCCGCGTCCCGGTCGAATGTCTCCAGCACCCTAGCCGTGAGCAGTCGTTTCGTCTCGGCCAGGGCCTCGGGCGACGAGCGGCGCAGGCCGTCGAGGATCGGCGCGAGCACGGCGTCGACGTCCGGGCCGGAGGCGGTGAGCAGGCCGATGCGGGTGGCCTCGGCGGCGTCGAAGCGCTCCCCGGTGAGGTAGAGGCGGGCGAGGGCGCGCGGGTCGGTGCGGGGCAGCAGCGGCAGCGAGATCACGACCGGGGCGACCCCGATGCGGACCTCGGTGAAGGCGAACGTGGCGTCCTCGGAGGCGGCCGTGATGTCGCAGGCGGCCAGCAGGCCGAGGCCGCCGGCGCGGACGTGCCCGGTGACCCGCGCGACGACGGGCTTCGGCAGTTCGACGAGCTGCCGCAGCAGCGCCACCAGGGCGTCGGGGTCGGGCGGGTCGCGCAGGTCGGCGCCGGCGCTGAAGGTGGTGCCGGTGTGGGTGAGGACGACCGCGCGGACCCCGGGGTCCCGCCCGGCCGCGGCCAGCGCGTCGGCGAGGTCGCCGACGAGGGCCGCGGACAGGGCGTTGCGGCGTTCCGGGGCGTCGAGCGCGAGCGTCTCGACGCCCCGGGCGCGGGTGCGGGCGATCAGGGTCACGAGGGCTCCTCGGGCGCCGACCGGAGTTCGCGGCGCAGGATCTTGCCGGACGCGGCGCGGGGCACGGCGTCCAGGAAGGTGACCCGGCGGACCCGCTTGTAGGGGGCGACGCGTTCGGCGACGTACATCATGACCTCCCCCTCGGTCAGGCCGGGGGCGGACGGCTGACGCACCACGTGGGCGTGCGGGACCTCGTTGCCGTTCTCGTCGCGCTCGCCGATGACGGCGGCGTCGGCGATGCCGGGGTGGGTCAGCAGCAGCGCCTCGAGTTCGGCGGGGGCCACCTGGAAGCCCTTGTACTTGATCAGCTCCTTGACCCGGTCGACGACGAACAGCCAGCCCTCACCGTCCACGTGTCCCACGTCCCCGGTGTGCAGCCACCCGTCCTCGTCGATCATCGCCGCGGTGGCGTCGGGACGGCCGAGGTAGCCCTTCATCACCTGCGGGCCGCGGATCAGGATCTCGCCGGACTCGCCGGGCCCGAGGTCCTTGCCGGGGTCGTCCAGGGACACGATGCGCATCTCGGTGCCCGCGATCAGCTTGCCGACGGTGCCCGGCGGCGCCTGGTCCATGAGGTCCAGGGGGACCACGTGGGTGCCCGGGGACAGCTCCGTCATGCCGTACGCCTGGCCGACGGGCGGCAGGCCGAGCCGTCGGGAGCAGGCGGCGGCCAGGTGCGCGTCGAGGGGTGCGGCGGCGCTGATGACGTGCTCCAGGGAGGACAGGTCGTACTCGGCGACCATCGGGTGCTTGGCGAGGGCGAGGACGATGGGCGGGGCCACGTACAGGGCGGTGATGCGGTGGTTCTGGATCGCGGCGAGGAACTGTTCCAGGTCGAAGCGGGGCAGCACGACGACGGTGGCGCCCTGCCGCAGCGGGGCGTTCATCAGGGCGGTCAGGCCGTAGATGTGGAAGAACGGCAGCACGGCGAGGATGCGGTCGCCGGGGCCCGCGGTGATGGCCGGTTCGAGCTGGGCGAGGTTGGTGGCGATCTGCCGGTGGGTGAGCATCACGCCCTTGGGCAGGCCGGTGGTGCCGGAGGAGTACGGCAGCGCGGCCACGTCCTCGGCGGGGTCGATGTCGACCTCCGGTTCGGGCGCGGTGCAGGCCAGCATGTCGATCAGGGAACGGTGGCCGGGCGCGCTGTCGCAGACCAGGATCTCCTCGACCCCGCCGGCGATCTCCGCGGCCCGGCGCGCGGACTCCAGCAGCGGGGAGACGGTGACGATCCAGCGGGCTCCGGAGTCCGTGAGCTGTTTGCCGCACTCCTCGGCGGTGGCGAGCGGGTGGACGGTGGTGACGGAGGCGCCCGCGCGGGTGGCGGCGTAGAAGGCGGTGGGGAAGGCGACGGTGTTGGGGCTGTGCAGGGCGAGCACGTCGCCCTTGCGCACCCCGGCCTCGGCGAGCCCGGCGGCCACCCGGCGGTGGAAGCGGTCGAGTTGTTCGTAGGTGAGGGTGGTGCCGTCGGTGCCGTCGATGAGGGCCGGGTGGGAGCCGAACTCGGCGGCGCGTGCCAGGACCGCGTCGTGGATGGGCAGGTCGACCGGCTCGACGTCTGCGTACGTGCTGCGGAACATGGTTCCTCCTCCCGCGCCGGACGGCGGTCCGGCGGGTGTCGTCAGTACGACTTGGGCAGACCCAGGGTCTGGTGGGAGACGTAGTTGAGAATCATCTCCCTGCTCACCGGAGCAATACGAGACACGCGCGCCGCCGTTATCAACGAGGCGAGGCCGAACTCGCGCGTCAGGCCGTTGCCGCCGAGGGTGTGCACGGCCTGGTCGACGGCCCTCACGCACGCCTCGCCCGCCGCGTACTTGGCCATGTTGGCGGCCTCACCGGCGCCGATGTCGTCGCCCGCGTCGCACAGGTGGGCGGCCTTCTGCATCATCAGACGGGCCAGCTCCAGTTCGATGTGCGCCTGGGCGAGGGGGTGGGCGATGGCCTGGTGGGCGCCGATCGGGACCTTCCACACGGTGCGTTCCCGGGCGTACTCGACGGCCCGGGCGAGGGCGTAGCGGCCCATGCCGATCGCGAAGGCGGCGCCCATGATGCGCTCGGGGTTGAGACCGGCGAACAGTTGGAGCAGCCCCGCGTCCTCGTCGCCCACCAGGGCACCGGCGGGCAGCCGCACGTCGTCGAGGGTCAGCTCGAACTGCTTCTCGGAGGCGTTGAGTTCCATGTCGATGGCCCGCCGCCGGAAGCCCTCGGCGTCGCGCGGGACGATGAAGAGGCAGGGCTTGAGGTTCCCGGTGCGGGCGTCCTCGGTGCGGCCCACGACGAGGGTGGCCTCGGCGGTGTCGACGCCGGAGACGAACACCTTGCGGCCGGTGAGGACCCAGTCCCCGGTGTCCGTGTCGCGCCGGGCGGTGGTGGTGATGCGGTGGGAGTTGGAGCCGGCGTCGGGTTCGGTGATGCCGAAGGCCATGGTGCGGGTGCCGTCCGCGAGGGCGGGCAGCCACTCCCGCTTCTGCTCCTCGGTGCCGAAGCGGGCGATCACCGTGCCGCAGATCGCTGGCGACACCACCATCATCAGCAGCGGACATCCGGCCGCGCCCAACTCCTCCAGCACGATGGACAGTTCGGCGATGCCGCCGCCCCCGCCGCCGTACTCCTCGGGCAGGTTGACGCCGAGGTAGCCCAACTTGGCGGCCTCCGCCCAGAGTTCTGCCGGGTGACGGCCGGAGGAGACCGCGTTGGTGAGGTAGTCACGGCCGTACTTGGCGCCCAGGGCGGCGACGGCCGCGCGCAGGGCCTGGTGCTCTTCGGACTCGATCACGCTCATGGACGCTCCTCGGCGGAGTCGGAGGTATCGGGGGCACCGGAAGGACCGGGCGGGGCGGAGGTGTCGGGGGCACCGGAAGGACCGGGCGCGGCGGGGGACGGCCCGGGCGTCGCGGGCGTCGCGGGGACGTCGTCGGGGGCGGAGGCGGGACCGGTGGCCGGCTGCACCACGGCCAGCAGCGTGCCGGGTTCCACCTGGCGGCCCGCCACGGCGTGCAGGGCGGTGAGGACGCCGGCGGCCGGGGCGGTGATCCGGTGCTGCATCTTCATGGCCTCCAGCCACAGCAGCGGCTGTCCGGCCTCCACGGTCACCCCCTCCGCCAGGCCGTCCGCGACGCGCACGACGGTGCCCGGCATGGGCGCCACCAGGGACCCGGGGGCGAGCTGGGCCTCGGGGTCGGGGAAGCGGGGCAGGGCGGTGAGGGCGAGGCCGTTGACGTACACCTGGTCGCCGTAGCGGGCGACGGTGTAGCGGCACCGTACGCCGTCCGCCTCCAGCACCACGAGGTCCGGCCCGGCGTGCACCACCCGCACCCCGTCGGCCGCCGGGCCCTCCCGGGTGTGCCGGTAGCGCACCTCGTGCTCCTCGCCCGCCAGCGCGTACCGCTTGACCTGCGGCTGGGCGGGCAGGTTGCGCCAGCCGCCGAAGCGGGAGCGGCCGTGGGCGTCGGCGAGGGCGGCGGCCAGCGCGGCCAGCGGGGGCCGCGCGGCGGCCCCGTCGAGGGCGGTGGCGGGAGACGGGCGGACATCCGGGCTCGTGGCCGGGGCGGTCAGAGCGGACAGGTGCCGGTCGTAGAAGCCGGTGTTCATGCGGCCCTGTGCGAACTCCTCGTGCCGCAGCGAGCGCACCAGCAGGTCCCGGTTGGTGACCGGGCCGTGGATGTCGGCGCGTTCGAGCGCGGCGGCCAGTTTCCGGACGGCCTCGGCGCGGGTGGGGGCGTGGGCGACGACCTTGGCGAGCATCGGGTCGTAGTGGACGCCGACGGTGTCGCCGTCGGTGTACCCGGTGTCCAGGCGCGCGTGGCCCGGGACGGCGAGGCGGTGCAGGCGGCCGGTCTGCGGGGCCCACCCGCGGGCGGGGTCCTCGGCGTAGAGGCGGGCCTCGACGGCGTGCCCGTGCGGGCGCGGCGGCTCGCCGGCCAGGGCGTGCCCCTCGGCGATCCGGATCTGCTCGGCGACGAGGTCGAGGCCGAACACGGCCTCGGTGACCGGGTGTTCCACCTGGAGCCGGGTGTTCATCTCCAGGAAATGCGCCCGGTCACCGGCCACCAGGAACTCCACGGTGCCCGCGCCCACGTAGGAGACGGCCCGCGCGGCGCGCACCGCCAGGGCGTGCAACTCCTCGGTGAGCCGCGGGGACAGGCCGGGCGCCGGGGCCTCCTCGATCACCTTCTGGTGGCGGCGCTGGAGGGAGCAGTCGCGGGTGCCGAGCGCCCACACGGTGCCGTGGGTGTCGGCGAGCACCTGCACCTCGACGTGCCGGCCGCCCGCCTCACCGCCGAGGTACGGCTCGACGAACACCTCGCCGTCGCCGAAGGCGCTCACCGCCTCCGCGCGGGCGGCGGCCCGTTCCGCGTCCAGGTCCTCGAGGCGCCGCACGACCCGCATCCCGCGTCCGCCGCCGCCCGCCGCCGCCTTCACCAGCACCGGCAGGTCGGCCTCGGTGACGTCGGTCAGGGGCTCGATGCCCATGAGCTGCTTGGCCCGCGTCTTGGACGCCATCGCCTCGATGGCCTCGGGCGGCGGCCCGATCCACACCAGTCCGGCGTCCCGCACGGCGCGCGCGAAGTCCGCGTTCTCGGAGAGGAATCCGTACCCGGGGTGCACGGCGTCGGCCCCGGTCGCCAGGGCGGCCTTCACGATCAGGTCGCCGCGCAGGTAGGTGTCGGCGGGCGCCGCCCCCGGGAGCCGCACCGCGAGGTCGGCCGTCCGCGTGTGCAGGGCGTCCTGGTCGGCGTCGGAGTGCACGGCGACGGTCGTGATGCCCAGCTCACGGCAGGTGCGGGCGATGCGGCAGGCGATCTCGCCCCGGTTCGCGACGAGCACAGAAGTGATCATGGTCCTCACATCCGGAAGACGCCGAAGCCGCCCCGCGCACCCTCGAAGGGGGCGGTGTGGACGGCAGACAGGCACAGGCCGAGCACGGTCCGGGTGTCGCGCGGGTCGATGACCCCGTCGTCGTACAGCCGCCCGGACAGGAACATCGGCAGGGACTCCGACTCGATCTGCTGCTCCACCATCGCGCGCAGCGCCGCGTCGGCCTCGTCGTCGTAGGGCCGTCCCTTCGCCGCCGCCGACTGCCGGGCGACGATGGACAGGACGCCCGCGAGCTGCTGCGGGCCCATGACGGCGGATTTGGCGCTCGGCCAGGCGAACAGGAAGCGCGGGTCGTACGCCCGCCCGCACATGCCGTAGTGCCCGGCGCCGTAGGAGGCGCCCATCAGCACGGACAGGTGCGGGACACGGGAGTTGGAGACCGCGTTGATCATCATGGCGCCGTGCTTGATGATGCCGCCCTGCTCGTACTCCTTGCCGACCATGTAGCCGGTGGTGTTGTGCAGGAAGAGGAGCGGGATGTCGCGCTGGTTGGCGAGCTGGATGAACTGGGCCGCCTTCTGCGACTCCTCGCTGAACAGCACGCCCTGCGCGTTGGCGAGGATCCCGACCGGATAGCCGTGCAGCGCGGCCCAGCCGGTGGTGAGGCTGGTCCCGTACAGCGGCTTGAACTCGTCGAAGTCGGAGCCGTCGACGATGCGGGCGATCACCTCGCGCGGGTCGAAGGGGATCTTCAGGTCGCCGGGGACGATGCCCAGCAGCTCCTCCGGGTCGTACTTCGGCGGCTCGGCGGGGCCCGGATCCGGGTACGCCTTGCGGTGGTTGAGTCGGGCCACGACCCGGCGGGCCCGGCGCAGCGCGTCGGGTTCGTCGACGGCGAAGTGGTCGGCGAGGCCGGAGACGCGGGCGTGCATCTCGGCGCCGCCGAGCGACTCGTCGTCGCTCTCCTCCCCGGTGGCCATCTTGACCAGCGGCGGCCCGCCGAGGAACACCTTCGCCCGCTCCTTGACCATGATCACGTGGTCGGACATGCCGGGCACGTACGCGCCCCCGGCGGTGGAGTTGCCGAAGACGACGGCGACGGTGGGGATGCCGGCGGCGGACAGCCGGGTCAGGTCCCGGAAGATCGCGCCGCCGGGGATGAAGATCTCCTTCTGCGAGGGAAGGTCCGCGCCGCCGGACTCCACCAGGCTGATCACGGGCAGCCGGCTGGCGAAGGCGACCTCGTGGGCGCGCAGCGCCTTCTTCAGCGACCAGGGGTTGCTGGCCCCGCCGCGCACGGTCGGGTCGTTGGCGGTGATCAGGCACTCCACGCCCTCGACCACCCCGATCCCGGTGACCAGGGAGGCGCCGACGGTGTAGTCGCTCCCCCAGGCCGCCAGCGGGGACAGCTCCAGGAACGGCGTGTCGGGGTCGAGGAGCAGCTCGACGCGCTCGCGGGCGAGGAGTTTGCCGCGCCCGCGGTGCCGTGCCACGTACTTCTCGCCGCCGCCCGCGAGGGCCTTGGCGTGTTCGGTGTCGAGCTCGGCCAGCTTGACGAGCATGGCCTCGCGGTTCGCCCGGTATTCCGGGTCTCCGGTGTCCAGGGCCGAGCCGAGGACCGTCACAGCAGCACCTCCGGTAGGTCGACGTGGCGGGAGCGCAGCCATTCACCGAGCGCCTTGGCCTGGGGGTCGAAGCGGGCCTGCGCGGCGACGCCCTCGCCGAGGATCCCGGCGACGACGAAGTTCAGGGCGCGCAGGCGGGGCAGCACGTGCCGGGTGACGGGAAGGTCGCGGGCCTCGGGGATCAGCTCGCGGAACCGCTCGACGGTCAGCTCGTGGGCCAGCCACCGCCAGGCGTCGTCGGAGCGCACCCACACCCCCACGTTGGCGTCCCCGCCCTTGTCGCCGCTGCGGGCCCCGGCGACGCGGCCCAGCGGCGCCCGGACCGTCGGGCCCGCCGGCAGCGGCTCGGGGAGCGCGGGCTCCGGCACGTCGTCGAGGGCGGCCGTCTCGCGGGGCGGCTCGACCGGGACGCGGCGCCCGTCGGGCAGGACGGCCACGTGCGGGACGTCCTCCTGCGGCACGTACTCCCCCTCGAACACCCCGTAGGGGGCGCCCTTCCCGGGCGGGGCCAGGACGTGGAAGCCCGGGTAGCTCGCCAGGGCCAGCTCGACGGCGGCCCCGCTGAACGCCCTCCCGACCGCCTCCGCGGAGGGGTCCCGCACGACCAGCCGCAGCAGCGCGCTCGCCACCTCCTGGGTCGGGGCGTCGGGCCGGTCCGTGCGGACCAGTTCCCACCGTGCCTCAGCGGGCGGGGACTTGGCGAGCGCCTCGGTCATCTGGGCGCGCACCAGGTCCGCCTTGGCCTCGATGTCGAGCCCGGTGAGCACGAACACCACCTCGTTGCGGAACCCGCCGAGCCGGTTGAGTCCGACCTTCAGGGCGGGGGGCGGGGGCTCGCCGCGCACGCCGTCGATCCGCACCCGGTCCGGCCCCTGCCGGGTCAGCCGCACGGTGTCCAGGCGGGCGGTGGTGTCCGGCCCCGCGTACCGGGCGCCGGCCGTCTCGTACAGCAGTTGCGCCGTCACCGTGCCCACGTCGACGAAGCCGCCGGTGCCGGGGTGCTTGGTGACGACGCTGCTGCCGTCGGCGTGGATCTCGGCGACCGGGAAGCCGGGGTGGTGCAGGGCGTCGCCGTCCGGACACTCGCCGAAGAAGGCGTAGTTGCCGCCGGTGGCCTGGGTCCCGCACTCCAGCACGTGCCCGGCGACGACGGCGCCCGCCAGCCGGTCGTGGTCCGTCGGCCCCCAGCCGAAGTGGGCGGCGGCCGGCCCGGTGACCAGGGCCGCGTCGGTGACCCGCCCGGTGACGACCAGGTCGGCGCCCGCGCGCAGGCACTCCGCGATGCCGAACCCCCCGAGGTAGGCGTGCGCGGCGAGGCTGCCGGGGTGCCGGGCGGTGAGGTCGTCGCCCTCGACGTGGGCGACCCGTACGGGGATGCCGAGCCGGCCGGCCAGGGCCCGCACGGCGTCGGCGAGCCCGGCCGGGTTGAGCCCGCCCGCGTTGGTGACGATCCGCACGCCCCGCTCGTGGGCGAGCCCGAGGGTGTCCTCCAGCTGCCGCAGGAACGTGCGGGCGTAGCCGGCACCGGGGTCCTTCAGCCGGTCGCGGGCCAGGATGAGCATGGTCAGCTCGGCGAGGTAGTCGCCGGTGAGGACGTCCAGCTCCCCGCCGGTCAGCATCTCGCGCAGGGCGTCGGCGCGGTCGCCGTAGAAGCCGGAGAAGTTGCCGATGCGCAGGGGTGCGGCCGTCACCGGGCGTCCCCCTTCGGCGCCCGCCCGCCACCGGGCGGCCCGGCGAACGCCTGGGCGATGTCCAGCCAGCGGTCGGCGTCCGGCCCGTCGGCTCTCAGGGCGAGGTCGGCGCGGTGGGCGCGCTGGGTGACCAGCAGGCAGAAGTCGAGTGCGGGGCCGGTGACCCGCTGCGGCGCGTCCTCGGGGCCGTAGGTCCACAGCTCCCCGCCGGGCGCGGTCAGTTCGACGCGGAACGGCTCGGCGGGCGGCGTCAGCCCGTGCACCCCGTGGGCGAAGTCCCGGGTGCGGACGCCGAGTCGGGCGATGTGCCGCAGCCGCGCGGTGGGAGCACGCTCCACGCCCAGCGCGTCCGCCACGTCCAGGCCGTGCGCCCAGGTCTCCATCAGGCGGGCGGTGGCCATCGAGGCTGCCGACATCGGCGGCCCGTACCAGGGCAGCCGCACCCCTGACGGCACGGCCCGCAGCGCCGTGTCGAGCGCGTCCCGCCCCGCCCGCCACCGCTCCAGCAGCACGTCCGGCGGCACCCGGGCGCCTTCCTCGGCGCCCTCGTCCACGAACGTGTGCGGGGCGGCCAGGGCGGCCTCGACCAGCTTCCGGAACCCGTCCGCGTCGGTGGCGGCGACCAGCGCCGAGTGGTCGGTCCAGGCGAGGTGCGCGATCTGGTGGGCGACGGTCCAGCCGGGGGCGGGCGTCTCCAGCGCCCACCGCTCGGGACCGAGCCCGGCCACGAGCCGGTCCAGCTCCTCGCTCTCCTCCCGCAGATCGTCGATCACAGGCGTCGGATCGGACACGAGGCGCTCCCCTCGGGGCACGGACACGGCGGCGTGGACACGGCGGTGCGTGATCCGCGGTGCGTGACGCGAGGTGCGGCACGCTGTGCGGACGCGGTGTGCGTCGGGCATGCGGTGCGTATCGCCTGCGGTGCGTATCGCTTGCGGCGTGCAGCGCATGCGGTGCGCGGGACGCGGTGCGGACGCGGCGAGCATGGCAGGCCTGACGGCCCTTATCAAGCATGCGTGCATGCTTTTTTGTTACCCGGTCGTTCCTGCCCGTGTCACGAGCCGCCGAACGCCACGACCCTCAGGTCTTGCGCCAGACGGTCAGGTCCACCCTGACAAAGCCGAGCTTCGGAATCGCGGTCGACTTCGTCTGCACGACGAGCAGCCCCACGTTGCCGTCCTGGTCCCGCACGCAGATCTCCGTGCCCGCCGCGACGGCGGCCATCGGGACGCGACGGGTTTTCGTGTTCGCGGTCATGAGGTCGCACATGTCGTGGGTGCCGTCACCGGGATCGCCGTAGACCCGGGTGAACACCACGCTGTCGCTCTCCAGTTCGCAGCTGACCTCGGAGCAGCTGAACCGGATGTCCTCCTTGCGGTTGTCGTACACCGTGCCGTCGCCGTAGCGCAGGGAGTCGTCGGGGGTCAGCATCAGACCGTTGTAGCCGTGCGCCCGCGGCTTCCCGTCCGCGTCGGCTCCGGCCCCGGTGTCCCGCCCGGCCGACGCGTCCGCGCCCGCCCCGGACCCCGCCCCGGCCCCGGTCCCGGACTTGTCCGCGTCCGCGTCCGTGCCCTCCCCCGCGCCCGTGCCCTCGCCCTCGCCACCGGACCCCGCCGGCCGGTTCGCGTCCGGTCCGGGTGTGCCGGAGGCGGAGGCGGCCGTGTCCCGGCCGCGTCCACCGTCTCCCCGGTCGAGGTCGCCCACCGCGTCCAGCACCGTCCAGGCCGCCGCGATCACCAGCCCGACGGCGGCGACTCCGGCCGCTCCGTACAGTCCCAGGCGCCGGCGCCGGCTCCGCCGGTCCTGAGGGGTGGACGGCGGCCGGGGCGCAGCGAAGGGCCCGTACGGGGCCCCGTAGGGGTGTCCGTAGGGATGCCCGTACGGGCCGGCGGGCGGGATCGGGGCCGCACCGGCCACGGGTCCCGCGGGCCCCGCCGACACCGTGTGCACCGCGGTCGGCGCCACGTCCGGTCCCGGGTGCGCGGTCGGCGGCGGCACCGTCACCTGCGGGCCGGCGATCTCCTGCCAGACGTCCGCCCCGGCCCCCGCATCGGCGTCCCGTCCCAGAGCCTCACGGCAGAACGCGACGACCTCCGCCGGGGTGGGTCTGTCCTCCGGGGTCTCGACCAGGCACCGGGCGAGCAACCCGCGCAGCCGGTCGGGCAGTTCGGACAGGTCGGGGGCGGAGTGCACGATGCGGTACAGCACGCTCACCGCCGGCCCGTCGCCGTACAGCGGGCGGCCGAGCGCCGCGAAGGCGGCCGTCTGGGCGAGCGCGAAGACGTCCGTGGCGGCCGACACCTCGCCGCCGGACGCCTGCTCGGGGGCCATGAAGTGGGGCGTGCCGATGGTGGCGCCGGTGGCGGTGTGGGCGGTCGCGTCGACGGCGCGGGCGATGCCGAAGTCGATGACCCGCGGCCCGTCGGACGCCAGCAGGACGTTGGACGGCTTGAGGTCCCGGTGCACGATCCCGGCCCCGTGGATGGCCTGCAACGCCTCGGCGATCCCCGCCGTCAGCCACAGCACCGCCGTCTCGGGCAGCGGCCCGCGCCGGGCGACGGCCTCCGTGAGGGAGGGGCCCGGCACGTACAGCGTGGCCAGCCAGGGCGGTACGGCCTCCGGGTCGGCGTCGATCAGTTCGGCGGTGTAGGCACCCTTCACCGTCCGCGCCGCCCCGACCTCCCGGGCGAAGCGCCGCCGGAAGGTCGGGTCGTCGGCCAGTTCCGAGCGCACGACCTTGACGGCCACCGGCCGGCCGCCGTGCGTGTGCGCGAGGTACACCCGCCCCATCCCGCCCGCACCCAGCCGCGCCGCGAGCCGGTACTCCCCCACGGTGCGCGGATCCTCGTCCTGCAACGGCTGGAATGCCTCGGCCGTATCCGTCATCGGTTCCCTCCCCGTTGTACCGATGAGTGGATCAGCAGCCTAAGCGCTCAACATCGCCACGAGTCGGGGCGGGCAGCGCCGAGGGGGCGGGGCACCGTGGTGAAGGGACAGGCACCTGGTGGCTCGGCGGGTGTGCGCCCTGTCGGCCGCGGGAAGGCCCTCGGCAGCATCGCCGAGGGCATCTCCTGCCGGGTGAGCGCGGTCCGGCGGCGCTGTGGCCGACACTCACCCCCTGCGCACCCACGTCAACGGTCCGGCAGCCCGGGGCCGACGGGCCTGTGCCCCTGTCAGGGACGCCGATCCCCTTGTCGCCCTCGATGGTGGAACGCGATTCGCCCGGCCACCAGTGCGGGCAGACCCACCATGAGCCACCCCGCGACGGCCCAGTCCCGTACGGCTCCGACCGTCAGGACCACTGCCAGATAGACGACGGCGACCACCGCGAGATCCCGGCCCACGGCTCCGTACCCGGACATTGCAGCCCTTCCTTCCCGTGCTGATGGGGGACATGGACGGACTGTTGCCGTCCGCCGGCTGACCACCGGCAGGTGGTCAGCACTTGTAGCGCTTCCAGCCCTTGATGACCCCGACGTAGGTCAGCTTCCATTCCACGCACTGCTTGGCCTTGGCCGCGTCCTTGGCCTGCCCCCACAGGGAGGCGGCCTGAAGACCGGTGGCCGCCGCACAACCGGCCGACGCCGCGGGATTGGGGATCTTGCCGCAGGCCATGGCGGCCGCGATGACCGCGAACGTCGGCATGGTGGCCTTGGCCAGATCCTTCACCTCGCTCTTGCTGAACCGCAGGTAGATGTACCGACCCAGGCTGACCTTCGGGTCGGCGACAACGGGGAACGCCGTATCAGGAGATGTCTCGATCGTCTGAACGAGAGTGCTCCCCTCGAGCCGGTATCGCGTGGTCAGCGGACGCCCCTCGGCGTCCTTGGCCCACGGAGCGTCGATGGAGCCAATGATCTTGGCTTGGTCGCCGGTGCCCTGACTGATGACGTAACCACCGGATCCATCGGCCAGGAGGGTGGCACCCGCGGGAAGTCCCACCGGGAACCGCTGCTCGGTGGCCGCTGCGGAGTCCTTGAGAGTGACCAGCACGCGAACGCCGGCATCCTTGGTCGGCTGCACCGCCAGGTCCGTGGACGGGGCCGCGTCCGGGTATACGACCGTGCCGCTGCCGGCCTTCGTACCACGAGCGGCAGTACCACCGTTCAACGCCACGGTCAAACGGGTGTTCCCCACTGCAGCGGTCACGGCATCTGACGCGACCGTCGGGGCCGTGATCCTCACTTCCTGGCCTTCGACCCTCGTCAGCGCGATGGCCGGGGCGTCCCGAGCAGCGGTGCTGTCCGCGATGTCGGCCGTACCGGTGACCGCCTCGACTGTCGCCGCAGCGTTCAACGGCCGTGTCGCGTCATCAGCCATGGCTACGGGTGAGCCCGCAGCAAGCAATGCGGCGCCGGTGAGGAGAGCGACGCCGCACATCGTCGTACGGCGCCCCGTCATGAACCGAAGCACTTCTTCCCCCTTGTGGGACGTTCCAGGAAGCGTCGTCCTGGTCAGGGACGACACGCACTGAAGATCCTTACACGCGCCGAAGGGGCGGAATGATCAATTCCCTGTGAAGAAGATCAATGGAACCTCACGGTCCTCAACTGCATCGCCTCTCGGGCTCCGATGCAGAGGAGCGACCACCCATGCGGTCAGGCACTCCGATCCGTGCCGAAGAAGGGGGCACTGCACGTGCCCGCAGGCCAGGGCCAGGAGTCGTCCGAGCCGGTTCTGTCCGGACGGCGCCGCCCACACCAGTTCACGGCATCCGACGTCCCTTCTTCGCCGCCTCCCGCTCATACCCCTTGGTTTCCCACCACTCCTCCGACAGGCCGCGGACCAAGGACACGAGCATGGCGAGCCGGTCGGGTTCGGGCGCGGGCGAAGTGAGCACGTCCACGAAGGACTTGTCGTCCCACGGCAGCGTGACCTCCCAGTGCTCCTCCTCCTGGCGACCTTCACGCGCGACGGCCAGTCGGTACGTCAAGGTCGCACTGCGGTCCCGGTGGTGGTCGATGCGCAGGTCGGAGACGTCGAACCGCGTACCGCGGCTGGTGAACGAGCGCGCCAGGGCGCGTTCCGTCGGAGTCCGCGCCGCCATCAACAGTCCGCTCCTTCCGCCCTGTTCCGGTGAGGGTGAACGAGTTCCCGCGCGGGCCACCGCCGGCGCGAGGGCCGGCACGGTTCACCGGCTTCCCCATCAGGTCTCGCAGACCGGGTCGACGGCAGTCCGCGCCGCCGACCCGGCACGGCTCTTCGGTCGTGCCTGTTCCTCATCTTCCTCGTCATCGCCGTCCGGCCACTGAACGACCTCGCTCACCGGATCGGCTGGTCCGACCGGCGACGCCGCCCTCGCCGAAGCGACGGGTGAGCGTCGAGAAGGTCGCGTTCGCGCCGAAACTCGGCGGGCGGAGAAAGCGCTTCACGGCATCGCTGTCCCGAATTCCCCCGGCCGTCGCACGGAAATTATCGCCTCTTGACCGAACACCTCGAAGGTGAAGTGTCCGACGCGCGGGTAGCGTGCACGCGCGTTCCGTGACCGATATCGAGACGCCGGGCTCCGCCGTATCCCTCCCCGGCCACGGCGAGCCCCGCCCGGGGGAGTTTTCCGGATGACCGAGACCCAGTCGCCTCACGCCGCATCCGAAGGCACGTGGGCCCTGCCGCTGCTGGTGCTGATACCGCTGACGGTGCTCAGGATGTTCGCGGATCCTTCCGCGGGACCCTGGCCGATCCTGGGGTGGTGCCTCATCGCCCTGGCCGTCCTGCTCCTGGCGGCCGGGTGGGCAACCGTCTTCCGTCATGGATCGCGACGGCGCGGTGCATGGGGCACGTGCCTCCTCGTGCACGCCGCACTGGTCTGGCAAACGGTGCTCCTGCTGCGGCAGTGAATCGCGAAGGGACGCGCGCGGAGAACGTTCCGAGGATGCGGAGGGGAGCAAAATGGGCGGCACGGTGTCCCTTTCCGCTGTACTCCCGCCACAGGTACTTCGGGCACCGCATCAAGCGGAATACGGATAGCGGTCACGGGGCGGGCAGGGCACCTCCCTCGGGGCCGGTTTCCGGTGAACCCGACGGGGAAATCGTCGTGGGGTCCGGGCGCCCGGGGCGCTGTGACCTCCGTGATCCGACGAGCCCCGTGATCCGACGGGGCGGGCGGCTGTCAGTCCTTGGTGAGGTCCACGCGGGCCCTCGTCCGGCGTCGCGGGCCCACCTGGGTGCGGACCGCGCCCATGCTCGCCGCGATGACCAGGGAGATGGCGGCGGCCTCGGTCAGGCTGAGGGCCTGGCTGAGGACGAGGAAGCCGGCCATGGCTGCGATCGCGGGCTCCAGGCTCATCAGGATGGCGAACGTGGAGGCGGGCAGCCTGCGCAGGGCGAGGAGTTCCAGGGTGTACGGCAGCACGGAGGACAGCACGGCGACCGCCGCGCCCAGCGCGAACGTCGTCGGCTCGATCAGCTTGGTCCCGGCCTCCATGATGCCCAGCGGCAGGAACAGCACCGCCGCGACGCCCATCGCGAGCGCCAGCCCGTCCGCCTGCGGGAAGCGGCGTCCGGTCCGCGCGCTGAACACGATGTAGGCGGCCCACATCACGCCCGCCGCCAGGGCGAAGGCCACGCCCAGCGGATCGAGGCGGTCGAATCCCCCGCCGCCCAGCAGGAAGACGCCGGCCAGGGCCAGCCCGGCCCAGAGGAAGTTGATCGCGCGCCGGGACGCCAGCACGGACAGGGCCAGCGGGCCCAGCACTTCCAGGGTGACGGCCGGGCCGAGCGGGATGCGCGCCACCGACTGGTAGAAGAGGCCGTTCATCGCGGCCATGGCGATCCCGAACACGACCACCGTGGTCCAGTCGGCGCGCGAGTGCCCGCGCAGCCGAGGCCGGCACACCGCGAGCAGCACCACGGCGGCCACCAGCAGCCGCAGCGACACCACCCCGAGGGCGCCCGCCCTCGGCATCAGGGTCACCGCGAGGGCGCCGCCGAACTGGACGGATATCCCGCCGGCGAGGACCAGGCCCACCGGCCCCAGCGAACCCCGCCCGTGCGACGCGCCGCCGGGGACGGACGGGCCACCGCCCGTCGCGGGGACGGCGGCCTGGGTGGACGGGGTGGCGGGGCTGGGCGTGGTCACGGGACCTTCCTGGGACGCGGTGCGGAGAGCGGGAATCCTGGCGGGGGGCGTGCACCGGAATGCATCACCCGGTCCAGGGTAATGTCCCCGGTACAGGACCGTGAGGCATGTACGTACCTGACGATGAGGCTCGCGGCCCGCCCCGGTCAACCCCCTTCCAGCCTGCGGGCCACACGCCGCCCCCGACCCGTGACCGCGCCGGCCCGGCCGGACCGGTACGGTTCCCAGCGGCGATCACCCGCCCCCGGCCCGTCACCTCCCGTCACCACTCCTCCGAGGTCCCGTGCGACGACTTGTCACCCGCGTCTGGCGACTCCTGCGCCCCTTCCAGAGCCGCATCATGTGGCTCCTGCACGCCAAGTTCGTCGTCGGCGTGACCGGTGTGGTGCGCGACGACGAGGGGCGGGTGCTGCTGCTCCGGCACCGAATGTGGCCGCCGGGACGGCAGTGGGGCCTGCCCAGCGGATTCGCCCGCAAGGGCGAGGACTTCCGGCAGACCGTGGTCCGCGAGGTCAAGGAGGAGACCGGCCTGGACGTCGAGGTGGGCCCCCTGGTCATGCTGAACAGCGGCCTGCGCACGCGCATGGAGGTGGCCTACGAGGCCCGGCTGCTCGGCGGCGAGCTGCGCCTGGACCCGTTCGAGATCCTGGAGGCCCGCTGGTGCCTCCCGGACGACCTCCCCGAGGAGGTCCAGCCCGTCTGCCACCCGCTGGTCCGGGGCGAGACGACGCCGTAGAGGCGGCTGCGGGCCCGATGCCCGTCCGGATGCCGGTCCGGATTTCGGTCCGGATTGCGGACCGGGTTCCGGCCCGGGGTCCTGCCGTCAGGTGCCGGAGGCGGGCCCGTCGGCCGCGGACGGCCCCTTCGGCTCGGCGACGAAGGAGCCGAGGCCGGGCTCGGTGTACGTCAGCCCTTCTTCCCGCAGCGCGCGCAGCACCTTGTGAGCCGTGGCGTTGGCGATCCCGAACTCCGCGGTGAGCTGCACCACGGAGGGCACGCGCGTGCGCGGCGGGTAGGTGCCGTCGGCGATCCGGCCGCGCACCACCTCGGCGACCTGGCGCCAGCGGGGAATATCGGGAGCGAACTCGATCACCGATTCAGGATGAGCATACTTAGCGCAGTACGCGATACAGGGGATACCTAGCATGCCTAGAATGCCTTACGCCTCGCACGGCTTGCCCCTGCCCGTGGCGTGGCAACGCGCTGATCACCTCGACCGGAGCCGATGACATGACCGACCACCCCGCCCACCCCCTCACCTCACCGGGACACCCCCATGGACGCACCTGAGCCCCGCCTGCTCCCCTGGTCCGGCGTGGACGGAAAGCCCTGCTACCTGATCACGGACGACGGTCTCGACGGGCCGGTCTCCCGGCTCGCCGACACGACGGAGACGGTGCAGCTCGGCATGGGCGCCGACGTCCTCGCCCACGCCCGCGCGCTGATCCCCGACGCGCTGCCCGGCGAACTGCGGCACCTCGCCGAGTGCCTGACCGTGGCCCTCGCGGACGCGCTGCGGGTGGCGGAGAGCCGGGGCCGACGGCTGCGGCGGCTCGTCTGAGCGCCGTCCGGACACCCGCACCCTCGGTGCTCACGCCCCGTCGTCCAATGCCCCGCCGTCCGACACCCCGTCGTCCAACGCCCCGCCGTCCGACACCCCGTCGTCCAGCGCCTCGGCCAGCGCCTCCGCGAGGTGACGGCCGCGCACGCCCGCGAGCTGCTCCAGCTGGGTGCGGCAGGAGAAGCCGTCGGCCAGGACCACGGTGCCGTCCGGGGCGTCCCGGACGGCGGGAAGCAGCTGTTCCTCCGCGCAGGCCGTGGAGACCTCGTAGTGGCCCTTCTCGAAGCCGAAGTTGCCCGCCAGGCCGCAGCAGCCGCCGGACAGGTCGCCGGTGAGGCCGGCGGCGTGGCGGAGGCGGCGGTCCGGGGCGTCGCCGAGGACCGCGTGCTGGTGGCAGTGGGTCTGGCCGGTGACGGGGCGGTTCAGGGCGGGTGGGGCCCAGCCGGGGGCGTACTGCTCCAGCGCCTCCGCGAAGGTCAGGACGCGGCCGGCCAGCCGGGCGGCCCGGGGGTCGTCGTGGAGCAGTTCGGGAGCGTCGGTGCGCAGGGCCGCCGCACAGCTGGGTTCCAGGACGACGAGCGGGGCGTCGGTGGCGAGCACGGGTTCCAGCAGGTCCAGCGTGCGGCGCAGCACGGCGCGGGCCCGGTCGAGCTGGCCGGTGGAGACGTAGGTCAGTCCGCAGCAGACCCGGCCGCGGCGGGCCGTGAGCAGGGAGAGGGCCGAGCGGGAGCGGGCGTCCCCGACCGGGCGGCGGCCCCGGCGCAGGGTCGGCGGCAGCGCCACCCGCAGGCCCGCCGCCTCCAGCACCCGGACGGCGGCCCGGCCCACCGAGGGCGACAGGTGCTCCGTGAAGGTGTCCGGCCACAGGACCACCAGCGTCCCCGCGCCCGTCCCGCCGCCGTCCGCCCCACGCCCCTCGGCCTCCGCCGCACGACCCTCGGCCTCCGCCCCACGGCCCCCGGCCTCCGCCCCACGGTCCCCGGCCTCCGCCGCACCCCCGGTCGGCGCGGCTCCTCCGGCCCCCACGCCGGGTGTCCGCCGCGTCCGCCACCACCGCGTGAACGTCCGGTCCGCCACCCGGGGGATCTGCCGCTCCCCCGCGATCCCGCCCAGCCGTTTCGCCGCGCTCGCGAGCGGCCCCACCGAGGCGAGGGCGTTGACGAGCGCCGCCGAGCGCGTCCGCGCCACCCAGCCGAGCCACACCGGCAGCCACCCCATCGCGTAGTGGGCGGCGGGACGGCGCCGGCCGGCGTAGTGGTGGTGCAGGAACTCCGCCTTGTAGGTGGCCATGTCGACGCCCACCGGGCAGTCGGAGCGGCAGCCCTTGCAGGACAGGCACAGGTCGAGGGCGTCACGCACCTCCGTCGAGCGCCAGCCGTCCGTCACCAGCTCACCGGCGAGCATCTCGTGCAGCAGCCGGGCGCGCCCACGCGTGGAGTGCTCCTCCTCGCCGGTCGCGCGGAACGACGGGCACATCACCGCCGGCCCCGACGCCGACGTCGTACGGCACTTGGCGACGCCCACGCAGCGGCGGACCGCGGCCGAGAAGTCGCCGCCGTCGGCCGGGTAGCCGAACGCCACGTCCACCGGCTCCCGGGGCAGGACGGCGAACCGCAGGTCCGCGTCCAGGGGCGCCGGGTCCACCAGCATGCCCGGGTTGAGCAGGCCGTCCGGGTCCCAGACGCCCTTGACCCGCTCGAAGAGGGCGACCGTCTCCGCGCCGTACATGCGCGGCAGCAGTTCGGCCCGCGCCTGTCCGTCCCCGTGCTCCCCGGACAGCGAGCCGCCGTGGGCGACGACCAGGTCGGCCAGTTCCTCGGAGAAGCGGCGGAAGCGGGCCACGCCCGGCTCCGTCAGCAGGTCGAAGTCGATCCGGACGTGGATGCAGCCGTCCCCGAAGTGCCCGTAGGGGGCGCCGCGCAGGCCGTGGGCGGCGAGCAGGCCCCGGAAGTCGCGGAGGTACGCGCCCAGCCGGGCGGGCGGCACCGCGCAGTCCTCCCAGCCGGGCCACGCCTCGGTGCCGTCCGGCATCCGGGTCGCGGTGCCGCTGGCGTCCTCGCGGATCCGCCACAGGGTGCGCTGCCGCGCCGGGTCGGTGACCACCACGGCGTCCAGGGCGTCGGCCGCGCGGACCACCGACTCCGCCCGCGCGCGGGCCTGGGCCGCCGTGTCGCCGCCGGTCTCCACGAACAGCCAGGCGCCCCCGCGCGGCAGGTCCACGGCCTCCGGCACGAGATCGGCCGCCATGCCCTCCACGGTCAGCGGCCCGCACGGCAGCAGGCCCGCCGCCGCTTCGGCGGCCCCGCTCTCGTCGGCGTACCCGAGCACGGCGAGCGCCCGTGCGCGCGGGGCGGGCACGAGGTCCACCACCGCCTCGGTCAGGAGGGCCAGCGTGCCCTCCGACCCGCAGAGGGAGCGGGCGACGTCGCCCCCGTTCTCGGGCAGCAGGGCGTCCAGCGCGTAGCCGGAGATGCGGCGGGGCAGGTCGGGGAACCCGGTGCGCAGCCGGGCCAGTTCCCCGTCGACGAGCCGCCGCAGGCCCGCCGGGGCGCCGGCCCAGTCCCGGCCCGCGTCCAGCCGCTCGCCGCGCGCGGTCACCACCGACAGCTCGCGGACGTTGTCGGCGGTGGTGCCCCAGGCCACCGAGTGGGACCCGCAGGAGTTGTTCCCGATCATGCCGCCGAGCGTGCAGCGGCCGTGCGTGGACGGGTCCGGCCCGAACCGCAGACCGTGCGGGGCGGCGGCCTCCTGGAGCCGGTCCAGCACGAGGCCGGGCTGGACGACCGCGGTACGGGCGCCCGGGTCGAGGGCGAGCAGCCGGTTCATGTGCCGGGTGAAGTCCAGCACCACACCGGTACCGGTCGCCTGCCCCGCGATCGACGTGCCGCCGCCGCGCGCGACCACCGGGACGCCCCGTTCCCGGCAGACCTCCAGCACGGCCGCCACGTCGTCGGCGTCCCGGGGCGCGACCACGCCCAGCGGCACGCGGCGGTAGTTGGAGGCGTCCATGGTGGTCAGTGCCCGCGCGGTCGTGCCGAAGTCCACCTCACCGGCCATCGCGGAACGCAGCGCGTCCCGCAGCTCACGGGAGTCCGCCGAACCACCGGGGGCAGCGCCCCGCCCCCCGGCTCCGCCCGATCCCCCGGTCCCGGCCCCGCCACGGCCACCCGCGCCACCGGTGGCGCCCGGCCTGCCCGTCCCGGCTGCGCCACGTCCACCCGTGCCACCGGGAGCGTCCGGCCCTCCCGTCCCCCGCGGCCCGCCGGTCCCGCCCGGCTCGTTCGTCCGGCCCGGCTGGTCCGGCCCGCCCGGCTCGCCGGTTCCGCCCGGCCGGTCCGTCCCGTCCGTCCCGTCCGGCCTTCCGGTCCTGGCCCCGCCAGGCCCACCCGCGCCACCGCGAGTACCCGGCCTGCCGGTCCCTCCCGGCTCGTCGGCCCCGGCCCCGCCACGCCCAGCCGCGCCACCGGTGGCGCCCAGCCCTCCGGTCCCGCTCCCGCCACGTCCACCCGGGCCACTCTTCCCGCCCGGCCCGCCAGCCCCGGCCCCGCCACGTCCCCCCAGGCCATCGGGGGCGCCCGGCTCGTTCGTCCCGTCCGGCTGGTTCGTCCCGTCCGTCCCGTCTGTGGTGCCCGTCATGGTCCCAGCATGCCCCGGCCCGGCGGCCCGGCCCCAGCCCCGGGGCGCGGCCCGGCCCCGCAGGACCGAGACGCGCCCCCGGCCTCCCCGACGCGCCGCCCCGTCCGACAGCCGCGAACCCGGCCAGGGCCCCCGCCGCTCCACCGCACCCGCTCCACCGCACCCGGCCGCCCCCCGCGTCACGGCCCACCGCACCCGGCCGCCCCCCGCGTCACGGCACTCCGGCCTCCCCGGTGGGCCGCCCGCCCGGTCGACGGGCGGGGAGCCGATCTGGCACCCGCACCCCTTCGGCCACCGCCCCGAATGCCGTGGCCGATTCCCTTCGTCATCCGGTCCCGTCCCGCGAACTGGAAGGGATACTTCCCAAAGCGATCACGAACTCCCATATAGTGACCGCGAGTTGCGCGTTGACCCATCGCTCTCGTCCGAAACGTGACCCCAAAAAAGACAACGGCGGCCACGCGGGCCACGGCCGAGCGCGGTGACCCCCGGCACGCGCACCCGCGGACCAGCCCGAGGACCCGACCGAGGACCTGATTGATGACCTCCCCCCTGCTCCCCGGCGACCGCCCCACCCCACGCGCCCTACTGCCGATCCCCTTGCTGACCGCGGCCCTTGCCGCGCTCGGGACCGTGGCGGCCGTCCTGCTGGGGCCGGAGTCGGCCCGGGGCGCCGTGGGATGGACCGCGGCGATCGCCGGCCTGCTGCTCTGCGCGGTCGCGACGGTGGCCGCGCACGCCGTCCTGACGGCACGCGCGGCCCGCGGACGGCTGGAGACCGTCAGCCAGGACGTCGGACGGCTGCTGCAGGAACGCGCCCGGGTGGCGGAGGACGCCCGCCGCCAGCACGAACGACTCACCGGCGAACTCAACCGCGAGCGCGCCCGGTTGTCCGCCGAGCTGGACCAGGAGCGCGCCCATCTGGCGGAGACGCTGAGCGCGGAACGCGACCGGCTGAGCGAACACCACGCCGCCCAGAGCGCCCAGTTGTCGCTCCAGCACGCCGAGGAGAAGGCCGGACTCACCGAGGCCCACACCGCCGAGATCGAACGGCTCACCGCCGAGCACGCCGAGAAGCTGCGCCTCATCACCGAGGAACACACCGCCCACACCGCCCGGTTGACCCGCGACCTCGACGAGGAGCGGGCCGGCTGGGCCGACGAGCGGAACCGCCTCACCGAGGAGCGCGAGCGGCTCCGCGAGGAGAACACCCGGCTGACGCGGGACCTGCGCGAGGCCAACAGCGCCCGCGCGGCCGCCGTGTCGGCCACCGCGAACACCGCCGGCCGGATGCAGGCGCTGGCCACCGGCATGCTCGCGGACCTGCGCGCCATGGAGGAGAAGCACCAGGACGAGGAGGTGCTGGCCGACCTGCTCCACCTCGACCACCGCACCGCCCAGGCGGGCCGCCTGGCCGACTCCGTCGCCGTCCTGACCGGCGCCCGCTCCGGCCGCCGCTGGGCCCGGCCCATCGGCATGGAGTCCATCCTGCGCGGCGCCATGGGCCGCATCAGCGGCTACCAGCGGGTCCGCGTCCACTCCACCAGCGACACCGCCGTCGCCGGGCACGCCGCCGAGGGCGTCATGCACGCGCTCGCCGAACTCCTCGACAACGCCGCGAACTTCTCGCCGCCGACCGCCGAGGTGCACGTCTACGTGGAGGAGGTCCCGGCGGGCGTCATCGTCTCCGTCGAGGACAGCGGGCTCGTCATGGGCGAGTCCCAGCTCCGCCGCGCCGAACGCGCGGTCTCCGGCGAGTCCGCCGAACTCGGCGGCCTGACCGGCACCCGGCTGGGCCTCGCGGTGGTGGGCCGGCTGGCCCGGCGGTACGGCCTGCGGGTCTCCTACCGTCCCTCGGCCCGCGGCGGCACCGGCGTCCTGATGCTCGTCCCCCAGGACATCCTCGTACCGCCGGAGTCGGCCGTCGCCCCGGCCGCCGGCACCCCGCAGGCCACGGCCGGAGCGCCGTCCTCCGCCCCGTCCTCCGCTCCCTTCTCCGGCGCCACCGCGCGGACGACGTCGGCCGCCGCGGAACCGGCCCTCCCGTCCCGGACGGCCCCCGGCGGCGAACCGGAGCCCCGTCACGGCACCGCCGCCCGGTCCGAGGCCGGTCACGGTGCCCGCGAGGGGACGGCACCCGGCCGCACGGCTCACAACGGCACGGCCCGCCCCGCGCTGCGCACCCCGTCCGGCGCCACGGAGCCCCCGGCCCCGTCGTCCTACGCGGCGGGCCGTGCCGGGGCCGCCGAGCCGGCCCCGGAGCCGCTGCCGTCCCACGGCTCCCCGGCCGCCGGCACCCCCGGATCCGCCCCGGGCTCCGACGCGCCCGCGCCGCTCACGCTGCCGCGCCGCCGCCGGGGCCGCACCCTCGCGGAGGCCGAGCGCACCCGGCAGGACACCACCCCCGCTGCGCGCCCCGCGCCGACCGCCGAGGAGACCCGGGCCCGCACCGCCCGCTTCCACTCCTTCCGTCAGGCCGTCCGCACCGTCGCGGAGGAGACGGCCACGGGCCCGGACGGGACCCCCCGGCCCCAGAGCCCGGACGAGGCCCCCCGGCCCCAGCGCGCGAACGGGACCCCCCAGGACCCGGACCGGTCCCCCCGGGCACGGCAGGACACCGCCCCCGAAGCGGCCACCACCGCCACGGCCACCGCGCCCTCCGCCGACACCGACACCGACGCCGCCATCGACACCACCGATGTCGAAGCCCCGTCCCCGGCCGCCTCACCGCCCCCGGCCCCTTCCTCCCGGGAGCAGGACAGCCGGAACGCCGAGGACACCGGGAACGCCCAGGACACCCGGGACACCCGGGAAGCCCCCGGCACCCCCGAGTTCACCCAGACGCCCGAGTCCACCGAGACCCCGGAGGCCTCCGAGACCCCGGAGGTCTCCGAGACCCCCGGCGTCCAGGAGGTCACCGGATCCCCCGAGACCTCCGACCCCGCAGCAACCCCCCGCATCCCGGAAGGCGACACGACCACATGACCGGCACGACGACCGCCGACGACAAGCTCACCTGGCTGATCGAGGGCCTGCTGGAGCGCACGCCGGGCGCGCGGCACGCGCTCGTGCTGTCCCGTGACGGCCTGAAACTGTGCCGCACCCCGGAACTCTCCGCCGACCAGGCCGACCAACTCGCCGCCATCGCCGCGGGCATCCAGTCCCTGTCCCACGGCGCCTCCGTCGAGTTCGGCGACGGCAGCGGCGGCGTGCGCTCGGCGATGACCGAGTTCTACGGCGGTGTGCTGTTCATCGTCGAGGCGGGCGAGGGCGCGCACCTGGCCGTCGTCACGGCGGAGGACGCGGACGCCGGACTCGTCGGCCACAACATGAGCGAGCTCGTGGAACAGCTCGGCGAGCACCTGACCGCCCAGCCCCGGACCTCATGAGCAGGCCGGGCAGGGACGACGCGCCGGACCGGCTCTACACGCTCACCCAGGGACGCAGCCGGTCCGGCCCCGACAACCCCTTCGACCTGGTGACCCTCGTCGTCGCCGAGTGCGACCCGGCGCCCGGCATGCAGTCCGAGCACGCGGAGATCCTGCGGCTGACCGAACGCCCCACGGCGGTGGTGGAGATCGCCGCCGTGCTGAAGCTGCCGGTGAGCATCACGCGCATCCTGCTGTCCGACCTGCTCGCGGCCGGCCGGGTCAGCGCCCGGCACCCGCGCAGAACCGCCGTTCCCGACCCCGACATCCTGGAGCAGGTGCTCGTTGGACTCCGCAACCTCTGACCCGCGCCCCACGGACGGGGCCCGCACACCGCTCGGCTCGTCGGCCGCCAACGGCCTCAAGATCGTCGTCGTGGGCGGCTTCGGCGCCGGGAAGACCACCATGGTCCGCTCGGTCAGCGAGATCCGTCCCCTCAACACCGAGGAGACGATGACCCAGGCGGGCGAGGCCGTCGACGACGTCAGCGGGGTGCGCGGCAAGACCGCGACCACCGTCGCCTTCGACTTCGGCCGCATCACGCTCGACGCGCACAACGTGCTGTACCTGTTCGGGGCGCCCGGCCAGGAACGCTTCTGGTTCCTGTGGGACCGGCTGTTCTCCGGCACGCTGGGCGCGGTCGTCCTCGTCGACACCCGGCGCATCGACGACTCCTGGTACGCCATCGACCGGCTGGAGAAGCACGGCACGCCGTTCATCGTGGCCTGCAACGACTTCGGCGGTCCCACCTTCACCCCGCAGCAGATCCGCGAGGCGCTGGACCTCGACCCGCACGTGCCGCTGGTCAACTGCGACGCACGGTCCCGGGAGTCCAGCAAGATCGTGCTGATCACGCTGGTGGAGCACATCCAGGCCCGGTACGCCTCCCCCTCCCGCGACTCCCGTCAGGAGCTGGTGTGAGCCCCGCCCCCCATCCCGCCCCGCAACCCGACCCCGTCCGCCTGAGCGGGCCCCTGCTCCAGGACGACCCGGCCAGGGTGTACCGGGAGATGCGGCGCGCCCACGGCAGCGTCGTCCCCGTCCTGCTCGACGGGGACATACCGGCCTGGCTGGTGCTCGGCTACCGCGAACTGCACCAGATCACCGGCGACCCGGTGCTGTTCAGCCGCGACTCCGACCTGTGGAGCCAGTGGGTGAACATCCCCGACGACTGGCCGCTGCTGCCGATGATCGGCCGCAAGCAGCCGTCGATCCTCTACACGGTCGGTGAACGGCACCGGCAGCGCGCCGGGATGATGACCGCCGCGCTGGAGGCGGTGGACCCGTTCGAACTGCGGCGCTCCGCCGAGAAGTTCGCCGACGAACTGATCGACGGCATCTGCCCCGAGGGCCGCGCCGACATCATCGCCGAGTACGCGATGCTGCTCCCGGTGCGGGTGCTGACCCGGCTCTACGGCTTCACCGACGACCAGGGCCCCGCCCTGGTCACCGCTCTCAACGACATGATCGACGGGCGGGAACGGGCCATCGCCGGGCAGACCCACCTGTTCACGTCGATGACGGAGCTGGTGGCGCTGCGCCAGGAGCAGCCCGCCGACGACGTGGTGACCCGGATGCTCGCCGACACGTCCGGGTTCACCGACGAGGAGATCGTCCAGGACCTGATGGTGATGATGGCGGCCGGGCACCAGCCCACCGCCGACTGGATCGGCAACTCGCTCCATCTGATGCTCACCGACAGCCGGTTCGCCGCCTCCCTGTTCGGGGGCCGCAACAGCATCGCCGAGGCGATGAACGAGGTGCTGTGGGAGGACACCCCCACCCAGAACGTGGCCGGGCGCTGGGCGTCCCGCGACACCCAGCTGGGCGGGCGCCGCATCCGGGCCGGCGACATGCTGCTGCTCGGCCTCCAGGGCGCCAACGCCGACCCGCAGGTGCGCACCGACGGCTCCGCCCTGACCGGCGGCAACGGCGCCCACTTCTCCTTCGGCCACGGCGAACACCGCTGCCCCTTCCCGGCGCAGGAGATCGCCGAGGTGATCGCGCGCACCGGCATCGAGGTCGTCCTCGACCGGCTGCCGGACATCGACCTCGCGGTGCCGGCCGCCTCACTCTCCCGCCGCCCGTCGCCCTGGCTGCGCGGGCTGTCCGAACTTCCGGTCATCTTCACCCCCACCCCCGCCCTGGGAGGAACGCCCGCATGACGGCCGCCACGGAACCCACCGCATCCGACCCGAACGCCGCCGCCCCGACCGTCCCGGACCCGGCGTCGGCCCCGGACCAGAAACCGGGCACGGACCCGGTGCCGGGCACCTGCCCGGCGGCGTCGAGCCCGGACCGCATCCACCTCGACCCCTTCGTCTCCGACCTGGACGCGGAGAGCGCCGCGCTGCGGGCCGCCGGGCCGCTGGCCGCCGTGACCCTGCCGGGCGGCGTGGACGTGTGGGCGGTCACCCACCACGCCGAGGCCAAGAAGCTGCTGACCGACCCCCGGCTGGTGAAGGACATCACCGTCTGGGGCGCCTGGCAGCGCGGCGAGATAGCCCCCGACTGGCCGCTGATCGGCCTGGCCAACCCGCCCCGCTCCATGCTCACCGTGGACGGCGCCGACCACCGCCGCCTGCGCACCCTGGTCGCGCAGGCGCTCACCCCGCGCCGGGTGGAGCACATGCGGGAGCGCATCACCGAGCTGACCGGGTCCCTGCTCGACGAGGTGGCCGCCGCCCCGGGCGACACCGTCGACCTCAAGGCGCTGTTCGCGTACCCGCTGCCCATGTACGTGATCGCGGACCTGATGGGCCTGGCGGAGGAACGGCTGCCGCGCCTGAAGGAACTGTTCGAGAAGTTCTTCTCCACCCAGACCCCGCCCGAGGAGGTCGTCGCCACGCTCACCGAGCTGGCCGCGATCATGACCGAGACGGTCGCGCACAAGCGCGAGAACCCGGGCGACGACCTGACGTCCGCGCTGATCCTGGCGTCGGAGAACGGCGACCGGCTCACCGACGAGGAGATCGTCTCCACGCTCCAGCTGATGGTCGCCGCCGGGCACGAGACGACGATCTCGCTCATCGTCAACGCGGTCGTCAACCTCTCCACCCACCCCGAGCAGCGCGCCCTGGTGCTGTCCGGGAAGGCCGACTGGTCCGCGGTGATCGAGGAGACGCTGCGCTGGTCCACGCCGACCTCGCACGTCCTCATCCGGTTCGCCACCGAGGACGTGCCCGTCGGCGACAAGGTGCTGCCCGCCGGGGACGCGCTGATCGTGTCCTACGCGGCGATCGGCCGCGACGAGCAGGCCCACGGCCCGACCGCCGGCGACTTCGACATCACCCGCGAGAGCGCCAACCGGCACATCTCCTTCGGCCACGGCCCCCACGTCTGCCCGGGCGCCGCCCTGTCCCGGCTGGAGGCCGGCGTGGCGCTCCCCGCGCTCTACGCCCGCTTCCCGGACCTGGACCTGGCCGTCCCGGCCACCGAGCTGCGCAACAAGCCGGTCGTCACCCAGAACGACCTGTACGAGCTGCCGGTACGCCTCGGCACCTGACGCCCCCGGGTCGGCCGGCGGGCGAGCCCCGCCCGCCGGGCGCCCGCCGGGCACCCCACGTGCGCCAGCGCACCCCTCCACCCACCGGCCCCCGCGCACCCCCTGCACCCACCGGCCCCGGCAGACACCAGCCCGACCGATCCGCCCGCCACCCCGGCGGGCACCGGCCCGCCCGATCCACCCACCACCCCGCCGGACCCTGCGGGACCGCCCCCGCCCCACCCGCGGACACCACCGGGGCGGGTCCACCGGCCGTCTCAGCGGACGGACGAAACGCGCCCCGCGCGTCCGTCAGCCGCTAGGCTCCCCTGTCGTGGCTGAGATCCAGATTCCCGCTGACATCAAGCCCGCCGACGGACGTTTCGGCGCGGGTCCCTCCAAGGTGCGGACGGAGGCGCTGGACGCCCTGGCCGCGACCGGCACGTCCCTCCTCGGCACCTCCCACCGCCAGGCCCCGGTGAAGAACCTGGTCGGCAGCGTGCGCGAGGGCGTCCACGAGCTGTTCCAGCTCCCCGAGGGCTACGAGGTCGTGCTCGGCAACGGCGGCTCCACCGCCTTCTGGGACATCGCGACCCACGGCCTGATCGAGAACAGGTCGCAGCACCTCACCTTCGGCGAGTTCAGCTCCAAGTTCGCCAAGGCCGCCAAGCTGGCCCCCTGGCTCGCCGACCCGGACGTCGTCTCCGCCGACCCCGGCACGCACCCCGAGCCGGTGGCCACCGCCGGCGTCGACGTCTACGCCCTCACCCACAACGAGACCTCGACCGGCGTCGCCATGCCGATCAAGCGGCCGGCCGGCGCCGACGAGGGCGCGCTCGTCCTGGTCGACGCGACCTCCGGCGCGGGCGGCCTGCCCGTCGACATCGCCGAGACCGACGTCTACTACTTCGCCCCGCAGAAGTCCTTCGCCTCCGACGGCGGCCTGTGGATCGGCGTGTTCTCCCCGGCCGCGATCGAGCGCGTCGAGCGGATCCACGCGAGCGGCCGGCACGTCCCGGAGTTCTTCTCCCTGCCCACGGCGATCGACAACTCCCGCAAGAACCAGACGTACAACACCCCGGCCCTGGCCACCCTGTTCCTGCTCGACCAGCAGCTGAAGTGGCTCAACGGCCAGGGCGGCCTGGACTGGGCGGTCCGCCGCACCGCCACCTCCGCCCGGACCCTGTACGGCTGGGCCGAGGACATCAAGTACGCCAACCCGTTCGTCACCGACCCGGCCAAGCGCTCCCAGGTCATCGGCACCATCGACTTCACCGACGAGGTCGACGCGTCCGCCGTCGCCAAGGTGCTGCGCGCCAACGGCATCGTCGACACCGAGCCCTACCGCAAGCTGGGCCGCAACCAGCTCCGCGTGGCGATGTTCCCGGCCGTCGACCCGGCCGACGTGGAGGCGCTGACCAAGTGCGTCGACCACGTCATCGAGAAGCTGTAGCCGTACCGCGTCGTACGTGATCAGAGGCGCCCGGCGGTGATCCGCCGGGCGCCTCCGCACGTTCGCACACCCGGGGCCCGCGCCTCGGGGCCGCGCCCCTCACCCCCGTCGGCGCCGCCGCCCCAGCGCGAACAGGAGCACGCAGATCACCGCCACGGCGGCGCCGCCGAGCTTGACGCCGTCCCCGAGCGCGTCGTCCCCGGCCGCGGCGCCGTCGGCACCGCTCGAGCCCTGGCCGCCGTCGCCGCCGTCACCCTCCGCGGCCTTCGCGCCGGGCGCCTCGCGCGCCTCCACCGGGCTCTGGGTGCCCTCCGTGCCGTACAGGATGCGGGTGCCGTCCGCGGAGAACGTGACGGACTCCCCCTGACCCTGGAGCGGCACGCTGAGCCGGCCCTTGCGCTGCGGCTTGCCGTCGTTCCAGGCGTAGTGGATGCCGCCGAGGTAGCCGCGCACGGCGAGGTGTTCGCCGTCCGGGGACAGGGCGGCGTCGGTGGCCCACAGGTCGATCGGGACGGTGCGCCGGAAGACGTTGGGGCCGGACGCGGAGAGCTCGGCGGGCCCCTCGTACAGGTGCCCGCCGTCCTCGTTCTTGTCGATGATGTAGACGCGCCCGGTCTTCGGGTGCACGACCATCGACTCGGCGTCCCGCGCCCCGTCGGCGTACGTCACGACGTACTGCGTGGCCCGCACGGTGCGGTCGCTCAACTCCTCCGGCTCCGGAAGCTCGTAGATCCACACGTGGGGCCAGGTGCCGCCGAGGTTGTCGCCGATGTCCCCGACGAAGATGCGGTTGCCGGGGCCGATCGAGATGGCCTCCACGTCGCGGGGCGACCCGATGCCGGTCAGGGTGAGCCGGGCGACGGTCTCGCCGGTCGCGCTGTCGACGGCGTACAGGTAGGGGCCGTCGTCGCTGTCGTTGTGGGTCCAGTAGATGCCGGGGTGCTGCCGGGACGCGGCGAGGCCGCTGGACTCGGTGATCCGCGGGTCCTTGATCGTGAACCCCCCGTCGCCCGCGCTCCGCGTCCGCGGGCCCTCCCCCTCGGCTGCGGAGGCGGGCACGGCGAGCGCCCCCGTGAGGAGGGCGGCGGCGAGCAGGGCGAAGGGTCGGCGCATGCCCCAAGCCTGCCATCAGGCAGGCTAGTTCGGCGCCGGTGGGGATCACCCGGACGCGTGGCCGGTCTCACACCCCGTCGGCGGGGGTGATCCACGATGATGAGCGGATGCTCAGGTTCATGCCCGTGGGTGACTCGATGACGATCGGGAGCGCGGGTGAACACACCTGGCGCTACCGGCTGTGGCAGCACCTGTGCGGAACGTTCGGCGGCCCGTTCACCTTCACCGGCCCGCGCGAGACCCTCTACGACAAGGCCGCCGAGGCGCCCATCTCGTACGCCTACGCCGACCCGGACTTCCCCCGCGGCCACCTCGCCGGCTGGGGCGAGGGCTGGCACCATCTGGCCCCGCTCATCGGCGAGTCCGTCCGCGCCGCCCGCGCCGACGTGCTGCTGGTCTCCCTCGGCCTGATCGACCTCGGCTTCTACACCAACGCCGAGCAGACCGCCGACAACGTCCGCGCCTTCGTCGCCGACGCCCGCGCGGCCCGGCCGAAGGTGCGCATGGTGATCATGCCGGTGCTGCACAACGTCCGCGCCGACCAGGACGCCGCCTTCGCCGCCCAGGTCGCCCGCTTCAACGACCTCCTCGCCAAGACGGTCATAGACCTCGGCACCGACACCTCCCCCCTCCTGCTCGCCGACCCGGCGGACACCTACGACTTCCGGACCGACACCTACGACGGCACCCACCCCAACGAGCGGGGCGAGCACCGCATGGCGGCAGCCTTCGCCGACGCGATGTGGCAGCACTGGGACCTGGGCGGCCCCTACGGGGAGGTCTAGCCACCCGGCGGGACGGCCCGGGCAGGACGGCACCGTGTCCTGCTCACCGTGCGTATCGTTGTACCGCGCGGTCGCATTCGTCCGTGGGTGCGACGGGGAGGAGCGCCACGATGACCGTCGTCGAAGACAGGATCGCCATGGCCGACGTCGACTCCGAGCGTCTGGACGAGTGGTTCGAGCGGCTGGAGCGGATGCCCGTCCCCGAGGGATGCAGGGTCGAGATCGTCGGGGGCAACGTCTACCTGACACCGCAGCGCGACACCCATTGGGCCATCATCTTCCGGATGGCCATGGCCGTCGAAGCGCGGTTCGGCAAGGACGCGAAGGTGTTCTCCGACGTCCGCATCGACTTCCCCGGCCATGAGAACGGCTTCTGCCCCGACGTGGCGGTGCTCGGCGCCGACGCCGAGAAGGACGACCGGGGCCGGTGGCGCCACACGGACGTCCGGTTCGTCTTCGAGGTCATCTCCGAGGGCACGGCCGCCAACGACTACGGGCCGAAGAAGGCCGCGTACGCGACCGCCGGAATCCCCCTGTACGTCATCGCCGACCCCTACCTGGGGCGCTGCTTCGTCTACACCGACCCCAAGAACGGTGACTACGTCACCAGGACCAGGGTGGACTTCGGCGACGACATCGACCTGACCGGCACCGTGGCCGATCTGACGCTGCCGACCGACGGCTTCCCCCGGGACTGATCCCCTTGCTTGGAGCGCACTCCAGGACGTTGGCTGGGGAACCATGGAGTACACGCAGCTCGGACGCACGGGACTCAAGGTCAGCCGCCTCGTCCTCGGGACGATGAACTTCGGTCCGCAGACCGACGAGGACGACAGCCACGCCATCATGGACGCGGCGCTCGACGCCGGTCTGAACTTCTTCGACACGGCCAACGTCTACGGGTGGGGCGAGAACAAGGGCCGCACCGAGTCGATCATCGGCAACTGGTTCGCCCAGGGCGGCGACCGGCGCGACAAGGTCGTCCTCGCCACCAAGGTCTACGGCAACATGGCCGCCGACGGCGACGCCTGGCCGAACCACGACAAGCTGTCCGCGGTCAACATCAGGCGGGCCGTGGACGCCAGCCTGAAGCGGCTGCAGACCGACTACATCGACCTGTACCAGTTCCACCACATCGACCGCAGCACCCCGTTCGAGGAGATCTGGCAGGCGATCGACGTCCTGATCCAGCAGGGCAAGATCCTCTACGTCGGCTCCTCCAACTTCCCCGGCTACAAGATCGCCCAGGCCAACGAGATCGCCGCCCGGCGCGGCGGCACCATCGGCCTGGTCAGCGAGCAGTGCCTCTACAACCTCGCCGAGCGGCGCGCCGAGATGGAGGTCGTCCCGGCGGCGCAGGAGTACGGGCTCGGGGTGATCCCCTGGTCGCCGCTGCACGGCGGTCTGCTGGGCGGAGTGCTCAAGAAGCAGGCCGAGGGCAGGCGCCGGGCCTCCGGCCGGGCCGCGGAGTTCCTCGACGACCCCGCCTCGCGGGCGCGGATCCAGGCGTACGAGGACCTGCTCGACAAGCACGGCATCGCCCCCGGCGAGGCCGCCCTGGCCTGGCTGCTCACCCGGCCCGGCGTGACCGGACCGATCGTCGGGCCGCGCACGAAGGAGCAGCTCGACTCGGCCCTGCGGGCGGTGGAGCTGGAGCTGAGCGAGGAGCTGCTGGCGTCCCTGGACGAGATCTTCCCGGGGCCGGGCCCCTCCCCGGAGGCGTTCGCCTGGTGACACCAGGGGCGTTCGCCCGCTGACGACATCCGCCCGCTGACGAGGTCGGCACGTCGGCGCGCACGACCGGGCGCGGGCGGCGGCGCTGCTACTTGCCCAGGGCCGCCGCCAGCGCCACGACGACGAACATCAGTATCAGCGCACCGGCCATGATCCGGTTACGGGTCTTCGGGTCCACGCTCCGAGGTTAACCGGCCGCACCGAGGGCGTGGCGGGCGACCGCCTCGTAGCGGGGCTGCTCGCCCGGCACGCCCGACGTCGGCAGGCTGCTGCGGACGAGGGCCAGCTCGGTCACGGTCCAGGTGCGGCTGCGGTAGCCGCCGAGGACGTCCAGGTGGGGCCGCACGTCGTGGTCGGTGCGGCTCCGGGCCAGGGTCAGGTGCGGGCGGTAGCGGCGGTGGTCCTCCATCGGGACGCCGGCCTTGCGGGCGGCGGCCTCGGAGCGGTCGGCCAGCAGCCGCAGGGTGCGCAGGTCGCCGTCGACGCCGGTCCACAGGGCCCGGCCCCGGCCGAACCGGCCGCCCCCGCCGAGCGCCAGCTCGAAGGGTTCGGTGCGGGCCGCGGCCCGTTCCAGGCGGACGTCCAGGTCCGGGACGAGGACGTCGTCGACCTCGCCGTAGAAGGCGAGGGTGACGTGCCAGCCGGGCCGCCCGGTCCACCGCAGGGTGTCCGCACCGGGCAGCGCCCGCAGCCGCTCCACCTCGGCGGTGAGCGAGCGGGTCACGTCGTCGGGGGGCAGTACGGCGGCGAAGAGTCTCATGGGTCCAGTTTCGCGGGTGACCGGGGGCCGGACGGATCTCGCGGGTGACCAGGGCCCGGACCGCTCTCGGGCCGCGGCCGGGCCTCCCCCGTGCGCGCGGCAGAAGCCGGCCCCCGGGGCACCGAGGGCCGGACACGAGGTCCCGGCAGGGTCAGACCGCCGCCAGGGTCTTCTCCCGCTCCCGCTCCCTCGGCACGAACCGCACGCTCGGGTGCCCGCCGTGCCAGCCGACCGTGAGGCGGAGGTTGCCGAGCCGGGCCAGGATCAGGCCGATGACGGCCGCGGCGGTGACCGCGATCGCACCGCCGACGGCGAGGCCGATCCGGGCGCCGTAGGTGTCGGTCATCCAGCCGACGATGGGCGCGCCGACGGGGGCGCCGCCGAGGAAGACCATCATGTACAGGGCCATGACGCGGCCCCGGACGGCCGGGTCGGTGGACATCTGGATGCTGGTGTTCGTGGTGACGTTGACCGTCATCGCGAACAGGCCGATCGGGATCATGAGGACCGCGAACATCCACATCGCCGGCGCCACGGCGGCCACGATCTCGACGGTGCCGAAGGCGAGCGCGGCCAGGATGAGCAGCCGCAGCCGTGCGGTGCCGCGCCGGGCGGCGAGCAGGGCACCGGCCAGGGAGCCGACGGCCATCAGGATGTTGAAGAGGCTGTAGGCACCCGCGCCGCCCTGGAAGACGTCGTCGGCGAAGGCCGAGAGGTAGACGGGGAAGTTGAAGGCGAAGGTGCCGATGAAGCCGACCAGGACGATCGGCCACACCAGTTCCGGCCGCCCGGCGACGTAGCGCAGGCCCTCGCGGAGCTGGCCCTTGCCGCGCTTGGAGGGCGTGGCGGCGTGCAGCTCGCGGGAGCGCATCATCAGCAGGCCGGTGATGGGCGCGATGAAGGACAGGCCGTTGAGGAGGAACGCCCAACCGGTGCCGACGCCGGTGATCAGCACGCCCGCGACGGCGGGGCCGACCAGACGGGCGGACTGGAAGTTCGCGGAGTTCAGGCTGACGGCGTTCTGGAGCTGGCGGGGGCCGACGAGTTCGGCGACGAAGGACTGCCGGGCCGGGTTGTCGACGACGGTGGCCAGGCCGAGCGCGAAAGCGGCGACGTAGATGTGCCAGACCTGGACGCTGTCGGTGAGCGTGAGGACGGCGAGCATCAGGGAGGTGAGCGCCATCGCGGTCTGGGTGACGAGCAGGGTGGGGCGCTTGCGCAGCCGGTCGACGAGGACGCCGCCGTAGAGGCCGAACAGGAGCATCGGCAGGAACTGCAGGGCGGTGGTGATGCCGACGGCGGCGGCGGAGCCGGTGAGGGTGAGCACCAGCCAGTCCTGGGCGATGCGCTGCATCCAGGTGCCGATGTTGGAGACGACCTGGCCGGTGAAGAAGAGGCGGTAGTTCCTGACCTTCAGCGAGGAGAACATCGACGACTTGCGCGGGGTGCTGTCGAGGTCGCTCGGGGTGTCGCGGGTGTCTGGTGCGGGGGCGGAAGGTGCTCCGGATCCCGTACTCAAAAGGTTCGCCTCCTTGGTGCTACAGCGGGTGCTGCAACGGGTGCTACAGCGCTTTCTGCGTGGGCGTCGCCGGCGCGGCGGGCCTCTCGGTGAGGCCGCCGGGGCGGGCCTATAGGTGTGCCAGCTTCTCCAGCACGGGGGCGGCGGCGCGCAGTTTCGCCCACTCGTCCTCGTCGAGCCCCTCCACCAGCGTGGCCAGGAACGCGTTCCGCCGGCGGCGGCTCTCCTCGAGCATGGCCTCTGCCTGCTCGGTCTGCCGCACGACCTTCTGGCGCCGGTCGTCGGGATGCGGGTCCAGCCGGACCAGGCCCTTGCCTTCGAGCAGGGCGACGATGCGGGTCATCGAGGGCGGCTGGACGTGCTCCTTGCGGGCGAGTTCGCCCGGGGTGGCCTGGCCGCAGCGGGCCAGGGTGCCGAGCACCGACATCTCCGTGGGGCTGAGCGACTCGTCGACGCGCTGGTGCTTGAGCCGACGGGACAGCCGCATCACGGCGGTGCGGAGGGAGTTCACGGCGGCAGCGTCGTCGCCATGGCTGAAATCCGGCATGGTGCTTAGCGTAACTCATTACTCTCGCTAAGGACTACCGGTGAGGCGCCGTCTCGGCCGTGACTCCGGCCACTACCGTCCCGGATCACCCGTTCGAGTGATCAATTGGCGAAAAGGGGTGCACGGGGACGAGATGTGCGGCAACGCTCATGCCCATGGGGACCGACGTGCTCAGCCTGCGGATCGATCAGGAGCTGCTCGAACGGCTCCGGGACCACGCCGCCAAACGCGGCATGACCGTCCAGGACTACGTCCTGCGGACACTCCGGCGCGACGACTTCGACCAGAGGTTCCGAACCTCGGTGGAGGAGACGGAACGGTTCTACGGGGTCCCGTGACCCCGTAGAACCGTCGCGCGCCGGGTGTGCGGGCGGCGGATCAGGTGAGGCCCAGCGCCGGCATCAGGTAGTAGAAGGCGAAGACCGCCGACACCGCGTACATCGCCACCGGCACCTCACGGCCCCGCCCGGCCGCCAGGCGCAGCACGGAGAAGGTGAGGAAGCCCATGCCGATGCCGTTGGTGATCGAGTAGGTGAACGGCATCATCACCATGGTGACGAAGGCCGGGACGGCGATGGTGTAGTCCGCCCAGTCGATCTCCTTGATCGAACCGGCCAGGATCAGGAAGCCGACCGCGAGCAGCGCCGGGGTCGCCGCCTGGCTCGGGACCATGGTGGCCACCGGCGTGAGGAACAGCGCGACGGCGAACAGCGAGCCGGTCACGACGTTGGCGAAGCCGGTGCGGGCGCCCTCGCCGACGCCGGCCGTGGACTCCACGAAGGCGGTGGTGGCCGAGGAGGAGCTGGCACCGCCCGCGGCGACCGCGACGCCGTCGATGAAGAGGACCTTGTTGATGCCGGGCATGTGGCCGTCACCGTCGGTCAGCTTGGCCTCGTCGGAGACGCCCATGATCGTGCCCATCGCGTCGAAGAAGCACGACAGCAGCACGGTGAAGACGAACAGCACGCCGGTCAGCACGCCGACCTTGGCGAACCCGCCGAACAGGCTGACCTCGCCGATCAGGCCGAAGTCGGGGGTGGCGACCGGGTTGCCGGGCCAGGTCGGCTCGGTCAGGCCCCAGGAGGGGACGTCGGCCACGGCGTTGATGATCAGCGCCAGGACGGTCATCGCGACGATGGACAGGAGGATCGCGCCGGGCACCCGGCGGACGATCAGCGCCAGCGTGAGCAGCGCGCCGAGGACGAAGACCAGGACCGGCCACCCGTTCAGGTGACCGCCGACGCCGAGCTGGAGCGGGACGGTGGTCTGGGCGGCGTCCGGGATCCGGGTGATGAAGCCGGAGTCGACGAGGCCGATCAGCATGATGAACAGGCCGATACCGATGGCGATGGCCTTGCGCAGGCCGTACGGGACGGCGTTCATCACACGCTCGCGCAGGCCGGTGGCGACCAGCAGCATCACCACGAAGCCGGCCAGCACGACCATGCCCATGGCGTCCGGCCAGGACATGCGGGGCGCGAGCTGGAGCGCGACGACCGAGTTCACGCCGAGCCCGGCCGCGAGCGCGATCGGGACGTTGCCGATGACGCCCATCAGCAGGGTGGTGAACGCGGCGGTCAGCGCCGTCGCGGTGACCAGCTGACCGTTGTCGAGCTGGTGGCCGTACATGTCCTTCGCGCTGCCGAGGATGATCGGGTTCAGCACGATGATGTAGGCCATCGCGAAGAAGGTGGCGAAACCGCCCCGGATCTCGCGGGCGAGGGTGCTGCCCCGCTCGGAGATCTTGAAGTAGCGGTCGAGAGCGCCGTACGCCGGGCCGCCCTCCGGCTGTTCCGGGGTGGGCGCCTTGGCGGGAGCCGACGTGGACATGCGAGACCTCATCACCGGCGGGATCGCGAGGCGTCCCTTTGGCGTTTCCTACGAAAAGAAGTGGCCAGAAACAAACCGTTTCAGTATGAACATATAACGGCTGCTCCGCTATCTCCGCGCGTAGACGCCGGATGACCTTTCTCCGCGGGTGTGCGGCCGACCACACGGACCGGGACCGGCGGGCGGGACGGAAGGGCGGGGCACCGCGCCGAGGCGACCTTTCACCCGGTCTCCCGGCGACCGCTCCCCCGGCCGCCGCACCGACGCGACCTTCCACCCCACCGCGACCGCGCGAACGCGGCCGACCACGCCACCGCCACCGCCACCGCAGCAGCCACCGCCGCTGCCGCCGCGCGAACGCGACCGGCCGCGCCGCCGCACCCCCTCGTAGACTGCCCGTATGGAGAAGTGGACCCCCAAGCACGAGGCACCGGAGCCCCTGGAGGGCCCCGTGGTCGCCACCATCGTCGGCGGCACGATCGTCTGGTTCGTCCTCTTCCTGGTGCAGCTGCCCTTCTACGGCTGGTTCGACGAGCACGGCCACACCTGGTGGCTGTGGACCTGCCTGGCCGGCGGCGGGCTCGGCTTCATCGGCATCTGGTACGTCCGCAAGCGCGACGCCGCCCTCAAGCGGGCGAGGGCCGCGGGGGCGACGGACCCGGTAGACGCCACGAGCGCCACGAGCGCTGCGGGGGCGACGGACCCGGCGGACGCCGCGAACCCGGCGGGCGGGACGGGCGCCCCGCATGCCGCAGGCCCGGCGGACGCCGCGGGCTCGACGGGCGCGACAGGCTCGACGAGCGCCGCCGGCTCGAAGGGTGCGACGGAGCGGGCCGAGACCGCGTAGGGGTCGGGGCCCGCCCCGAGCCACCGACGGGCGGGCGCCACAGGGCCGCACCGGCCGCACCGGCGGCACGGGCCGCTCGGGCCGCACGGGCCGCACCGGCCGGAGTCCCCGGGTCGGCCCGGAACGGTCCCGCGGGGTCCGGAGGCCGTCCCCGTACGCCCCCGGGAGGTTGCCGCTTTCCCCCGGGTCCTTCCCGGGACGGAACTTGCCGGGGTCAGGTGGGTGACCGGCGGCCTCCGCACGTAACGTCAGAGGCATGACGCATCTCGACGCGGGCGCCCAGGTCGAAGCCGAGCAGCCCGGCACGGTCACGTCACCGGTGACCGGACTGACCGCCGCGGAAGTGGCCGAGCGGGTGGCTCGCGGGCAGGTCAACGACGTTCCCGTGCGCAGCAGTCGGTCGATGACCGAGATCGTGCGCGCGAACGTCTTCACCCGGTTCAACGCCATCATCGGCGTCCTCTGGGTGATCATGCTGATCGTCGCGCCGATCCAGGACAGCCTGTTCGGCTTCGTCATCCTCGCCAACACCGGCATCGGCATCATCCAGGAGTGGCGGGCGAAGAAGACCCTGGACTCCCTGGCGCTGATCGGCGAGGTGCGGCCGACGGTCCGCAGGGACGGGACGGCGGCCGAGGTCAGCACCTCCCAGATCGTGCTGGACGACCTGATCGAGATCGGGCCGGGCGACAAAGTGGTCGTGGACGGCCGCTGCGTGGAGGCGGACGGGCTGGAGATCGACGAGTCGCTGCTCACCGGCGAGGCCGACCCCGTGGTGAAGCGGCCGGGCGACCCGGTGCTGTCCGGCAGCTTCGTGGTCGCGGGCGGCGGCGCCTTCCAGGCCACCAGGGTGGGCCGCGAGGCGTACGCGGCGCAGCTCGCCGAGGAGGCGTCCCGCTTCACCCTGGTCCACTCGGAGCTGCGCTCGGGCATCTCGACGATCCTCAAGTACGTGACGTGGATGATGGTCCCGACCGCGATCGGTCTGATCATCAGCCAGCTGGTCGTCAAGCACAACGAGCTGCGCAACTCCATCGCCCGCACCGTCGGCGGCATCGTCCCGATGGTTCCGGAGGGGCTGGTGCTGCTCACCTCGGTGGCCTTCGCGATCGGTGTGATCCGCCTGGGCCGCAAGCAGTGCCTGGTGCAGGAGCTGCCCGCCATCGAGGGCCTGGCCCGCGTCGACACGGTCTGTCTGGACAAGACGGGCACGCTCACCGAGGGCGGCATGGACGTGACCGGGCTGCGGGTGCTCGGCGACGGGGACGAGACGTACCTGCGCCGGGTGCTCGGCGAGCTGGGCTCGGCGGACCCGCGGCCGAACGCCTCCCTCCAGGCGATCATCGACGCCTACCCGGACACCACCGAGTGGCGGCTGACGGACACGCTGCCCTTCTCCTCCGCCCGCAAGTACAGCGGCGCGACCTTCGTGGAGGAGCCGGGCGGGGAGCCGGTGACCTGGCTGCTGGGGGCGCCCGACGTGCTGCTCGCGCCGCACGACCCGGCGCTGGACGAGACCGTCCGGCTGAACGAGCAGGGGCTGCGCGTGCTGCTGCTGGCCCGGGCCCGGGACGGGGTGGACGTGGACGCGCCGGAGGCCGCCGAGGGCGTGCAGCCGGCCGCGCTGGTGGTGCTGGAGCAGCGGCTGCGGCCGGACGCGGCGGACACCCTGCGCTACTTCGCCGAGCAGGACGTGCGCGCCAAGGTCATCTCCGGGGACAACGCGGTGTCGGTCGGCGCGGTCGCCGCCAAGCTGGGCCTGGAGGGGTCGGCGGTGGACGCCCGCCGGCTGCCCTCCGACCCGGACGGGATGGCGGGCGCGCTGGACGAGGGCACGGTGTTCGGCCGCGTCACCCCGCAGCAGAAGCGGGAGATGGTCGGCGCGCTCCAGTCGCACGGGCACACGGTCGCGATGACGGGCGACGGGGTGAACGACGTGCTGGCGCTGAAGGACGCCGACATCGGGGTGGCGATGGGCTCCGGCTCGGAGGCCACCCGGGCGGTCGCGCAGATCGTGCTGCTGAACAACAGTTTCGCCACCCTGCCGTCGGTGGTCGCCGAGGGCCGGCGGGTGATCGGCAACATCACCCGGGTCGCGACGCTGTTCCTGGTGAAGACGGTCTACTCGGTGCTGCTGGCGATCCTGGTGGTGTGCTGGCAGGTCGAGTACCCGTTCCTGCCGCGCCACCTGACGCTGCTGTCCACGCTCACCATCGGCGTCCCGGCGTTCTTCCTGGCGCTCGCCCCGAACAAGGAGCGGGCCAGGCCGCACTTCGTGCGCCGGGTGATGCGGTACGCGATCCCGGGCGGGGCGCTGGCCGCGCTGGCCACGTTCACGACGTACCTGCTCGCACGGCACCACTACAGCGGTGCGGACGCGCTGGGCGCGGAGACCAGCGCGGCGACCCTGACGCTGTTCCTGATCTCGATGTGGGTGCTGGCGATCATCGCCCGCCCCTACACCTGGTGGCGGGTGGCTCTGGTCGCGGCCATGGGGGCCGGGTTCCTGGTGGTGCTGGTCGTGCCGTGGCTCCAGGAGTTCTTCGCGCTGAAGCTGGTCGGGATGACGATGCCGTGGGCGGCGGTCGGGATCGCGGCGGTGGCGGCGGTCACGCTGGAGTTCCTGTGGCGGTGGGTGGACCGCCGGTTCCCCGTGTAGGTCCGGGCCCCGACGCACGGTTCCCCGCGCCCCTGGCGGGGACGCGGGGAACCGGGTGGCGGCCGGGCACCGTGTGGTGGCCGGGAACCATGTGGTGCCCGGCCTGCCGCACGTCGTGCCTCCTGCCGCCTACTTCACGTCGACGAAGTCACCGGCGGCCTTGATGGCCGGGGTGGTGCTGGTGCCCGCGAAGTTGTAGCGGTAGTAGCCGTCGACCGACGCCTTGACGGTGGTCTTCAGCTGACCGGTGGTGCTGGTCTTGATGGTCTTGACGGTGGTGTAGGTGCTGGAGTTCTTCTTGCGGAACTGCAGCTGCACCTTCTGGGTGCTGTAGCCGTGGTACTTGTGCGTCTCCCAGTTGGCCCGGGACAGCTTGCCGGTGACCGTGATGGTCTTGCCCTTCTTCACCGGCTCCGGGGCGGCGTTGACGGTCAGGCGGGAGTACCGCTGGATCTTGGTGGAGCCCATCGCGCCCTGGTCGGCGAACTCCTCGGTGACGTAGTTCAGCGCCAGCCCGCCGGCCTTCCAGGCGCCGGCGTCGGAGTTGATCAGCTCGTCGTACGCGGGGTAGATGTCGATCTTGCCCTTGCAGGTGGCGGTGGTCGCCGAGGTGGAGGTGCAGGTGGCCGGGTTGTCGCCGAGCAGCAGGTTGACCGGCTGCTCGTAGGAGCCCTTGTAGATGTAGGGGCCGGTCGCGAAGTCGTCCGAGTGGATGTCCACGTCGGCGCCGTGCGTGATCTTGTAGGTGACGGTGGTGGAGACCTTGTTCGTCGTCCCGACCTTGACCGCCGCGGCGATCTTGAGGCCGGAGAAGGAGACGTCGAGGTCGCCGACGGCGGCAGCGGCGGCGAACGTGGACCGCTGGGCCGGGGCGTTGCGGTCCGCCTCGATCGCGGCGGTGGCCGCGTCCCGGAACGAGGGCGCGTCGACGGCCTGGGCGGACGGGACGGCGAGGGCGGACAGGGCCAGGGCGCCGGAGACGGCGGCCACGGTGGCGCGAATACGCATGCGTTCCCCTGGTGGAGGAAGGGGGCCCCGGCTCTGGTCGTTTCGTACGGCTCGTCGTCGGCCCGGGGCCCCGAATGATCGTGGAGTCTGTTGACTCGGAAGATCAGATGCGCGGGTGGGGGCAATGGTTGCACGAAAAGTGAAAGTTTTGTGACCGTGTTTGTTCACGGCCCGCTGCCGGCCCGGTGCCGTCCGCTGTCGGTCCGCTGTCGGTCCGGTGCCGTCCGCTGTCGGTCCGCTGTCGGCCAGCTGCCCGTCAGTCGAACCAGCGGTCCCGCGCCAACTCCTCCGTCCGCGAGGGGTCTTCCAGCAGCGCGGCGACCTCGAACCGGCGCGGCCACTGGCCGGCCGCCCAGGCGAGCCCGGCGGCGACCCCCTCCAGGGTGGCCGCGTGCAGGACGCCGTCCGGGGTGAGACGCCAGTCCAGCTCCACGCCGTCGACGAGGAGTTCCTCGTGCTCGACGTATGTGGCCGGGGTGCGCGGGCCGAGCAGGACCCGCACCGGCTCCGGCACGTCGTGCTCGGTGCCCTCGGAGCCGACCCGCCCGGTGACGGTCTCGCTGAGCCGCCGCACCTGGAACAGCTCCGCCAGGTCGGCCGCGCGCGCGGGGCGGACCGGCAGCAGCGGCAGGCCCTCGGTGAACGGCAGCAGGTCGGGCGCGTCGACGACCACCGCGTCGGCGGCGTCCACCACCCGCACCCGCCCGTCGACGACCGCCCGCAGCTCGTCCGGCAGGGTCACGTCCTCCGGGTCGAGACCGGCCAGCGCCCCGTACAGGGCGTGCAGTTGGGCGGGGCCCACCTCGCGGTCCGGGTCGGCCATGCGGTCGAGGAGTTCGGCGGCGCCGCCGGGCTCGTCGAGCAGTGCGGCCACCGAGGTGCGCACGCCGAGCGCCCGCAGGACCTGCTCGTCCTCGAAGCCGGTGGCGTCGGCCTCGTCGTAGAGCCCGCGCAGCAGCGGGTCGCCGCCGGCGGCGCGCAGTCCGGCCGGGCGGCGGCCGTCGAGCACCGGGTGGCCGCGCAGCCACCAGGCGGTGTAGGGGCGGACGGTCTCGTGGGTGCCGTCCGGCATGAGGATCCGCACCGGCTGGGTGAGCGCGTCGCGCAGCGGCGGGCGGGCGAGCAGGGCGAGGGCGCGGGGCCACTGGTCGTCGTCGACGAGGTCCAGGTCGCGGACGGCGACGATCTCGGTGGCGACCGGCGGCACCGGGGTGTCCGGGAAGCGGTCGAGGACGTCCTCGCACCACACGTCCACGGCGTCCAGCAGCCCGGGGTCGTCGGGCTCGCTGAAGTCGCTGTCGCGGGGCTCCAGTTCGTCGGGGTCGAGGACGACGTCGGTGGCGCGGACGAGGGCGAAGCCGACGAGCACGCCGCAGGCGGCCAGCGGCGCCTCGCCCCACTTCTCGGCCAGTTCGGCGTCCACGGCGGCGAGTTCGCCCTCGCGCATCACGGAGGCGAACGGGCCGCCGGGGAAGACGAGTTCGCAGGCGGGCGCCAGTTCGCCGTCCTCGTCGGGGAGGGCGAGGGCGCCGAGCCAGGGCTCGTCGCCGGGCTCCAGTCCGGCGTCCCGGACCAGGCCGAGCACGGTCTCGGCGAGTTCCTCGGCGTCCGGGGCGTCGTCCTCCCAGCCGAGGCCGCCGCCGTCGTCGTCGAGGGACGCGGCGACGGCGGCCCGCACCTGCGGGGTGGTGAGGACGGCGCGCGGGGTCGCGGGCAGCGCCCCCAGCTTCTCCAGGAGGGGGTGGGCGGCGTCCGGGTGGGCGACCTTGAGGCCGAGCCGGGACAGCACCCCGGGCTCGATGCGGGCGGCGTCACCGCCGGGCAGCAGGACCTGGCGCGGGCCGATGGTCGTACGGGCCGTGCCGGGGCCGAACCCGTCGGAGGGGTCACCGGCGAGCGGCACGGGCAGCCCGGACAGCCGGTCCGGGTCGACGCCCGCGAGGCTCTCGTACAGCCGCCGCCACCAGCCGGGCTCCTTCTCCAGCCCGGCCAGCCGGTCGACGGCGTCACCGAGCGGGATCCGGGCGACGCCGAGGGTGCGCAGCTCGACGCGGCGTTCGAGACCGGCGGGCAGCAGGGTCGGCAGGACCTCCGCCAGCACCCGCACGGTGTCGGCGCCCGCGCCCTCGACGATCTCCGCGTCCCGGGGCCGCAGCGACTCGGGCAGCCCGGAGTCGTCGTCCCGGCCGTCCCGGTCGTCGCGCGGCTCGGCCGCCGGCGGCAGGAAGGAGGTGCGCGGCAGCCGCTCCAGGACCGCCGCGCGCAGGGCGCCGTCCAGCTCGCCCTTGCCGAGCGGTCCGGGCACCAGGTCGAGGATCCCGGCGGTCACCGGCCGCCAGTCGGCGAGCAGCTCGGTGTAGGCGTCGGCGGCGCGCTGCACCAGGAAGTCGGTGAGCGGGCCGGGGGCGGTGTGCCGGCGGGTGGAGTCCAGCGGGAAGGAGGCGATGAGCAGCGCGGGGACGCCGAGCGGCTCCTCGCTGGGGGTCGGCGCGTGCACGACGGGGCTGGTGCGGGGGCGGCCCGGGGTGCCGTCGGCGTCGACGGGCACGGCCCAGGTGACCGACCAGTGGGGCCGCAGCCGCTCCTCGACGGGCCGGTCGGCGAGCAGCTCGGGGGTGAGGGGCCCGTGCGCGGCGGCGGTGCGCCAGCGGGTGGTGCCCTCGCGGGAGTCCTCCACCACGGTGAGGTCGCCCTCGGTCCGGCGCCGCAGCGTCCTCGGCTCGCTGTCGCCGTCCTCGACGACGATCTCCTCCAGGCCGGGCAGGGCGAGCAGCAGGGCGTCGTCGACCGCGTGCAGCAGCCGCTCGGCGAGGTCGGCGGCGGCCGTGTCGCGCAGCGGGAGGATGACGGCCGTGTCGTAGGGGGCGGGGGCGGTGCCCTCGGCGGCGAAGGGCAGACGCAGCAGCGGCACGTGCCCGTCCCGGCGGCGGATCTCGTCACCCAGGGCGGCACTGCCCCCGGCGGCCTCGTGGGCGAGCCCGCGGGCCTCGGCGAGGGACCAGCGCACCCCGCCGTGGCGGCTGACCACGGCGGGTTCGTCGGTGACGGCGAGCACGGCCGCGAACCCGACGCCGAACCGGCCCACCGAGGCGTCGGGCACGTCCCGCTTGGCGGAGGCGCGCAGCGTGGACAGCGACTCCACGCCCGCCGCGTCCAGGGGCGCGCCGGTGTTGGCGGCGACGAGGACCCCGTCCCGCAGGGTGAGCCGGAGCCGTCCCGGCACGCCCGCGCGGGCGGCGGCGTCGGCGGCGTTCTGGGCGAGCTCGACGACGAGCCGGTCGCGGTAGCCGCCGAGGACCAGGTCCTCCTCGGCGTTGGCGTCCTCCCGGAACCGGGCGGGACTGGCGGCCCACGCGTCCAGGACACCCCGCCGCAACTGCACCGTGCCGAACGGGTCGGCCCCCTCGGCGGCGGGCCGCACGAACTTGCTCACGTTGACTCTCCTCATCGGGTGACGACGAAGGTACCGCGAGCCGGGTGCCCGGTGTTCCCGCCGACGTCCCTGGTCCGTGGGGTGCGGGGCCGCCCGGGCCGCTCCGTCCGGGGCCCGGCCCCTTCCGCCGGGCCCCGGCGGGCGGGAGAATCGGCGGGTCCGGTGATCACGAGGTGGGGGGACCCGTGGGTGACGAGCCGAGGTTCCTGGCGGCGTACGACGCGGTGCTGAGGCAGTGGCCCGTCCCGGTCCGGGGCGTCGACGTCCCCACGCCCTACGGCAGCACCCGGGTGCACGTCTGCGGTCCCGAGGACGGCTCCCCGGTGGTGCTGCTGCCCGGCGGCGGGACGACGTCGGTCGTCTGGTACGCCAACGCCGGCGCCCTGGCCGCCACCCACCGCGTGTACGCCGTGGACCTGATCGGCGACTTCGGCCGCAGCGTCCACGACGGGGCGCCGCTGCGGGACGCCGGGGACCTGGTCACCTGGCTCGAGGCGGTCCTCGACGGGCTGGGCCTGGACCGGGTGCACCTGTGCGGTCACTCCTACGGGGCCTGGATCGCCCTGCGCCACGCGCTGCACGCACCTCACCGCCTGGCCGGCCTCGCCCTGCTCGACCCCGCCCAGTGCTTCACCCGGATGAGCAGCCGCTACCTCCTGCACGCGGTGCTCACCCTGCTGAGGCCGGCGGCCCAGCGGCCCCGGGCCTTCCACCGCTGGGAGACCGGCCGCGACCCCGAGGACCGGGTGTGGCGGGAGTTCCTGGACAGTACCGCCGGGCTGAAGCGGTCCAAGGTCGTCGCCATGCCCCGCCCCGCCGAGCACGCCCTGCGGGCCTGCCCCGTCCGGACCCTCGTGGTGGCGGCCGAGCGGAGCAGGGCGCACGACGCGTCCCGCATGGCCGCCGACGCGCGCCGTCTGCTGCCCGGCGCGGAGGTCGTGGTCCTCCCCGGCGCGTCCCACCACTCGATCCCCACGGAACGGCCCGGGGAACTCAACCGGCTGCTGGCCGACTTCTTCGGATCCGGAGACCCACGCCACATTTCCGGAACGTCCTGACCGGGCTCCCGGTGACAAGCGGCACAGGACGGATGTCACGTACTACCCGGAATAGTCGCGAACAGCCTCATTCCAATTCGGACATTTGGTGCATCGCTCTGATCGATCAGCCTGAAATGGGGGTTTCGCCCCGCACGGCCCCCTCCGTCAAGAGATGTGGGTTACACGCAGGATCTACGGCCTTTCGTCGTAGGTCACACCTTTGCGGCTTTTGGCCGGGGGCGGTTACCAAGGAACGGCCACCACGGCGCGGTCCTTGCTCCGGGTGGTTCTCCTCTGTCCCCACCCCGTGAGGTTTTCGATGTCCCAG
>NZ_JBEZWE010000015.1:0-145146 GCF_040637405.1 Streptomyces sp. NPDC029526
CACCCGCCGAATACGAGACCAACTACTACCGGGCAACCACGAAGCCCCAGGTCACAGTCATAACCTAGAGTCTCGATCGAACCCGGAACGGTTCAAGGACCTTCGCGTTCCTTCCTCGACCGAGCTTGTAGCCTTTCAAGCCCAGTTTCGATGCCTCCCTGTAGACCCAGCTTGTCGACATGTTGAGCATCGCAGCGACCTCGGCAGTGTCCATGAGGACTGGTTCGACGTCACGGCGCCGGCGGGACGAGTCAATATGGCTGCGCGGCTCGTCAGGGTGCGACTGCGGTTCCACGGGCAAGATGGCTCCTCAAAGCTGACCTAAGCATGATCGAGGCATCGGCTCGCTCTGCTCTGGCCGAATCTCGAACGTCCTTCACCCGACCTGTGCCACCGCCAAGAGCCACCGGTCGAGCTAATTCCATGGTCATGAGAATCGCCGGTTTGGCTAACCGGCGATCCGCTGCTATGTTGCCGCGCCATCCGGTACTCAGGATCTTTCATGGATTTTGACTGCCTGCACCTGCTGGGCGGTATGGAGACGCTTCGGTCAGTCGACTCACGGCGGTGCGTGGCCGGCTCCCGATCACGGCCCTCCCGGCCGCTCGAGTGACGGTCATCACGGATGCCTCTGCGAGGGCGCTGCGTAGGCTTGTGCCGTCGTCACGGTGGGGGACGGGAGGGCGCGCGAGACCTTCCTCCGCTTTCCTGACGATGCGTCAGGAAAGTCAGCAAGTGGTCAGCATGAGTCCTGAAAAACCTGGGGACAGCTGCCCGAACATGCGACTCGTTGTAGGCTGTCGAAACAGCCCTTGACCTGCAAAAACGCAGGCAGGGAGCCTATTTGTGGGAGTGCCCCGATGTTGCGTACAATGTTCAAGTCCAAGATCCATCGTGCCACCGTCACCCAGGCCGACCTGCACTACGTGGGATCCGTGACGATCGACGCCGATCTGCTCGACGCCGCCGATCTGCTGCCCGGGGAGCTCGTGCACATCGTGGACATCGCCAACGGGTCCCGGCTCGAGACGTACGTCATCGAGGGGGAGCGGGGGTCCGGGGTAGTCGGGATCAACGGGGCGGCGGCACACCTCGTGCACCCCGGGGACCTGGTGATCATCATCAGCTACGCCCAGGTGACCGACGCCGAGGCGCGGGTACTGGAGCCGAGGGTCGTGCACGTGGACCGTGACAACCGTGTCGTGGCACTGGGCGCCGACCCGTCCGAGCCGGTCCCCGGGTCGGACCAGGAGCGCAGCCCGCAGGCCGTCACGTCCTGAAGGGCTGCGCCGCCCGCACGAGGCATGCTGTCGGAGGCGTGCAGACCGAGGCAGGAGAGGGGTGCGTCCATGAGCGACATCGACATCCGCGACGACCGCGAGGCGGGTCGGCTGGAAGCGGTGGCGGGCGGGGAGGTCGTGGGCCGGATCGAGTACTTCGTGCTCGACGAGCCACGACGGGCCCTGGTGCCGGTGCACACCGTCGTCGAGCCCGCGCACGAGGGGAAGGGCATCGCGGGCTCGCTGACCCGTGAGTTCTACGCCATCGCGGGCCGGGAGGGCAGTGCGGTCGCGCCGCTGTGTCCCTATGTCGACAAGTGGGCGCAGCGTCACCCGGACGAGGCCCCGCCCGCCGACGCCGACCTCATGGCGGCGGCGAGGAAGGGGCTGTCCGACCGCCCCGGTATGGCGTGAGCCACGGTCGGCCCCCGGTGCTCGCCCTGCTGCACACCTCGCCCGTGCACGTCCCCGTCTTCGACGCACTGCGCGATCGCGCGCACCCGGGGCTGGAGCTGCGGCACCTCGTCGCGGCCGACCTGCTGGAGCGGGCCCGTGCCGCCGGGCCGGAGACCGTCACCGATGCCGTACGGGCACGGGTGCGGGAGGCCGTGGAGGGTGGGGCGCGGGCGGTGCTGTGCACGTGTTCCACCCTGGGGGATGTCGCGGAGGCGGCGTCGGGCCCGGTCGGGGTGCCGGTGCTGCGCATCGACCGCCCGATGGCCCGGCAGGCAGTGGCGACGGGGCCGCGCATCGTCGTGCTCGCCGCGCTGGAGAGCACCCTGCGGCCGACGGTGGCGCTCATCGAGGAAGAGGCCCGACGGGCCGCCCGCCTTGCGCAGGTGCGGCCGGTGCTGGTCGCCGGAGCCTGGGAGCGCTTCGAGGCGGGGGACACCGAGGAGTATCTGCGACGGATCGCCGACGCAACGGAGGCGGAGGGCGCAGGTGGGGCCGACGTGCTCGTGCTCGCCCAGGCGTCCATGGCGCCGGCCGCCGCGCGGAGCCTCACCGACGTGCCGGTGCTGTCCAGTCCCGGGACGGGCCTCGCGGCCGGTGCCGCAGCGGTCGGAGTACCGGGAACGTAGGCGTCCGTGCCTGTGCCGAGGGCCGACGTGGGGCGGGGGCGACGGGGGCCGAGGGGCGGACGGTGCCGGATGTCCCTCGTCGCCGACCCGACCCGGCCCGGCAGGGCGCCCGCCGCGTCCGCTGTCCTGCGGCCGGGTGACTGGGGAGGCGGGCGTCGGGTAGGCGCGGGATAGTCCAGAGCCGACGTCGACCGACTGGCCGGAGGACCACCGTCATGACCGAGCCGCATCCGGACCCCGTCCCGCCGGGACCCACCCCGGGGCCGGACCCTTCCCAGCCGCAGCCGAACCCCGCTCCCGTTCCGCCGCCCGAGCCTCCTCCGGGTCCGGACCCCGCTCCCGCTCCGACGCCCGGACCGGACCCCGCTCCCGCTCCGACGCCCGGACCGGACCCCGCGCCCCGACCGACGCCGCCGGCCCCGGGGCCGACGCCCCCACCACCCGGCCCCCCGGCCCCGGGGCCGACTCCGCCCCGGCCGGGCCCTCCGCCCGGGCCGTCCCCCTCGCCCATTCCGCCGGGGCCGGAACCGGTGCCCGACCCGGAGCCCGGGCCGCCGCTGAGCTGACCGGTCGAACGGGACCGCCGGCGGTAACGGCGCGGGGCGGTGGACGGGTGCCGACCACCCGTCCACCGCCCCGCACCTCAGCAGCTCGGGAGGTCATGACCTCCCGAATTCATGACCTCCGAAGTCACGCACCTCTCGGCGTCACCGAAGTCACGACCTCTCGGCGTCACCGCCCGCGCCTGCCACGTGCTGCCACGTCACCCGCACATCGCGGGGGTCCCGCGCCGGCGTCCCGACCGGCTACGCCGACACCTCGGACCGGTCGCCGCCCCACAGCGTGTGGAACGAGCCGTCGCGGTCGGTGCGCCGGTAGGTGTGCGCGCCGAAGTAGTCGCGCTGGCCCTGGGTCAGGGCGGCCGGCAGGCGCTCGGCGCGCAGGGCGTCGTAGTAGGCGAGCGCCGCGGCGAAGCCCGGGGTGGGCACGCCCTGGCGGGTGGCCGCGATCAGCACCTCGCGCCAGTCGTCCTGCGCCTCGGCGATCTCCCGCGCGAACGTCTCGTCGGAGAGCAGGCTCGGCAGGTCGGCGCGGGCGTCGTAGGCGGCCCGGATGCGGTCCAGGAACGCGGCGCGGATGATGCAGCCGCCGCGCCAGATCGCGGAGACCGCGCCCAGGTCGATGTCCCAGCCGTACTCCTCGCTGCCCGCGGCGATCTCGTGGAAGCCCTGGGTGTACGACACGATCTTCGACGCGTACAGCGCCTGCTCGACCCGGTCGGCGAACGCGGCGGCCTCCGCCTCACCCAGCGGCGACGCCGTGGGGCCGGCCAGCCCGCGGGACGCCTCGCGCAGCGCCCCGTGTCCGGACAGGGAACGGGCGAACACGGCCTCCGCGATCCCCGACACCGGGACCCCGAGGTCCAGGGCGATCTGCACGGTCCAACGGCCCGTGCCCTTCTGCTCCGCCTGGTCCACGACCACGTCGACGAACGGCTTGCCCGTCGCCGCGTCCACGTGCGACAGGACCTCGGCGGTGATCTCGATGAGGTACGAGTCCAGCCGGCCGGTGTTCCAGGTGCGGAAGATCTCCGCGATCCGGGCGGGGGAGTAGCCGGCCACGTCGCGCAGCAGTTGGTAGGCCTCACCGATCAGCTGCATGTCGGCGTACTCGATGCCGTTGTGCACCATCTTCACGAAGTGCCCGGCCCCGTCCGGGCCCACGTGCGTCACGCACGGCGCGCCGTCGGCCGCCTTGGCGGAGATCTTCTCCAGCATCGGGCCCAGCGAGTCGTACGACTCCTTCGGGCCGCCCGGCATGATGCTCGGCCCGTTCAGAGCGCCCTCCTCACCACCGGAGACGCCCATCCCGACGAAGTGGATGCCCTGTTCGCGCAGTGCCTTCTCCCGGCGGCGGGTGTCGGCGAAGTGTGCGTTGCCGCCGTCGATGATCATGTCGCCGGGCTCCAGGAGCGGCGCGAACTCCTCGATCACCGCGTCCGTCGGCTCCCCGGCCTTGACCATGACGACCAGTCGGCGCGGTCGTTCCAGCGCGGCCACGAACTCCTTGGCCGTCTCGGCCGCCACGAAGTCGCCCTCGCTCCCGAACTCCTCCACGAGCGCGTGCGTCCGCGCCGCCGTCCGGTTGTGCACCGCGACCGTGTAGCCGTTGCGGGCGAAGTTACGGGCGAGGTTGCGGCCCATGACCGCGAGGCCCGTCACGCCGATCTGCGCTGAACTGCTCATTGAGTTGGCTCCTCATGACCTTGGTAACGGTGCTGCCGGGGCGGCGGCGCTGCCGGTCGGTGCCCGCCAGTCCTGCCGCGACCATCCTGACGTGCCGCTCTTCCAGCCGCACGTGCGGGTCGTCACGACACGCACGCCGCCTCATACGGACGAAAGTCCCACGACACTCAGTGGACACGCAGGTCCGTCCGCGATGTGAGCCGCCGCCCCGACGCGCGAGCACCGCGCCCCGCCTGTCTGCCGTCCCGTCCGCTCCTTCCGCTCTTTCCGCTCCTTCCGCGTCCCAGCCGTCCGCCCCCGGCGGTGCCTCGGACTCGGCGGTGCCTCGGGACCCGCGGTGCTTCCGGACCCGCGTGCACCGGCGCCCGTCGAAGCCCGTCCGCCTCCTGCGGCGGCGCGACTCCTGGTACGTGTACGCGAGCACACGCCCAGATCGTGCGCCCCGATCACGTGCCCGCACCGTGGGCCTGCACCGTAGGCCCGCACTGTGCGCCCGCATCGTGCGCCCGGATCGTGCGCCTGGCGCGCCCCGCGGAGGGGTCGCACGAAGCCTCGACAGGGGCGCAACACGCCGAACAATCCCGGCCATTCGGCGCCTCCGGGCGGCCGATAGCCGTCTTGTCCCACGCGCCGGGGAGCGCTTACTTTTGCCCCTTCTGACGCAATGTCGAGGGGGCTCCATGGCCGTGCGCGGCCGGCACCGCCGGTATCAGCCGAACAGAATCAACCGTGCCTCACTCACCGTCACGGCGGGCGGCGCCGGGATGGCCCTCCCCTTGATGGGCGCCGGGGTCGCCGAGGCGGCCGACGTGGAGACCTGGGACCGGGTCGCCGCCTGCGAGTCGACCGACGACTGGGACATCAACACCGGCAACGGGTATTACGGCGGCCTGCAGTTCAGCCAGTCCACGTGGGAGGAGTACGGCGGCACGCGGTACGCGCCCCGTGCGGATCTGGCCACCAAGGACCAGCAGATCGCCATCGCCGAGAAGGTGCTCGACGGACAGGGCCCCGGCGCCTGGCCGGTGTGCTCGAAGCGGGCCGGTCTCACCCGGGGCGGACCCGAGCCGGAGATCAGACCGTCTGCCGACCGGGCCGACCGCGACGACGCCCGACGCGGTGACGGTCGCGACAGCGGTGGCGGCAACGGCAGCGCCGGCAAGGACGCGCGCGGCTCCGCCGGGAGGACCAAGGCCGACCGGACCACCGTCGAGGACGTCAAGCCGCAGAAGACGCCGCAGTCCCGCGCCGGACGCGCCGAGATGTACACCGTGGTCCGCGGCGACACGCTCTCCGGTATCGCGTCCGGCGAGCAGCTGCGGGGCGGTTGGCAGGCGCTGTACGACGCCAACCGCTCGGCCATCGGCGCCGATCCGGACCTGATCCTGCCCGGTCAGCGGCTCGCGCTGCCGGACGGCACGGGCAAGCGGTCCGACCGGGCGCCGGCGACGCGGGAGCGGACGAAGCCCTCCGCCCCGGAGAAGGCGCAGAAGGGGGGCAAGGCGTCGGGCGGGCAGCAGAAGTCCACGCCCTCCCCGAAGCCGTCCCCTTCGGAGAAGAAGACGGCGGAGAAGAAGCCCTCCGCGCCGCGCACCGGGGAGCGGGCCGACCGGGCCGCGGCGCCCGGCGGGAGCCTGGTGGCCCCGGTCGCCGCCCCCCTCGGCACGCCGTACCACAAGGCAGGGTCCTCCTGGTCGAAGGGCTACCACACCGGTGTCGACTTCCCCGTGCCCACCGGCACGTCGGTGAAGTCCGTCGCGAGCGGCCGGGTGGTCAGCGCGGGGTGGGAGGGCTCCTTCGGCTACCAGGTCGTCGTCCGGCACGCCGACGGCCGCTACAGCCAGTACGCCCACCTGTCCGCGATCTCCGTCCGCAACGGCCAGTCGGTCGCCGCCGGACAGCGCATCGGACGCTCCGGGAACACCGGGAACAGTTCCGGCCCGCATCTGCACTTCGAGGTACGGACCGGGCCGGGCTTCGGGTCGGACATCGACCCCGTCGCCTACCTTCGGGCGGGCGGCGTCAGGATGTGAGGCGTGTCCGGCGCACGGATGCGCCGCGTGCGCGGCGCGCCGACCGGACAGATGTGCGACACGCGGACGTGACCCGTGCGCGAGGCCCGGGCGTCACGCGTGCGCGGCGTCAGGAGGTGACGGGCGTCAGGAGGTGACGGGGGCGCGGTGCCCGTTCAGCACGGGCACCGACAGGTAGGGCCCGTCCCGGAAGGGCGCGGACGTCATCAACGGCGCATCCGTCGGCCCCGGCCAGGGTCCAGGAGCCGGCGCGCGCCGCAGCGCGGCCGGCACCGTCTCCGACCCCGGGTGTGTCGCCGCTGTACGGGCGGGCCCCGGCGTACGCGTCGTCGCCTCCGAGGCCGCCGCCCCTGAGAGGACCGGCGCCGTGCACGCCAGGGCCGGAACCGCGGCGGCGAAGACGGACGACGAGGACGCCGCCACGACCGGCACCCGGAGCCCGGACACAGGGACGTACTCGGAGTCGGACTCGGACGCGGAACCGGCCCCGTCACCCGCGCCCGTGACGATCTCCCCGCCGTCCCCGACGAGCACCTCGCCCCCGTTCCCGACAGCCGCCCACGAGAACGCGGGAGCCGCCCACGGCACCTGCTCGGGCACCCGGAACCGTTCCGGGACCAGGAACCCGGGATCCGACGTCCCGGCGGACGACGAACCGGCCCGGGACCAGGCAGCGTTCTCGACGGAGCGCTCCACGGAGCCCGCGATGGAGTCGGCGACGGAGGGCGCCCCCGCCGTGCCCCGAACTCCCCGGGCCGATGCCCCCGCCGGCTCAGCGCCGTCCCGCTGCTCGCGGGCGAGACGCTCGGTCGTCAGCAGGATCAGCCCGCCGGCCGCGACCACCCCGGAGCCCAGGGCGAGCACCGTGCCCGTGGAGCCGTAGCGGAAGGTCTCGCCGAACATCGTGATGCCTACGGCGGCCGCCACCACCGGGTTGACCACGGTCAGGGTGGCCAGCGGGGCGGCGAGCCCGGCGCCCCGGTAGGAGGCCTGGGAGAGCAGCATGCCGGCCGTGGCGAGTACGCCGATCACCGCGAGGGACGGCGTGTCGGCCGCGGCCACGCCGTCGGTCCAGTCGACCGCGACGGTCTTGGTGAACACCGACGACATGCCGAACGCGACACCGGCGGCGGTGGCGAGGAGGATGCTCCGCACCGCCGGATGACGGTGCACGGCACGCGCCGCGACCATCAGGGCGACGATCGCGCCGCCGGTGACCACCGCGGCCACCGCCCGCTGGGGCGTGGAGAGGGACTGGGTGCCGGCCGTGCCGACCAGGGCCAGCAGGCCCGCCAGGCCGACCGAGGCCATCAGCGCACCGCGCCAGGCCGTCGCACCCGCCCGGCGCCCCACGAACAGCGCGGCCATGGGCAGCGCGAAGACGATGGTGAGTGCGCCCAGCGGCTGCACCAGGCTCAGGGGGCCGTAGGCCAGCGCCACGACGTGGAGGAGAGCGCCGAGACCGTTCAGCGAGACCGCCGCCCACCAGGCGGGCCGCCGCAGCGGCGCGTACTGCCTGCCGGGGGAGGACACCGCGACCTGCTCCTGCACGATCGCCCCGCCCGCGTAGGCGACCGCGGACACGAACGACAGGAGCACGGACAACGCGAGGGCGCTCATCGGCTGCTCCTCTGCGGGGAAACGGGGCGCGGTGCCCGGCGCGGCGGACGGTCGGCTGTCATGGAGAACACGATGCCGTTTCCGGCTGTTCCCGTCGTCGTTCCTGAGCACTCAATCCGTCCTACTGCCGATGGAGTAGGAGAACGGCCCCGTCATCCCCTGGGTGGGGTCCGCCCGAGGGAAACCCCCTACAGGCACGGCACCCCGGCGCCGGGAAAAGCCCGCCCCCGGCACCGGCAGCCCCTGGGGAGGCCCCCTGATCCGCCCCCGACCTGCCCGACCCCCACCTCCGGCCCCGGCCTACCGACCCCACCCCCAGCTCCGCCTCGGACCCCGCCCCCGACGACCGCCCGACCATCCCCACCACGCGTCCCCACCGCGTACCCCCGTCACGCCCCACTGGACCCCCGACGGACCCTGACCTCGACCCCCGACGGACCCTGACCCCGACCCCCGACGGACCCCGACCCCGACCCCCCACCCCCGTTCTCCCCTTCCCCACGCGCCCCATCTGGGCGACGATGGGAACAACGTCCGCTCAGACAGGGGGTTCGCGGGTGCGAGTGGGACTGCTGACCCGGGAGTACCCCCCGGACGTGTACGGCGGCGCGGGCGTGCACGTGGAGTTCCTGGCCGGGGAGCTGAGGTCCCTGGTGGACCTGGAGGTGCACTGCTGGGGCGAGGGCCGCGCGGAGGGTGTGACGCGGCACCGGCCCTGGCCCGTGCTGGACGGCGCCAACGACGCGCTGCGCACCTTCTCCGTGGACCTGGCCATGGCCGCCGCGCTCGAAGGACGCGACCTCGTCCACTCCCACACCTGGTACGCCAACCTCGGCGGTCATCTCGCCAAGCTGCTCCACGGCATCCCGCACGTGGCGACCGCGCACTCCCTGGAGCCGTTGCGGCCCTGGAAGGCCGAACAGCTCGGCGGCGGCTACGCCCTGTCGAGCTGGGCCGAACGCACCGCCCTGGAGGCCGCCGACGCGGTCGTCGCCGTGTCGGGCGCCATGCGCGAGGACATCCTGAGCTGCTACCCGGCCCTCGATCCGGCTCGGGTGCACATCGTGCACAACGGCATCGACACCGCCCTGTACCGCCCCGATCCGGGAACGGACGCCCTGGACCGGATCGGACTGGACCGCTCCCGCCCCTACGTGCTGTTCGTCGGCCGGATCACCCGCCAGAAGGGCGTGCCCCACCTGCTGCGGGCGGTGCGCGGCATCGACCCGGACGCACAGGTGGTGCTGTGCGCGGGCGCCCCGGACACCCCGGAGATCGACCGCGAGTTCCGGGAGCTGTACGAGGAGCTGCGCGGGGTCCGTGCGGGCGTGCACTGGATCCCGCGGATGCTGCCGCGCCCGGAGGTGATCCAGCTGCTCACGCACGCGACCGTGTTCGTCTGCCCCTCCGTCTACGAGCCGCTGGGCATCGTCAACCTGGAGGCGATGGCCTGCGGCACCCCGGTGGTGGCCTCCCGCGTCGGCGGCATCCCCGAGGTCGTGGCGGACGGCTCGACCGGGGTACTCGTCGATGTGGACGACGACTTCGAGGCGGGCCTCGCCCGGGCCCTCGACACGGTCCTCGGCGACCCGGCCGCCGCACGGCGGATGGGCGAGGCCGGCCGGGAGCGCGCGGTCGGGGAGTTCGGGTGGGACGCGGTGGCCCGCCGTACGGTCCGGCTCTACGAGGAGATCCTCGAACAGGCTTAGTCCCGCCCGTCCGGGGCAGTCATGGGAAAATTCCGGCGTGAGGGGAGCGGCCATGCGGCGTGGTGGTCCTTCGGTTCTGGGAATCGTGCTGGCGGGCGGCGAGGGCAAGCGCCTGATGCCCCTCACGGCGGACCGCGCCAAACCGGCGGTCACCTTCGGCGGCACGTACCGCCTCGTCGACTTCGTGCTGTCCAACCTGGTCAACGGGGACATCCTGCGCATCTGCGTGCTCACGCAGTACAAGTCGCACTCGCTGGACCGGCACGTCACCACCACGTGGCGGATGTCCAGCCTGCTCGGCAACTACGTGACGCCCGTACCCGCCCAGCAGCGCCTGGGTCCGCGCTGGTACCTGGGCAGTGCGGACGCCATCCTGCAGTCGCTGAACCTGATCCACGACGAACAGCCCGACTACGTGGCCGTGTTCGGCGCCGACCACGTGTACCGGATGGATCCGCGCCAGATGCTCGCCCAGCACATCGACAGCGGTGCCGGGGTGACGGTGGCCGGCATCCGGGTGCCGCGCTCGGAGTCGGCGGCCTTCGGGGTGATCACGCCGGGGTCCGACGGGCAGACGGTGCAGGGCTTCCTGGAGAAGCCCGCGGACCCGCCGGGGCTGCCCGACGACCCCGAGTGCGTGTTCGCCTCGATGGGCAACTACCTCTTCACCACCAAGACGCTCGTCGAGGCCCTCCAGCGGGACGCCGAGGACGAGGACTCGGTGCACGACATGGGCGGCTCGATCCTGCCCCAGCTCACCGACCGCGGCGAGGCCCACCTGTACGACTTCAGCGACAACCACGTTCCGGGCGAGACCAGCCGCGACCAGGGGTACTGGCGGGACGTCGGCACGCTGGACGCCTACTACGAGGCGCACATGGACCTCATCGCCGAGCGTCCGGCGTTCAACCTGTACAACCGGCAGTGGCCGATCTACACCACCTCGGGGCAGCTCTCGCCGGCCCGCTTCAACGCCGGTGGCATGGCGAGCGAGTCGATCATCAGCGCGGGCTGCCTGATCCGGGGCCAGGTCACCCGGTCGGTGCTCTCCCCGGGCGTCCTGGTCGATCCGGGGGCCGTGGTGCAGGGCTCGGTGCTGCACGACAACGTGCACGTCGGGCGTGGTGCCGTGGTGCGGGGCGCGGTCCTGGACAAGAACGTCGAGGTGCCGCCGGGCGCGACCATCGGGGTCAACCCCGAGCGGGACGCGGAGCTGTACACGGTGTCCAAGGGCGGCGTGATCGCGCTCGGCAAGGGGCAGCGGGTCCCGATGCCGTAGGCGGCGCGGGAGAGGGGTGAGGGGCCTCGGCCGGAGGTGACGGCCGGGGCTCTTGTCATGTCCCGTCATGTCCCTGGACGGATGGCGGAATCCGTGCTGTTATGGCGACTACTGTTCATGACAACGTTGTTCAGGTGTTCAACCGAACACAAAGGAACACGAGATCCGCGCGCGAGCCGGCACCGGATCGGCACCGGCACCGGCTCGGCACCGGCACCGGCTCGGCACCGCGCGGCGTCACGACCGCACAGCACCGTTTGGCAGCACCCGCACACCGCACCGAGCCGTCACTTCCTCACCCACGGAGGATCCGTGCGCACCAGACGACTCAAGGACCGATTCGCGTTACTCCTGGCCACCGCGCTGGGCGTCGCCGGACTGACCGCGGCGACACTGCCCGCGGCGGGACCGCCCGCCGCCGGGCCCGCCACCGGGGCCCCCGCCGCCGCGGACGACCCGGTCGAGATCCACGGCCTGAAGGGCGAGTACTACACGCACTCCGCGCCCGGGGCCTTCGACTTCCACGAGCTCAAGGCCACCGCCTTCGACCCGCAGCTGGACTTCGACAACCTCGAACCGCGCCTCGACCTCACCACCGGCCGCTCCGACGACGTCAGCGTCCGCTGGACGGGCAAGATCGTCCCGGAGCGGAGCGGCCCGCACACCTTCTCCCTCATCGGCGACAACGGCTTCCGCCTCTGGATCGACGGCCGCCTCGCCATCGACCACTGGGTCGACGACTGGGACCGCGAACAGACCGCCGAGCCGATCGAGCTGACCGCGGGCACCGCCCACGACATCAAGGTCGAGTACTTCGAGCACTACGGCGGCTCCAACCTGCACCTGCGCTGGACCGAACCCGGCGGCACCAAGAAGCCCGTACCGCAGTCGGCTTTCCGCCTGCCCGACGGCTTCGACTACGACGGGGCCCTCGCCGCCACCGTCCTGGCCTCCGGGCGCACCCTCAAGCTGGACTTCCCGCGCCCGCTCGCCGAGCCCCCGGCCGCCTTCACCGAGCACCTGCAGGCCGTCATCGGCGGCGCGCAGTGGCCGCTGGCATCGGCCCGACCGGACCCGGCCGACCCCAGGTCCCTGCTCGTCACGCTGAAGGAGCCGGTGGTCGGCAACAAGACCGGCACCGCCCGCGGCGCCGCCGACATCCGCTACGACGGGAAGGGCGGACTGGCCACCACCGCCGGCGACCCGGTGGACGCCTTCCTCAGCAGCGGACCCAACCGCTCCACCCACGAACTGCGCACCCGGTGGGCCGACGAGGTGGGCCCGGACAACGCCCTGCCCGAGTACCCGCGCCCGCAGCTCACCCGGGACAAGTGGCGCAACCTCAACGGGCGCTGGCAGTTCGCCGCCGCCCAGGAGGGTGAGCGGCCGCCCGTGGGCAAGAACCTGAAGGAGCGCATCCTCGTCCCGTACCCGGTGGAGTCCCAGCTCTCCGGCGTCCAGCGGCACGAGGACCGCATGTGGTACCGGCGCACCTTCACCGTGCCCCGCGACTGGCGCATCGGCTCCTCGCAGCGGCTGCGGCTGAACTTCGGCGCCGTCGACTGGCGGGCCGAGGTGTACGTCAACGGCACCAAGGTCACCGAACACGAGGGCGGCTACGACAAGTTCAGCGCCGACGTCACCGACGCGCTGAAGCCCGGCCGCACCCAGGAGCTGATCGTCGGCGTGTACGACCCGACGGACGCGGCGGACGGGGAGAACCCGCCGCTCGGCAAGCAGCGCCTGGACCCCAGCGGCATCTGGTACACCCCCAGCTCGGGCATCTGGCAGACCGTGTGGATGGAACCGGTCGCCCGTGACCACGTCGACTCGCTCCGCCTGATCCCCGACGTGCCGGGCGAGCGGCTCACCGTCGAGGCGCGGGGCGTCCGCGACGGCCTGCCGGTCACCGCGACGGCCTACGACGGACGGCGCAAGGTCGCCACGGCACGCGGCCGCACCGGCGAGCCGCTGAGCCTGAGCATCCGCGACCCGCGTCTGTGGTCGCCCGACGACCCGTTCCTGTACGACCTGAAGGTGACCGTCGGCAAGGACCGCGTCGAGAGCTACTTCGGGATGCGCTCGATCTCCGTGGAGAAGGTGAACGGCGTGCCGCGCACCCTGCTCAACGGCGAGCCGCTGTTCCTGATGGCCACCCTGGACCAGGGCTTCTGGCCCGACGGCCTGCACACGGCCCCCACCGACGAGGCCCTCGCCTACGACCTGAAGGCGCACAAGCGGCTCGGCTTCAACTCGGTGCGCAAGCACATCAAGGTCGAACCGGACCGCTGGTTCCACTGGGCCGACCGGCTCGGACTGCTGGTCTGGCAGGACATGCCGTCCATGACGGCGGGGGTGAACCCGGACGCCGAGTCCCGCGCCCGCTACGAACGCGAGCTGAAGGAGATGATCGACGAGCACATCAGCAGCCCGTCGGTCGTCATGTGGGTCACCTTCAACGAGGGCTGGGGCCAGTACGACGTCGGGCGCATCGCCGGCCTCGCCAAGAGCTGGGACCCCTCGCGGCTGGTCAACAACCAGTCCGGGCTCAACCTGGGGGCCGACGGCGACGCCGGCGACATCATGGACGAGCACGGCTACCCGAGCCCGGCGCTGCCGCCCCGCCCGGACGGCAGGCGCGCCCTGGTCACCGGCGAGTACGGCGGCCTCGGCCTCGCGGTGCCCGGACACGCCTGGTCGGTGCAGATGTCGTACGTCGACGTCGACCCCTCGACGTACACCGACGACTACCTCACCAAGCTGGACGAGGTGCGGGCGCTGGCGTGCCGGGGCAGCAACGGCGCCGTGTACACCCAGATCACCGACGTCGAGGGCGAGTTGAACGGTCTGCTCACCTACGACCGCCGGGTGCTGAAGCCGGACGTGCCCCGGGTCCGGGCCGGGCACGAGGCGCTGATCCGGGACGCCTCCCGGGCCGCGCCCGCCGGCTGCCCGGCAGCGGAGGGTGCCGGGAGCTGACCGCGCCACGGGCGGCCCGCGCCCGTACGGGTGAGGCCGGTCGCCGCACCGGACGGCCCCAGAAGGGCCTCCGGCCGCCCCGGTGACCGCGCCGGCCCCGCCCGGCCCGTCCCCCGCACCACTCCGGTGCGGGGGGCGGGCGGCCCCGGTCCGGGGGACGGGCCAAGTCATCTGATGTTAACTGTACGTAGCCGGATCGTACTTGACCGTAATCGGCCGGGGGCGATTGACTGCTGATCCATCCCGTCGTCGCTGCGAGGCCAGCCCGTGACCGCAGACCTGCTCGCTCCTCTCGACCTGGCGTTCTGGAACATCGAGTCCGCCGACCACCCGATGCACCTCGCCGCGCTCGGGGTGTTCCCGGCCGGATCGCCCGCCGCCGGCGCCCACGCGGCCGACCTGCTCGCGTCCCGCGCATCCGCCGTCCCCGGACTGCGGATGCGGATCCGCGACGTGTGGCGGGCCGGCCCCGGAGGCGGCCCCCTGACGGCGCTCCGGAGCCCCTGGGCCGGGCGGGGGGAACGGCTCGCCGCGGCGCTGCGTGGACCGCTCGCCTTCGGCGGCGCCCGCCGGGAGCCCGACCCGCGCTTCGACCCGCAGGACCACGTCCGGCTCCACGCCCCGGCCCCCGACTTCCACGAGGCGGCGGGCCGCCTGATGGAACGCCCGCTGGAACGCTCCCGGCCCCCCTGGGAGGCCCACGTCCTGCCCGGCCGGGACAGTGACTGCTTCGCCGTGCTGTTCAAGTTCCACCACGCCCTCGCCGACGGGCTCCGTGCGCTGACCCTCGCCGCCGCGCTGATGGACCCGATGGACCTGCCCACCCCGCGGCCCCGCCCGGCGGACCCCGCCCGCGGGCTGCTCCCGGACGTGCGCCGGATGCCGGACCTGGTGCGCGGCGCCCTCTCCGACGCGGGACGCGCCCTGGACATCGGCGCCTCCGTCGCCCGCTCCACCCTCGACATGCGCTCCTCGCCCGCCCTGGTCTGCGCGTCCAGCGGCACCCGGCGCACCGCCGGCACCGTGATCGACCTCGACGACGTGCACCGGATCCGCAAGAGCGCCGGCGGCACCGTCAACGACGTCCTGATCGCCGTCGTCGCGGGGGCCCTGCGGCGCTGGCTCGACGAACGCGGCGACGGCAGCGAGGGCGTCGCGCCCCGCGCCCTCATCCCGGTCTCCCGGCGGCGGCCCCGCACCGCCCACCCCCAGGGCAACCGGCTCTCCGGCTACCTGATGCGGCTCCCGGTCGGCGAACGGGACCCCCTCACCCGCCTCACCACGGTGCGCGACGCCATGGACCGCAACAAGGACGCCGGTCCCCACCGGGGCGCCGGCGCCGTCGCCCTGCTCGCCGACCACGTGCCGCCGCTCGGCCACCGGCTCGGCGGCCCACTGGTCGGCCAGGCGGCCCGGCTCTGGTTCGACGTGCTGGTCACCAGCGTGCCGCTGCCCGGCTTCGGGCTGCGGCTGGGCGGCGACCCGCTCGGCGCGGTCTTCCCGCTCGCCCCGCTGGCCCCCGGGCACTCCCTGGCGGTCGCCGTCTCCACCTACCGCGGACGGGTCCACTACGGGCTGGTGGCCGACGGCGAGGCCGTCAAGGACCTCGACCTGCTGGCGCTCGCGCTGTCCGAAGAGGTGGAGACACTGCTCACGGTCTGCGATCCCTGACCACCGCGGGTTTGGTCTGCGGCGCCGCGCTCCGTAAAATCCCCCGTTCGACAGCGGGCGCTACCGGAGCGCCGCGAGGCAGAGCGGGAAACGACAGCGGCGATGACGGTGACAGAGGACGGCCCCCGGGCCACGGACGCGGCGGCCCACGGGCCCGGCATCGACCCCGAGCGGCTGGCCGTCTGCCTCGCCGTGCTGGAGGAACTCGACCGGCTCGACGTCGACCACCCCGACGCGATCCTGGTCCGCCGGGCCACCTCGCACATCTACCGCTCGGTCAAGCAGCGCCGCCGCCAGGAACGCCGGGCCGCCAAGACCGCCCACGACAAGGCGGTCACCGAGGCCACCGCCACCGGCTCCGCCGAGCGCATCGACGACGAGACGGAGGGCATCCTGCCGTCCTCCCGGGTCGAGCCCGGACAGATCGCGGGGATACTCCAGCGCCCGCGCTCCTGCTACGTCTGCAAGACCCGCTACGTCGAGGTCGACTACTTCTACCACCAGCTCTGCCAGAAGTGCGCGGCCGAGAACCGCGCCCGGCGCGACGCCCGCACCGACCTCACCGGCAAGCGCGCCCTGCTCACCGGCGGACGCGCCAAGATCGGCATGTACATCGCGCTGCGGCTGCTCCGCGACGGCGCCCACACGACGATCACCACCCGCTTCCCCAACGACGCCATCCGCCGCTTCAAGGCCCAGCCGGACAGCGACGAGTGGATCCACCGGCTGAAGATCGTCGGCATCGACCTGCGCGACCCCGCCCAGGTCGTCGCGCTCGCCGACTCGGTGGCGGCCGCCGGACCGCTGGACATCCTGATCAACAACGCCGCGCAGACCGTGCGCCGCTCCCCGCAGGCCTACAGCGAACTGCTCGGCGCCGAGTCCGCCCCGCTGCCCGCCGGTGAACTGCCCGCCTCCGAGGTGATCGGCACCTTCGGCTCCGGCGCGGTGGCGGAACTGCCGGTCGCCGGGGGCGGCGCGCTCACCGCGCAGGACGTCACCGGCCTCGCCCTGGTCTCCGGCTCGGCGTCCCTGGACCGCATCGCCGCCGGTACCGCGATCGACGCCGGGGGCCTGGTCCCGGACCTGCACGACACCAACAGCTGGGTGCAGACCGTCGACGAGGTCACCCCCGTCGAACTGCTGGAGGTGCAACTGTGCAACTCCACCGCCCCGTTCATCCTGATCAGCCGGCTGCGCCCGGCGATGGCGGCCTCGTCGGCGAAGCGCACCTACATCGTGAACGTCTCCGCCATGGAGGGCGTCTTCGACCGCGGCTACAAGGGCGCCGGGCACCCGCACACGAACATGGCCAAGGCCGCGCTGAACATGCTCACCCGCACCAGCGCCCAGGAGATGTTCGACCAGGACCGCATCCTGATGACCGCCGTCGACACCGGCTGGATCACCGACGAGCGCCCGCACCCCGACAAGGTGCGCCTCGCCGAGGCCGGCTTCCACGCCCCGCTCGACCTGGTCGACGGTGCCGCCCGGGTCTACGACCCCATCGTGCGCGGCGAGGCCGGCGAGGACCTGTACGGCGTCTTCCTGAAGGACTACGCACCCGGCAGGTGGTGAGCGGGCGGCGACCCGGTCGCCCGGGGCCCGGCGGCCTGGCTGTCCGGGGCCCAGCCGTCCGGGGGTCCGGCGGACCGGCCTCCGCCGGCTGCAGGGCCCGGCGGTCCGGCGACGGACACCTGGGCGGCCCGGATTGCCCGGATTGTTCGGACGGATTACCCGGACAGTCCCGGCCGTGTGGGTGCCTGGCGCCCCGTCAGCACCTCAGCCCGGCGCGTCCAGGCGGGACGCGCGGGCCGCCAGCAGCTCCAGCACCGTGCGCCAGTCCTCCAGCACCCCCGGGTCGAAGCAGGCGGTGCGGGCCTCCTCTTCCGCGCTGCGCAGGGCGAGGGCGTCGTCGTCGGCGCCCGCGGACGGACGCCGGCGCACCAGGCCCGCCACCCGCTCGCCGAGCAGCGCGCGCACCGCGTCGGCCGCCCGCTCGGCGGGGTCGCCGGGCCCCAGCAGTCGGCCCACCGGCCGCACCAGGCCCGCGACCTGGAGCTCCTTGTCCGCGGGACGGCCGCGACGCAGCAGTGCGGCGGTCCGCAGGGCGTGCGCCTGCCCGTCGGCCCCCACGCCGCCGCAGTCACAGGCGTACAGCAGGTCCATCAGCTCCTCGACGCTGCGCAGTTCCATGCGCCGGTCCTCCCACGAGACAGCCGTTGCCGGACGGCAGCAGACCATGGCGGGCTTGCGGACCGGCCAACGGGACATGAACGCCGCCGTGACCACAAGGCCTTCCCGCACGCGTCTGCGCCCGCGTAGTCCGTTCGGGTGACGGAAGAAAAGGGAGGAATGCGGAAACACTGCCATATTGGTGGGGGTCGAAACGGGTCCGACGTGTGATTGTTACCGCGAGTTTCGAGCCCCATCGAGCGGGGGGTCGCTCATTTGGTTAATCTGAGCCGGACGGACAGCACACGGGGTCCTACCCACACCCACGGTCCGTCTGGGACAAGCCGGTTCACCACGGCCAGCTCCTGTCTCGAGCAACCGGCGCCACCGCGTCCGAACGGCTTTCCCCTCATGCCCGGAGGGCGGCGGCGCAGGTGCGGCAGAGCCGGCGCGGTACGTCCCCAGGGTGACCGACACATAAGGAGTGCGCGGTGACACCGGAGAAGACGACTACCGAAGAGCGCCCCAAGGAACGGCCCGAGCGGGCACGCCGCCGGAACGGCGAGCTGTGCAGCCTCGACGTGTGGGCCCGCTCGGCCCCGATCCGCCTCGCGGGCTACGAGGACGACCTCGCCGAGCCCCACATCCTGCCCAGCGTCGACTGACGCCGCCCTGTCCGGTCACCCCCGGGGCATGGGCGTGCGGGACGCACGCCCATGCGGGCCGGGACCGGGTCAGGGCCGGACGTACGGACGGGTCATGATCTCCATGTTGTGGCCGTCCGGGTCGTCGAAGTAGGCCCCCCGGCCGCCGAAGAGGTCGTTGACCCGCCCCGGCTCCGTGTGACGCGGGTCCGCGTAGTAGGTGACCCCGAGCTTCTCCAGGCGCCCGATCATCGCGTCGAACGCCTCCTCCGGCACCAGGAACGCGTAGTGCTGGGGCTGGACCCGGTCCTCCAGCATCTCGTGGTAGTCGAGCGTGACGCCGTTGCCGAGGTCCAGCGGCAGGAACGGCCCGAACCGGGCCCCCACCCGCAGTCCGAGGACCGCCGCGAGGAAGTCGGCGGACAGCCGCGGATCGCGGGCGAACACCACGGTGTGGTTCAAGTGGGCGACGGTGGTGGGCAGTTCGGTAGGGCGCGGGGGGTGTGTGTCGGGCATGGCCAGTGATCTCCGAGTCGATTCCATGAGTGGAGCCACGCGGTCGCGCGGCAGGGAAGCAACACGGAGGAACGGGCGGGTCGCGGCCCCGCCCCGGACTCACGCCAGGGCCGGGCGCACCTTCTGTGTACGGCTCTCGGCCGACCCGGCAGTCATACCAGCGAGACTAGACGCCGGGGCCGGATCACGGCAAGGCGGTCAGCGGCCGGCGGGATCCGCCACCGGAGCCGTCCGCTGCCAGGGGTGCCGCTCCTCCAACTGCCGTGCCAGGTCCAGCAGTACCGCCTCGGACCCCGGCCCGCCCACCAGCTGCACCGCACAGGGCGCTCCCGAGGGCAGCGCCCCGAACGGCACGGACATCGCGGGCCAGCCGGTGAGGTTCCACGGCGGAGTCAGCGGCGAGTAGGACGAGTTGGCGGCGACATTGCGCAGCCAGCCCCGCTCGTGCCACGGGCCCGCCTTCGGCGAGCGGCGGGCGAGGGCCGGGGTGAGCAGCACGTCGTACTCGCCGAAGAACGGCTCCAGCCGCTCGCGCAGCCGCTCCCGGCCGGTGCCGGAGCGCACGGATCGCTCACAGCGGCGGCCGATCGCCGCGTGCACCCTGGTACGCCGGGTCAGCAGCCGCCGCTCCAGGCCCCGCGCGTCCACGGCCGTGCCCGCCGCCCAGTGGGTCAGGGCCGTCGTACCGAGCGACATCGGGTACGGCGGGTCGGCGCGCCGCACCTGGTGGCCCGCCTTGATCAGCGTGCCCGCCGCCTCCCGCACGGCCGCCGCGTACGGCCGGGAGATCGTGACCCCCGCCAGCGGGCTGCGCAGGGACACCGCGATCCGCCGGGTGCCGGTCCCGGCCGTCTCCCCGGCGCCGGGCACCTCGTCCGTCCCCGCCAGCACCGCCAGCATCAGCCGGGCGTCCTGGACGGTCGTGGCGAGCGGCCCGTTCTCCGACATGCCGAACCAGTCGCCGTCGCCGATGTCCGCCGGGACCACCCCGCGCCCCGGCTTGACGGTGACCAGACCGCAGTTGGCGGCCGGGATCCGCAGCGACCCCATGCCGTCGTTGCCGAGCGCGACGGGCACCATCCCGGCGGCGACCGCGGCGGCGCTGCCCCCCGACGAGCCGCCCGCGCTGCGGGTGAGGTCCCACGGGTTGCGGGAGGTGCCGTGCACCCCGTCCGTGGTGCCGAACACGCACAGCTCCGGCACATGGGTCAGGCCGACGACCACCGCGCCCGCCGCGCGCAGCCGCGCCACGGTCTCGTGGTCCTGCCGGGCCGGGGTGTCCGGGGTGGCGGCGGACCCGACGCGCATGCTCTCGCCGCGCACCGCCAGGTTGTCCTTGACCGCCACCGGCACCCCGGCCAGCGGCAGTTCCGCCAGGTCATTTCGGGCGGCCACCTCGTCCGCCTCGGCCAGGGCCGCCTCCGTCCGCACCACCCGGAACGCGCCCACCCGGCCGTCGAGCCGCTCGATGCGTGCCAGGTGGTCCGCGACGACCTCGCGCGGCGTGGCCCGCTTCTCCTGTACGGCGGTGGCGATCTCGACGGCGGTCCGGCCGGCCCAACTGGTCAACTTCGGCTCCTCGGGGTGCGGAGGGGACGGGGCGTACCAGAGGGTACGCGGGGCCACTGTGCCCCGCCGGGTGCCCCCGCGTCGAGATCGTCCCGCACGCCGGACCCGGACCCGGACCCGGACGCGGACGCGGACCGGCGCGCCGGACCCGGAGCCGGACCTGGAGCCGGACGCGGACGTGGACCGGCGCGCCGGAACCGCATGCCGGAGCCAGACCCCGACCCGGAACCGGACCTGGTCGCGGCGGACGCGGGTCGGCGCGGATGCCGCTCGAAGGACCGGGCCTCCGCCGTGCGCACCACCGGTCGCGCGGCGAGGGGAGTGCAGACGACCGACCCGCTGAAACGCCCCCTGCCGGGGCGCGCCCGGCTCGGCGGCGACCGGATCGGCGTCCGCCTGGACCCGTTTCAGCAGAGCCGGGGCCCTCCTCGGCCGAGCCGGCGGCGCTCGCGCGGAGCGCCTACGTCCGGGCCCAGAGGGCGGGGACGTTCGGGGGCTCCCAGCCGGCCATGGACGTGTGGGCCTGGAGGCAGCGGTAGGCGAAGGAGCCGTAGGTCACGACGCTGCCGGCGGTGTAGGTCCGGCCGGCCGCCCAGGTGCCGCTCGGCGGGTCGGTCGGGGGCGGGGAGCCGCCGCCCGGATCGCCGTCGACGTCCAGGACGAAATCGAAGGTACCCTGCCTGCCGCTCCCCGCGCTGCGCACGTTCATGAGGAGGGCGGGATCGTAGATCATGTCCGTGGCATTGCGGGGCTCGCCCGGAAAGTAGAGCTGGGTGGTGAGCACCGGCTCGCCGGGAGCCTGGGCCTTCACATGGAGGTGGCGGGTGCGGCCCGGGTAGAGACCGGGCACGATCGTCGTGAGCCGGAAGGCGCCCGTGGAGTCGGTGAACTGGTGCCCGCGGAAGGCGAAACCGGTCATGTCGTAGGCGCCGGCGTTGTCCGCCTGCCAGAAGTCCATGAGCACGCCGGACAGCGGTACGCAGTTGCGGCCGAAGACATAGCCGCTCACCGTCAGCGGCGTGCCCGCCGTACCGCCCGTCACCAGGCTGGTCCGCAGCGGGGAGTTCGGCTTGAAGTACGGGCCCTCCATCTGGTCCGGCGTCGGGTCGTCGCCGTCGTCGCACGCCGGGGTCGGCGCGAGTGCGTCGGTGCCGGGGGTACGGACCGCGTCACGGGCCAGGGCGATGCCGCCCGTGGCGAGGAGCGGGACGGCTGCCCCGGCGGCCACGGCCGCGCGTAACAGGTTCTTGCGGCTGATGCCGCTCGGTTCATGGGGAGAGGGGCTGACGGGGGCCATGGCCTGTCCTCGTTTTCGGTGAGGGGGGAAGTCCGGTGAGGTGCGAGAAGGAGGAGGAAGCGGGGCGGGACCGCGCAGCACGAAACGGTAGGGGCGGTCCGGGAGGCCCGGGAACCTCCTGGACCGCCCTCTGCCCGGTGTTATGCGCGTCCCGGCGGCACGCTGGTGGTGCTGGATCTCAGACGGTCAGCAGGTCGGCGATCACGGCCGGGTGGAGAAGGTGGGGGAAGTGCCCGCTGCCGGGGAGGGTGACGATGCGCGCCGTGGGCAGCAGGGCGGTGAGCCACCGTGCGTAGAGCGGCGGTACCTCGTCGCCCGCGACGTGGGTGTAGTCCACGCCGGCGCCTCTGATGGCCCGCAGCTGCCAGGTGCGTCGGCGTGCGAGTTCCTCGGGGGTCTCCTCGAGGAGTTCCCGCCAGTACGCCAGCAGGAGGTCCTGGCGGGGAGTTGTTGCCGTCCGGACCAGTTCCCGGGCCCGGGGCGGGAGCGCGTCGATGCCCATGGCCGCCAGCTGCTCGTCCCACACGTCCCGCCACCGCGGGCCGCGCAGCACGGGTTCGAGTTCTCCGAGCCGCTTGGCGAAGGCACCCGCGAGCAGGGGCTGGTCGATGTCGACCACTCCGGCTGCCGGGTGGACGGCGGCGTAGGCCGTGGCCACCACCGCTCCGAACGAGTGCCCGACGACGATCGGTGCTGCCGCCCCGAACGCGTCGAGGCAACGGTGCACTGAGAGGGCGATGTCGGCCGGGCGACAGGACTCCGCGTCCGGGGACCGGCCGTGACCGGGAAGGTCGAAGGCGACGATCAGCCGGTCGGGCTCCCTTGCCGTCAGCTCGTCGATCAGAGTGTCCCACTGCCGGTGGTCGTAGGTGAGCCCGTGGAGCAGGACCACCGGCGGCTCGTTCCCGTGCCGCGTGCCGTGCACCCGGGCACCCAGGCGCCCGAGGAGTTCGTACTGTCCCAGTGTCATCGTGTCTCGCCTTTCCGTGCTTTCCCGAGGAAGGCGTTCCGGGACGAGGAACAAGGTGTGTGCGACGGAGGTCACATCGGCCGTCGGTCCGGGCCGCCCACGGCCGGGCGGCGGCGGAGGGTGCGGCCCGACCGCGGGGAGGCACGTCGGTGGGCGCCCGCCGGCCAGGGGCGCCGCCGGTTCGATCAGCTCGGGCCGGCAGGGGTCGCTCGGATCGCTCAGCTGTTTCCCGCCCCCGGGACGGCCGGGCAGGCACCCCGTGGTCGGCCGGCCGCCGGCTACCGCCGCGGCTCGAACCGGGCCGGCTTCCGGTCGCGGGCGGTCTCGGCCGCCTTCCTGACGGAGCCGCGGTGGACCGGGCCGTGCCCCGGGAGCAGCGTGTCGCCCTCGCACGCCCCGATGACGTCGAGGGACGCCCGGGCACGCTCACGGTCGTGGTCGAACATGGCGGGCAGCAACTGCGGACCGCGTGCCCGCGTCGTGGGGTGTCCGCTGACCAGGGCGTCCCCGGAGATGACGATCCCGGCCTGCGGGAGGGCGTAGGCGCAGTGCCCGGCCGTGTGTCCCGGAGTGTGCAGCGGTACCGGGCGTCCGGGCAGGTCGAGAGGCCCGGCGGAGGCGGGGAACGGCCGGGGGAGGGTGACGCGTGAGTCCTTGAGCCCGCCCGCCCGGATGCTGTGCACGGCCCACGGGGCGACACCGGGGCGCCAGATGTTGCGCAGCACCGTGCCGACGCCGATCTGGTGCAGGAACTCCCGCCGGGCGTGCGGGATCTCCTCGTCGTGGGCGTGCACCACGGTGCCGTAGGTGCGGGTCAGGTACTCGGCGTTGCCGATGTGGTCGTTGTGCGCGTGCGTGACGAGGACCGCGGCCACGGACTCCGGGGCGTGCCCCAGCTCGGACAGGGAGGCGAGGAGCAGCGCGCGGTCACCGGGGTAGCCGCAGTCGACGAGCGTGGCCGAACCGCCCTCGCTCAGGACCACCCAGTTGGTATTGCTGCCGCGGACGAGGTGAACGCCGTCGGCCACTCGGACAAGGGAGTCGTCCCACATGTGTGCTGCACACTCTCGGAGAAGGAGGGGATGCCCGCGAGGACATCACGTCGAACGGGTCTCTTTCCGCCGCCGCCGGTGAACGAGCCGCCGGGGCGGCGGTCCCTCCCCCGCCCCGCCCGGCGGCCGGGGCCTGTCATGTGCCTGCCCGTCAGGTGACTGCAAGCGTGACGGCCGGGCATACGGGAGTTCACCCTAGGAGAGGAGCTCGCGCATGCTGGGCATCGTGGCCGCCGTACTGTTCTTCATCTCGTTCCTGATCAACGCGGCGGACATCGGCACCAACGACGTGTTCTCGTCGGTCAACATCATGCTGCTGGGGCTGACCGCCCTGGCCCTCCACGTGGCCGGCGTCGGGGCGGGCATGCCCCGCAGACGCTGACCACCCTCGAACGCGGGCCTGGTGACGTCCCGTCACCAGGCCCGCTTCCGTGCGGTGTCGCGGTGCGGGGCCGAGGCACGCGGGGCGTCAGGTACCGGCCGCCCCGTCGTCGAGCGGGATGCCGAGACGCGCGGCGACGGTGGTGAGGGCCGCGCCCAGGGGGAGCGCGACCCGGGTGACGGCGTGCCGGTCGCCGCGGGTCGGGTCCCGGTTGATGATCAGCACCGGCGTGCCGTCCCGCTCCGCCTGGCGGACGAACCGGAGACCGGACATGACCGTCAGGGAGGAACCGAGCACCAGCAGGGAGGACGCCCGGCGCACCAGCGCACGGCAGTGCTCGACCCGCTGGGGCGGAACGGCCTCACCGAAGAACACCACGTCCGGTTTGAGGACACCGCCGCAGACGGTGCACGGCACCACCGTGAAGTCCCTGACCTGTTCGTCGGTGAGGTCGGCGTCACCGTCCGGGTTGATCGCGGCCGCCACCGGGTCGAAGCCGGGGTTGGCCTCCTCCAGGCGCGCCGCCAGCTCCTCCCGTGCGCTGAGGGCCCCGCAGGAGAGACAGACGACCCGGTCCAGGCTGCCGTGGAGTTCCACGACGTCGTCGCTGCCGGCGGCCTGGTGCAGACCGTCGACGTTCTGCGTGATCACGCCCGAGAGCAGACCGTGCCGGGCGAACGCGGCCACGGCGCGGTGCCCGGCGTTGGGGCGGGCCCGGACGAAGGTGCGCCGGCCGAGGTGGCTGCGGGCCCAGTACCGCCGCCGCGCCCCGGCCCCGGCGACGAAGTCCTGGTACGTCATCGGGGTGTGCCGGCTCAGGCTGCCGCCCGCACCCCGGTAGTCGGGGATGCCGGACTCCGTGGAGAGGCCCGCGCCGCTGAGCACCAGCACACCGCCGTCGCTCAGCGCACCGGCGACCGCCTCCAGGTCCGTGGCGGCCGGCGGCAGGTCCCCGTCCGGGGTCCAGCTCAGGGTGGGACGCATCCGCATTCCGCCAGGGTACGCAACGCCGTCCTGCGGCCCGCCGCCGTGACCGGGGCAGGGGCCCGGTCCGGTGCCGTCCGGCCCCTTCACACGTCATGCGCCGCCCGCGGGCAGGTTCGCCCGATGCCCGCCCGCGTGACGCCGCACCGCGGGCGGGCGCCGCCCGGGACCGTGAGGATCCGGTGGCCGCCTTGGGGGACTTCTCGTCCGTCCTGGACGAGGTGCCGGGCTGCCACGTGCAACGCGGCGCCCGCGTCGACACGGGGAGCGACGCACCAGCGGCGCCCCATCACAGCGCCCGGGCCGTGTGCGACGACGCGGTGCTCTCCGACGGTGCTCTCGGGCCTGGCCGGTCCGCCGGTGGCCGGCGGCGTCGCGCGCCGAGTCGCCGGCTGCGAGGCCGGTCCCCTCCGCTCCGCCCGGTGATCCGAACCGGCTCCGCCTAGACGTCCCCGAGCCGGGTGGGTGGCAGGAACTCCCGGACGTACGTCCGCTGCCACCAGGCGCCCGTCTCCCGCAGCTCCCGCCGCGTGCTGAAGCGGTAGCGGAACAACCGGGCGCGGACGTACCGGGGTGGTGCGTCCGGCGGGAACGGGGAGGAGCGCAGCAGCCGCAGCGTGTCCCGGTCGCCCTCGAGCAGCCGCCGCACCAGCGCGCCGAACCACGGCTCCGCGTACGCGGGGGACAGCGCGGCGAACCACATCAGCCAGTCGAGCCGCAGATGGTACGGGGCGAACTGGCGCGGCCGGCGCCGAGGGTCGCCCGGCTTGCCGCGGAACTCGTACGCCTGCCAGTCGGAGTCCGGGTGGGGGGTCCGTGCCGAGGTGCCCTCGATGACCACCTCGTGGCGCACCCGGCTGACGCTGCCGAACGCGCCGTAGGTGTTGACCAGGTGCAGCGGGTCGAAGGAGCGGTTCATCACCTGGCGACGGGAGACCATGTTGCGGACCGGCCGGTGGCTGAGCAGGAGCAGCAGGGCCGACACCGCGAGGACGACCACCACGTACCACGTCGGGGGACCCGGCACCCGCGGCGCGTCGGACGGCAGCCGCAGGGCGGACAGGGCCAGCACCACGGTGAGCCAGTTCAGCCAGGCGAAATTGCCCGACAGCACCAGCCACAGCTGCGTCAGGATCATCAGCGCGGCGGCGGCCGAGGCGACCGGCTGCGGGGCGAACAACGCGAACGGCACCACCAGTTGGGTGACGTGGTTGGCGGCCGCCTCCACCCGGTGCAGCGGCCGGGGCAGGTGGTGGAAGAACCGGCTCAGCGGGCCGGGCATCGGCTGGGTCTCGTGGTGGTGGTAGAGGCACGTCAGCTCCCGCCAGCACGCGTCGCCCCGCATCTTGATCAGTCCCGCGCCGAACTCCACGCGGAACAGCACCCACCACAGCAGGTACAGCACCACGACCGGCGGAGCCACCTCGTCGTTGCCGAGGAACACGGCGAGGAACCCGGTCTCCAGCAGCAGCGACTCCCAGCCGAAGGCGTACCAGGTCTGTCCCACGTTGACGATCGACAGGTACAGCAGCCACGGCACCAGCCACAGCAGCATCGCGGCCCACAGCGGCACCACGGAGCCCAGCCCCGCGAGCAGCGCCCCCGACACCGCGCAGCCGGTCCACGCCACGAGGGCGAAGAAGCGGTCCGAGAAATACAGGTGGAACAAGCTCGGCGACCGGCGCAGCGGCACCCGCGCCACGAACCGGGACACCGGCAACATGCCGCGCTCGCCCAGCAGCGGCCGGAACTGCAGCGCCGCCGTCAGGAAGGCGACGACGTACAGCGCGGCCAGCCCCCGCTGGAAGACCTCCCGGGTCAGCCAGTACTCCGGCGCGCCGAACCACTCCACGGCCGCGGCCTCCCTCCGGCGTCCCGCCCCGCGGCGCGGACGCTCCGTCGTACGCCGGGTCCGGCGCCCCGGGCCGCCACCGCGCCGCAGGTGTCACCTGCCCGGGTGAACGGCGGCCCGGGCCGTGCCGGCCCGCGGCACACCCGCCGTCACCGGCGCCCACCGCGTCCCGGCACGCCCCGACGCCACCGGGCGGGCCGGGGGACCGTCCGCGACGCACCCCCGCGTACCCCGCACAGCGGTCGAAGATTCGGGTGAATCCTGGCAAGGTGGCCCCATGGCTGATCGGGGAGCGGGCGTGCTGTCACTCCCGGACGACTGGCCGGACCACCCGGACCCCATTCTGGCGCTCAACCGCATGGGCAGCTTCGACTGGGACCTGGACACCGGCGTGATGCAGATGGACGCCCGGGCCCGCGAGATCTTCGACGTGCGGCCCGAGGAGTACGACGACCGTCCCGCCACCCTGTCCGCCCGGGTGCCGCCCGCGGAGGCCCAGCGGCTCGACGCCGCCGTGTCGCAGGCGCTGAAGGACGGCAGCGAGAACTACGGCGCCTACTTCCGCCTCCGCCGCCGCGACGGCTCGCTGCGCTGGACCCACACCCAGGGCTACATCCGCCGGGACGAGACGGGCCGTCCCCAGCGCATCATCGGCATCGTCCGCGACGCCACCCAGGAGCTCAACGACAGCACGGCCCGGCGCCAGGAGACCGCCCAGGAGACCGCCCGCCGGGAACAGACCAACGTCGTGCAGCTCACCACCGCCGCGCTCGCACACGCCCGCACCGTGCAGGACGTCATCGACGTCCTCAAGGACACCCACGGACTCACCCACCTGGGGGCGACCAGCCTCGTCATGGGCCTGGTCGAGGCGGGCCGCATCCGGCTGATCGCGGAGGGGCCCGTCGGCAGCTTCGTGCCGGGCACCCGGGTCACCGGGATCGAGGAGGCGTACCCGATGAGCGAGGCCGTCCGCACCCTCGGCCCCTGCTTCATCGAGTCGCCCGAGGAGTTCGCCGAGCGCTACCCGCTGCTGTGGCCGCACCTCGACGGCCTGAACGTCACCTCGGCGGCCTACCTGCCGCTCATCGTCCAGGCCCGCCCCATCGGTGCCATGGGCCTGCTCTACAGCGACCGGCGCGGCTTCTCGCCGGAGGAGCGCAACATCCTGGTCGCCCTCGGCAGCAGCATCGCGCAGTGCCTGCAGCGGGCCATGTTCTACGAGCAGGAGATGGACCTCGCCCAGGGGCTCCAGCAGGCCATGCTGCCCCGCACCATCCCCAGCGTGGCCGGCGCCGACGTCGCCGTCCGCTACCGCGGCGCCACCCTCGGCGGATCCCTCGGCCGCGACATCGGCGGCGACTGGTACGACCTGATCCCGCTGCCCGGCGGCACCACCTCCGGCGGGGGCAAGGTCGGCGCCGTCATCGGCGACGTCCAGGGCCACGACACGCACGCCGCGGCCGTCATGGGCCAGCTGCGGATCGTGCTGCGCGCCTACGCCGCGGAGGGCCACCCGCCCGCCACCGTGATGGCCCGCGCCTCCGTCTTCCTGCACGAACTGGACACCGACCGCTCCGCGACCTGCCTCTACGCCGAGGCGGACCTGTCCACCGGCGTGCTCCAGGTGGTCCGGGCCGGGCACCTGGACCCCCTGGTGCGGCGCACCGACGGTTCCTGCCGGAGGGTGCCCGTGCCGGGCGGGCTGCCGCTCGGCCTGTCCGCCGAGTTCGGCCGCCTGGACTACCCGGTGGGCACCATGGAGCTGGACCCCGGCGAAACGCTGCTGCTGTGCACCGACGGGCTCGTCGAGCAGCCCGGCACGGACCTCGACGAGGGCATGGAGACGCTGGCCGCGCTCGTCGGCACCGGCCCCGACGACGTCCGCGACCTCGCCGACCGGCTCATCGAGGTGGCCGACGAACGGCGCGGCGACGACGACGTGGCCCTGCTGGTGCTGCGCCGCCGCCCGCTGGACAGCCCGCGCGCCGGAGGGCGCCTCCAGCAGCACGTGGCCCCCGGTGACCCGGAGGCGCTCTCCGAGGCCCGGCGCATGATCCGGGCCGCGGTCGGCGCCTGGGGCGCCCGCGACCGCGCCGACGAGATCGAACTGGCCGCCGACGAGCTGATCACCAACGCCCTGATGCACACCGAGGGCTCGGCCGTCGTCACCCTCCGGCTGATGACGGGCGGCGAGCGGCGGCTGCGGGTGGAGGTCGAGGACTCCTCCAGCGCCCTGCCGCGCCGCCGGGACGCGGGCGAGGCCGGGGTGTCCGGGCGCGGTCTGCTCCTGGTGGAGATGCTCACCGACCTGTGGGGCGTGGAGGCCCGGGGCGGCGGCAAGTGCGTGTGGGGCGAGTTCGCCCTGCCCGACGGGACGGAACGGGACTGACCGCGCGGGCCCCGGGTGGCACCCTGGACGTATGCCGGAACTCCCCGAGGTCGAGGCGCTCAAGGACTTCCTGGCCGAGCACCTCGTCGGCCACGAGATCGTCCGGGTGCTGCCCGTGGCCGTCAGCGTCCTGAAGACCTACGACCCGCCCCCGTCGGCCGTCGAGGGCCGCGAGGTCACCGCCGTGCACCGGTACGGCAAGTTCCTCGCCCTGGAGACCGGCGGCGGCCCGTACGTCGTCACCCACCTGGCCCGCGCGGGCTGGCTCCAGTGGCGCGACCCGCTGCCCGGCGGCCCGCCCCGGCCCGGCAAGGGGCCGCTGGCGATGCGGGTGGCCCTGGAGACCGGTGCGGGTTTCGACCTCACCGAGGCGGGCACGCAGAAGCGGCTCGCGGTGTACGTGGTGAGCGACCCGGCCCAGGTACCGGGCATCGCGCGCCTGGGCCCCGACCCGCTGGCCGACGACTTCGACGAGGCGCGCCTGGCGGGCCTGCTGTCCGGTGAGCGCCGCCGGCTCAAGGGCGCCCTGCGCGACCAGAGCCTGATCTCGGGCGTCGGCAACGCCTACAGCGACGAGATCCTGCACGCGGCCCGGATGTCCCCGTTCAAGCCGGCCGGTTCACTGACCGAGGAGGAGACCGCCCGGCTGTACCGGGCGCTGCGCTCGACGCTCACCGACGCGGTGGAGCGGTCCCGGGGGATCGCGGCGGGCCGGCTGAAGGCCGAGAAGAAGAGCGGGCTGCGGGTGCACGGCCGCACCGGGGAGGCGTGCCCGGTGTGCGGCGACACCGTCCGGGAGGTGTCCTTCAGCGACTCGTCCCTGCAGTACTGCCCCACCTGCCAGACCGGCGGGAAGCCGCTGGCCGACCGCAGGCTGTCCCGGCTGCTGAAGTGACCTGCCCGGGTGCGCCCTCTCGGACGGCCGGCGGGCGGGGCGGCGGGCCGGGTCAGTGGGGTCGCACGGTGACCAGGTGCTCGCCCTCGGAGGTGCGGACCTCGTAGCGGTCGATCTGTCCCGACCGCAGGGCGGAACCGGCGACCATGGTGTGCGGACGGCCGTCCCGGCCGGGCACCCGCCAGTTGGTGACGGTCTCCTCCGAGCCGTCCCGGCCCACCACCACCAGGTGGCAGGTGCGGGGCCCCGCACCGTCCTTGACCTGCACCTCGATGCTGCTGCCCCAGGTCTCGTCGTCCGAGGTGACCTGGGCCCACACCCCGGTCCGGGTGTCGGTGGCGGCGACGCTCCCGCGCCCCTCGTCACCCCCGCCGGTCACGATCGCGACGGCCGGGGCGGACACCGCGAACACCACCGAGGCGGCGAGCGCCAGCATCAGCCTGCGCCGTCCGGCACGATGGCGGGTGGCCACCTCGGCGAGCAGCCGGTCCAGCATCCGGGGGCCCGGCTTGGCCAGGGGGTGCACCAGCCGCGGGGTGGACCGCCGGTAGAGCATCAACTGACGCGTCGCCGGGCCGAATTCGGTCACCTGGGCAGCGCAGCTGGGGCACTCCATGAGGTGGTCCTCGAAGCGGAATGCCTCCGCCTCGTCCAGCACGCCGAGCGCATAGGCGCCGACGTCGCGATGCCTCTCCAGGGACCTCATGCCGAATCCTCGTGCCGTTGGGTGCGGGTGGGGTTACTCCTTGCTCCCACCGGTACGCACCAGGCAGCCGAATCACTCAAGCAACGGACCGAATCGTAACCAAAGGATTCGGAGCCCTCCGGCCCACGGATTGGTCGGTTTTCCGCCGACGCCGGGACCCGCCGTTCGGACCGGGCGGAGGGGCCCCGTGCATGCCTGTGCGGCGAGGCCGTCGGGGACGGGGGGACGTCCCCGGGGCCCTCTGCACCGGTCGTGGAGCCGCACGTGCCGGGCTCTGCTCCCGGGCCCGAGCCGGTGCCGGTGGCGGCCCGGTCCGGGTGCCGAGCCGGCCCCGGTGGCGGCCCGCTCCCGGGCCCGAGCGGGTCAAGGCGCCCAGCCGGTCAAGGTGCCGCGCCCTGCACATGCCGCGCCGTTCACGGCGCGGACCGGCTCACGGGGGCACCAGGGCGCCGCGGGCACCGCGGGCACCGCGGGCACCGCGGGTGCCCCAGGGCCTCCGCGGCGCGCCCCGCGTCGGACCCTAGAAGAGGTGGATGGCCAGGTGGCCGAGGGGAAGTCCCAGCTCCCAGGCCGGCGTCCACACCTTCGGTCCCTCGTCCTCCCCGCCCCCCGCGCCGCCGCCCGGGACCGCGTTGAGGTCGGGCGCCAGCAGTTCCGTCTCCTGCAGCCAGCGCCAGGCGGCCCGGGCCAGCTCCAGGTCGGGGTCGGGGGCGCTCCCGGTGGCCGCGGCGTCGGCCGACAGGTCGGCGAGGCGTTCGTCCACCCACTCCTGCCACGGCTGGTCGTAGGCGGTCAGGGAGAGCCAGGTCTCCAACTGCGTGATCACCCGGATGCCGGAGAGTTCGCGGTCGGTGTCGGACAGGAAGACGGTCAGCGCCAGCGCGTCCCGGCCGGCCCGGAACTCGAAGGACGTCGGCGGCATCAGGTCGCCGCTGCGCAGCAGTTCGTCGGCGATGTACTCGGCGTACAACCAGGCCATGGGGACGACCAGTCGGCCGTCTCCTGGACCCTCCGTGCTCTCTTGACCTCTGTGCAGCATCCCTTCCTGCCTTCCTCCGTCACGTGCGCGTCGCCCGCTGCCGGGCCCCCGGTCCGGAACACGGATGAGGACAGCCGATTACTCAACCGGGGCAGTCGGCAAGGCGCTTTACGGAGGTTTGACTCAGCCGCCGGTTTCACCGCAGGTCGGCGGCGTATCCCGGAAGCACCCGGCGCAGGGCGCGCAGCGCGTAGTACGCGCGGGACTTCACCGTACCGGGAGGGATGCCCAGGGCTGCCGCGGCTTCCGCCACACTCGCCCCCTGGAAGTACACCAGCACCAGGACTTCACGGTGCTCGGGAGTGAGAGTCTTCACAGCCTCGCGGACGTCGAGGGCGGCGGCGGCCCGTTCGGCGTGGTCGGAGATGACGCGCGCGTTCTCCAGGACGGCGTCCCCGACCTCGGCGGGCCGGGCCTGCCGGGCCCGCCGGGCGTCGATGGCGAGCCGCCGGGCGACGGTGAGCAGCCACGGGCGCACCGAGTCGAAGTCGTCCGCGCGCAGGGCCTCGGGGTGCTGCCAGGCGCGTACGAGTGTCTCCTGGACCAGATCCTCCGCGCGCTGCCGGTCCCCGTCGCAGAGCCGGAGCAGCAGCGCGAAGAGGGGCCGGCCGTGCTCCCGCTGGAGTGCGGCGAGCTCGTGCTCGGCGGTGGTCCCGTTCGTGAGTGTGATTCCGGCCGTCATGGCCGTATGGCAACGCACGGCGCCGTCCGGGGACAGGGCGCGCGCAGGGGCGTGCGGCGGACGGTCGATCGCGTCGACGAACGGTTCGACGAACGGTTGAGGCGGCCGTTCCGGCACGCCGGACGGCTTGTTGAGCGTGTCGGAGCGACAGGACCCCACGGTCAGATTTGTATCTGATTGTCAGTAAATATGACTACAGTGGGGTGAAGTGATGATCACACGGAGTCGATGGCTGGCCCTGGCCCTGACCGTCGTCCTCGCCACCGGCGCCGCCTGCCAGGCCCGGGACCACCGGCCGTCGAGAACCGGCCACCCCGCCCCCGCCCCGGCGGCCCGCGGCTTCACCCTCGTCGCCTCGGGCGACGTCCTGCCGCACATGTCGGTCATCGACCGCGCCCGCTTCGACGCGGGCGGCACCGGCTACGACTTCCGCCCCATGCTCGCCGGGGTCCGCTCCGTGGTCGCGGACGCCGACCTGGCGCTGTGTCACATGGAGACCGTGTACGGCGAGAACGGCGACTACACGGGCTACCCCACCTTCAAGTCCCCGCCCGAGGTGGCCCGCGCCCTCGCCGCCACCGGCTACGACGGCTGCTCCACCGCCTCCAACCACACGCTCGACGACGGCGCCGACGGCATCCGCCGCACCCTCGACGCGCTCGACCGCGCCGGCGTCCGGCACGCCGGAGCGGCCCGCACCGAGCAGGAGTCCCGCACGGTGACGATGCACCGCGCGGGGGCCGCCCGGGTCGCCCACCTCGCCTACACCTACGACACCAACGGCATCCCGCTGCCCGAGGGGCAGCCGTGGGCCGTCGACCTGATCGACGAGGACCGGATCGTCGCCGACGCGCGCGCCGCCCGCACCGCCGGGGCCGACGTGGTCGTGGTCTCCGTCCACTGGGGCACCGAATGGCAGGAGGCACCCGACGACCGGCAGGTGACCCTCGCCCGCTCCCTCACCGCCGCCCGCGCCGGCCGGCTCCCCGCCGTCGACCTCGTCCTGGGCACCCACGCCCACGTCCCCCAGGCGTACGAGAAGGTCAACGGCACCTGGGTGATCTACGGCATGGGCGACCAGATCGCCGGCGAGATGGTCAACCACGACGGCGCCAAGGACCCCCGCGGCAACCAGTCCACGCTGGGCCGCTTCACCTTCGCCCCGCCGGCCCGCCCCGGGGAGCGCTGGCAGGTGACCCGGGCCGAGTTCGTCCCCCAGCTGTTCGACGTGGACGCCGGACGCGTGGTCAACCTCAACCGGGCCCTGGAGCGGGGAGCCGAGGTGAAGGCCGTACGCGACCGCATCCGCGACGTGGTGCTCAGCCGGGGCGCGGCCCAGGACGGACTGGTCATGGGGAAGTAGCGGAACGAGGCACCGGAGGCGCAGCAGAAGACGGGAGGCCGGGGGAGGACAGCCCGAGGGAACGGACACCTGACCGGCGGCCACCCCGGACCCTCCGGGGCGCCCCGACGGCCTCCGGAGGGCGGCGCCGGTCAGGCCCCGTCCGTCCCGCCGGCCCGGTCGCCCGCCACCGACGCCCCGGCCGGGCACCCGCCCGAGGCCCTACGGCACCACCGTCACCGGCCAGCGCCCCGCCTTCACCAGCCGCACCGCGACCGACCCCACGAACCGGTGCCCCGCCTTCTCCGAGGCACCCACGACCACCGCGTCCGCCCGCAGCTCGTCCGCCGCCCTCACCAGACCGTTGTACGGGTCGCCGCGGAACGTGTGGAACTGCCAGCGCGGGGCGGACAGGTCCCGCACCCGCTCGGCCGCCTCCCGGAGCTGAGCCACCAGCTCCTGCGCGATCTCGTCGGTCGCGTCCGCCACCGGCGCGCCCAGCGCCGCGCCCGCCGCCATCACGGGCCGCACGTACACGGCCGCCAGTACGGCCCCCTGACGCCGGGCCAGCCCCAGGGCGTACGCCGCCGCCCGCAGCGACGACTCCGAACCGTCCACGCCCACCACGATCACCTTCGGACCGTCGGTGCCCCGCTCGTACCGTCGCGCCTGCGATTCCGTCACGTGTGCGAGGCTAACGGACGCGCCAGCCTCCCCGGGGCCGGCGTCCGGAGCCGGCGTCCGGGTCCGGGGGCACCGCTCCCGGCCGCTCGACGCGCGGGGCGGCCGAGGTGTTCCTACAGTCGAAACATGAGTGCCACCGTGGACACCGGTACCGGCCGGGACACCCAGGCGCCGATACGCCGCCCCGGCCGCCTGTTCCCCGGCCGGGTCCCCCAGGTCTTCGCGGTCTTCTTCGCCGCACTCGGGGCGCTGTGCGTCCTGCTCGCCGTGATCCCGCCCCTGCGCACCGGCCTGCGGCCCCTGACCGACGTGCTGGAACTGCTCCTGGTGCCGGTCAGCGCCAACCTCGCCTACGCGGTGTTCCTCTTCCTGCTGGCCGCGGCGACCGCCGCCCGCAAGAGGATCGCCTGGTGGCTGGTCGTCGTCTACCTCGGGCTGCTGCTGCTCGCCGACGTGATCGGCATGGCGGTCGGCGAGTACGCCGACTCCCTCCCGTCCTTCGCGGTCTGCGCCGTCGCCCTCGGCGTGCTGATCGTGGCCCGTGGCGAGTTCTACGCCCTCTCCCGCCGCGGAGCGGTACGGCGGGCGCTGGCCGTCCTGGTCGCGGGACTCGTCGTCGCCGTCCTGGCCGGCTGGGCCCTGGTGGCCCTGTTCCCCGGCAGTCTGCCCCGCGGCCAGAGCCTCGCCTGGGCGGCCAACCGCGTGCTCGGCGGGCTCGTCCCCGCCGGCACCTTCGACGGCAGCCCGCCGCGCCCCCTGTTCTTCCTCCTCGGCCTGTTCGGCGCGCTCGCCCTGCTGAACGCCGCCGCCACCCTCTTCCGCTCCCAGCGCCTGGAAGCCGCCCTGCACGGTGACGAGGAGACCCGCATCCGCGCCCTGCTGCGCGCCTACGGCGACCAGGACTCCCTCGGCTACTTCGCCACCCGCCGGGACAAGGCCGTCGTCTTCTCGCCCAGCGGCAAGGCCGCCGTCACCTACCGCGTCGAGACCGGCGTCTGCCTCGGCAGCGGAGACCCCGTCGGCGACCGCGAGGCGTGGCCGCACGCCATCGACGCCTGGCTGGAGGTGGCCCGCCGGCACGCCTGGACACCGGCCGTGATGGGCGCCTCCGAGGAGGGCGCCCGCGCCTTCGTCCGGGCCGGGCTCGGCGCCCTCCAGCTCGGCGACGAGGCGGTCCTGCACGTCGCCGGCTTCGACCTCGACGGCCGGGACATGCGCGTCACCCGGCAGGCCGTCAACCGGGTGCGGCGCGCCGGCGCCGGATGCCGGGTGCGCCGCCACTCGGCCCTCTCCGACGACGAGATGCGGGAGATCGTCGAGAAGGCCGACGCCTGGCGCGACACCGAGACCGAACGCGGCTTCTCCATGGCCCTGGACCGCCTCGGAGACCCCGCCGACGGCGACTGCCTGCTGGTGGAGGCCCACGGAGCCGACGGCAGGCTGCTCGCCCTGCTCTCCTTCGTCCCGTGGGGCCGGGACGGCGTCTCGCTGGACGTGATGCGCCGGGATCGCGAAGCCCCCAACGGCGTCACCGAGTTCATGATCGCCGAGCTGTGCGCCGCCGCACCCAAGGTGGGCGTCCGCCGGATCTCCCTCAACTTCGCCGTCTTCCGCTCGGTGTTCGAGGAGGGCGCCCGCATCGGGGCCGGCCCGGTGCTGCGGCTGTGGCGGCGCCTGCTGCTCTTCTTCTCCCGCTGGTGGCAGCTGGAGGCGCTCTACCGCTCCAACGCCAAGTACCACCCCGAGTGGTACCCCCGCTTCCTCTGCTACGGGGAGGCCGCCTCCCTCGCCCGGGTCGGTCTCGCCTCCGCCGTCGCCGAGGGGTTCGTCCGCGTCCCGTCCCTGCGCGAACTCCGCGAGAAGGGGCGCCCCCGGGAGGAGCAACGGCCCGCCACGACCGAGGGCCTGCCGTCCCTGGCGGCGCTCGGCCTCGACGGAGGGGACGGGACCGAGCCCGAGGACCCCCTCGCACACCTGCCCGACCAGGTGCGGGTCCGGCACCGGAAACTGGACCGGCTGCGCACCCAGGGCATCGACCCCTACCCCGTCGGCGTCCCCGCCCGCACCCACACCCTCGCCGAGGTCCGGCCCGGCCAGGACGTCACCGTCACCGGCCGGATCATGCTGGTCCGCGACTTCGGCGGCATCGTCTTCGTCGTCCTGCGCGACTGGTCCGGACAGCACCAGCTCGCCCTCACCCGTGACGGTTCCGGCGCCGCCCTGGACCGCTTCACCGCCGACACCGACATCGGCGACCACATCAGCGCCACCGGCCGCGCGGGCGTCAGCGACACCGGCGAGCCGACCGTCTTCGTCAGCTCCTGGCAGCTCGTCGGCAAGTGCCTGCGCCCCCTGCCCGACAAGCGGCGCGGTCTCGCCGACCCCGAGGCCCGGGTCCGCCGCCGCTACCTCGACCTGGTGGCGAGCCCCGAGGCCCGCGACGTCGTCCGGCGCCGCTCCACCGCCGTGCAGGCCCTGCGCCAGGGCCTGCTGGAACGCGGCTTCCTCGAGGTCGAGACGCCCATGCTGCAACAGATCCACGGCGGCGCCAACGCCCGCCCCTTCACCACCCACATCAACGCCTACGACCTCGACCTGTACCTGCGCATCGCCCCCGAGCTGTACCTGAAGCGGCTGTGCGTGGGCGGCATGGAGAAGGTCTTCGAGATGGGCCGCACCTTCCGCAACGAGGGCGTCTCCTACAAGCACAACCCCGAGTTCACCATGCTGGAGGCCTACCAGGCGCACGCCGACTACGACGTGATGCTGGACCTCGTGCGGGAACTCGTCCAGGGCGCCGCGACCGCCGCCTTCGGCTCACCCGTGGCCCACAAGGACGGCACCGAGTACGACATCTCCGGCACCTGGCCGGTCAAGACCGTCCACGGTGCCATCAGCGAGGCCCTCGGCGAGGAGATCGGCCCCGGCACCGAGCTGCCCGAACTGCTGCGCCTCTGCGACCGCGTCGGCGTGCCCTACACCGACGACGACGGACCCGGCGTCGTCGTCCTGGAGATGTACGAGCGGCTGGTGGAGGAGAAGACACAACTGCCCACCTTCTACAAGGACTTCCCCACGGACGTCTCCCCGCTCACCCGTGCGCACCGCACCGACCCGAGGCTCGCCGAACGCTGGGACCTGGTGGCCTTCGGCACCGAGCTGGGCACCGCCTACTCCGAACTCACCGACCCCGTCGAACAGCGCCGCCGGCTCACCGCCCAGTCCCTGCTCGCCGCGGGCGGCGACCCCGAGGCGATGGAACTGGACGAGGACTTCCTCGACGCCCTCGAGTACGCCATGCCGCCCACCGGCGGCCTCGGCATCGGCGTCGACCGCCTCGTCATGTTCCTCACCGGACTGACCATCCGCGAGACGCTCCCGTTCCCCCTCGTGCGCCGCCGCTGACGCCGGACTCCAGCCCGCCCCGGACCCCGGGTGCGCCCGCCCCGGACCCCGGTGCGCCCGGCGTGGGCGCCGGGCGCACCCGGCCGGGTGGGGGCCCGTCCCGAAACTGGGCCGCTCGGGTGGAATCGTGCCGCCACACCGGTGTCGCGGCAGAGCGCCGGGCCCGCACCGGGCGACTGATGACTCATGAAGAAGGATCAGTTGCTCACCCGGCGCCGGGCGTTGCTCACCGGTGCCACCGCAGTGGGGGCGGCCGGCGCGGCGGGTCTTTTCGCGGCGCTCTCCGGGAACCCGACGGCCCCGGCGCCCGCCCCGCCCGTCCCCGGGGCGCAGGCCGCCCGCCCGTTGAAGCCGTCCGCGTACCGCCTCCAGCCCCTCACCGGGCACGGCGCCCCGCGCGCCGTGCCCGGCCGGACACCGGTGCGCAGCGAACCGCTGCTGCGGATCTCCGGGCGCGGCCGCACCATGGTGCTGACCTTCGACGACGGCCCCGACTCCCGCTACACCCCCGCCATCCTGGACACGCTCGCCGAGTACGACGTGCGCGCCATGTTCTTCGTCTGCGGGGAAATGGCCTCCTACCACAAGGAGTTGCTGGCCCGCATGGCCGAGGAGGGCCACGTCGTCGGCAACCACACCTGGTCCCACCCCCTGCTGACCCGCCTCGGCCGCGGACGCATCCGTTCCGAGATGGAACGCACCAGCGACGTCATCGAGGAGGGGTACGGCGAACGCCCGCGGTGGTTCCGGGCCCCGTACGGCGCCTGGAACCGCACCGCGTTCCGGCTCGGTGCCGAACTCGGCATGGAACCCCTGGCCTGGACGGTCGACACCCTGGACTGGACCGAGCCCGGCACCCGCACGATCGTCGACCGGGTGGAGGACGGCGCCGCCCCCGGCGTCGTGGTGCTCTCCCACGACGCCGGGGGCGACCGCTCGCAGAGCGTCCGGGCACTGCGCGAGTACCTGCCCGGCCTGCTGGACGCCGGCTACCACATCGGTGTGCCGCGCCGAGTCCCCGCCTGAACGGCCTTCCGCCTCGACGGCTGCCCGCCCGAACGGCCTCCCGCCCGAAGGACCTCTGCCCGCCCGGCCGGGCCCGCGCTCAGCGGACCTCGGTCAGGCGGGCGAAGGCGACCACGTTCCCGTCGTAGCCGTCCTGCTGGGAGAAACCGCCACCGCAGGTGATGACCCGCAGTTCCGCGGCGCCCTTGGAGGCGTAGACCCGGTCGCCGGGGAAGTCGTTCTTGGCGAAGACCTCGATGCCGTAGATCTCGAACACGGCCGTCTTGCCGTCCTGGCGGGCGATCTCGACCTGGTTGCCCTTCTTCAGAGCCCCCAGCCCGTAGAACACGGCGGGGCCCTGCTGGTTGTCGACGTGGCCGACCACGACCGCGGTGCCCTTCTCGCCGGGGGTGACCGCGCCGGTGAACCAGCCCGCCAGGTTGGGGTCCTCGGCCGGCGGCGCGTCCACCCAGCCCTCCGCGTCCAGCCCAACGGCCATGATCGGCGCGTCGACCTGGATCGCGGGGATGCGCACCCGGTCCGGCAGCGCGTACGGCAGCGGCTGGGCCGCCCCGGCCACGGGCGCCCGGGTGTCGGCGGCCGCCGCGCTGGCGGGTTGCGGCGGACCCACGTCGAACTCCCCCGACCCGTTGCGGATCAGCGCCAGGCCGGTGAGCAGCACCAGCGCTATCACGCCCCACGGCGCGCGCTTCTTCCGCCGTGCCTCCTCCTCGGCCTGGGCCGCTTCGAAAGCAGACATTCGCTCTTCCCCTCTCGACGCGGCCGTCGCCGCGTCACCGGCGCATGGCTGAAACGCTAGGTTCCGCGGGCGCAACCGGCGACGGGACGGCGCCGAACGGGTGCCCCGGGCGGTCGGCGGTGCGCCATCCGGGGAACCGCCGGACGAGGACGGCCCCGCGGGGCGTGACCTGCGGCGATGAACGATCTTGGGCGCGAAGCCCGGCGACCCGCTCACCAGGACGGACCAGTCCCGACATGCGGGCGCCCGCACGGCAACTGAGGGTTCTTCCGGGAGGCGCTTTCTCGCCGATCCACACCGGGTACGGGACCCGGGGCGTCTTCCGCGGAGGATCACATGCGCAACTCACGTGCCCTGGCAGCCGCCGCAGCCGCGGTCGCCGTCCTCGGCCTCGGTGCCCCGGTCGCGGTCGCCGACGCCCCGGTGGCCGTCTCGGACGGCGGCGGGGTCGCCAGCCCGTCCAACATCACCGCCCTGCCCAGCGTCATCGCCCGCGGCGGCCAGCTGACCATCACCGTCGACGGCTGCCCCAACGGCGGGCACGCCACGTCCAACGCCTTCCCGCGCACCCACCTCACGCCGGTCAGCGGGTCCCGCGGCACCTCCCGGGGCACGGCCACCGTCAACTCCGACGCGCGGCCCGGCTCGTACGACATCACCGTGCACTGCTCCGGGCGGACCCTGACCCGCTCGGGCGCCTTCACCGTCATCGGCGGTGTGCGCGGCGGTCTCGGCGGTTCCAGCACCACCGGTGCGACCCCGACCGACATGGCCATCGGCGGCGGACTGGTCGCCGCGGCCGTCGCGGCCGGTGGCGTGTTCTGGATGCGCCGTCGCGCCGAGAAGCGGATCTGAGCGCCGGATCCGAGTCCCGGCTCTGAGGTCCCCTCCCCTCGGACGGCCCGTTCGCACGTGACCGCAGCCCTCCGCCCCGGACGCCATCGGCGCCGGGGCGGAGGGCTGTCGGCCGCGGTCCGGGCGGCCGGTGCGGGGCGGACGGTGCGCCGAGCCCACCGAGACCACCGAGCCCGCCGAGTGGGGAGCGGGGGGACGGGGGAGCGGGGAGAGGGGGGCGTCGGCCGGCGGTCATGGTGCTCGTTCCGCCAGGGAAGGGTCGTCACAGCGGCCTCAGGCCACGGCGGTTGACGGTCGAACGGGCCGGTCGACGACCGCCCGTCAGGACGGCTCGGGACGACCATCCGTCGGGACGACCGCCCGACGAGGAAGACGGTCCGTCGGGAGGACCGCCCGTCGAGGACGCCCCCTCAGGACTCGTCCTGCGGTCCCGGACGGCGGACGTGGCGGTACGCGGCGCCCAGCGCACCGGCGACGACCAGGGCGCCCAGTCCGACGCGGCCCGCGTCGAGTCCGGTGAGGCTGCCGCCCTCGCCGGCGTGCACGCCCTTGGGGTGCGAGGGCTCCACGGGCACCGGAGTGGGGAGCGGCACCGGTCGGTCGGAGGCGATGGTCAGCGGGGCGGTGCCGGTGACGCCGTCGCAGGTGAACGCCACCTGGTACACGGCCCCCGGCCGCGCGTCCCAGTCCACCACGGCCTTCGCCCGGGACTTCTTCGGCGGGAGGGCGACGGTGTCGAACACCGGCGAGGAGACCGTCGCGTGGCCCTTGCAGCCACCCCCGGCCCGGTCGATGTACACGGTGACCGTGTCGCCCGGGTCGACGACCTCGGGTTCGACGCCGAAGCCGAACGGGGTGACGTCTCCTGCGACGGCCACCGGTGCGGCGGCCAGGGCGAGGGCGCCGGCGCCCAGCAGGGCGGCGGACGCGACGCGTATCGCGTGCATGTGGATCCTCCGGGTCCCGAGGAGCAGCGGCGGACCTGTTCCGCGCGGGGCAGGGATGCGCCTCGATGGGCGAAACGCTAGAAACGCCCACCCGCCCGCGCGATCGCAGTAGCGCGAACGGGTCATTCCGGAGAGCCGTGCGGGCGAATCCGGGTCCCCCGGCGGGGGACCGGCCCGGCGTGGCGTCCGCTGCAGACGCCACGGATGCCGTAAGAGGCGCGGGCGGCGGAGTTCCGCGTACGGGTCCGGGCAGCAGCCGCCTTCGCGGGCCAGGCGCAGCCGGTCGGTGCCGGTGTCCCCCGCGCGTCGTCGGGCCCGCCGCTCCCCGGGCGGGCCGGGGAGCGGCGGGCCCGGGGCTGTCCGGGCTCAGTCCCGCAGGTGCGGGAAGAGGTTGAGGAACGGGTCGGCGGAGGCGGTGATGCCCCGGCTGTAGGGCATGTCGAAGTCCCAGATGAGGAACAGCAGGAAGGCGATGAGCGCGGAGAACATCCCGGCGAGCACCAGTTCGCGGGGGGTGCGCCGGATCTGCAGCGCGAAGATCATCCCGACGGTGACGACCCCGCCGGTGATCAGCCCGAACCACACGACGCCCGGCATCGTCTCGCCGGTGGACTCCGCCCGGGCGCTGCGGGCCTGGTCGGCGGCGGCCACCTGGTCGACCAGCGGCTGGTAGGCCTGGGCCTCGAAGTCCGTGCGCGGCTCGTAGTCGGTGACGTCCCGGCGGATGCGGTCGAGGAGTTCGGTGCCGCGCCCGGTGACCCGGGCCTCCTCGGCCATGGTGCGCCACTCGGTGGTCACCACGTACGACACGTAGGCGTCGACGTCGTCCCGGATGCGGTCGCGCGTCTCGGGCGGGTAGACCCGGACCCGCTCCGAGATCTCGTGCAGGGCCACCGCCTCCGCCCGTACGTGGTCCTCGGCGGCGCCGCGTCCCTCCCAGACGCCGGCGATGGCCAGACCCAGGACGATGGCGTACACCACGCCGATCCACATGGTCATGTACTCGATGACGTCGGGTGTCTCGGTGGGGTCCTCGTCGTCGGCGGCCCGGCGGTGCCGGATGACGGTGATGGCCACCACCACGGCACAGACGGCCAGCATCGCGAGGGTGAGAACAAGCCATTCCGGCAAGAGGTGCCTCCAGAACGAGTCCGCGTATCAGCGGGGAACAGGCGAAACAGCACACGAAAGAGCACGCGGGAGAACACCCGGAAGGTGTCGGACAGTGAGCGGGCCGACCGCCCTGCGGCGGTCGGTGGCGCGCGTCCGGCGTCCGGGGCTCAGCGCGGGCGCAGCGCGGCGACGGCGACCACCGCGGGGGTCGCGATGAGCAGGACGAAGGTGAGCGGCGAGGTGGCGCCGCGGGTGGGGCGCTCGACACGGGGGGCCGTACGCGGCACCGGGTAGCGCACGGGAGTCACGGACGGACGCGGGGTGGGCGTGACCGTCGGCTCCGGCGTGGGGGCGGGGCGCGGCCTCGGCGGAGGGGCCGGCCGGGCCGGAGGTGGCGTGGGCCGGGCCGCGGGTGGCGGGGGCGGGGCCGGCGGCGCGGGCCGGACCGTCGGGCTCGGCTTCGGCGGCGGGGGAGGGGTCGGCTCCGGTTCCGGCGGCGGAGGTGGCGGAGGTGGTGGAGGCGGCGGTGGCGGCGGTGTGGGTGTCGGTGTGGGGGTGGGCGTCGGAGGAGGGGCGGGGGGCGAGCACTTCGGCGGCAGGGGCCAGGTCATGCTGCCGGCGACCGCCACCGCCTCGGTGCCGTCCGGTCCGGTCGAGGCGTACGCGCAGGCGTCCGCCGACGCCGCGCCGGGCGCGCCGAGTAGGGCCCAGCCCAGCGCCGCCGCGGCCAGGACGCGGGCCACGAGGGCCGAGGAGGTCGGTACGAGTCCTTGCACGACGAAGATCATGAGCCCGGAGGTGCGGGGACACGCCCGGGTACCGGTCGTTTGCCCCGATGGAGCTAATTCCTGCTGTGCGGGATTGAAGCCCGGGCGGGCTGTGCGGCCACGACGGCGCACGGGTGTGCGGGGCGTCACCCCGGGGCGCCGGCGGCCGTCTCGGGGAGCGGGTGCCCGGGGTACCGGCGCTCCCGCCGGTGAGCGGTCGGCCGAGGCGCCGGCGTCGGCTCCGGAGCACCGCACCCCGGTCGAGGAACCGGGAGTTCCGGAAAAAGTCCCGGGCGGTTTGAACACGACCGGTGCTCCGGTGCGTACCCATCGTCGAGCGGCGGCACGGCAGAGCGCTGCACGACCCTGGCGATGATGTGGAGTTGACGATGAAGACCTCCTGGCGGACCGCCTCCCTGGTGGCGAGCGCCGCGGCGGTGCTGGCGCTGACGACGGCGTGCGGTCAGGACGCTCCGCCGCCCTCCAGCAGCCAGAACGTGGGCGCCACGGCGGGGGCGGGGGACTACGCGGGCGCCGGCGGGGACAAGGCGGGCGGGGCCGGGCAGCCCTCCGCCGGACCGGCGAACACCGCGGGCGAACTGTCCGCCGCCGACAGCGCCGAACTCGGCAAGGTGGTGACCGACGGCCTCGGCCTCACCCTCTACCGCTTCGACCAGGACTCCGCGAAGCCGCCCAAGTCGAACTGCGACGGCGACTGCGCCGCGACCTGGCCCCCGGTGCCCGCCGACGACGCCACGGCCGGCAAGGGCATCGACGCCTCGCTGCTCGGCGAGGTGACCCGCTCCGACGGCACCAAGCAGCTCACCGTCGCCGGCTGGCCCGCCTACCGCTACGTCAAGGACGTCAACGCCGGCGACACCAAGGGGCAGGGCGTGGGCGGCAAGTGGTACGCGCTGGCGCCCGACGGCAAGAAGGCACAGGCGGCCGACCAGCCGGGACTGTCCACCCGCAAGGACCCGAAGCTGGGCGAGATCGTCGTCGACAAGAACGGGATGACGGTCTACCGCTTCGCGAAGGACGAGGCCTGGCCGAAGCCCGTCTCGGCCTGCACCGGCGCCTGCCTGGACAAGTGGCCCGTGGTGGCCCCCGTCGACATCGACGACACCAAGGGCATCCAGAAGAAGAACTACATGACCTTCACCCGCCCCGACGGCGCCCGGCAGCAGACGATCAACTGCTGGCCCATCTACACCTTCGCCGGGGACAAGGAACCCGGCGACACCAACGGTCAGGGCGTGGGCGGCACGTGGTACGCCGTCCGTCCCGACGGCAAGCCGGTCGGCGCGCCGGAGAAGTAGCAACCTCCCCAGGGTGTCGTCCACTTCGGCACCGCCGACCCCGGTCCGCCTCTCCGCCGCGCGCGGAGGGGCGGACCGTTTTGCTGTGATTGACTGGAACTCGGGGAAATTTCGGTGTCCTTCTCCCCGTCTTTCGCGGCACACCGGAACTCTCCGGAATGCCGCGGGTACTTTTCGTCACCATCTATCGGGGTATCAATTCGGCACGTGCCAGAGGCAGTGACCGGGAACGGACGGTCAATTTCCGTTTCAGGTCGCTCCGTTGGCGGGCGATCAGTAGCCTCTGCTCTCGAACACCGGATCGCCTTCGCCTTGGAGACATACATGGAGCGTCCCGCCTGGGCCCCACGGAGCATCGACATCACGGTGCCGAGCGTTTCCCGGATGTACGACTTCTACCTGGGCGGGTCGCACAACTTCGAAGTCGACCGGGAGGCGGCGCGCAAGGCCATGGAGTTCATGCCGGGACTGCCCAAGATCATGCAGGCGAATCGTGCCTTCATGCGACGAGCCGTGCGTTTCGCGGTCGGCGAGGGCATCACGCAGTTCCTCGACATCGGCTCCGGCATCCCCACGTTCGGCAACGTCCACGAGGTGGCCCGGGCCGCCGAACCCGCCGCGCACGTCGTGTACGTCGACCACGACCCGGTCGCGGTGGCGCACAGCCGGGAGGTGCTCCGGGGCGACGAGCGGACCGACGTGGTCGCGGCCGACCTGCTGGGGCCCCGCGAGATCCTGGAAAGTGCCGAGGTGGAGCGGCTGATCGACCTGAACCGGCCGGTCGCCCTGCTTCTGGTTGCCATACTGCACTTCGTGGAAGACGCGGACGACCCGTACACGGCGGTGGCCGAACTGCGCGAGGCCCTCGCGCCCGGCAGCATGCTCGTCCTCACCCACGCCTCCTACGAGGGGATCCCGCTGCCGCCCGAGCGGGCCGAGGGGGCCGTGGACGTCTACCGCAACACCCGCAACCCGCTGATCATGCGCACGCGCGAGGACATCGCGCGGTTCTTCGAGGGGTACGACATGGTGGAACCCGGGCTGGTGCCGATGCCGCGGTGGCGGCCGGAGACACCCGAGGAGGACGTGGATCCGTTCGCCTTCTCCGGATTCGCCGGCGTGGGACGCAAGCGGTGAACGCGGAACCCGACGGCCCGGAGGACAGACTGCGGCGGTTCGCGACGATCTGGAGCCGGGCGGTCTACCCGGTGACCTCCACCTCGTCCACCCGGCCCGAGTTCGAGCGCCAACTGATCGACCCCGCACGGCGGCTGAGCGAGGCGCTGCTCGCCAGGACCTTCGACCCGGAGGCCGGGAAGGCCGTCGGCGCCGCCCTGGTCCATGCCCACTGCACCGACCCGGAGGCGCTGAGCCGCAGCCTGGACTGCGTGGACGCCTACCTGGTCCTCTACTGCGGCGGGGACGGCGACCGCGAGGCCCTGCGGGCCCGTTGCTCCCGGCTGCAGCACGCCATGGCGGCGGGTTTCGCCCAGGCACTGCGCGAACGCACCCTGGCCGAGCAGGAGGCCGTCGCGCGGGCCGCGCTGGAGGCCCAGGGGGTGGTGGCGCAGGCGCTGCACGCCACCGAGGCGAGGTTCCGCGCGGTCTTCGAGGGCGCGGCCATAGGGATCGGCATCGCCGACCTCGACGGCACCGTCCTGCAGGTCAACGGCGCCCTGGTGCGCATGTTCGGCATCTCCGAGCACCATCTGCGCGGCCGCAACGTCCGGGACTGGACACACGCCGACGACGCCCCCCAGACCTGGCGGCTCTACGAGGAGCTGGTGCGCGGCGAACGCGAGCACTACCACCTGGAGAAGGCCTTCTACCGCTCCGACGGCACGGTCCTGTGGACCAATCTCACGGTCTCCCTGCTGCGCGACGCCGACGGCCGCCCCCAGTACCAGCTCGCCCTCATGGAGGACACCACCGAGCGGCGGCTGCTCAACCTCCGGCTCCGCTACGAGGCCACCCACGACGCGCTCACCGGACTGCCCAACCGCACCTTCTTCTTCGAACGCCTGGAGAAGGCCCTCGGCGCCGGGGAGGGCCAGCGGTTCGGCCTGTGCTACCTCGACCTGGACGGCTTCAAGACCGTCAACGACAGCCTCGGCCACGCGGCCGGGGACCGGATGCTCGTCGAGGTCGCCGACCGGCTCCAGGCCTGCGCCACCGCGCCCGGCGAGATGGTCGCCCGGCTCGGCGGCGACGAGTTCGTCGCGCTGACCACCGGCCCCGACACCCGGCGCGGCGCCGACGAACTCGCCGGCCGCATCATGAACGCGCTGCTCGCCCCCATCAGCATCGACGGCCGTGAACTCACCGTGCGCGGCAGCATCGGCATCGTCGAGGGTCCGGCCGGGGAGCGCAGCGCGGCGGAGGTGCTGCGCAGCGCCGACATCACGATGTACCGGGCCAAGTCGGCGGGCGGCAACCGGTTCGAGCTCGCCGACCCGGAGGCCGACCGCCGCGCCATCACCCGGCACGGGCTGACCACCGCCCTGCCGGCCGCGCTGGAGCGGGGCGAGTTCTTCATCGAGTACCAGCCGCTGGTGCACCTCGGCGACGGCAGCGTGCGCGGTGCCGAGGCGCTGGTGCGCTGGCTGCACCCGCAGCACGGGGTGCTCTCCCCGGACCGGTTCATCCCGCTCGCCGAGCACACCGGGCTGATCGTGCCGCTGGGCCGCTGGGTGCTCGAGCAGTCGGTGCGCCAGGCCCGCGACTGGCAGGAACGGCTCGGCGGCACGGACACGCTCGGCCCGCTGCGCATCAACGTCAACCTCTCGCCCTGCCAGCTCACCCATCCCGGCCTGGTGCAGGACACCGTGGACATCCTGGAACGGGCCGGCGTGGCACCCGACGCGCTGTGCCTGGAGGTGACCGAGTCGGCACTCATCGGCGCCGACGACGACCTGCTCAAACCGCTGCGCCGGCTGGCGGAGATGGGCGTCGACATCGCCCTGGACGACTTCGGCACCGGCTACTCCAACCTCGCCAACCTGCGCCGGCTCCCGGTGAGCATCCTGAAGCTGGACCGCTCCTTCACCCAGAGCATGCAGCAGTTCCCGGCGGACCCGGTCGACCTCAAGATCGTCGAGGGGATCGTCTCGCTCGCCCACAGCCTCGACCTCGCGGTGACCGTGGAGGGCGTGGAGACCGGCGCCCAGGCCGAGCAACTGCGCATACTCGGCTGCGACACGGCCCAGGGCTGGTACTACGCCCGCCCCGGCCCGCCCGAGCGCCTGCACGAACTCGCCCTGGTGGACGCGGCGGGCTGAGCCCCGGCGGCGGCGTCGTCCGGCTCCCGCACGGCGGCGGGAGCCGGGGCCGGGGCACCCCGGCCGTCCCCGCGGGAGCCGGTCCCGCCCGCGCCGGTCAGCGTTCCAGCAGCATCCGCTGGAGTTCGCGGGCCGCGCGCGGGGGTGCGACGTCGCTGCGGTGGGCGAGGGCGATGGTGCGGTCCAGGCCGGGACCGGCCAGCGGGGTGACACGCAGGCCCTGGCCGGAGCGCGCGGCGACCATGCGGGGCACCACCGCGACCCCGAGGCCGGCCCGGGCGAAGCCCAGCACCGCGTCCATCTCGCCCCCCTCCACCGCGAAGTCCGGCTCGAAGCCCTCCGCCCGGCACGCGGCCACGGTCAGTTCCCGCAGGTCGTAACCGTGCCGGAACATCACCAGCCGTTCGCCCTCCAGGTCCGCGATGCGCACCGACCGCCCGCCCCGGCCCGGCGCGGGGGCGTCCGGCGAGGAGACGACCACCAGGTCCTCGCGCAGCAGCTCCACCGTGGTGAGGGCGGGGGAGGGGGAGGGCAGCGGCAGGACGACCAGGGCGAGGTCGAGGGCGCCGCGGGCCAGCTCCCGGACCAGGTCGTGCGATCCGCCCTCCTCGATCAGCAGCCGGATGCCCGGGTAGCGGTCGTGGAAGGCGCGCAGCACGTCCGGAAGCAGGCCCGTGCACAGGCTCGGGGTGGCGCCCAGGCGCACCCGGCCGCTGCGCAGTTGCACCAGTTCCTGCACCTCGTGCCGGGCCGTGTCGGCGTCCGCCAGGATCCGACGGGCCAGCGGCAGCAGCGCCTCGCCCGCGGCGGTCAGCGTGATGTTGCCGCGCGCCCGCAGGAACAGATCGGCGCCCAGTTCCCGCTCCAGGGCCTTGATCTGCTGCGACAGCGACGGCTGCGCGACGTGGACCAGCTCGGCGGCCCGGGTGAAGTGCCGGGTCTCGGCGACGGCCACGAAGTACTGGAGCTGGTGGAACTGCATACGGCCATCCTAGCCCTGCCATAGGTGATCCCTATGGAAACGAGGCGTTCCATGTCTTGGACCGATGAGGCCTTTCGGCCCTAGCGTCTGATGACATGGCTCTGGCAACGCGGACGGACCGACGACCGTCCATGGCACGCAGCGTGTGGGACTCGACCGTCGGCAAGAAGACGGTGATGGCGGTCAGCGGCCTGATCATGCTGCTGTACCTGGTCGCGCACATGCTCGGCAACCTGAAGATCTTCTTCGGGACCGACGACTTCAACCAGTACGCCCACTGGCTGCGCACCCTGGGCGAACCGTTGCTGCACTACGAGTGGGCGCTGTGGGGGGTCCGCGTCGTGCTGGTCCTCGCGGTCGTCGCGCACGCCGTCTCCGCGTACCAGCTCAGCCGCCGCGACATCAAGGCGCGCCCCAGCAAGTACGTCCACAAGAAGGCCCGCACCAGCTACGCCACCCGCACCATGCGCTGGGGCGGGGTCATCCTCGGCCTCTTCATCGTCTGGCACATCCTGGACCTGACCACCGGCCACGTGCACGCCGGCGGGTTCGAGTCCGGCAAGCCCTACCAGAACGTCGTGGACACCTTCTCCACCTGGTACGGCAACGTCATCTACATCGTCGCGATGCTCGCGCTCGGACTGCACATCCGGCACGGCTTCTGGAGCGCCGCCCAGACCCTCGGCGTCGGCAGCAGGACCCGTGACCGCGCCCTGAAGATCTCCGCCAACGTACTCGCGCTGCTGCTCACGGCCGGCTTCGTCGCCGTGCCCGTGGGCGTCATGACCGGAGTGGTGAGCTGACATGACCTCCTACGCCGACTACCGCACCGGTGAGCCGGTCGCCGACACCAAGGCACCCGCCGGACCCGTCCACGAACGCTGGGACACGCGCCGCTTCGAGGCGAAGCTGGTCAACCCCGCCAACCGGCGCAAGCAGACCGTCATCGTCGTCGGCACCGGGCTCGCGGGCGGCTCCGCCGGCGCCACGCTCGCCGAACAGGGTTACCGTGTCATCCAGTTCTGCTACACGGACTCCCCGCGCCGAGCCCACTCCATCGCCGCGCAGGGCGGCATCAACGCGGCCAAGAACTACCGCAACGACGGCGACTCCGTCCACCGCCTGTTCTACGACACCGTCAAGGGCGGCGACTTCCGCTCCCGCGAGTCCAACGTCCACCGCCTGGCCCAGATCTCGGTGGAGATCATCGACCAGTGCGTCGCCCAGGGCGTGCCCTTCGCCCGCGAGTACGGCGGGCTGCTCGACACCCGCTCCTTCGGCGGCGTCCAGGTCTCCCGCACCTTCTACGCCCGCGGCCAGACGGGCCAGCAGCTGCTGCTCGGCGCCTACCAGGCGCTGTCCCGGCAGATCGCCGCCGGGAACGTCGAGATGCACCCGCGCACCGAGATGCTCGACCTGATCGTCGTCGACGGCCGGGCGCGCGGCATCGTCGCCCGGGACCTGATCACCGGGAGGATCGACACGTACTTCGCGGACGCCGTCGTCCTCGCCACCGGCGGCTACGGCAACGTCTTCTACCTGTCGACCAACGCCATGAACTCCAACGCGACCGCCGTCTGGCGGGCGCACCGGCGCGGCGCGTACTTCGCCAACCCCTGCTTCACCCAGATCCACCCGACCTGCATCCCGCGCACCGGCGACCACCAGTCCAAGCTGACCCTGATGAGCGAGTCGCTGCGCAACGACGGCCGCATCTGGGTGCCGAAGGCCAAGGGCGACACCCGCCCGCCGAACGAGATCCCCGAGGACGAGCGCGACTACTACCTGGAACGCATCTACCCCTCCTTCGGCAACCTCGTCCCCCGCGACATCGCCTCCCGCGCCGCCAAGAACGTCTGCGACGAGGGCCGGGGCGTGGGCCCCGGCGGCCAGGGCGTCTACCTGGACTTCGCCGACGCCATCCGGCGGATGGGCCGTAAGGCCGTCGAGGCCAAGTACGGCAACCTCTTCGACATGTACCAGCGGATCACCGACGAGGATCCGTACCGGGTGCCGATGCGGATCTACCCCGCCGTGCACTACACGATGGGCGGCCTGTGGGTCGACTACGACCTCCAGACCACCGTCCCGGGCCTGTTCGCGATCGGCGAGGCCAACTTCTCCGACCACGGCGCCAACCGCCTCGGCGCCTCCGCGCTGATGCAGGGCCTGGCGGACGGCTACTTCGTCCTCCCGGCCACCATCAACGACTACCTCGCCCGCAACCCGCACAAGGAGGAGGTCGACGCCGGCCACCCCGTTGTGCAGGAGGTGCTGGCCGAGACCGAGGACCGGCTCAACCTGCTGCTGTCCGTGGACGGCGACCGCACCCCGGACTCCTTCCACCGCGAACTCGGCGAACTGATGTGGGAGTACTGCGGCATGGCCCGCAACGAGACGGGCCTGCGCAAGGCGCTCGAACGCATCCCGCAGATCCGCGAGGAGTTCTGGCGCCGCATCCGGGTCCCCGGCACCGGCGAGGAGTTCAACCAGTCGCTGGAGAAGGCCAACCGCATCGTCGACTACCTCGAACTCGCCGAGCTGATGTGCCTCGACGCACTGCACCGCAGCGAGTCCTGCGGCGGTCACTTCCGCGAGGAGTCGCAGAGCCCCGACGGCGAGGCCGAGCGCAAGGACGACGAGTTCGCCTACGCGGCGGCCTGGGAGTTCACCGGCACGGGCACCGCCCCCACCCTGCACAAGGAAGACCTCGTCTTCGAGTACGTCCACCCCACCCAGCGGAGCTACGCATGAAGCTCACCCTGCGCGTCTGGCGGCAGAAGAACGCCGACGCCGAAGGCGCCATGTCCACGTACGAGGTGGACGGCATCTCCGCCGACATGTCCTTCCTGGAGATGCTCGACACCCTCAACGAGGAACTCATCCTCAAGGGCGAGGACCCGGTCGCCTTCGACCACGACTGCCGCGAGGGCATCTGCGGCGCCTGTTCGCTCGTCATCAACGGCGACGCCCACGGGCCCGAGCGCACCACCACCTGCCAACTGCACATGCGGTCCTTCCAGGACGGCGACACCATCGACATCGAGCCGTGGCGGGCCTCCGCCTTCCCGGTGATCAAGGACCTGGTGGTGGACCGGTCGGCCTTCGACCGGATCATCCAGGCCGGCGGCTACATCACCGTGCCCACCGGCTCGGCCCCGGAGGCGCACGCCACCCCGGTGCCCAAGCCGGACGCCGACCTCGCCTTCGAGAACGCCGAGTGCATCGGCTGCGGCGCCTGCGTCGCCGCCTGCCCCAACGGCGCGGCCATGCTGTTCACCGCGGCGAAGGTCAACCACCTCAACGTGCTGCCCCAGGGCGCCCCCGAACGCGAGACCCGCGTCCTGGACATGGTGGCGCAGATGGACGAGGAGGGCTTCGGCGGCTGCACCCTGGCCGGCGAGTGCGCCACGGCCTGCCCGAAGGGCATCCCGCTCACCTCCATCACGGGCATGAACAAGGAGTGGCTGCGCGCCACCCGCAAGGCGGCCAAGCGGTAGGGCCGCCCCCAGCGTTCGCCGCAAGGGCGGACGGGCGGGACCGGGCGTGGTGCTCATCCCCGGTCCCGCCTCGTGCTGTTCGAGCAGGCCGGTCCGGCGCCCGAATCCACCGGTCCAGCTGCTCCCGGCTCCACCGGTCCGGCGTCCGAATTCACCGGTCCGGCTGCTCCCGGCTCCACCGGGCCGGCCCTCCGGCCTCGCGCCCTCTCTGCCGGTCCGGTGCTCGAGCCGTACGGCTTTGTGGCTGGTCCGGTGCTCCGGTCCTCTGGTGCTCCGGTCCTCCGGCCTCCCGGCCGGACCGGTCCGCGTGGGCCGCCGGCCTGCCCGCCGGCTCCCCGCGTCCGGGCTGCTGCGTTCCTCGCACGGGGCCGCCCTGCCCGTCCCGCCGGGGCCGTGTGTCGGCCGGCCCCGCCGGTCCGTGCGCCCGGCCCGTGTGGTCGCGAAGGCCGAGAGCATCCGGTACCGGCCCCCGGGCGGGCCGCCGGTCGCGCGAGGCGGGTGCTCCACCTCGGCCGGGACCGGTTGCGGGCCCTGCCGGACACGGCGCGGATCAGGGAGGGACCGCGCGGGGGAGGGGCGGTCGCAGGGGTCCGGCGGAACGCCGGTGGCCGGTGGCCAGGGGTGAGCACTGCGGGAAATCAAGTGCTCTTTACAGCTTATGTCTGTTTCTGTGACGGTTTGGCGGAGAACCGGAAGGGAGTAGTCCCAGTCCGAAAGGAGGGTGACATCAGATGATCACCCGCGATGAGATCCCGACCCTGCTGGATCACCCCGTCTACGACGGTGAGGGCAACAAGATCGGTGACGCCAAGCACGTGTTCTTCGACGACATGAGCGGGCGCCCGGAGTGGGTGAGCGTCAAGACGGGCATGTTCGGCTCCAGCGAGTCGTTCGTCCCGATCCACGACGCCACCCTGGTCGAGGACCACCTGGAGGTCCCGTACGGGAAGGACAAGGTCAAGGGGGCACCGAAGGTGGACGTCGACGCGGGCGGACACCTGTCCGCGTCCGAGGAGCACCGCCTGTACGACTACTACGGCATCAACTGGGACAACGTGCTGTCCGACGAGCCGGGACACGCCGAGGACGACGCCACGACGTCGGGTACGGCCGGTACCGCGGGCATGGCGGGCACGGCCGGTACCGCGGGCATGGCCGGTACGGCCGGAACCGCCGGGCGTGAGGCCGGGACCCGCGACGACGGCGCGATGACGCGCTCCGAGGAGGAGATGCACGTCGGTGTCGAGCGGCGCGAGACCGGCAGGGCCCGGCTGCGCAAGTACGTGGTCACCGAGGAGGTGGAGCAGACCGTGCCCGTGCGCCGCGAGGAGGTGCGCATCGAGCGGGAGCCCATCACCGCCGAGAACCGCGACGAGGCGCTGTCCGGACCGGAGATCGGCGAGGCCGAGCACGAGGTCACCCTGCACGAGGAACGTCCGGTGGTGGAGACCGAGACGGTCCCGGTGGAACGGGTGCGCCTGACCACGGAGGAGGAGACCGACCAGGAGACCGTCCGGGGTCAGGTCCGCAAGGAGCGCATCGAGGCGGAGGGCGTCGAGGACGTGCCGCACAAGCAGCGCCGCACGGAGTGACCGGCGGGCGACGGCGCGCGCCGGTGCGGTGTCACCGGTGCGCGCCCTCGGCCGCGCCGACCACCGCGGCGAGCCGCCGGTACGAGTCCAGCAGGGCGTCGCGGTCGTACGTGCTGGTGGTGACCAGCACCTCATGGGCGCCCGTCTCCTCCAGCACCGACTCCAGCGCCCGCGCCACCTGCTCCTCCGTCCCGGCGATGTGCCCCGCGAGGCCGGCGGTGTACAGCTCGCGCTCCTTGGCCGTCATCGCCGTCGCCTCCACGCGTTCGGCGGGCCGCAGCGGCGGGAAGGTGCCGCGGGTGCGCGCATGGGCCATCGACCACGCCTCGGGCACCAGGAGCCGTCGCGCGCTCTCCTCGTCGGCGGCCACCGCGACCGTGCCGGAGATCACCACGTAGGGCTCGTCCGCCCACACCGACGGCTCGAACTCCGCGCGGTAGCGGTCGATACCGCGGCGCATGCGGTCCCGGCTCCGCAGATCGCCGATCACCATCGGCAGTCCGGCCCGCGCGGCGATCCGGGCACCTTCCCCCATGGCCAGGACGAACGGCGGCACGACCAGGCCCTCCGCGGGCCGGGCGCGCACTCCGGTCGGCGACGTCCCCCGGAACCAGCCCAGCAGCTCGTCGATCTGTGCGCCGAAGTCCTCGGCGTCCTCCTTGTCGCGGCCCAGGGCCCGGCGCACCCCGTCGGTGAAGCCGACCGAGCGGCCCAGCCCCATGTCGATCCGTCCCGGGTACAGGGACTCCAGCACCCCGAACTGCTCGGCCACCACCAGCGGCCGGTGGTTGGGCAGCATGACCCCGCCGGTGCCCACTCGGATGGTCCGCGTGGCCGCGGCGACGGCGGCGGCCAGCACGGTCGGCGCCGAACCGGCGACCCCGGGCACCCCGTGGTGCTCCGACACCCAGAACCGGTGGAAGCCCAGCCGCTCCGCCTCCCGTGCTAGCCGCACGGTGTCACGCAGCGCCTCGGCATCGGTGTGGCCCTCCCGGGTGCGGGAGCGGTCCAGGACGGAGAACCGGGTACGGGAGAGCATCGTGGTCACACCCCTTTCAACGCCTGGACCGACCGGCCATTCCCGCCCGCCGTCCTGTGCGCTCCCCGCTCCCCCTGTCTGCCGCCTGGACGCGGGTTCCGGTGCCCTGCCTAGGTGAGCGGCCGGCCCGGTCCCGGTGCCCTGCCCAGGTGAGCGGCCTGGTCCCGGGGTTCGCCTCTTGCGTGGCCGGGCCCCGCTGTTCCGCCCCTCTACGCGGCCCGGTCCCGGGACCGTCGCCCAGCGGGCCTGCCGCCCCGCTCGGCCGCGGCATCGTCGCCCTGCTCGGCCGCGGGGCCGCCGCCCCGCCCCCGGCCGGCGGAGCCTCTAGGCTGGGCGCGTGACCGACAGCAGCAAGCGGCGTCCGCTGGCCGTGTTCGACCTGGACAACACGCTCGCCGACACCGCGCACCGCCAGCGGTTCCTGGAGCGCAGGCCCCGCGACTGGGACGCCTTCTTCGCCGCCGCCCCGCACGATCCGCCGCTCGCCGAGGGCATCGCGCTGGTGCACGAGAGCGCGCGGGAGTGCGAGATCGTCTACCTCACCGGGCGGCCCGAGCGCTGCCGCCGTGACACGACACGGTGGCTCGCCGCCCAGGGGCTCCCGGAGGGCGCGCTGCACATGCGGGGCGACTCCGACCGGCGGCCCGCCCGGTTCACCAAACTGGCCGTGCTGCGCCGGCTGGCCCGCGGCCGGGAGGTCCGGGTCCTGGTGGACGACGACGAACTGGTCTGCGCGGACGCCCGCAAGGCGGGGTTCACCGTGCTGCACGCCCGGTGGGCGACCCCCTCGGGCGATCTGAAGGCGGCCCAGGAACGGGAGGGCCGCACCTGAGTCAGGTGCGGCCCTCCCGTCCCCCTGAGCCGGACGTACCGACCCGCGTCCGCTGCGCCGGGCACACCGGTCGGACGGTTCAGTCCGTGCCCTCCAGCCGGAAGCCGACCTTCAGTCCCACCTGCCAGTGGCGGATCTCCCCCTCCTCGATGTGACCGCGTACCTGGGTCACCTCGAACCAGTCCAGATTGCGCAGGGTCTCCGAGGCGCGGGCGATGCCGTTGCGAACGGCCTGGTCCACACCGTCGGGCGACGTGCCGACGATCTCGGTGACGCGGTACGTGTGGTTCGACATGCGAGGGCTCCTCTCCGTGGCGGCTCCGCGTCCCGTCGCGGACACCACCTGCAACACGAGTCACTCCACCGTGCCCCACGGCGCGGCGGAGCGCGAGACAGCGGGCGGGTACCCAGGACCCTTGACCGCTCTCATTGGTCCATACCAAGATGCGGGTACCCGTCCGAGCGCCCGCTCGTCCCCCCACGCCGGGCCCCGCACTGTCCCGTCAGACAGAACAGGACCCCTCGTGAGACCTCGTCTGCTCGCCCTCGTCTGTGTCTCCGCCACCCTCCTCGGTGGCTGTGGCCTCCTGCCCGGCGGTTCCGCCGAGCGGCAGACCGTGACGGTGTGGCTCATGCGGCACAGCGCGTCGCAGGACTATCTGGACCGCTTCACCGAGGACTTCGAACGCCGGCACCCCGACATCGACGTCGACATCCGCATCCAGGACTGGACCGGCATCGGCGAGAAGGTCCAACGGGCCCTGGGGGACGAGGAGTCCGACGGCCCCGACGTGATCGAGGTGGGCAACACCCAGGTCACCCAGTACGCCGAGGGCCAGAAACTCCTCGACCTCACCCTGGAGTCCCTGCGCGACTGGGACGGCAACGACTGGCTGCCCGGCCTCGCCGAACCGGGCAAGTGGGGCTCCCGCCAGTACGGGATCCCCTGGTACGCGGCCAACCGCGTGGTCATCTACCGCAAGGACCTCTTCCGGCAGGCGGGCATCACCGAGCTGCCGAAGACCCGCGACGAGTGGCTCGCCGTCACCGAACAGCTCAACACCGGCGGCACCCAGGGCATCTACCTCGCCGGGCAGGACTGGTACACCCTCGCCGGGTTCATCTGGGAGGAGGGCGGCGAACTCGCCGAGGAACGCGACGGGGTCTGGCACGGCGCGCTGGACAGCCCCGCCGCGCTGCGCGGCATGGACTTCTACCGCCGGTTGCAGGCCCTCGGCGACGGCCCGGTCGACGCCGACGAGGAACACCCGCCCCAGGCGGGCGTGTTCGCCGAGGGAAAGGTGGCCCAGATCGTGGCGGTCCCCGGCGTGGTGAGCGCCGTCCTCAAGGAGAACCCGGACCTGGAGGGCGAGTTGGGCTACTTCCCCGTCCCCGGCCGTAAGGAGGGCCGGCCCGGTGCCGTCTTCACCGGCGGCTCGGACCTGGTGATCCCGGCGGTCACCGACCAGCGCAAGGCCGCCGTCACGGTGGTCTCCGAACTCGTCGGGACCAAGTGGAACACCGACCTGGCCCGCACCATGAACTACGTGCCCAACAAGACGACCCTCGCCGACACCGTGGGGGGCGAGGAGGCCGTCGCGGCCATGGCGGCCGGTGCCGCCCGGGGCCGGGCGACCCCGAGCACACCGGAGTGGGGCCGCGTCGAGGCGGACAACCCGATCAAGGACTTCATGACGAAGGTCCTCAAGGGCGCCGACCCGGCCGAGGAGGGCAGGCGCGCCTCCCGGCGCATCACCGAGGCGCTGGAGGTCGACATCCACTGACCGCCCGGGCGCCGGGGGACCGGGCGGCCCGGCCGGGAAGGCGGATCCGGACAACCGGTGCCGGAGGCGGATCCCGGAGGGCGGACCTCCGGCCCGCGCCGCCCGGTCCGGCGCACACGCCGGACCGGCCGGGCGCCCGGCGGGTCTCCCGCCCTGGTCCTGCCCGGGCGCCCGGAGGGGCGCTCACTCCTCGCGGGCCACGCTCAGCGACAGCGCGAACCGGTCCGCCCCGTCGGTCCACCACCGGGTCAACTCGAACCCGGCGGCGGCCAGGTCGGCCCGCACTCCCTCCTCACGGAACTTGGCGGACACCTCCGTGCGCAGCTCCTCGCCCTCCGCGAAGTCGACGACGAGACCCACGCCCGGGATCTTCACCGTCTGTGCCGTACGGGAGCGCAGCCGCATCTCGATCCACTCCCGGTCCGCGTCCCAGACCGCCACGTGCGCGAACGCGTCCGGGTCGAAGTCGGCGCCCAGCTCGCGGTTGATCACCGTCAGCACGTTCTTGTTGAAGGCGGCCGTCACTCCGGTCGCGTCGTCGTAGGCCCGGACCAGCACCTCCTCGTCCTTGACCAGGTCCGTGCCGAGCAGCAGTGTGTCGCCCGGGGCCAGCAGTCCGCGGACGGACGCCAGGAAGCCGGCCCGCTCGTCGGGCAGCAGGTTGCCGATGGTGCCGCCGAGGAACGCCACCAGCCGGGGGCCGGGGGAGTCGGGCAGCGTCAGGGAGGAGGTGAAGTCGGCGATCAGCGCGTGCACCCGCAGTCCCGGCCGCTCGTCGGCGATGGCCTGTCCGGCCCGGGTGAGGGCGCTCCCGCTGACGTCGACGGGCACGTAGGTGTGCAGGCCGGTGAGTGCGTCGAGCAGGTGCCGGGTCTTCTCCGACGACCCCGAGCCCAGTTCGACCAGGGTGCGGGCGCCGGAGACGGCTGCGATCTCGTCGGCCCGGGCTAGCAGGATCTCCCGTTCGGCACGGGTCGGGTAGTACTCGGGCAGCTCGGTGATCCGCTCGAACAGCTCGCTGCCGTGTGCGTCGTAGAACCACTTCGGCGGCAGGGTCCGCGGCTCGCGGGTCAGGCCGTGACGGACGTCGGAGCGCAGGGCGGCGTCCGTGGCGTCCTCGGGCAGGGTGCGGGTCAGCTGGAACGGGCTCACGGGGAGGGCTCCTCGGTGGGGGCGTCGGATGCGTGCGGGGCGGGACCGGCAGGGCGGGCGGCGGAACGGTCGGGAGCGGCGGGAGGGGCGGCCGGGTCCTTGAGGGGCGTCAGCAGCACGTCGGTGCCGCTCGCCGCGAGCAGGGTGCGGTCGGGGACCTCCCGCCAGTGCGGATCGTCGTCGTAGGGCTCGGAGGCGACCACCGTGCCGCCGCCCGTCCGCGACCGGTACCACAGACTGTCGCCCCAGGCCGTCGCCGTGATCGTGTCACCGTTGGTGAGCAGCAGGTTGAGCCGGGCGTCCGGCGCCGCCTCGGCGACCTCCACGACCGTGTCGGCGAGAGCCTGCCCCTCGGCGTCCCCGGCGCGCAGCCGGGCCAGCACCAGCGCCCACACGAACGCGGAGTCGGTGCGGGCCTCCATCGCCAGCACCTCCGCGGCGGGCAGGGTCGGCACCAGCGGCGCGAGCGAGCCCGGCCAGCCCGGCACCGCGCCGTTGTGGCTGAACAGCCAGGTCCCCGCGGCGAACGGCGCGGCGGCGGCCTCCGCGTCGGCACCGGCCAGCGTCGCGTCCCGCACGGCCGCGAGCAGCGCCCGGGTGCGCACCACCCGGGCCAGATCCGCGAACGACAGGTCGGCCCACACGGGCCCCGCCCGCCGGTAGCGGGCCGGCACCGGGTCGCCGTCCGCGTACCAGCCGACCCCGAACCCGTCGGCGTTGACCGTCCCGTAACGCTGCCGCCGCGGCGCCCAGGACTGGCGGTACAGGCCGTGCGGCGGCTCCACCAGGAGCGCACCGATCGGCAGCTCGGGCCCCGTGTACGCCAGGTGACGGCACATCAGGAAGCCTCCGCCGAACGCGCGGTGCGGAACCCGGAGAAGATCTGCCGCCGCACCGGGAGGTCCCAGTTGCGGAACGTCCCCCGGCAGGCCACCGGGTCCACGGCGAACGAGCCACCCCGCAGCACCTTGTACTCCGGCCCGAAGAACACCTCCGAGTACTCCTTGTACGGGAACGCCCGGAACCCCGGGTACGGCAGGAAATCGCTCGCCGTCCACTCCCACACGTCACCGATCAGCTGGCGCACCCCGAGCGGCGACGCCCCGGCCGGATAGCTGCCGGCCGGCGCCGGACGCAGGTGGCGCTGGCCGAGGTTGGCGTGGCCGGGCCCCGGTTCGGCGTCGCCCCACGGGTAGCGCGTCGAGCGGTCGGCCACCGGATCGTGCCGCGCCGCCTTCTCCCACTCGGCCTCGGTGGGCAGCCGCCGCCCGGCCCAGCGCGCGTAGGCGTCGGCCTCGTACCAGCTCACGTGCAGCACCGGCTCGTCCGGCGGCACCACCTCGGTGACCCCGAACCGGCGCCGCAGCCACTGCCGGCCGTCCCGCCGCCAGAACAGCGGCGCGACGAGGCCGGCCCCGCGGACGTGGTCCCATCCTGCCGTCGTCCACCAGCGCGGGTCGTCGTAGCCGCCGTCCTCGACGAACGCCTGGTAGGCGCCGTTGGTGACCGGCGTCGTGTCGATGAAGAACGGCGTCACCTCCCGCCGGTGCGCGGGCCGTTCGTTGTCCAGCGCCCACGGTTCGGTGGACGTGCCCATGGTGAACGGCCCACCGGGCACCAGGACTTCGGAAGGCCCGGTGAACAGCGGGACCGGCTCCGGGTCCGGTGCGGTCAGCGCCTGCGGTCCCCGCCTCAGCTGATGGGTGATCAGCATCGTCTCGTCGTGCTGCTGTTCGTGCTGCGCGATCATCCCGAACGCGAACCCGGCCTCCGTCAGCCGCGCTCCGGTGAAGGCGGCGGCCTCCAGCACGTCCAGGGCCCGGCCGCGCACCTCGGCCGCGTACCTGCGGGCCTCCTCGGGCGGCAGCAGCGGAAGGCTCGGACGTTCGGCGCGGGGATGCTCGAAGGCGTCGTAGATGCCGTCGATCTCGGGGCGCAGCGCCTCCTGGCCGGCCACGGCCCGCAGCAGCCACTGCTCCTCCTGGTTGCCGATGTGGGCGAGGTCCCACACCAGCGGCGACATCAGGGGCGAGTGCTGCGCGGTGAGGTCCGGTTCGTCGACACAGCTCGTCAGCAGCGTGGTGCGGTCCCGGGCGGCGACGAGTGAGGCGACCGCGCGTTCCCGCAGCGCGTCGGCGTCCAGTGCGGGGTCGGTCATGAGGGGAAGTCCTTCCCGTGCGGAAGCGGCGCACGCCTCGGCGGGCCGCCGGACGGTGTCGGGAGCGCGGCGTCGAGCAGGTCGTCGGCGGGGCACCGGCCGCGGGCCACGTAGCGCTCCCGGAAGGCGTCGACGGCGTCGACCACCTCCGCCGTGGCGCCCAGCCGGGGCAGCGCCTCCAGCGCCGCCGCGAAACAGACCGTGGCCGCCTCGCGCAGCTCCGCGTCGGCCAGGCCCGCGCGGGCGGCGTCCCGCCACAGCGCGTTGTGCGGTGCGGGCAGGCCCAGCGCGCGCTCGGCCAGGGGTTTCACCGCCCGGTAGGCGGTCTCGCTCGCCTCAGGGTCGTCGAACAGTGCCGCCGTCACCGCGAGCGGCACGATCCAGCCGTCGTCGCCCGGCTGCGCGTCCATCATCCGCAGCTCCAGGTGACCGCGCGGCCGTACCGGCGGGAACAGCGTCGTGGCGTGGTAGGCCAGGTCGTCCCGGGTCGGCGCCCGGGGGACACCGGAACGCGCCCACGCGCGGAACGTGAGCCCGTCCGGCACCTCCCATGCCCGCCCGTCGTCCTGCCGCACGCACATCACCGGCGCGTCGAGAACGTGCCGGGCCCACGCGCCGCGAGGATCCGCGTCCTGGGGAGGGCCGCCGGCCCGGTCCGGGCCGATCTGCTCCCAGCGCAGCTGCCGCGTCGACCGCCAGCCGGTCGGCCGGTCACCGGCCAGCGGCGAGTTCGCGAACACGGCCACCAGTACCGCGCCCAGCAGGTGGGCCAGCCACCAGCGACGGACGTGGCCGAGCGGACCCGGCTCCTCGTGTCCGGCGTCGACGCACACCTGCACGGACGCGGACGCGCACATCATGGAGCGGCCGGCGGGACCGGTGCGGTCCAGGCACGCCTCCATCGCGTCGTAGCGGGGCGCGCGCAGGAACCGGCGGGGCGTGTGCCAGGGGGCGTGGCCCAGTCCGACGAGGCACAGACCGTCCCGGCGCAGGACCGCGCGGACGGCGTCCAGGTCGGCGGAGACGGTGGCGACGCACTCCATCAGCGTGGCGGCGGGCGGCGAGCTCAGCTCCAGCTGACCACCGGGTTCCACGGTGAGTGCGGACCTCAGGGGAACGGGCCGCAGGGCGGCGTAGGCCGCTTCGAGTCGTTCGGCTGTGACGGGGAGCCGCGGTTCCCGCAGCTCGTGGACCAGCCATTCCACCTCGACACCGAGACGGCGCGGCGGTCCCGTCTTGAAGCAGATGCCCCGCACCAGGGCTTCCGCGTCGGCTTCCGTGACCACGGCCTCCGGAGCACCGGGGGCATCCTTCGTATCGGACATGTCGGACTCCTCCTGAGGGTCCACGATGCCACCGGTCCGGGATCCGAGCCCCCCGAACCGGTCACGACCCCGTCCACTCAAAACCCTCGTGGTGCCGGGACACAAGAGTGCGAGGACGGGCGTCGCGCGCCCGTCATCCTCCCGTTCCGCCCGTTCGCCGGTGCTTTTCCGCCGGTTCCGCGGCCCGCGGGCAACAGGAAATCCCGTTGCACGGCCCGACCGTGATCGGCCAGGATCCCGGTATGGGGAACACGGGGGAGATCGCGCGGCGCGCGGTCACGGCGCGTACGGGGGTCGCGGCGTGAGCGCGCGGCTGCGCGGCCTCGCCCGCGAGACCGAGAGCATCGTCGCGGCGGGCCGGTACCGCGCCCCGGACGGACGCGAGCACGACCTCGCGGCCGCCGTCCGGGCCGCGCGGGAGGGCACCCGGATGTTCGGGCCGCAACCGGTGCCGGTACCGGACCTCCGGCCGACGGCCACCCGGATCGAGGTCACCGGCGAGAGCAGCCTGGAGGCCGCCCGGCGCCTGGTCACCACACCGGCGGCCCCCGCCGGCCACCCGTCCGGCCGGACCGAAGGGCCCAGCCTCGCGGACGCCGCACCGGTACGTCCCGACGGTGACCCGACATCTTCCGACGGTGATCCGACACCTTCCGACGGTGACGTCCTACGTCCCGACGCCGGCCCGGTACGTCCTGACGGCGGCCCGGTACGTCCTGACGGCGGACCGGACGGGACGGCCGACGCGCCCGCCGTGCTGAACTTCGCCTCCGCCCGCAACCCCGGGGGCGGTTACCTCAACGGGGCCCAGGCCCAGGAGGAGGCCCTGTGCCGCGCCTCCGCGCTGCACACCTGCCTGCTGCGGGCCCCCGCCTTCTACGAGCACCACCGCACCCACCGGGACCCGTTCTACACCGACCGCGTGATCCACTCACCGGCGGTGCCCGTCTTCCGCGACGACCGCGGCCGCCTGCTCGACGAGCCCTTCACCGCCCACTTCCTCACCTCGCCCGCGCCCAACGCCGGGGTGATCCTGCGCCGGCTGCCCGAACGGGCCGCCGAGATCCCCGGCGCGGTCACGGAGCGCGCCGGGCGTGTGCTGGAGACGGCGGCGGCCGTCGGCCACCGGCGCCTGGTGCTCGGTGCCTGGGGCTGCGGTGTCTTCCGCAACGACCCGGCCGTGGTGGCAGGGGCGTTCCGGTCCCTGATCGGGCCCGGGGGACGCTTCGCCGGGACGTTCGGCCACGTGGTCTTCGCCGTGCTGGACCGCACGGCGGGGGGCGCGACCCGCGCGGCGTTCGAGCAGGCGTTCGCGGACCTCGCGACCCGGCCGGAGGCCGTGGCCGGTCCCTGACCGGCGGCACGGCGGGACGACGGCCCGGGCACCGGGCCACGTCCGCAGCCCACAGCCTCTGGTCACCTCCGGCCCGGTCGTCCCTGACCGGAGCGGGCACCCGCGACCGGCCCGGGTGTCCGGGAACGGCTCGGGTGTCCCTCCGGGGCCGGCTCGGGTGTCCCTTCGGGACCGGGACCGATCCGGGAGGTCAGCACCGGCTGGGGCGTCCGGGACCGGTTCGGGAGGTCAGCACCGGCCCGGGACTCCGGACCGGTTCGGGCACCAGGCCGCTCGGACCCGGCCGCGCCGTCAGGTCCAGCCGTACCGCTCCCGCAGCCGGTGGCGGACGAGGTCGAAGCGCATCCGGTCCAGGGCGCAGGCCTCCCGGCGCATGCCCTCCTCGTGCAGCCGGAGCACGCGGTCGATGCCGACCCAGGAATCGCGGCCCGTCCGGTCCCACGGTCCGGCGCCGATCGGCACCCAGTCCCGGTCGCCGTTGCGCGGCCTGCTCGACAACTGCACTGCCAGGACGGTCCCGCCCGTCTCCCGCGCGACGACGAGCACCGGCCGGTCCTTGCCCCGCCCGTCGGCCTCCTCGTAGGGCACCCACGTCCAGACGATCTCCCCGGGATCCGGGTCGCCGTCGTGCACGGGCGCGTACGCGGTGCGGACCGGGCCCACCTCGTGGGGTGCGGCCTCGGTGGTGGCGGAGGGGCCGTGGCGGCCCGGGGCGCTGTCGGGGCTGTACTCGGTCACAGGCGTACCGTACGGCACCCCGCGCGGGGGTCGGCCCGCGTGCCGGGTGCCGTACGGGCAGCTCAGGCCGCCTTCGCCCGAGGGCGGCCTGAGGTCCTCGGAACCGGGGGACCTCAGCCCGGTCCGGGCACCTACGCGTCACGCCCTTCCGTCCGGTCCCCGCGACCTCGGCCCGTGGCACCGGGGCACCGGGGCGTCCCTCCGCGCCGGGCAGGACGGCGACGGCGGTGCCGTGGGCCAGGCCGACGCGCGTGCGGGGTGGGACACCGTCGCCCACCGCGTCGCGCAGGCGTTCCTGCCGTTGCCGCCGGCTGCGACGGGGCCGCCGGGCCCGGACGGTGACCGTCCGCCCTCCGAACGACCCGTTCGTACGTGCTGCCCGGGCCCCGCCCTCACCGGGGCGGGGCCCGGGCCACATGGCCCCGGCGGCGGCCCCGGTCGACCCTCCTCCCGGGGCGAGACGACGGCGCAGGCTGGGCGTACGGGGGGAGTTCAGGAGAAGGAGCCGATATGCAGCAGAGTCGACCCGTGGACGCGACGGCCGTGGAGGCCCTGCTCACCGCCGCGGTCGCGGCGCCCTCGATCCACAACACCCAGCCCTGGCGGTTCGGCCTGGACGCGACCACCGGCACCGTGGAAGTGCGCGCCGACCGGCGCCGGATCCTGCCGCTGACCGACCCGCACGCGCGGGCGCAGTACCTGTCCGTGGGGGCGGCCGTACTCAACCTCCGGGTGGCCGCGGCCCACGGCGGCTGGGACCCCGTCGTGCGGCTGCTGCCCGACCCGCACGAGCCGGATCTCCTGGCCACCGTGCTGCTCGCTGCTCCGATCGCCGGGGTACCCGCCGGCCTGGCCTCCCTCCACGACGCGGTGGGACGCCGGCACACCAGCCGGATGCCCTTCACCGGGCGCCCGGTGCCGGACGCGATCGTCGCCGAGATGGTCGCCGCCGCCCGTGCGGAGGGTGCCCACCTCGACGTGCCCGGCATCCCGGGAACCCGCCGTCTGCTGCGGCTGACCGGCGCGGGGGAGGCCCGCAACCGCGCCCACCCCGGCCGTACCGCCGAATCCCGGGCCTGGGTCACCGCACCAGGAACGGACACCCCCTACGGCGTCCCACTGACCGCGGTGGGTCCCCGGGAGACGGGCGGGCGCATGCCGATGCGCGACTTCACGGGCCCGCTGCCGCCGGGCCTGACGCTGCCCGCCCTGCGGTTCGAACGGCACGCCCAGGTGGCGCTGCTGTGGACGTCCCGGGACCGGCGGGAGGACTGGCTGCGGGCGGGGCAGGCGCTGGAGCGCACCCTGCTGGTGGCCACCGTCCACGGGGTGCGCACGTCGATCCTCCACCAGGCCATGGAGTGGCCCGACCTCCGGGCGGCCGTCGCCGGCTCCCGGCGGCGTTGCAGCCCGCACCTCCTGGTCCGCTTCGGCTACGGCCCGGAGGGCGGCCGCACCCCGCGCGCAGCTCTGACGCCGCGGGCTCGCCCGGTCGCGAACTGACCGCACGGACGGCGGCGCACAACCGGCGGGGCGGATCCTTCCGACGGGTCGGACCCGCCGACCTCGGCCGCACCCGCCGACTCCGGCCGGACCCGCTGACCCCGGCCGGACCCGCCGGCTCGGGTCCGGTGCCCACCGCTGGCCCGCCGCTCGCGCCGATGGGGGCTGGTTGGTCGCGCCGATCGGGCTGGTTGCTCGTGCCGGCCGACCGGGCCGGTTGTTCGCGCCGACCAGACTGGTTGCTCGCGCCGACCAGGCCGGTTACCCGCTCCGAGGCGGGACCGCGGTTCCGTCGGCTCGGCCACCGCACGCGACGGGCGGCCCGTCCGGGCGTGGCCCGTGCGCCGGCCCAGCCGTGCGCTGCCCGTGCGCCGTCCGGCCCACCGGCCGAGGGTCCGCGCCCCTCCGTCACCCGAAGAGGTGCGCTCGCTCCTCCGGCACCCACCCGGCACGCGCACGCGCTTCCGTCGGCCGGCACCACCCCGGGCACCACCCCCGGCGCATGAACCCGTCACGGCGGGTGACCCGGGAACCGGCGGGGTTCGACGGGGACGGTCGGACCCCGTCCCCGGGACCCTTGCGGCGGACGCACGGGACCGACGGCCCCATGGTGCGAACGGGGCCGGCGGGTCATCGTGTGAGGGAGGGGCGTGAGCACCTCGCCGGCCGACCCGACGGCCGCCGCCGCGACCGCGTGACGGGATGCGGCGGACCACCGCAGCGGACTGACTACCGCAGACGAAGGGAAGGACGGCATGCCGAAGCCGTCGACCACCGCGAACAGGAAGACCGCCCCGCCCCCCGTCCCCGCCCGTGCCTGGCTCATGCTGGCCCTGGCGACCCTCGGCTTCGCGGTGAACTTCTGGGCGTGGGCGCTGCTGAGCCCGCTGGGCCCGCGGTTCCACGACGAACTCGCCCTGTCCTCCTTCGAGTCGTCCCTGCTGGTGGCGGTGCCCGTGGTGGTCGGTTCCGTGGGCCGCATCCCGGTGGGGGCCCTCACCGACCGGTTCGGCGGGCGGACCATGTTCCCGCTGGTCTCGGCGGTGACCATCGTGCCGGTCCTGTACCTGGGGCTCGCCGGACACTCCTCGCTCCCCGCCCTGCTGATCGGCGGCTTCCTCCTCGGCGTCGGCGGCACCGCGTTCGCGGTCGGCGTCCCCTTCGTTAACGCCTGGTTCCCGCCCGAGCGGCGCGGCCTGGCGATCGGTGTCTTCGGCATGGGCATGGGCGGCACCGCGATCAGCGCGCTGACCACGGTCAAGCTGGTGGACGCGAACGGCATGGCGACCCCGTTCGTCCTGACCGCCGTGATACTCGCGGTGTACGCGGTCGCCGCCTGGCTGCTGCTCAGGGACGCGCCGGGACGCGCGGTACCGTCCGAGCCGCTCCTGCGCCGACTCGCGGGCACCGCACGGCTCCCGATCACCTGGCAGGCATCCGCCCTGTACGCCGTCGCCTTCGGCGGTTACGTCGCCTTCTCCGTGTACCTGCCGACCTACCTCAAGACCGGCTACGGGTTGAGCCACGCCGACGCGGCGAACCGGATGGCCGGCTTCGTGCTGCTGGCGGTGGCCATGCGGCCCGTGGGCGGCTGGCTGTCGGACCGGATGGGCCCCGTTCGCGTCCTCGTAGGCGTCTTCGGTGTCGTCATGGCCGCCGCCCTGGTCCAGGCGGCCACCCCCTCGCTCGCCCCGGTCGGCACCCTCGCCTTCCTGGCCATGGCCGCCGCGCTCGGCGCGGGCAGCGGCGCGGTGTTCGCCCTGGTGGCCCTGGTGACCCCGGCGGGCCAGGTCGGCTCCGTCACCGGGGTCGTGGGCGCCGCGGGCGGGCTGGGCGGCTTCCTCCCGCCGCTGGTGATGGGATCGCTCTACGGCATCCACCACGACTACGCGATCGGTCTGATCCTGCTCGGCCTGGTGTCCGCCGCCGCCCTCGCCTACACCGGCACCGGCGTCCGCCGCGCTCTCGCCCGCCGCGCCGACTCCGCCCCGCGCACCCCGGCGGCCGCGGGCGGCTGACCGGGTCCGGGACAACCGGGCCCGCTGCCGTCTCCCTCTCCCTCTCCGTCTCCGTCTCCGTCTCGTCGACCCCGGCCGGTCCGATCGGCCGGGGTCGCTCGATTCCTCCGGACGGGGAACCCTGGTCACATGGCCAAAACCGCTCTCATCGTCATCGACATGATCAACACGTACGACCACCCGGATGCGGAACTGCTGCTGCCCTCCGCGGAGACCGTCGTACCGGTCGTCTCCGGCCTGATCGACCGCGCCAGGAAGCGGGACGTGCCCGTCATCTACGTGAACGACAACTTCGGGCAATGGCGTTCGCACCAAGGGGAGTTGCTCGACAGTGCGCTGTCCGGGCCGCACGCCCGGCTGGTGGAGCCGTTGCGCCCCGACGACTCCTCCCTGTTCGTCGTGAAGGCCAGGCACTCGATCTTCTTCGAGACCCCCCTCGGCTACCTCCTCAACCAGCAGGGCATCGAACGGCTGGTGCTCTGCGGGCAGGTGACCGAACAGTGCGTGCTCTACTCGTCGCTCGACGCGCACATCCGCCACTTCCAGGTGATCGTGCCCCGCGACGCCGTCGCCCACATCCACGCCGATCTCGCGGACGCCGCCCTGCGGATGATGGAACGCAACATGGGCGCCCAGGTGTGCGACAGCGACGACCTCTGGGCCGATGATGCCGATGCCGTCCCCGACAACGCCGACGGCAACGACAAAGGCGCCGACGCGGACGGCCCCGACAAAGGCGCCGACGCGGACGGCCCCGACAACCGCGCCGGCGCGGACGCCCCGTGAAGTCCGCGGGGAACGACCCGGCGAGCGCTACGCCCGCTGCCGTCCCGCCGTCCGGGGCGGAGCCCGAGTCGCCTCCGTCGGGTTCCGGACCCGGCCCGGCACCGCTGCCGCCGGAACTGGAGTCCTACCTGTCGGAACTGGTCCACCGCACCCGAGCCGTGTGCGGCACCCACCCGGTCAGTGTCCTCGCCGTCGGCTCCGTCGCGCTCGGTGACTACCGCCACGGACGCAGCGACGTCGACGTCACCCTGGTCGTGGACCCTTCGCTGCCCCGGACCGCCCTCCCGGAACTGGCGGCCGCCCTCGCCCACCCCGCGTTGCCCTGCCCGGCCGCCGGGCTCGAACTGACCGTGTACGACGCCGACTTCGCCGGCCGGCCGTCCGCCGAGGCGGGCTACCTGCTCGACCTGAACACCGGCCCGGAGCTGCCCGGGAAGGTGAGCTTCGACGCCGCGGAGTCGCCCGCCTTCTGGTACGTCCTCGACCGATCCGTCGCCGCCCGCGCCGGGCGCTCGCTGCACGGCAGGCCGGCCCGGGAGGCCGTTGCCGAGCCAGAGCGCCGCGCGGTGCTGGGGGCGCTCGTGGCCTCGGTCCGCGAACACGCCGACGGCGACGGCCACCTGGCCGACAACCGGGTGCTCAACGGCTGCCGCTCCGTGGTGTTCTGCCGCACGGGCCACTGGTCCGCCAAACGGGAGGCGGGGCGTGCCGTCGCCGGCTCCGAGCCCGCCTTCCGGCCGCTGATCGACGAGGCGCTGAGCAGTTTCGACCGGCCGCGCCGCGCGGCCCGCCCGCTGCCCCCGGAGACCGTGCACGACTTCCTGACCTGGGCAGCCGACCGCGTGGCGGCGGCAGCTCGGGCCGAGGACCCTCCTCCGGCCGGCCCACGGGAGACCTAGAGGACTGCGTGACCGAGCCGGGGCGGTGTCAGGCCCATGTAGTACCCACCGCCCGGGCGTCGCCGCCGGAAAGGCGATCGACCGCCGTCCGACGGGTTGTCTATGCTCCCCGTGCGGCATCGCGTGCCGGTCACCGACCGGGTGAGGCATGGAGGCGCCGTGGATGCCCATGGAGGCATTGCCGTATGCCAGTCGAGTTCAACCACACCATTGTTCTGACCCGAGACCGGGAGAAGTCCGCCCGTTTCCTGGCGCACGTCCTGGGGCTCGAGGTCGGGGAACCGGCCGGACCCTTCCTGCCCGTCACCACCGCCAACGGCGTCACCCTGGACTTCGCCGCCGTGGACCACGACATCCCCGTGCAGCACTACGCCTTCCTCGTCACGGAGGACGAGTTCGACGCCGTGCTCGCCCGGCTCGTGGCCGCCGAAGTCCCCGTCCAGGCCGACCCGCAGGGCCGGCACCCGGGGCGGATCAACCGCAACGACGGCGGGCGCGGGGTGTACTTCCGCGACCCGGCGGGGCACGGCCTGGAAGTGCTGACCCGCCCGTACGGCACCGACCCGGCGTCACCGCTCAACGGTGTCACCGAGGAGGTCCCGGGAGCGGTGGGGTAACCCCGGTGGGGGCGGCGGCCGTCGGGTCCGCCCGTCGGCCGCCGCCCGCCCGCATCCGTCGTCCCGCACGACACGCAGGACATGCAGGACACGCAGGACAGGCACGACACGCAGGGCCTGCGGGCCCCACTGTTTACCCGGCGCCCAGCGGGCTACGCGGACAGCGGCGGCGACGGAACACCCGCCGTCCCACCCGCCCCCGGAGGTGCCCATGACCCGCCGGATACGGGACGTGATGTCCCGGGACACCGCGTCCGTGGAACCCATGACGACGGTGGCGCGGGCCGCCGAGCTGATGCGCGAGCGCGACGTCGGGGACGTCCTGGTGGCCTACGACTGCGACCTCTTCGGCCTCCTCACCGACCGCGACATCGTGCTGCGGACCGTCGCCGCGGGGCACGACCCGCGCCGGACGGCGGTCGGCTCCGTCTGCACCCGCCCGCCCCTGGTGACGCTCGACCCCGACGACACCACCGAGCACGCGGCGGATCTCATGCGTCGGCACGCCGTGCGCCGCCTTCCCGTCGTCGAACGCGGCGGCTGCCCCGTGGGCGTGGTCAGCATCGGCGACCTGGCCACCGCCGACCGCCCGCACTCCGCCCTGGCGGGCATCGGCCGAGCCGAACCGACCCGCTGACGCACCCATGCGGTTCACCGATCGCCGGGACGCACCCATGCGGTTCACGGATCGCCGGCAGGCCGGACGCGCGCTGGCCCGGGAGCTGCGCACCCGGGGCGACGCGGGCCTGCTGCCCGACCCGGTGGTCCTGGCGCTGCCCCGCGGCGGCGTGGCCGTGGCCCGGGAGGTCGCCGAAGCGCTCGGCGCGCCGCTCGACGTGCTCGTCGTCCGCAAGATCGGTGCGCCGTCGCACGAGGAGTTCGCGGTGGGCGCGCTGGCCGGCGACGGCGTCCCGCTGTTCGACCCGCACACCCTGGCCCACCTCGGCCTCGACGAGGGCGACCTCACCGCCGTGGTCGAGCGGGAACGCGCCGAACTGCGCCGCCGGGAACGGGTGTACCGCCGGGGCAGGACCGCTCCCGCGCTGGCGGGCCGTACCGTGATCGTCGTCGACGACGGACTGGCGACCGGGGCCACCGCCCGTGTCGCCCTGCGCTCCGTACGACGCCGGTCACCCGCGCGCGTGCTGCTGGCGGTGCCGGTCTGCTCGCCGGAGGGCGCCGGGTCGCTGCGGGGGGAGGCGGACGAGGTCGTCTGCCTGCACCGGCCCGCCGGGTTCATGGCGGTCGGCGAGTGGTACGACGACTTCGGCCAGCTGACCGACGAGGACGTCCTGGCCGCACTCGACCGCTCGGCCGGGGACGCCTGAGACGGTGCCACGGACGGCTCGCCCGGAAACGGTCCCCGGTCCTGAGGCGTCCACGGCCCGGTGGGCGCCGGGGTGCCGTTCGAGCCGGTCGGCGCCCACCGGTCGGAGGGCGGGGCCGGTCGGCCCCCTCCTTCCAGACCGGAGGGCCGGGTCGGCCCGGTCAGACGACCCCGTCGGCGCGGAGCCGCGCGATCGACTCGGGCGAGTGCCCGAGCCCCGTCAGGATCTCCTCCGTGTGGGCGCCCACCGCTGGGACCGGGTCCATGCGGGCTTGGGTTCCCGCGAGGTCGGCGGGCGGCAGGAGGGCCTGGACCGTGGCGCCCGGCACCGCGACCTCGCGCCAGCGGTCCCGGGCGGCGAGCACCGGGTGGTCCAGGAAGGCGGCGACGTCGTTGACGCCCGCGCACGCGATGCCCAGGGACTCCAGCTCCCGCAGCAGGTCGTCGGCGCCGGAACGGGCGCAGCGCTCGGCGACCAGGGAGTTCAGTTCGTCCCGGTGCGCGACCCGGTCCGAGCCGGTGGCGAAGCGGGGGTCGTCGGTCAGGTCGGGGCGCCCCAGGAAACCGGCGCACAGCACCGCCCACTCGCGCTCGTTCTGGATGGAGAACAGCACCTCGCGGCCGTCGGCGGCGCGGAACGTGCCGTAGGGGGCGATGGTGGCGTGCTGCGTACCGAGCCGGGGCGGCTGGGTGCCGCCGTGACGGGTGTAGTAGGCGGGCTGGCCCATCCACTCCGCGAGCGCCTCGAACAGGGACACCTCCACGGGGTGCGCCTCGCCCGTGGTGGCGCGGGTGTAGAGAGCGGTGAGGACACCGCTGTAGGCGTACATCCCGGCGGCGATGTCGGCGACGGAGATGCCGGTCCGCGCGGTCTCCTCCCCGGTCCCGGTCAGCGACACCAGCCCGGTCTGGCACTGCACCAGCAGGTCGTACGCCTTGCGGTCGGCCCACGGCCCGGTGGTGCCGTAGCCGGAGATGGTGCAGGGGATCAGTCGGGGGCGGTGGCGGGTGACCTCCGCGGTGCCCAGCCCCAGACGGTCGACGGCCCCGGGGGCCAGGTTGTGGACGAAGACGTCGGCGTCGTCGAGCAGGTGCCGCAGGATCTCCAGCCCGCGCGGGTCCTTGAGGTCGAGGGTGAGGGACTCCTTCGACCGGTTGAGCCACACGAAGTAGCTGGAGTGGCCGTGCACGGTCGTGTCGTAACGGCGGGCGAAGTCGCCCTCGCCCGGACGCTCCACCTTGATCACCCGGGCCCCGAGATCGGCCAGTTGGCGGGTGGCGTAGGGCGCGGCCACGGCCTGCTCCAGACTGACCACCGTGACCCCCGACAGGGGATACCGCTGCGCTCCCATGTGCCTCCCGCTCCCTCCCGAGGGCCGGCGGCCCCCGCTGTGTTTCGTTCCGATCCGGTCCGTGCGGCGTGCACGCGGCCGGGACGACCGCCCCACCCGGACCCGCTCGCGGGGGAGCGGCCCGCCTTCGCTTCCGCCACCCCGCGGACGCCGTCGCCTGCTGCGCCCGGACACCCGGGAGCCAGGACGCGCCCCCGCTGATGGCGTGCTGCCGGGCGGCCGGTCCGGCCGTACGGCCGCGTCGCCGGCGCGAGGCGCTCACCGCCGGACGGCCGTTCCCGTCTCCGCGGGCCTGCTGCGGGAGACGATACGCGTGCCGCGCCCGTCGACGACCCTGACCTGGAGCGAGCCACAGCCACAGCGGGTCCACAGGGTGCTGCCGGCACCGGTGGGGTGGCGCGACACCACGTGGAACGGCTCGGCGCCGTCCGGCCATCCGCAGTACGGGCAGGCGGCGGTGCCGGGAGCGGGCGTGCCGCCCCCGCCGCCGTCCCCGCCGGGGACCGGGCCGCCCGTCGCCCTGCCGGTCGTGCCGCCGTCCGTCCTGCCGGTCCTGTCGGTCCTGTCAGTCCTGCCGCTCATGTCGGCTCCCTCTCGTCTCCGTCTTCCCGGTCCCGTCTTCCGGTCCGGGTCGTGTCTTCCTGTCCCGGTCCGGACTTCCCGTCTCGGTCCGGACTGCCTGTCCCGGTCCGGTCCTCCGGGTCCCGTCCCTGGGCTGATTGATCCGGCTTCGTCTCCGGGCGCGCCGAGGTCGGTCGTCCGTCGTGGTGCCGTCCCTCGCGACACAGCCACCGTGCGCCGTCCGGTCCGTTCACGTCCAGGTTGATTTTGTGGACGTGACCGTGAAGCATGACCTTCATGATTGACCTGCGCAGGCTGCACGTCCTGAGAGCGGTCGCCCACTACGGCACCGTCACCGCGGCCGCCCGGGCGCTGCACTTCACCCCGTCCGCCGCGTCCCAGCAGATCCGGCAACTGGCGCGGGAGCTCGACGTGGTGCTGCTGGAGCCGCAGGGGCGCGGGGTGCGGCTCACGCCGGCCGCCGAGAGCCTGCTGGCGCATGCCGACGCCATCCAGGCGCGTTGGGAGCAGGCCGAACGCGACCTGCGGGCCGATCACGGGGCGCCCGCCGGACCCCTGCGGGTGACGGGGTTCCCGGTCGCCGTGTCGGTGCTGCTGGCCCCGATGGCCGCGCGGCTGGGCGCACGGCATCCGCGGCTCGCGGTGCGGATCCTGGAGGCGGGAGTGCCGGAGTGCTTCGACCTGCTCTTCGAGGGGGCCACCGATCTGGCGGTCGTGGAGTCCACCCCGCGCAACCCGCCCCCGGGGGACGAGCGTTTCGACCAGCAGCCGCTGCTGGACGACCCCTTCGACCTGGTCGTCCCGGACGGCCACGCCCTGGCCGGCCGGGAGCGGGTGGACCTCGCGGAGGCCGCGCGCGAGCAGTGGATCGCACCGGTGCCGGAGAGCCCGTGCCGGCCGCACGTGATGTCGGCCTGCGGGGCGGCCGGTTTCACCCCCGACGTGGTCCATCACGCCCTGGACTGGAACGTCACCGCCCACCTCGTCGCCCACGGACTCGGCGTCGCCCTGATCCCTCGGCTGGCCCGGCTGACGGACCACCTGCCGATCACGCGGGTGCGCTGCGCCGGCGACCCGCACCGCAAGCTGCTCACCTGCACGCGCGGTGGCGACCACACACGGCCGGCGGTGGCCGTGGCGCTGGCGGAGTTGCGGGAACTCGCGGCCGAGGCGGTGGCCTGACCGGGCGTTCAGCCCCCAACGCCGACGCCGACGCCGACGCCGGCCTCGGCGTCGGGGGTTCGGGGTTCGGCGTTCGGGGCGAGGTGGGAGCGCACGCTCTCGGGGTGGGTGGCCGGAGACGGCCGAAGGGCCGGAGCGTGGTGCTCCGGCCCTTCGGGTCGTCGGGTCGCCCCTCGTCGCGGGGTGCCCGGGCCGTGCCCGTCACGGCGGGGTGCCCGGACGGTTCGTGCCGGGTGTCGCCGGCGCCGCGACAGGCAGCGTTGCCCGTCGAGGAGCGGGCGGCACAAGGTGAGGAGCGGGCGGCACAAGGTGCCCGGATCGAGCGAACCGGGCCCCTGTGCGGATCGGGTGAACCCGGCGCGATCAGGCGGCAGCCGACGGCGCGGCGGCCTGCTCCTGGAGCCGGGTGACGACCTGGGTCAGCTGCTCGACGACCTCGGTGTCGTCGGCGGGGTGCAGCTCGGCGAAGCGGGTGACGGAGCCGGGGATGGAGAGCTTGATGTCCTCGACCACCTTGCCGCCCGCGATGCCGACGGCCTTGCGGGCCTCGTCCTGCGCCCAGACGCCGCCGTACTGGCCGAAGGAGGTGCCGATCACCGCGACCGGCTTGCCACCGATCGCGCCGGCGCCGAACGGACGGGACAGCCAGTCGATGGCGTTCTTCAGGACGGCGGGGATGGTGCCGTTGTACTCGGGGGTGAACAGCAGCAGGGCGTCCGCCGAGGCAGCCGCCTCGCGGAGGCGGACGGCGGCGGCCGGAACAGTCCCTTCCGCGTCGATGTCCTCGTTGTAGAAGGGGATCTCGGCGAGCCCCTCGTAGAGCGCGACCTCGGCGCCGGCCGGAGCCAGCTTCACGGCGGTCTCGGCCAGCTGACGGTTGTGCGAACCGGCGCGCAGGCTGCCGACGAGAGCGAGGATGCGAGCGGACATGAGGTACTCCCAGGGGGTGGTCTTCAGGACAGGGGTCGCAGCATGGGTGCCACGAACCGGACCGGGGTCCGGTTGAAGTTCTAGCACTCTAACCGGACCGCGGTCCAGTTTCTTCCCGATGCTTTACCCTGGCTTCATGTCCCTCGCCCGACCGCCCGGCCCGATGCCACAGGAGCCCATTGAGCCGCAGGAGTTGCTGCACCCCGTCCTCGACGGGGAGGAGCCGTGCCTGCGGGCCGACGCCGCGCGCAACCGGGCCCGGCTGCTGGAGGCCGCCGCCCGGCTGGTCGCCGAGCGCGGTGCGGACGGTCTCACCATGGAGGCGGTGGCCGTCGCCGCCCAGGTCGGCAAGGGCACGGTCTTCCGCCGGTTCGGCGACCGCACCGGCCTGCTGTCGGCGCTGCTCGACCACTCGGAGAAGAAGCTCCAGACCGCCTTCCTCACCGGCCCGCCCCCGCTCGGCCCCGGCGCCCCGCCCGCCGACCGGCTGAGGGCGTTCGGCCGTGCCGTGCTGCGCCGCGGGGTCGACGAACTGGAGCTGCAACTGGCCGCCGAGGCGGACGCCGGCCGCCGCTTCGTGCACCCGGCGCGCCGGTTCCTGCACCACCACGTGACGCTGCTGCTGCGCGAGGCGGTCCCCGGGGCGGACTGCGAACTCCTGGCCCACACCCTGCTGGCCCAGCTGGACGCCGCCCTGATCCACCACCTCACCCGCCAGTGCGGGATGCCCCTGGAACGTCTCGAAGCAGCCTGGGGGGATCTGGTCGACCGGGTCACGGGCACCACTGGGGCGACCGGCGCCGGGGCCGCCACGGACGCGAAGAGCGTCACGGACGCCTCGAGCGTCACGGACGCGGCGACCGCCATGGGTGCTCCGAGTGCCACGGATACGGCGAACGCCATGGGTGATGCGAACGCCACGGACGCGGCGACCGCCAAGGGTGCTGCGACCGCCATGGATGCGGCTCCCGTCGAGCCCTTTCCGGCCGATCCGGGTGCCGGGAGGACCGGGCCGGCTGTCGCGGGCAGGTGACACCGGGAAGCCTCGGAGTGGCCGGCCGGGCCTGACCGGGCTCGTCCGGCCAGCGAGGGTCCCGTCCGTCCGCCCGCGCGGCACCCGTCGGTCCAGCTCGCGAGGGACCCGTCCGCCGAGCTCGGGAGCAACCCGTCCGCCCGGCCCGCGGGGCCGTTCCCCCGGCGCGAGAGGGGGCGCCCGGCTGGCCGGCGGGCCGTCCGCCCGGCCCGTCGGCGGCCTTCAACTCACCCCGCCGCAGGCCGCGTTCGGGCTTCTGCAAGGATGCCGTACGTCATGGTGAAGATTCCCCCGACGCCCACGCCCGCACCCGGCGGACCCGTGCGCTCCGTGCCCACGAGCGCCGATGTGGCCCGCCTCGCGGGTGTCTCGCGTGCCACCGTCTCCTACGTCCTGAACAACACCGGTGCGGTACGGATCAGTGATCCCACCCGGCGTCGCGTGCGCGAGGCCGCGAAGGAGCTCGGATACGTGCCGCACGCCGCCGCCCGCAGTCTGCGGGCCGGCCACAGCCGCATGGTGCTGATGCCGGCGCCCGACTTCCCCGTCGGGCCCCTCTACAGCCGCTTCATCACCGACCTCCAGGTCGCGCTGGGCCGCCTCGACTACACCGTCGTGCAGTACGGCACCGTCGGTGCCCACGACGACGAGGCCGCCCGCGCCTGGGCCGAGTTGCGGCCCGTGGCGGTCCTGGTCCCCGGCTCGGGTCTGGGGCCGCGCGGCGTCGAGGTCCTCAAACGCTCCGGTGCCCACGCCGTCGTCACGCTCGGGCCGGACACCGTGGAGGGCGCGCACGCCCTGCTCATGGACCACGACGTCGTCGGACACAGCGCCGGCGCCCACCTCTTCGACCGCGGCCGGCGACGCGTCGGCGTCGTGCTCCCGCGCGAAGCCGGGCTGGAGACCTTCTCCGGGCCGCGCCTGAGCGGAGTGCGGGAGGCCCTGCGCGGATCGGACGCCACCGTCACGCCGCTGCCCCTCGCCCTGGACGAGGACGACGCGGCGCGGCTGGCCGCCCGCTGGCGGGACCTCGGTCTCGACAGCGTGTTCACCTACAACGACGAATACGCGATGGTGCTCCTGCGGGCCCTGCAGGACGCGGGCGTCCGCGTCCCGGAGGACACGGCCGTCGTCGGCGCCGACAACCTCATGCTGAGCCGGCTGCTGCGGCCCCGGCTGAGCACCGTGCACCTGGATCTGCCGTCCGGCCGGGAACTGGCCGACTGGGTCGACCGCGCGGTGCGGGACCCGTCCGCGCCTCCGGAGGCGCACAAGGTGCTCGGGGCGACGGTGATCCACCGGGAGTCCAGCTGACACTGCCGCCCGCTCCACGGCGGGACCGCCACCGGTGAAGGACCGGCCGCCGGACGGGGGTACGGGCCCGGCCCGGGCCGGGTCGGACACGTCCGTACCGGATCAGGAGGGCGAACCGCCCGGCGTCCACCCCGGCGTCCGTCACGGAGCCGGCGCCGGTGTCCGCCCGCCCGGCCTCACGCCGGTGCCCGCCCGGCGTCGGCGCCGGCCGGAATGAGTAAGGGCTCGGACGACGCTCAGGCGCCCTGGTCCGTGCTCTGCCCCTGCCCCGGGCTCTGGTCCTGGCCCTCGCCGCCCTTGGCCTGCTGCTCGGCGATCGACTTGCGGACCTCGTCCATGTCCAGCCTGCGCGCCTGTCCGATGACGTCGGTCAGGGCCGCCTCCGGGAGGGCACCCGGCTGGGCGAACACCGCCACCTGGTCACGGACGATCATCAGCGTCGGAATCGACTGGATGCCGAAGGCGGCGGCCAGTTCCGGCTGCGCCTCCGTGTCCACCTTGCCGAACACCAGGTCGGGGTTCTCCTCGGCCGCCTTCTCGTACACCGGCGCGAACTGACGGCACGGCCCGCACCAGGACGCCCAGAAGTCGATCAGGACGAACTCGTTGTCCGTCACCATCTGGTCGAAGTTCTCCTTGGTGAGCTCCACGGTGCTGCTCATGGGTCTGTCCCTCTTTCTGGGGTCGGGGGTGCCCGGGCGCGGTCTCGGCACAACACGGCCGCCCGGCCGGGTATTCCGCGCCCCTACCCATGTGGCCCACGCGCACACCACCCGCCACACTGACGTCATGACGCAATCGCCAGCACAGACCGACACGTACGACGTCGTGGTCCTCGGTGCCGGGCCCGTGGGGGAGAACGTCGCCGACCGCACCCGCGCCGCGGGCCTCTCCACGGCGGTCGTGGAGAGCGAACTGGTCGGCGGCGAGTGCTCCTACTGGGCGTGCATGCCCAGCAAGGCCCTCCTGCGGCCGGTTCTCGCCCGGGCCGACGCCCGCAGGCTGCCCGGGCTGAGCCGGGCGGTGCAGGACGCCCTGGACGTGGAAGCGGTTCTCGCCCGCCGGGACGGGTTCACCAGCGATTGGAAGGACGACGGGCAGGTCGACTGGCTGCGGAGCACCGGGGCCGACCTGTACCGCGGACGGGGACGTCTCACCGGGGAACGCACCGTGACCGTCACCGGCCCCGACGGACAGCGGCAGGTCCTCACGGCACGGCACGCCGTCGCCGTCTGCACCGGCAGCCGCGCCTCGCTGCCCGGCCTGCCGGGACTGGCCGACGTCAAACCGTGGACCAGCCGGGAGGCCACCAGCGCCAAGGCCGCCCCCGGGCGGCTCGTCGTCGTTGGCGGCGGTGTGGTCGCCACCGAGATGGCGACCGCCTGGCAGGCGCTCGGCTCCCGCGTCACCGTCCTGGTGCGCGGCGACGGCCTGCTGTCCCGCATGGAGCCGTTCGCCGGGGAACTGGTCGCCGAGGCGCTCACCCGGGCCGGCGCCGACATCCGCACCGGCACCTCCGTGACGTCCGTCCACCGGGAGGACGGCACCGTCGTCGTCGGCACCGACGGCGGCGACCGCATCGAGGCCGACGAGATCCTCTTCGCCACCGGCCGCGCCCCGCGCACCGACGACATCGGCCTGGAGACGATCGGGCTGGAACCCGGTGCGTGGCTCGACGTGGACGACAGCCTCCGGGTGAGCGGCCACGACTGGCTCTACGGCGTCGGCGACGTCAACGGGCGTGCCCTGCTCACCCACCAGGGCAAGTACCAGGCCCGCATCGCGGGTGCCGCCATCGCCGCCCGGGCCTCCGGCGGTGCCGTCGACACGGAGGCGTGGGGCGCACACGCCGCCACCGCCGACCACGCCACCGTCCCCCAGGTCGTCTTCACCGACCCGGAGGCGGCCTCCGTCGGACTCACCCTCGCGGAGGCCGAACGGGCCGGGCACCGCGTACGGGCCGTCGACGTCGACCTGGGCTCGATCGCCGGGGCCGCCCTGTACGGCGACGGCTACACGGGCCGCGCGCGCATGATCGTCGACCTCGAGGACGAGATCCTGCGCGGCCTCACCCTCGTGGGCCCCGGCGTCGGCGAACTCGTCCACGCGGCGACCGTCGCCGTCGCCGCCCGGGTCCCGGTCGCCCGGCTCTGGCACGTGGTGCCGTCCTACCCGACGATCAGCGAGGTGTGGCTGCGCCTGCTGGAGGCGTACCGGGACGCCTGAGCCGCCGGCCCGCCCGGTCGACGGTTCCGCAGGGCGGACGACGCCGGGACGGTGAGGAGGGGGTCGAGGGTCCCCGGGCCTCGGCCCGCCCCGCGGCGGACCCGGCGGTGCCCGGGCGGGGCCGTCACGAGGGCCGGAACGTGACCGGGCCTCCGCCCCCGTTCGGCGTCACGGCAACCCGAAGCCCAGAGCCCGCGCCGCCCGCTCCGGCGAGGGCTGCGCCCAGCGGGCCGCCACCGCCTGCTGGGTGCTCAGCGACCGGAGTTCGGCACGGTCCAGGTACAGCGTGCCGTCGAGGTGGTCCGTCTCGTGCTGCACGATCCGCGCCGGCCACCCGGAGAACTCCTCGTCCAGCGCCCGCCCCCGCTCGTCCTGACCGGTCAGCCGCACCTCGGCGGGCCGGGACACCACCGCCTGGTAGCCGGGCACGCTGAGACAGCCCTCGAAGAAGGCGGCCCGCGCCGTGCCCACCGGCGTGTACGACGGGTTGACCAGGACCCGGAACGGCTGCGCCACCCGCCCCCGGACCCGGCGCACCTCCTCGGGGACCGGCGCCGGGTCCTCGATCACCGCGATCCGCAGACCCACCCCGACCTGCGGAGCGGCCAGACCGACCCCGGGCGCCGCCCGCATGGTGACGCGCAGCGCCGCCACGAACCGGGCCAGCAGTCCGGGCGCCAACTGGCCGTCGAACGGGACCGCGGCCCGCCGCAGCACGGGATCGCCGGCCGCGACGATGGGCAACGGCCCGCCCGGGGCGAGGAGTTCCTCCACCCGCTCCGCCAACGGCGCGCGCTCACTCGACGTTTCCATGGCGCCAGGATCCCACGCGCCCGCCCCCGGCCCGTCCCGGCGGTATGGCGCGGATCACACCCGCCCCGCGGGAACCCGGCGGCCCGCCGCGCCGACCACTGCACGACCACGGCCGCCGACACGCCCCGGAGAACCCCACCGATGACCGCCACCCCCTCACCCACCACGGACGAGGCCCCGCAACCCGCCCCGCCCGCGGCCAGGAAGAGCCCGTGGGCCACCCTGCGCCCCCTCGTCCTGCGGCTGCACTTCTACGCCGGAGTCCTGGTCGCGCCCTTCGTCCTCGTCGCCGCCCTCAGCGGCCTGCTGTACGCGGCCTCCTTCCAGGCCGAGAAGATCGTCTACGACCACGAACTCACCGTCCCCGTCGGCGACCGCGAACTGCCCGTGTCCCAGCAGGTCGCCGCCGCCCGCGAGGCCCACCCCGAGGGCACCGTCTCCGCCGTCCGGCCCTCACCCGAACCGGGCGCCACCACACGGGTGTTGCTGACCGGCGTCCCCGGCGTCGAGTCCCCCCGCACGCTGGCCGTGTTCGTCGACCCGTACACCGGGACGGTGCGTGGGGCGCTGGAACAGTACGGCTCCACCGGCGCGCTGCCCCTGCGCACCTGGATCGACGAGTTCCACCGGGACCTGCATCTGGGGGAGCCCGGCCGCCTCTACAGCGAACTCGCCGCCAGCTGGCTCGGGGTGATCGCGCTGGGCGGTCTGGCGCTCTGGTTCTCCCGCCGCAGGGCCCGGCGCGCGGTGCGCGGCACCACGGGCCGCCGCCGCACCCTGGGCCTGCACGGCACCGTCGGCGCGTGGGCCGCCGTCGGGCTCGTCTTCCTCTCGGCGACCGGCCTGACCTGGTCCACCCATGCGGGCGCGAGCATCGGCGACCTGCGGGCCGCGCTGGGCCAGCAGACGCCGTCGGTGTCGGCGGCGGCGGGCGGCGAGCACGCCGGTCACGACGCGGCCGGAGGAGCGGGCGGGGACGCCGCGCACGGTGTCGGCCTCGACGAGGTGCTGTCCGCCGCGCGCGCCGAGGGCCTGGGCGACCCGGTGGAGATCGTCCCCCCGGCCGACGCGGAATCCGCCTACGTCGTCCAGCAGATCCAGCGGGCGTGGCCCGTCCAGCAGGACTCGGTCGCCGTGGACCCGGCCACCGGCGAGGTCACCGACGTCCTGCGCTTCGCCGACTACCCGGTCCTCGCCAAGCTCACCCGGTGGGGCATCGACCTGCACACCGGCAGCCTGTTCGGCCTGCCCAACCAGATCGCGCTGATGCTGCTCGCCGCCGCGCTGGTCCTGCTGATCGTCTGGGGCTACCGGATGTGGTGGCAGCGCGGCCGGGGTGCGTCCTTCGGCCGCCCCCTGCCCCGCGGAGCCTGGCGGCAGGTGCCTCCCGCCGTCCTCGTCCCACTGGCCGCGGCGGTCGCCGTCCTCGGCTACTTCGTCCCCCTGTTCGGCATCCCCCTCGCGGCCTTCCTGGCCGTGGACGTCGCCCTCGGGGAGATCGCCCACCGCCGCGCGCGGCGCGGCCCCGGCGCGGTGGCGTGACACCGACGGGCGCCCACCCCGAACGGGCCGGTGCCCACCCCGAACGGGCCGGTGCCCGGCTCCCCGTGGGGGGAGCCGGGCACCGGCCTGGCGGGTGTCACCGGCCCCGCGGGCGGCGGCTCGCCGGCCACCGGCCTCCGAGCGCGGTGCCGCGCGTCGGCCCGAGCGGATCAGGCGGGGCCGCTGCCCCCGCCCCTGCCGTTCGCCGGGCTCTCTGCGCTCCCCGGGCTCGCTGCGTCGACGTCCATGCCGTCGAACTCGCCCGCGAGCGCCGAGGCGATGCGCAGGTGGGACTCGGCCTCCTCGTCGCGCCCCTGCCGCTGGAGGGTGCGGCCGAGGAGCAGCCGGGCGTAGCCCTCGACCGGGTCGCGCTCCACGATGGTCCGCAACTCGGCCTCGGCGCGACGCAGTTGAGCCGAGTGGTAGTAGGCACGCGCCAGCAGCAGCCGGGGACCGGTCTGCTCGGGCACCTCCTCGACCAGCCGGCCCAGGACGTATGCCGCGCGGGTGTAGTCCTTGGCGTCGAAGAACATCCCGGCGCGCTCCCAGCGCTCGGCGGGTGTCCCGTGGTCGTAGTACTTGGTCTTCACGCGTGACCTCCTTCGCGGGCGTCAACCGGGCCGAGTGGTTGAAAATTCCACCACTCCGGATCGCTGTGGCTGACGCGCTCGTCACGGTCGCCGGCCGTTCGCGGTCGCGGTCCTCGCCGGGTCACTCCTCCGGTGCGGGATGGCGTCCGAGGCCTGACGCCGGCACTCCGGCCGGGCTAGGTTGACGCCATGAGCAATCTCGATCGGGAGCCGGCGCCCGCCCTGTGCGGTGGCCGCGGCTTCGTGGTGGCGGAGCCCGTGCGTGAACTCCTGAGCCCCCGGCGCGTCCCGCTGGGCGAGTCCACCGAGGTCCGGCGCCTGCTGCCGAACCTGGGCCGCCGCATGGTGGGAGCCTGGTGCTTCGTCGACCACTACGGACCCGACGACATCGCCGACGAGCCCGGCATGCAGGTGCCCCCGCACCCGCACATGGGCCTGCAGACGGTGAGCTGGCTGCACGAGGGCGAGGTGCTGCACCGCGACTCCACGGGCAGCCTCCGGACGATCCGCCCCCGCGAACTCGGCCTGATGACCTCCGGCCGGGCGATCAGCCACTCGGAGGAGAGCCCCCGCCCGCACGCCCGTTTCCTCCACGGAGCCCAGCTCTGGGTCGCCCTCCCGGACGCCCACCGGCACACCGACCCCCGTTTCGAGCACCACGCCGACCTGCCCCTCGTCACCGCGCCCGGGATCGAGGCCACCCTCATCCTGGGCACCCTCGACGGCGCCACCTCGCCCGGCACCGCCTACACCCCGATCGTCGGCGCCGACCTCGCCCTGGCCGACGGCGCGGACGTGCGCCTGCCGTTGGAGCCGGACTTCGAGTACGCCGTGCTCTCCATGTCCGGCGAGGTCCATGTGGACGGCGTCCCGGTCGTCCCCGGCTCCATGCTCTACCTCGGTTGCGGACGCACCGAACTGCCCCTGCGGGCCGCGTCCGACGCCGGCCTGATGCTGCTCGGCGGCGAGCCGTTCGAGGAGGAGCTGATCATGTTCTGGAACTGGATCGGCCGCACCCAGGAGGAGATCGAGCAGGCCCGCCGCGACTGGATGGAGGGGACGCGGTTCGGCGAGGTCAAGGGCTACGACGGGGACCCGCTGCCTGCTCCTGCGCTGCCTCCAGTGCCGCTCAAGCCGCGCGGAAGGGTTCGCTGACCCGCAGGAATGACGGACAGGCTGGTGACAGTCAGTCGGCCGGCCGTCCTGCGTCGTCCCTCACAGGTTTCTTGCGAGTGCTGTGCGGGTGGGTGTGGTGTGAGCCGGATGGGCTGTGCAGCGCCCGTCGAGGGTATGGGCGCCTCAACCGGGTCCGCCCAGCATGATCTTCCACACCCGGGTCGCCACCTGCAGGTTGAGGCGCTCCTCCACGTTCGTGAGGTCATGGCCGCTGAGCTCGCGGATGCGCTGGAGCCGGTAGCGGAGCGTGCTGCGGTGGATCGCGAGGGACGCGGCGGTCTCGGCGTAGTTGCCGCCGCAGTCGAAATACCGGGACAGGGTCTCCACGAGCGCCGTACGGTGCCGGCCGTCGTAGTCGACGAGCTGTCCGAGCCATTCGTGAACGAACGCCTCCAGCTCCCGGTACTCGTTGCCGGGCCCCAGGATTCGGTAGAGGCCCAGGTCGTCGAAGAACGACGTGCCGTACCGCTGTCGGGACCGGCGGCGTACCTCCAGGGCACGCAGTGCCTCTTGGTACCGGCCGGGGATGCCGTCCGGGGTGTTGCAACGGGCGCTCACCCCGATCGTCCCGTCCCGGGTGCCGGTCTCCCGGGCGAGCGCCTCGTACAGGGCGTGGTCGTGCGGCCTGCCCTCGGCGACCAGCACCACGTGGTCGGAGCGCTGAGTCACCAGCGACGGCATGCCCACGGCCGAAGCCGTCCGGCCCACGGTCCGCGCGAAGGCGTCGTCCGCGGACCGTCCCCTCCACTGCACGACGATCACGTACTGGGTGCGGTGAAGGTCGTGTCCGAACGCCTCGGACCGGGCGTAGGCGCTCTTCTCGTCCGTGCCCTCCAGAAGATCGTCGACCAACTCGCGGCGCAGCCGCAGTTCGACCTCCGCCAGCCGGCGCTGGTGCGACAGTTCCAGGGCGAGTGATGTGGCGGCGTGCTCCAGAGCGAACACGGTGTACTCGTCGGCCTCGCCCCCGGGGTCGAGCAGGGCCAGCACCCCGAGCACCTCACCGCGTGGGCGTATCAGGGAGATGAGCCGGTCCTTGATCCGCACCGGTCCGTCTCTTCTGGCGACCCCCTGGAGCATCTCCTCATGGCGGGCGGGGTCCGGTTCCGGACAGGGGTCGGGTCGGCCGGGACCGGTCCAGGAGCGCAGTCGGCCGAAGCGGTCCTCGACCAGCACGGGAAGACCGGTGAGCGCATGCAGTGCGCCGGTGATGGCCTCCTCGCCGCCGCCCGCGGCCGCGACCCCGGCGAGGGCCTCGTGCACGGCTCGCTGGTATCCCCCCTCCACGAGCTGGGAGATCAGCCGCCGCTGGAGGGTTGTTCGTTCCCGTCGCAGTCGGTGCAGCTCCAGCGCCTCGTCCTGCCTGCGGCGGTGCGCGACGGCGACCGACAGGGCCGCGGCGGCGAGGCGCACCAGCGTGGTGAGCAGGAAGTGCTGGGCGTGGGTGGGCCGGGAGCGAGAGGTCACCACGAGGTAGCCGTGCAGTCCACCGGGCCCGTGCAGGGCCAGTGCCCGGCCCCGTGACCGGCCGGGAACGGACACCGGGCTGTCTTCCCCCGTCAGCTCTCGCACCGCCCGGTCGATGGCCGACGCGCGGTCCTGCCCGGCCTGCGGGCCGAACATCAGCCGGCCGTGCCCTCGGAGGTATCCGGCCTCAGCCCTGTACGGGCCGACGGCCGACACGTGATCCATGGCAAGGCGCAGGATCTCACTCTCGTCCCGGGTGTCGAACAGGGCACGGGAGAGTGCCGGCAGCTTGCGGTATGCGAGGGCGGAAAGGGGCGGGCGGGAGCTTCTCCGCAAGATCGTGGGGTGCTGTCCCAGACGGACCGACGGAAGACGGCCTTCCTGGTCGGAACGGCGCCGGTACGTGTTCCTGACCCGGCTGCCTGCCATGTGATCACTCCTGTCCCTGTGGCCTGGAGCGGTGACATTGACCCTCCTCGACGACGTCCCGGAGCGAGTACCACGATGCCCGAAATGTTCGTTTCGTGCTCGCGGGGGGACGGGCTCCGTCGTTCTTTGATCTGCCGGGTGGAGGCGTGGAGCCGCCCGGTTCGGGAGTCTGGGGCGTGTCGGGTGCCGCTGTGCACACCGGCAGGAAGGACTGGGCAATGACCGAGCAGCCTCGCAGGCCCGTTGCCGCGTACGAGACGTACCAGGAGGCCGAACGCACCGTCGAACACCTCTCGGACCAGGGGTTTCCCGTGGAGAGGGTGGCCATCATCGGCCAGGACGTCCGCCTCGTCGAGCAGGTCGTCGGGCGGATGGATTACGGCCGGGCCGCCCTGCACGGTGCGGTCAGCGGGGCGCTTCCCGGCGCGCTGATCGGCTGGCTCTTCGGCTTGGTCGACTGGGTGGACCCCCTCGTGTCCGCGTTGCTCGTCGCCCTCTACGGCCTGGTGTTCGGGGCGGTCGTGGGCGCGCTGTTCGGCCTGCTGCTGTACGCCCTGCAGCGTGGCCGCCGGGACTTCGCCTCCGTCCGCTCGATGGAGCCCAGCCGGTACGTCGTCGTCGTGGACGAAGCGGTCGCCGACGAGGCCGTACGGCTGCTCGGCGGCTTGCGGCCCACCGGTGCCGGCGGGCGTCCCGCCCATACCTGAACGATCAGTGCCGGCGCATGTCGCCGCACCGGGAGGAGTTCCTCATGGCCAAGGCAGTGGGCATCGACCTGGGCACCACGAACTCGGTGATCGCCGTGTGGGAGGGCGGCGAGTCATCCGTCGTACCCAACACCGAAGGCAACCGCACGACACCGTCGGTGGTGGCCTTCACCGACACCGGGGAGCGGCTGGTGGGCCAGCTGGCCCGGCGCCAGGCGATCCTCAACCCCAAGGGCACCATCTACTCGGCCAAACGGTTCATCGGCCGGCATTTCGACGAGATCTCCGACGAGGCCAGGGCGGTGGCCTACGACGTCGTCGAGGGCGACGGCGGGGCAGCCCGCTTCAAGGTGCGCGACAAGCTCTACGCGCCGGAGGAGATCAGCGCCCAGGTGCTGCGCAAGCTCGCCGACGATGCTTCCAAGCAGCTGGGGGAGCGGGTCACGGAGGCGGTCATCACCGTACCCGCCTACTTCAACGACGCTCAGCGCACCGCCACCAAGGACGCCGGACGGATCGCGGGACTGGAGGTACTGCGCATCATCAACGAGCCGACCGCGGCCGCCCTCGCGTACGGCATGGACAAGAAGGAGCACGAGACCGTCCTCGTCTTCGACCTGGGCGGCGGCACCTTCGACGTGAGCATTCTCGACGTCGGCGACGGCGTCGTGGAGGTGCGCTCCACGGCCGGTGACAGCCATCTGGGCGGCGACGACTTCGACCGGCGGCTCGTGGATCACCTCGCGGACGGCTTCCAGAAGGAGAACGGCATCGACCTGCGCAAGGACCCGCAGGCGCTGCAACGCCTGTTCGAGGCGGCCGAGAAGGCCAAGACCGAGCTCAGTTCGGTGACGCAGACGCAGGTCAGCCTGCCGTTCATCACCGCCGACGCCTCCGGCCCGAAACACCTCACCGACTCCGTCATGCGGTCCACCTTCGAGCAGATCACCGGTGACCTGGTGGAGCGATGCCTGGGACCGGTGCAGCAGGCCATGTCCGACGCCAAGGTGGGCGAGAGCGACATCGACGAGGTCATCCTCGTCGGCGGTTCCACCCGCGTCCCCGCCGTCCAGGCGCTGGTGCGCCGGCTGACCGGCGGCAAGGAACCCAACATGAGCGTCAACCCCGACGAGGTCGTGGCCCTGGGCGCCGCGATCCAGGCCGGGGTGCTCAAGGGCGAGGTCAAGGACGTCCTGCTGCTCGATGTCACGCCCCTGTCGCTGGGTGTCGAGACGCGCGGCGGCGTGATGACGAAGATCATCGAGCGGAACACCACCATTCCGGTGCGTCGCACCGAGACCTTCTCCACCGCCGACGACAACCAGCCCGCCGTCGACATCGTCGTCCTCCAGGGCGAGCGCGAACTGGCCGCCGACAACCGGGTGCTCGGCCGTTTCCAGCTCACCGACATCCGCCAGGCGCCGCGCGGCGAGCCACAGATCGAGGTCACCTTCGACATCGACGCGAACGGCATTCTCAACGTCAGGGCCCGGGACCGGGACACCGGCAAGGAACAGGGCATCACCATCACCGAGAGCTCCAACCTGGACCGCAGCGAGGTCGAGCGCATGGTCCAGGAGGCCGAGCGCAACCAGGGCCAGGACCGGGCTCTGCGCGAGGCCGTCGATGCCCGCAACGAGCTCGACGCCGTGGCGTACCAGGTCGAGAAGCGCCTCGCCGAGCTGGGCGACGCCGCACCCGCGCACGAGAAGGCACGCGCCGAGATGCTGGTGTCGGATGCCCGGGCGGCAGTCAAGGAGGAGGCAGGCGTGGAACGGGTGCGGCCCCTGACCTCCGAACTCCAGCAGGTCCTCTCCGGACTGGCGGCCCATCACGGCGGCGCCACCACGGGCGGTCCCGACCAGGGCACCACCGGCGGCGGCCCGGACGGCGGCGGCCCGAGCGGCGGCGGGGACGACGACGTCATCGATGCCGAGTTCGACAAGGACTGAGGAACCGTCATGCCGATCCACCCCAGGGAGTCCGACCCGGCCGTGCCGGACCCGGCCGGCCAGGCTCCGGAGAGCGCCGTACGCTCGCCGGGAGGGGAGCTTCCGCCCTCGGGCCCGCCGGACGGGCCGGGGTCCGACACGGACGAGGGACCCGGCCCCGACGCGTCCCGCGGTGGCTCCGCACCCTCCGAGGAGGAGCAGCACACGGCCGAGCTGAGGGAACTCGAGGACCGCTGGCGGCGTGCGCTCGCCGACCTCGACAACCTCCGCAAGCGCCACGCCCGGGAACTGGAGCGCGAGCGGGCGGGCGAGCGGTCCCGCACGGCGGCCGCCTTCCTGCCCGTCCTGGACAACCTCGAACTCGCGCTGTCCCACGCCGGATCCGACCCCGACGCCATCGTCGAGGGCGTCCGGGCGGTCCGCGACCAGGCGGTGAACGTCCTCGAACTGCTCGGCTACCCGCGGCACGCCGAGACCGGCGTCGCCTTCGACCCGGCCTGGCACGAGGTGGTCGGCGTCGTCAACGACCCGGACGCCCCACCGGGCACCGTCGTCGAGGTGCTGCGCCCGGGCTACGGGGACGGCGAACGCCAGCTCCGCCCCGCCGCCGTCACGGTCGCGAAGCGGGAGTGACCCGTCATGGCACAGGACTTCTACCAGGTGCTGGGCGTGTCACGGACCGCGAGCCAGGACGAGATCCAGCAGGCGTACCGCAAACTCGCCCGCAAGTACCACCCCGACGTCAACAAGGACCCGGGGGCGGAGGAACGCTTCAAGGACCTCAACGAGGCGTACACCGTCCTGTCGGACCCCAGGACCCGGGCCCGCTACGACCGCTTCGGCGAGGACTTCCGCAAGATCCCCGAGGACTTCGACGAACGGGTCGCGGCCGGAGCGGGCGGCGGTTTCCGCGCTCGCAGGACCGCGGGCGCGGGCGGCCCCCGTGTCCGGTACACCACCGGCTTCGGCGACGGCTTCGGAGCGGAGGGCATCGACATCGAGGACCTGCTCGGTTCCATGTTCGGAGCCGGCGGGGCCCCGGGCGGCGTCCCCGGAGCGGACCAGGAGGCCGAACTGCCGCTCACCGTCGAGGAGGCGTACCGGGGCGGCCGCCGCACCGTCACGCTCGCCGGTCCCACCGGGCAGCCGCGGCGGTACGAGGTCGATGTACCGCCCGGCGTCACCGCCGGACAGCGCATCCGGCTGGCGGGCGAGGGCGGACGGGGCAGTGGTGACGCCGCCGCGGGAGACCTGTATCTGCGGGTCCGCATCCAGCCGCACCCCCGGTTCCGGCTGGACGGCCGGGACGTGTACGTGCAGCTTCCGGTCACCCCCTGGGAGGCCGCGCTGGGCGCCACGGTTCCGGTGCCCACCCCCGGCGGCGGCACGGCCAAGGTCACGGTGCCCGCGGGCTCGTCCAGTGGCCGGCGGCTGCGGCTGCGCGGCGAGGGCATGCCGAACCCGCGCGGTGCCGACGGCAACCTCTACGCCGAACTCCGCGTGATGGTGCCGCCCGAGCTCGACGACCGGGAGCGCGAGCTGTTCGAGGAGCTCGCCGCCACCTCTTCGTACGATCCCAGGAGGACGTGATGAGCGACCGACCCTCACGGGGGGTGACCGGTGGCAGGACGGCCCGGGCCGACGCGGGCGGGCCTCCCGTACGGACGAGCGCCGGCTCCACGGCCGTGCGGTACGCACTCGTCCCCGTGCCCAGGCTCTCCCTGGACACGGTGGCCCGCCACGCCGGCGTCCATCCCGACCTGGTCCGCCGGTTCGTCGCCCTGGGCCTGGTCGACGCCGAGCGCGACGCCGCGGGGCGCCTGGTGTTCGACTCGGGCGCCCCGGCGGTTCTCGCCCGCATCCAGCGGCTGCGCTCCGGTCTGTGTCTCAACTACGCATCCATCGGCCTGGTGCTCGATCTGCTGGACCGCATCACCCTGCTCGAAGCCGCACTGCGCCGCGCCGGTACGAGGAGTGACATACCGCCATGGACATGAACCGTCTCACCCAGAAGTCACAGGAAGCCCTGCAGGAGGCGCAGACCGCCGCCGTCCGCATGGGACAGACCGAGGTGGACGGTGAGCATCTGCTGCTCGCGCTCCTCGACCAGGAGGACGGTCTGATCCCGCGGCTGCTGCAACAGGCGGGCAGGGAGCCCCAGGAACTCCGCGCGGCCGTGCGGGAGGAACTTTCCCGCCGGCCCAAGGCGACCGGCCCGGGCGCCGCGCCGGGCCAGGTGTTCGTCACCCAGCGCCTGTCCCGGCTGCTGGACGCGGCCGAGCGGGAGGCCAAACGCCTCAAGGACGAGTACGTGTCCGTGGAACACCTCCTGCTGGCCCTGGCCGAGGAGGGCTCGTCCACCTCCGCCGGACGGCTGCTCAAGGAGCACGGCATCACCCGGGACTCGTTCCTGAGCGCGCTCACCCAGATCCGCGGTAACCAGCGCGTCACCTCGGCCAACCCCGAAGTGGCGTACGAGGCCCTGGAGAAGTACGGCCGCGACCTGGTGGCCGAGGCCAGGGACGGCAAGCTGGACCCGGTCATCGGCCGCGACGCCGAAATCCGTCGCGTCACCCAGATCCTCAGCCGCAAGTCCAAGAACAACCCCGTCCTCATCGGCGACCCCGGCGTCGGCAAGACCGCCATCGTCGAGGGCCTCGCCCAGCGCATCGTCCGCGGCGACGTGCCCGAAGGACTGCGCGACAAGACCGTGTTCGCACTCGACATGGGCTCCCTGGTGGCCGGGGCGAAGTACCGGGGCGAGTTCGAGGAACGCCTCAAGGCCGTGCTGTCCGAGGTGAAGGCCGCCCAGGGCCACATCCTGCTCTTCGTCGACGAACTCCACACCGTCGTGGGCGCCGGCGCCGCCGAAGGAGCCATGGACGCGGGCAACATGCTCAAGCCGATGCTCGCCCGCGGCGAACTCCACATGATCGGCGCCACCACCCTCGACGAGTACCGCAAGCACATCGAGAAGGACGCCGCCCTCGAACGCCGCTTCCAGCAGGTCCTGGTCGAAGAGCCGAGCGTGGAGGACACCATCTCCATCCTGCGCGGACTGCGCGAACGCCTGGAGATCTTCCACGGCGTGAAGATCCAGGACACCGCGCTGGTGTCCGCGGCCACCCTCAGCCACCGCTACATCACCGACCGGTTCCTGCCCGACAAGGCCATCGACCTCGTCGACGAGGCCTGCGCCCGGCTGCGTACCGAGATCGACTCCATGCCCGCCGAACTCGACGAGATCACCCGCCGCGTCACGCGACTGGAGATCGAGGAGGCGGCACTGTCCAAGGAGACCGATCCCGCCAGCAAGGCCCGCCTGGAGGAGCTGCGCAGGGAACTGGCCGACCTGCGCGGCGAGGCCGACGCCAAGCACGCCCAGTGGGAGGCGGAACGGCAGGCGATCCGCCGCGTGCAGGGGCTGCGCCAGGAACTGGAACAGGTCCGCCACGAGGCGGAGGAGGCAGAACGCGCCTACGACCTCAACCGCGCCGCCGAACTCCGCTACGGCCGCCTCCAGGACCTGGAACGCCGGCTGGCGGCCGAGGAGGAGCAACTCGCCGCGAAGCAGGGGCAGAAACGGCTGCTCCGCGAGGTCGTCACCGAGGAGGAGATCGCCGACATCGTCGCTGCCTGGACCGGCATCCCCGTCAGCCGCCTGAAGGAGGGCGAACGCGAGAAGCTGCTGCGCCTCGACGAAATCCTGCGCGAGCGCGTCATCGGCCAGGACGAGGCCGTCCAACTCGTTGCCGACGCCATCATCCGCGCCCGCTCCGGCATCCGCGACCCGCGCCGCCCGATCGGCTCGTTCATCTTCCTCGGCCCCACCGGCGTGGGGAAGACCGAGCTGGCCAAGACCCTCGCCCGGGCCCTGTTCGACTCCGAGGACAACATGGTCCGGCTCGACATGAGCGAGTACCAGGAGCGGCACACCGTCAGCCGGCTCATGGGCGCGCCGCCCGGATACGTCGGCTACGAGGAGGGCGGTCAGCTCACCGAGGCCGTACGCCGCAAGCCGTACTCGGTGGTGCTGTTCGACGAGATCGAGAAGGCCCACACCGAAGTCTTCAACACCCTGCTGCAGGTCCTCGATGACGGCCGCATCACCGACGCCCAGGGCCGTACGGTCGACTTCCGCAACACCGTGATCATCATGACGTCCAACATCGGCTCCCAGTACCTCCTCGACGGCGCCACCGCCGACGGTGAGGTCAAGCCGGACGCCCGCGCCCTGGTGATGGGCGAACTGCGCGGGCACTTCCGCCCGGAGTTCCTCAACCGCGTCGACGACATCGTGCTGTTCAAGCCGCTCGGTGAGCGGCAGATCGAGCGGATCGTGGAGCTGCAGTTCGACGAGCTGAGGCAGCGCCTCGCCGAACGCCGCATCGCCGTCGAACTCACCGACGAGGCACGGGAGCTGATCGCCCACCAGGGCTACGACCCGGTGTACGGGGCGCGGCCGCTGCGGCGCTACATCTCCCACGAGGTCGAGACGCTGGTCGGGCGCGCCCTGCTGCGCGGCGACGTACAGGACGGTGCGCAGGTCCGCGTCGACGCCGCGCACGGAGAGCTGGTGGTCACCTACGACCCGCCCGAGGACGAGAAGGGAGCGCGGGCGGCATGAGTACCCCGCACGCCACCCACGTCACCTGCCCGCACTGCGGGCGCACCAACCGGGTGCCCGCGGCCGCCGAGGGCCGCCCCAAATGCGCCAACTGCAAGCAGCCTCTGCCGTGGACGGCCGAGGCGGGTGACGACGACTTCGCCGAGGTCGTCGAGCAGGCCACCGTTCCTGTCGTGGTCGACCTGTGGGCCACCTGGTGCGGCCCCTGCCGCATGGTGAGCCCGGCGCTGGAGAAGGTCGCCGCCGATCTCGCGGGAAGGATCAAACTGGTCAAGGTCGACATCGATCAGAACCCGCGCCTGGCGCAGCGCTTCGAGGTCCAGGCAGTACCGACGCTGCTGATCCTCGACAAGGGACAGACCATCGCCCGGCAGGCGGGGGCCGCACCTGCCCCTGCCCTGCGGCGATGGGTGGAGCAGTCGATCGCCGGCCGCGGACCGGCCGGGAAAGGATGACCGGCCATGACCGTACGGACCGACCCCCACCTCGCCCTCGTACGCCCCGTGACCCCGCGCACCGCGGGATGCGAGGAATGCCTGGCCACGCATTCCCCCTGGCTCCACCTCAGGCTCTGCCTGACCTGTGGCCACGTCGGCTGCTGCGACTCCTCGCCGAACCGGCACGCCCGCCGTCACGCCGCCGCCGACGGCCATCCGATCGCGGCGTCGCTGGAGCCCGGCGAGAACTGGCGGTGGTGCTTCGCCCACGAGGCGTTCGTGTGATGCCCGGCCACGAGACGCAGCCGGGCGCAGCACCTGCGCCGGGCGAGCAGAAGGAGAGCGTCCCCTTCGAGACTCCTGACGTCTACGGCGCCTATCCGCGCCTTTCGGACGACCAGCTGGCCCTCCTGGCACAGCGAGGCCGGCGGCGCACGGTGGACGCCGGTGACGTGCTGATCCGGGAGGGGGAGCGGTGCGAGTCGTTCTACGTCGTCCTCAGCGGGGCGCTCGCCATCGTGGAGGGCTACGGCACGCCTGACGAACGGCTGCTACGGGTGCACGGCCCCGGCCGCTTCATCGGCGAACTCGGCCTCCTGAACGGACAGGTGGCCTTCTACACCGCCGTGGTCAGGGACCCCGGCGAGATCCTGGTCCTGTCCATGGACCAACTGCGTGACCTGGTGACCCGGGACTCCGCACTGGGCGATGTGGTGCTGCGCGCCTGCCTCGGCCGCCGTGCCCTGCTCGTCGGGCAGGGCGCCGGTTTCCGCATCATCGGCTCACGCTACTCGCCCGACACCAGGCGGATGCGCGAGTTCGCCGCCCGCAACCGCCTGCCGCACCGCTGGATCGATCTGGAGACGGACCAGGAAGCCGAGGCGCTGCTGCGCCGCTTCGGGGTCGGTCCGGAGGAGACACCCCTGGTGCTCTGGCGGGACACGACCCTGCTGCGCAATCCCGGCAACGCCGAACTGGCCCGGCTGATCGGCCTCCCGCCCCTGCCGTCGGGCGACAGCCACCTCGACCTCCTCATCGTCGGGGCCGGTCCGGCCGGTCTCGCGGCCGCAGTGAACGCCGCCTCGGAAGGCCTCGGAACAACCGTGGTCGAGGCGCTGGCCACCGGCGGCCAGGCGGGGACGTCCTCCCGCATCGAGAATCTGCTCGGCTTCCCGTCCGGCATCTCCGGCGCCGAGCTCACCGAGCGCGCTGTGCTCCAGGCGGAGAAGTTCGGCGCCCGGATCGGCATGCCGGCGGAGGCTGCCCGGCTCGAACGGCGGGGCAGCCACTACGCCGTCGGGTTCACCGACGGCAGCGAGATCACCGCCCGTGCCCTCGTCCTGGCCACCGGCGCCCGCTACCGCCGCCTCCGCGTGCCCGGCATCGAACCGCTGGAATCCGCGAGCGTGCACTACTCGGCGACCGTCTATGAGGCCCAGCAATGCCGTACCGACCCGGTGGCGGTGGTGGGCGGCGGCAACTCCGCGGGCCAGGCCGTGCTCTTCCTGGCCGAGTACGCGCCCGAGGTGTACCTGCTCGTCCGCGGGCAGAGCCTCGACGAGCACATGTCCCGCTACCTGATCGATCACATCGAGCGTCACCCGCGGGTACGCGTGCTCCTGCAGACCGAGATCACCGAGGCGCGCGGCGACAAGGTCCTGGAGGCGGTCACCGTGGTCGACCACCGTGCGGGCACGCACCGCCGGCTCGCCGTGCGGGCCCTGTTCGTCTTCACCGGCGCCGACCCGCACACCGAGTGGCTGTCCGGCGCGCTCGCCCTCGACGCGCGCGGCTTCGTGCTCACCGGCGCGGACGCTCAGGCCTGCTCGGTCCCCGAACTGTGGCAGAGCCAGGGCCGCGACTGCCTGACGCTGGAGACCAGCCTGCCCGGCGTCTTCGCCGCCGGCGACGTCCGCAGCGGCTCGGTGAAACGCGTGGCCTCCGCCGTCGGCGACGGCGCGATGAGCATCCACTTCGTGCACCGCTACCTGGGCCACACGGTCGAGCCGGGCGGCACCGACGACTCCCCGCAGACCCGTCCGAAGGAGTCCGCTTGGCTCGCTTGACACCAAGGGGGCGACGAGATCACGAGAAGGAGAAGGAGGCGATGGGAATGGCCACGCCCGTCCGGCACCACCGAGGTGCCACAGCACAGGCCAGGCCGCTCGGCTGGGCCCGCAATCCGCTGACGGAGTTCGACCAGCTGCTCAGCGAGATGAGCGGGCTGATCGAATCGACGGTGGGAGGCGCGGCGACCGCAGTCGCGTGGACACCCCTGGCTGACGTCACGGAGTCCGACGACGCCTTCCACGTCGAGATCGAACTCCCCGGCGTCAAGAGCAAGGACGTCGACGTCGAGGCGAGCGGCCAGGAGCTGGTGGTCACCGGAGAGATCAAGGAGAAGGAACGCAAGGGCGTCCTGCGCCGGAGCACCCGCCGCACCGGGGCCTTCGAGTACCGGCTGCGGCTGCCCGGAGAGGTCGACACCGAGAAGATCAGCGCGCAGATGTCGGACGGCGTGCTCACCATCACCGTCCCCAAGGCCGAGGTAGCCAAGCCCCGGCGCGTCGAGATCAGCGAGTCGAGTGAAGACACCGGAAGCGGCGGCTGACGCGAACGCCGCGGTTCCGGACGCCCGTCCGGCACCGCGGCTCGGCTGCCGAGCTGCGACCTCCGGGGTCGGTCATCAGGTGCGTCCCGTGTCACCCCTCACGCGGTGGGGACCCGCCGCCGGCCTCCTTGCGGCGCCGCAGGCGCCAGGTGCGCAGCAGCCGGAGAGGGAGCAGGCCCAGCGGTGTCCGTCGGCCCATGTCCGCCAGGTCCTCGCGGTCGAACGCCCGTGCGTAACGCTCGGCGTCCTGAGGTGTCGGATATCGCTTGCTTCCCTTCGCTCCGCACTCGCGCGCGCAGCGCCAGAGCATCGTGTCGCCCTCATGAAGAAAGCGATAACGGTGTCCGAGGAGGTGGCAGCGCAGCACAGAAGACCACATTAGGCGGACCGGCCCACTCCGGCCTGTTCTGTCCCTCACGGAACGGACCATGGTCCTGAACGAGGAGGCGCGGCATGACCACCACCGCCGACCTCGGTGTCGTCACCACCAAGGTCCCCGCCCGGCTCGACCGGCTGCCATGGTCCCGGTTCCATTGGCGGATCGTCATCGGCCTGGGAACCGTCTGGATCCTGGACGGACTCGAAGTGACGATCGTCGGGGCGGTCGCCGTCCGGATGACCGAGCCGGGCAGCGGCATCAACCTGACCAGTGCCGACATCGGGACTGCCGCCGCCATCTACGTGGCCGGCGCATGCGCGGGTGCTCTCCTGTTCGGGAGGCTCACCGACCGCTACGGGCGCAAGAAGCTGTTCATGCTCACGCTCGGCATCTACATCCTCGCCACCGTCGCGACCGCGTTCGCGCACGACGCCTGGTTCCTCTACCTCGCCCGCTTCGTCACCGGTATGGGCATCGGCGGAGAGTACGCCGCGATCAACTCGGCCATCGACGAGCTGATTCCGGCCCGCAACCGCGGGCAGACGGATCTGGCCATCAACGGCAGCTATTGGATCGGTGCGGCGCTCGGCAGCCTGGTCGCCGTGCTGCTTCTCAACGAGAATCTGCTGTCGGCCGACCTCGGCTGGCGGCTGGCCTTCGGCCTGGGCGGCATCCTGGGCCTGGGCGTCATGCTGGTACGCCGGCATGTACCGGAGAGTCCACGCTGGCTGTTCATCCACGGGAAAGAAGCCGAGGCGGAACGCATCGTCGACCGGATCGAGGCTGAGGTGCGCCAAGAGATCCAGCGCGAGCTGCCGGAACCGGGCGAAGCGGTGACCGTACGGCAGCGCGACGTCATCCCGTTCAGGGAGATCGCCGGCGTGGCCGTGCGGCGGTACCCGCGGCGCGCCGTTCTCGGTCTGGCGCTCTTCGTCGGACAGGCGTTCCTGTACAACGCGATCGTCTTCGACCTGGGCACGATTCTGAACGGCTTCTTCGACGTCGGATCGGGCTCGGTCCCCTACTTCCTGGCCCTCTTCGCCATCGCCAACTTCCTCGGACCACTCCTCCTCGGCCGGCTGTTCGACACCGTGGGCAGAAAGCCGATGATCGCGGGCACCTACTTCGGCTCCGCCGTCGTGGCAGCCGTCCTCGCCGTCCTGCTGGTCAACGGCGCCCTGACGGCATGGTGGTTCTTCCTGCTGGTCTCGCTGACCTTCTTCGTGGCCTCCGCGGGAGCGAGCTCCGCCTACCTGACGGTGAGCGAGGTCTTCCCCATGGAGACCCGGGCCCTGTCCATCTCGCTGTTCTTCGCGATCGGCACGGCCGTGGGCGGAATCACCGGCCCGCTGCTGTTCGGTCATCTGATCCACAGTGGCGACGCGGACCTGGTGGCCATCGGATTCCTGGTCGGGGCGGCAGCCATGGCGCTGGGCGGGCTGGCCGAGGTCTTCTTCGGTGTCCGGGCCGAACAGCAGTCTCTGGAGAACATCGCCCGGCCCCTCACCGCTGAGGAAGCCGAGGCGGCCTGGCGTGACGAGCCCGCGCCGCAGGACGCCCGGGACCGCCGCCTGCCCGAGCGCGACCGGCGGGCCGCGGACGAGCGGCAACAGCGGATCGCCGACCGCACCGCGCGCCGCCGGGAGCGGGAGCGCACCGGAGCCCGCCGCTACCGCCCGGGCACCGGGCAGGGCAGCCGGATGTACTCGCCGGGGATGGCCGGCACCGCGGGAACGGCGAGCCGTACGTCCGCCATGGCCGAACAACGCCTCGACGACGAGGTCGAACAGATCACCCAGGCGCTCCAGGAATCCGGTCCCACGAGCCGCGACCAACTCGAACAGGCCGTGGCCGGCCGCTCCTGGGGCCCCGGACGATTCCGCCGTGCCCTGCGTGAGTCCGAGCGGGAGGCCAGGATCAAGGGCGTCGGCAAGGGCAGCTATGCGCCGGCGGACGGACGCGGCCGGTCCGGCAGCGCGCCGGACGACCCCCATGACCAGCGGTGACCCGTACAGAAGGAGGCAGCAATGAAGTACGACGCATTCCTCGCCCGGGTACGCGAGCGAGGCGAGTACAAGGATCAGGACGAAGCCGAGCATGTCACCAAGGCCGTGCTCGAAGTGCTGGCCCAGCGGATCAGCCCCGGAGAGGTCAGGGATCTGGCATCCCAGCTGCCCGGCCCGCTGGGACAGTTCCTCCACGATGCCACGCCACAACGGGCGCAGAGCTTCGGGATCGAGGAATTCCACCGCCGGGTCGCCGAACGCACCAACGCCCGGCCCCGTACGGCGCAGTGGGACGCCAGCGCGGTCCTGAGCACCGTTGCCGACGCCGTCACCGGCGGCGAACTGAATCAGATCATCAGCCAGCTTCCCTCGAGCTACGCGGTCCTGTTCGGCAAGGCCGACCTCGCGGACTGAGCCCTCGAGGCACACCGGAACGAAAGGCCCGCACACATGGTTGAAACAGGTTTCTCCTCGTTCGACACCATGGTGGACAAAGCCAATCGCCTCCTCAAGGAGGTCGAGGAGGCCTTCGGATGGCCCAAGGAACGGCGTAAGCAGTCCTACGCGGCGCTGCGGGCAGTGCTGCATCCGCTCCGGGATCGTCTCCCGGTCGAGACGGCCGTGCAGTTCGGCGCCCAGTTGCCGACCATCGTCAGGGGCGTCTACTACGACGGCTGGAAACCGGCCGAGACGCCGGTGAGGATGAGCAACGAGGAGTTCCTGGCACGGGTCCGGAGCGAATTCCCCTACGCCGTCGAGGGCGGCGCCGAGAGGCTGGTGCGCACCGTCCTGAAAACTCTGGCGCTTCATGTGAGCGCCGGCGAATGGGAGCACCTCAAATCCCGGGTGCCGAACTCGTTCGCCGCGCTCCTGCCGTGACCCGGCGACGAGGGGCCGGGGCCCAGGTGCCCTCCGGCTCCTCCGGTCACGGATCAGGGGGCTGCCACTCGAACATCACGATCGTGGCGTCGTCGCTGAGCGAGTTGTGCCGGTGGTCCAGGACGGCATGGATGAGCAGGCGCAGCACCTCCGGGGCGTTCTGCCCCGCGGCGGTCGACCGGATGATGTAGTCGGTGAAGCGCTCCAGGCCGAACTCCTCGCCCGCCTCGTTGCGGGACTCGACAACGCCGTCCGAGTAGAGCAGGACGCGGTCACCGGGTTCGAGGCCGACCTCGTGCACCTGACGGGCGGTCTCGGCGAGACGCGCGGGCAGGCCCAGCGGAGGCTCGGGCGGCCGCTCGAACGCCTTGGGGAGCAGACGGTGGCGACGGATGAGCAGCGGAGCGGGGTGACCGCAGTTGCACCATCTCAGCACACCTGTGGGCATGTGCAGTTGAGCGAAGACACCCGTGCAGAACTGCTCCGGGAGCCACGTCGCCAGCGCATCGTCCACGGTGGCCACGAGTTCGCTGAGGCCTGCCCCGCTGCGCCGGGCATTGCGGCAGCCTGCCATGGCGACAGCGGTGGTCAGTCCGGACGCCAGATCGTGCCCCATGCCGTCGAGGATCGTGGTGTGCAGAAGGTCCTCGGTGAATACGTGGTCGAACGCATCGCCACCCAGTTCGTACGCAGGCTCCAGAGCCGCCGTCGAGACGACCCGCCCGGTGCCGATGGAGCGGGGAGGGAGGAAGGCGCTCACCATTTCCGTGGGCAGATGCATCGGCCTGGTGCGCATGCGCTGGGCGATGGTGTCGCTGTGGGTGCGCTTGGATGTGATGATCAGCGCGAGGAGCGACGCCGCCGTCCGGCAGCGCCGTAGTCTGAGCCCGTCCAGGGTGCCCATGGTCAGTCCCAGCACGCCCAGGCGTTCCGCTCCGTCGGCCAGGGGCAGCCATACGTTCAGCTCACCGGAGGGGGTTTCCTCCACTCGCAGTGAGTCGGTGCGGTAGGTCCACCCTGCCAGCGACGTGTCGAGGTCCAGATCCGGCCCGTCCTCGACGAACGGCACGAGCAGTCTCTGCTGGATGTCGACCAGGTAGATCGCTGCTCTCCCCAGGCCCATGGCCTCTGCGTACCGGTTCAGGACGACGGGCAGTTCCTCGGGCGATGCCAGTTGGGCCGCCCTGAGGAATTCCTCCAGCAACAGCTCCCCCGACCCGACGGACGCGTCTGTGTCCATGCGTCCGATGGTCCCCGCGACGACGGTCCCCCACAATCCGGGCGTCCTACAGGAGCAGGTCGAAGACGGCTCGGGCTTCGTCCCAGTGCTGGGTCTGGGGGTTCTTCAGGTCGGGCTGGAGGATCTTGAAGCTCTGGGCAAGGGCGAGGCTGAGTCCGCCGATGATGTCCGGATAGGACGCCTCGGTGTCCTGGTCGGGTGTGCGGTCGAGCGGGGGGTGGGTGGCGAGCTGTTCGAGGATCGGCTTGAGTTCCACTTCCTCGTCGATCGCCCGGAAGCGATGGATGCTCTCCTGCAGGCCCTTCGTGATCGGCAGGTCGCACGTCCGGATGATGTCGCGGTCGTTGGCCTTGGCTGTGGCCTGGGCGACGGTCAGCAGATCGTAGAGCTTGGCGTCGACGAAGTCGCTGTATCGCTTGAGGTCGTTCTTGTCGACGTTCAGCCCTGCGGCCGTACGGAAGAACCTCTCGAACCTGGCGATGGACATCACGGTCATGATGGCAACCTCCGGCTGCGGGCGCCGGGCGGCTCCCAGCCCCCTGTCGTTCAGGCCCAGCTTGACCGATGGAGCACGGGAACACGTGCGCATGCCGGGCCCAACCGACCCACCCCGGATTGCCCCGTCAGGACCAGGAGGCGCCCCGGTGGCAGGGATCCGACGTGTTCACGTGGCGACGACGGCAGTCCAGGGGCATCCTGTGGGCACTTGCGGTTTCGTGGGGCAGCCGACGCGAAGGGTCCAGCCATGCCGAAGCCGTCGCAGGGCGTCACGGTCGTGGCTCTCCTGGCAGATCCGGACACGCCGACGGAGATCGCTGAGCGTATGGCGCGGAGACTTCCCCGCCGGCTCTCCGGAAAATCGGGCAAGGGGCGACGGTTCGACGTCAGGGTGGTCAGTGAGCCGGTCACCGCGGGGAGCGAGGACCCGCCCACCGTGATGCGCCGGATCAAGGAACGCGCGGACGCGGAGGACTGGGACGTCGTCGTGGCCCTCACCGACCTTCCGCTGCACTCGCACGGACGCAAACTCGTGGTGGATCTGAATCACGAATACGGCCTGGCGCTGCTCTCCCTGCCCTCACTGGGGGGCCGGCGGCTGCAGACGAGGGCCCAGCGGGCGGTGGAGGAGGCCGTCCTCAGCCTGACGGGTCGGCGGGACGCGCCGCCGCGCCCCTTCGACGATCCTCTCGCGCCGGTCCGTCCGGGCCCGGTCGATGAGGACGAACCCGCCGATCTCCGGTACACCCACCGGCGGGCCCCGCGGCTACCTCAGGGTGCTCGCCGGCATGGTCCGGGCCAACCGGCCGTGGCGGCTGGTGCCGGGCTTGTCGAAGGCCCTGGCGGCCGCACTCGCCACGGGAGCGATCGCCACCGTGAACGCCACCGTCTGGAGCCTTGCCGCGTCCCTGAGCACCCCCCGTCTCGTGATCGCCATGGTCGGATCCATCGCGCTCATGATCGGCTGGCTGATCGTGGACGCGCACCTGTGGTACAGAACGGCGGAGATCTCGCCGGAAGAGAGGAAGAGGGCGGCTCTGTACAACGCCTCGACGGTCGTGACCGTGGGTATCGGGGTGCTCGTCTGCTACGCGGGGCTGCTGGTCATCAACCTGGTGTGGGCGCTTTTCATCCTCAACGACCAGGTGTTCGCTTTCATGACGCGAAGCCCGTTGCACCTCACGGAGTACCTGACGCTCGCCTGGTTCGTCGCTTCGGTCGCCACCGTGGGCGGTGCACTGGGATCAGGCTTGGAGAGTGACGAGGCGATCCGAGCAGCCGCCTACTCCAAGCGTGAACAGGAACGTCGCCGCAGGCTCGAGGACGACCACCAGGACTAGCCGGGGGCCGAGGCGGGAGACACGGCGCTGGTCGGTGGTGGTCGATGCGCCGCTGTCGCCGACCGGTGCGCGCGTGCCCGCTGTCAGTGGGGTGTGCCAGAGTCTGCGCATGCTGGAGACGGTGGTGGAGACGGAGAACCGGGAGCGGCACGTCCGTGTGTCCGCGGAGGCGCTGGCCGGGCTGGTCCGGTGCATCGGCGGGCCGGGCGACCGGTTCCTGGTCCTGCAGCGGATACCCGACCTGCCCGACGTCTTCGCCCAGGTGTGGCACGAGGCCGGCGGCGACTACACGCTGGAGCACCGCGACGGCGCCCCGGACCGGCACTGGCGGACGACGGCCGACGGGCCCGGGGCCGTCATCGCGGTGCTCACCGGCTGGGCCCGCCAGGAGGCCGGGTGGGACAGCGGACCGCGGTGGACGCCGCTGGACCTGGGCCCCGCCCGCGAGGTGCCGCCGCCCGACCTCGGCGCGGAGGAGCGCGAGCAGCTGGAGACACGGGTCCGTGAGGCGCTGGCCGGCGGCTACGTCACCCGCGCCGACCTGGCGGAGATCGCCGAGGACCACCTGGTCACCGGCGACCGCCGGCCCGTCTCCCGGGAGCAGGCACGGGCGCTGGCCGACCGGCTGTGGCTGGAACGGGTCGCCGAGCAGGCCGGCTGGCAGGGGGAGACGGACCCCGAGCGGCTGACCCGCGCGTTCTCCGCGCTGGAGGCCGCCGGGATCACGGCCCGCGAGAACTTCACCTGCTGCCGGAACTGCGGCGATTCCGAGATCGGCGGAGTGGGCCGGCCGGACGCCCGCGGCTTCGTCTACTTCCACTCCCAGGGCACGGACTCCGCCGCGGCCGGCCATGGACTGCCGCTCCTGTACGGCGGTTTCGACGGCGCACCCGCGACCGCGGCGGCCGTCGGCCAGGAGGTCGTGGCCGCCCTCGCGGCGGCCGGTCTGGGCACCGAGTGGGACGGCGACCCCGGCAAGGTCGTCACCGTCACCCCTCTGGACTGGCGCCGCCGCCTGATCGGCTAGCGGCCGGCGGCGGCCGGGGAACCGGACCGACCCGCACGAGGGTGGGACGGCCGGGAGGAGATCGGCCGCACCCAGGAGGAGATCGAACAGGCCCGCCGCGACTGGATGGAGGGGACCCCGTTCGGCGAGGTCAAGGGCTACGACGGGGACCCGCTGCCCGCCCCCGAACGTCCCGCGACGCCGCTGAAGCCCCGGGGAAGAACCCGCTGACCGGCTGACCGGCTGACCGGCAGACCGGCTGACCGGCTGTCCGGCTGACCGGCCGACCGGCCCCGGGCCGGAGGCGCGCCGCACGCCGTGCGCGGTCCTCCGGCCGGGCAGGCACCCCCGCGCCGCGCCCGTGCAGGTCCGGCGCCCCCGCCCGCGCGACGGCGGTGAAGGCGCCGGCCCCGCGGGAGCCCGAGGGGCGGCGGCGCCGGGGTCCCGGGCCCCGCCGTGGGGCAGGGACCCGGGACCACGGCGGCCGGGTCAGCCCTGCCGGCGGCGGCGCAGCAGGAACAGGGCTCCGGCGCCGAGGGCGACCAGGGCGGCGCCGCCCGCGGCCAGGGGCAGGGTGGAGGCGTCACCGCCGGTGGCCGCGAGGTCCTCGGACGGGCCGTCGCCCGCGACCTCCTTCCGGCCGCCGCTGTTGGCCTCGGCTCCCTCGGACCGTCCGTCGCCCGCGTCGGTGTCCGTGCCGGTGTGCTCCGGGGCGGGGTCGGCGGTCTTCTCCGGGGCGTCGGCGACGGCGGAGAGGTCCTCGCCGTCGAGGGCGACCTTCACCTCGGCGCGCCCGTCGCCGGAGGACACGACGGCCACCGAGACCTTGCTCGCCCGGTCCGAGAGGGCGGTGACGGCGTCGGCGTCGGCGGGGGCGTCGTTGTTGGACGTCTTGTTGGCCTCGGTCATGTCGATCAGCGCGGAGGAACCGTAGTTGCCCTCCGGCACCCGGTAGGCGTGCACGCCCTCGAGGTCCTGGTCGAAGGAGCCGGCCGCGTGCCGGTACTCCACGACCAGCCGGTCCTTGCCCATCGGGATGTCCAGGGCGCGCTTGCCGCTGCCCTCGCCGTGCAGCGGACGCAGCCTGTACGTACCGGACTCGGTGACCCGGACCACTTCGTCGGAGGAGAGCCACTCCGTCCGGATCATCTCGGGGGCGGACAGGCCGGTGGCCGGACCGCCGCCGCCCATCATGGACTTGGCGCTGGTGCCGTTGGACTCGCAGTCGACCAGGTCGCCGTCGTCGCACATGGTGCGGGACTGGTGGCCGAGCCCCAGGTTGTGGCCGAACTCGTGGCCGACCACGCCCAGTCCGCTGACGGTGCCGTGCAGGTTGATCCACGTGTACGGGCCGGGGACGCTGCCCAGGCCGGCCCAGGCGCACCCGGTCTTCTGCGCGGGGAAGACCATGGACAGGCTGTCGTAGTCCTCACCCCGCACCAGGCCCCGCTCGGCGAGCGCCTTCTGGGTCTCGGTGTTGATCCGGCCGTGTTCGCAGCTCGCGGCCATCGGCAGCGTGATCGGTCCGACGAACTGCTCGTCCACGACCGGGACCACGCGGTAGCGGTCACGGGAGAGTTCGGAGAAGAAGGAGGCGAGGGAGTCCTTCTTCGCGCCGAAGTAGGTGTCCGGCGTGCTCGCCTTCACCTCGTCCGGGTGCTGGAAGGCGCTGTCGGTGAACTCGACCAGGACGGGGAGCGTCCTGCGCTCCACCACGGCGTCGTCCGCGTGCGCCGTGGCGGGGAGGAGGCCGGCGGCCAGCGCGGTGATGCCGGTGGCCAGGGCGATCCGGCCCAGGGTGGATGTCTTCATGGGTCCGTTTCCTTCGGAAGGGTTGGACATGCTTCCGAGGGGGAGGAGTCCGGCGCCCGCGCACCGTCCCGCGACTTTACGTGTTCTTTGCCTTCCGGTTCATCCGCCGAGCATGCGGGGCTCGACGCGGAACCTCATGGAGGCGGATCCGTAGTAGTAACGGGTGGTCCCGACCGCCGGACCGTGGGACTGGTCCCGGTCCGCCTTCGCCCACTCCACCAGCCCCAGGTAGCGGGTGCCGTCGGCGGTGCGCAGGGCCGCCTCGCCCTCGGCCGCGGACGTCCACAGGTTCCACAACTGGGCTGCCCGCTCCGCGTCACAGGGCCGCTGGTCCACCGGCGCGTGGTCCCTGGTGCTGCCCGACCGCGTCAGGCACATCCCCGTCGCCTCGTTGCGCACCTGCGTGCGCGCCCGGTCTCCGGGGAACGGCTCCAGCAGCACCCACCGCTGACCCGCACCGCCGTCGCAGGCGGCCTCCACCGGCCGGACCCCGGCCCCGGCGGCGGCACCGCCCGGGATCGCCAGGCAGCCGCCGGTCGACACGAAGCTCAGGGTGCCGGGGGCGCCCAGCGCCGGCGGCGGGGGAGGGACGGAGGCCGTCGGGGCCGGGGAGGCCGACGGGGCGGGCGACGGGCTCGCCGACGTGGACGGGGCCCGCCGGGCCGGGGACTCCGACGCGGCCTTCGGGACGGCGGACGACGGAGCCGCGCCCACCGCCGGCGGGGACGCGTCCGGTTCCGCGCCGCCGCCGGGCCACAGCGCCCAGCCGCCCAGCAGCACCGCCACCGCGCCCGCGGCCAGCGCACCGGCCTTCGCCCCGGCGATCCCGCCGCCCGCCGCCGGCGCGGCAGCCGTCGCCGCGGCGGCACGGGCCTGCAGGTAGGCGGGCCCGCCGAACAGCAGCACCGCGGCCGGAAGCACCGTACGCAGCCTCTGGTTGAGGTCGGTCAGGTCCCGGACCGCGCGGCGGCACCGACCGCACCGCTCCAGGTGCCGGTCCAGCGCGACGTCCCGGCGCGGCCGGGACCGGCGTACCGCCGCGGCCAGCCGCCCGCTGCACCGGCGGCACTCCTCGTCCGCCGCGCCCTGCTCCGCGTACGCCGCCAGATACGCCTCCCGCAGCCCCTCGCGGGCCCGCGCGGTCAACGACGTCACGCCGCTGGGCGTCAGGCCCAGCAGCGATCCCACCCGCGTCGCGGGCTCCTCCTCGACGACGGAGTGCCAGAGCACCGCCCGCCACCGTTCCGGCAGGGAACGGAAGGCCGCCGCGACCAGCCCGCCGTCCACCGCGCGCACCACGACGTCCTCACCGCTCGGCCCTCCGGCCGCCGGGTCCGTGCCCGGGGGCCGGGCCGTCGTCTCCAGCCACTCGTCGAACTCGGGCGCCAGGTCGACCCGGCGCGCCCGGTCCGCCCACTCGGCCGCGGTGTGCCGGACGACGGCCAGCAGATACGGGCGCCACGCCTCGGCGGGCCCCTTGCCCTCCCGGACCGCCCGCACCGTGCGCGTGAACGCCTCCGAGGCCAGGTCCTCCGCGGTGTGCGGATCACGGGAGCAGGTGCGGGCGTAGGCGAGCACGGCGCCGGCGTGGCGCCGGTAGAGCTCCGCGGCCGCGTCCGCGTCCCCGCCGTCCCGCAGAAGGGCCGTCAACTGCGCGTCGGTGTGCACGTCACCGGCGGCGGTGACGCGGCGGCGGTGGCGGTGGCCGCCCCGCCGCGGCGTCCGGTCGGTGACACTGTGGTCGCTCATGGGCCCCGCACTCGATCCAGTCCGTACGACAATCGGTGCGCAGTCTGGCAGATGGTCGATCATCCGTGCCCCGGACCCCGGCCGGGTGGGCGGAGTCTTGGGCGGCGGCCCTCGCCCCGCGTCACCGAGCCCCGCGTCACCGGGCCCCGCGTCACCGGGCCCGACGACGACTGCGCCGACACCCGCACCGGGGCCGCCGCCCGCGGCGGACCGACGGCGGAGCCGGCCGGGGGTGGCGCGGACGGGGCGGCCGGGGGCGGCGTGCACCGACACGCCCGAAGCGCCGATGACGGGCCCGACGGCCGTACTCCCCGAGGCCGTTGCACTGCTGCACCGAGCCGGGTGGCAAGCGCCCGTACGTCCCGTGTGCACCCCCGGCGTCCCCGGACGCGATCGGCCGCTCGGCGGTGGCCTAGGACCAGCGCCCGATGGCACCGGCCGTCCGACGGTCCCTAGGCTCGTCGCCGTCGATGTCCACGGACGGCCATGGCGTACGCCGGCCGTTCCCGCACGCAGGAGGTACGCAGTGCCGGCCGACGCCGCCGCCCACATCCGCATCGCCCGGCCCTCGCGTGACCTGTGGGCCGCCGAGGAGTTCTGGGTCTCCGGACTCGGACTCGACGTCCTGTTCCGCCGCGCGGCGGACGGCACGCCCGGCGACGGTTCGCTCCTCATGGTCGGCTGGCCGGACGCCGCCTGGCACCTGGAACTCGTGCACGACCCGGCGGCGCCGATGGAGCCGCGGCCGACCCCCGAGGACCTCCTCGTCGTCTACCTCGGCGAACCGGTGCCCGACGCGCTGGTGGCGCGGTTGGAGCGGCACGGCGGCACGCGGGTGCCGGCCCACAACCCGTACTGGGACACCTGGGGCGTGACGGTGCGGGACCCCGATGGCTACCCGCTGGTGCTGTCCACCCGCTCCTGGTCCAACTCGCGGGCCCTGAGCGGACACTGACCAGCACCGACCAGGCCCTGAGCGGACACCGACCAGGCACCGACGAGGCACTGAGCGGGCATTGACCAGGCTCTGAGCCGGTCGTGACCGGCCCTGAGCGCCGCGTCCCCGGCGGAGCGCGGTGGCGCGGGGTGGAGCGCGGTGGCGCCGGCCGGCGGCGCAGAGGCCGGCCGGGTCCGGTGCCGTCGCGTCCCGGTCTCCGCTGCCGGGGGCGACGGACGGCCGCGACCGACGCCCCCGGCGCCTCAGCGGCGCAGCAGCAGCGAGGTGACCCGCAGGCGGCCGCTGTGGATCCACACGTCGGAGTACTCCACCGGCCGGTCGTCGGAGAGGTAGGTGACCTGCTGGAGGTACTGCACCGGGGCGCCCTCGGCCAGGTCCAGCGCGGTGGCGACGTCGCTGGTGGCGGCCTCGGCGCTGAAGGTCCGGCGGGCGGTGGCGATCTTCAGGCCGTACGTGCCCTCCAGGGTGCCGAAGAGGCTGGAGGAGGTGAAGTCCACCTCCTCGATCCCGGGCGCGAGGTCGGTGCGGACGAAGTTGAACAGCAGCGCGACCGGCCCCTGTTCGGTCCGCCGGACCCGGACCAGGCGCAGGACCTGGGTGCCGGGGGTGACGTCCAGCAGGGCGGCCACCGGTCGCGGCGGCACGATCAGGGAGCACTCGCGCACCGACGTCGTGGTCACGATGCCCTGGCTGGCGAAGTCCTCGGAGAGAGTGCTCAACTTCTGGGCGATCGCGGGTTCGATGGTCGTGGAGGTGACGAAGGTGCCCCGGCCGCGCACCTGCCGCAGCAGGCCCTCCTCGATCAGCGTGGTCAGGGCCCGCCGCAGGGTGCCGCGGCTGACGCCGAACTCCTGGGCCAGTTCCGGCTCGCTCTTGAGGCGGTAGTGCGCGGGCCACTCGCCACTGGCGATGCGCAGCCGGATGTGTTCCGAGATCTGCACGTGGATCGCCGTGGGGACGTCCCGTTTGATGCCCGGGGATGTCCGTTCGTCGGCCGTCACCGTGGTCGCAACTCCTTCTCCGTTGTCACCGGAAGGACACCTGTCCCTCCGGACGTCAGGGCCGTCCCCGGCCGCGGTGCGCGGCCGGGGACGGCGGTGGTGGCCCGCTCAGTAGCTGACGGTGGACTCGTTCCCGCTGTCCGTGATGATGGCCAGTCCGGCACTCGTCCCCAGCAGGGAGGCACCCGCCCGCAGCAGTTCGAGGCCCTGACCGTAGCTCTTGATTGAACCGGAGGCCTTGACCCGGACTCCGTCCCGCGCCCGGTCAACAAGGTAACGAACACTGGTCGGATTCGCAGTCTCGATCTGCCCGCTGCTGGCGTTCTTCAGGAACGCGGCGCCGGCCTCCATGGCCAGCTCGACCGCCGCCTCCTTCTCCGCGTCGGTGAGCAACGGCAGTTCCAGCATGACCTTCACCGGCAGGCCCGACGCCCGCACGACGCCCGCGATGTCCTCACGGAAGTCGTCGTAGCGGCCGCTCTTGAGCCAGCCGATCTGGACGCCGATGTCCAGCTGGTCCGCCCCGAGCCGGGCGATCTCCTCGGCCTCGGCCGCCTTGCCGGCGCTGGTCATGACCCCGACGGTCGGGAAGTCGAGCGCGGTGGCGACCTCGACCCCGGTGCCCTTGAGCTCGGAGACCACGAGGGGCAGCCAGGAGGCGGGCACCATCGCCGCGTTGAAGCCGTGGGTGACGGCCTCGCGGGCGTGGGCGGCCATCTCCTCGCGGGTGGCGTCCGGGTCGATCTTGGTGTGCTGGATGTAGGACGCCAGCTCGGCCGGGGTGAGGTCGAGGTCGGCGGCGTCGGCGGTGGTGGTGCTGGACATGGGGTTCTCCCTGGGAAGTGAGGTGCGGCCGGGGGCCCCGGCGGGCGGACCGCCGGGGGACCTCCGTGGAGGGGGCCGCCGGGTTGCCGGAGCGGGCGGGCGGCCCGGCTCCGGAGGAACGTGCGGGCGGATCAGACCTTGGACGCGTACTCCTCGGGCACGACGACGTCCTCGCCGCCGAACCACCGGGGGGCGTCCACACCGCAGTACAGGCCGATGTTGCCCCAGGGCTCGAAGGCCCCGGTGCGCACGACGGCCTTCGCCTCGCGGGCGAGTTCGCCGAGCATCTCGGCGTGCGGCCGGGCGGTGAACTCGGCGCCCTGGAAACGTCCCTGGAGCCACGCGTCGAGACGGGGGTGGTGCGTCGGGACGTTCTCCGCGCGGACGACGCCCTCGACGACCAGCTCGTCGGCGATCAGGTCGAGGACGGTCCGCAGGTCGGGCAGGTTCTCGGCGATGGCCAGGTCGATGCGGTGGGCGTCGCGCGGCACGGGGAACCCCGCGTCGACGACGAGCAGCAGGTCGGTGTGGCCGAGGGTGGCCAGGACACCGCTCAGTTCGGCATGGAGGATGCCGGAGCGCTTCATGGTCGTTCTGCCTTTCTTCCGCGGCTCTTCGAGGAGCCGGCTCGGATCTGGCGGGCCCCGGTGCCGGTCGGGGCCCGGCTGGGGCGGGCGGCGCCTACGCGGCGGCCGGGGCCGCCCCGGTGGCGAGGGTCATCACGGACTCCTCGGTGGCCTCGGCGGTGTCGACGACGGCCACCAGGCGGCCCTCGCTCATCACCGCGATGCGGTCGGTCAGGGTGAGGAGTTCGGGCAGGTCGGACGACGAGCAGAGGATCGCCAGGCCCTGGTCCGCGAGCGCGGACAGCTGGGCGTAGATCTCCGCCTTGGCGCCGATGTCCACACCCCGGGTGGGCTCGTCGAGGATCAGCACCCCGGGGTCGATAGCCAGCCAGCGGCCCAGTACGGCCTTCTGCTGGTTGCCGCCGGACAGCGAGGTGATGGGCTGGCCGAGGCCGGCCGTCTTCACCCGCAGCCGCCGCGCCTGCTCGGCGGCCGCCCCGTCGAAGGCGCGGCGCCGGACGAGGCCGAGGCGGCTGAACGTCCTCGCGGTGAGCGCGCCGATGTTGTCGCCGACGCTCATCGTGGTCAGCAGGCCCTGGGCGCGGCGCTCGCCGGGCACGAACGCCAGCCGGCGCTCCACGCTCGCGATCGGGTTGCGCCGCTCGTAGGGCCGGCCCAGCAGCTCCACGGTGCCCCCGGTGCCGGGGTCCCCGCCGAAGAGGTTGTGCAGCAGTTCCACCCGGCCGGAGTCCGGCAGCCCGGCCACCCCGAGGATCTCGCCCGGGCGCAGCTCGAAGGAGACGCCTTGGTGACGCCGTCCGCTCAGGTCCCGCACCTTCAGGGCCGGCGCCACGGACGCCGGCGGGCGGGACGCCTGCTCCGCGCGGCGGGTGAAGCCGCCCAGCTCACGGCCGACCATCGCGGCGACCGCCCGGTCCGGGTCGGTCTCCTCGGCCCGCCAGGACGCCACGTGGGCGCCGTCCCGCAGCACCTGGATGTGGTCGGCGAGCTGGAACACCTCGGGCATGCGGTGGGAGACGTAGAGCATCGTCGTCCCGGCCGCCTTCAGCCGGGCCATCAGGGCGAACAGCCGGTCGGCCTCGGCGGGCGTGAGCATCGCCGTCGGCTCGTCCAGGATCAGCACGCGGCAGCCCCGGGCGATGGACCGGGCCACCACGATGAGCTGCTGCGTGGCCAGATCCAGGGACCGCACGGAGGCGTTCGGGTCCAGGTCGAGATCGAGTTCGGTGAGGAGTTCGGCCGTCCGGTCCAGCATCCGGCGCCGGGAGGGGAACCAGCGGTTGCCGGGTTCGACACCGCTGAGGACGTTCTCCGCCACGGTCCGGTCGAGCAGCAGCGACAGCTCCTGGGGGACGATGGCCACGCCGTGCCGGCCCAGCATGGTGCTCGGCTCGTAGGAGGTGACCTCCTCGCCGAAGACGGTGACCCCGCCCTCGCTGGGCGGCTGGAGCCCGGCGAGGATCTTCAGCAGGGTCGACTTCCCGGCGCCGTTCTCCCCCAGCAGCGCGGTGACCTCACCCGCCGGCACGTCGAAGGAGACGTCCCGCAGGGCGCGGACCGGGCCGAAGTTGCGGGTCAGGCCCCGGATGCGGACGGCCGGTCCGGCGGCGCCGGGGGCCGTCGTGCGGTCCGGCGCGCCCGGGGCGGCGTCGCGGGGTGCGGTGGTCATCAGTCCTCCACGGTGGCGTCGGCGAGGTTGTCGCGGGTGATGAACTGCGCCCCGGTGTCCACGCCCTTGATCTCGGTGCCCTTGGTGAGGAAGTCGTTGAGCACCTTGACGGCCTGGTAGCCCTGCTCGGCCGGGTTCTGGCTGATGGTGAAGTCCAGGACGCCGCGTTCGATGTACTCGGAGGTCTGGGTCAGCAGGTCGAAGCCGCCCATCGTGATGTCGTCCGTCTTGCCGGACTGGGCGACCCACTTGGCGGCGGCCGTGGTCGAGCAGCAGTCCAGGCCGGCGACGGCGACCACGCCGGACTGGCCGGACATGGTGGACTCCACGGTGTTGTAGGCGCTGTTGGGCTCGTTGCCGACGTTGACCGGGCCGACGATCTTCAGGCCGCTGCCGTCCAGCCCTTCCTTGAAGCCGTTGAACCGGTCGTGCGACCAGCCGGCGCCGGTGTCGACGGAGAAGACCACGACGGACTTGCCGTTGACGTCGCCGTCGAGGTTCTTGCGCAGCTCCTCGGCCTGCGCCTTGCCGGAGCCCTTGAGGTCCTGGCCGACGAAGCCCATCTGCTCGGAGTCGGGGTTGTCGGTGTTGAAGGAGATGATCGGTATGCCCGCCTTGTGGGCCTGGCTGATGACCGGCTTCAGGGCGTCGCTGGAGGCGGAGGAGACGGCGAGTCCGTCGACCGCCTTCTGCTGGATGAGCGTCTGGATCTCGGAGACCTGCTTGGCCGCGTCCCCGCCGGTCGGACCGATGAGGGAGACGTCGGCGCCGAACTCCTTGCCCGCCTTCTTCATGCCCGCAGTGATCGGGGTGGCGAAGGCCAGCGACGGGTCGTGGTAGCTCAGCTTGATGCGCATCGGCTTGTCGTCGTCGAGCCGCTCCTGGATGTACGGGGCGAGTTCGAAGCCGCCGTCGGCGGTGCTGCCGGCGTCGGCCGCGGTGACGGCGCCGCACGCGGTGAGGGACAGGGCCGCGGCGGCGGCCGTCGCGGCGGTGAGGGCTCTGCGGAGGGTGCGCGGGGACGAGGACATCGGGGCTCCTTGGTGTGCGAGGGGTTCCCTGACGGGCGCCCGTGGGCGGCGCGGGGCGGCGAGCACCGCGGGCGCGGCCCGTACGGGTGGCGGGGGAAGGAGGCGGAGAGGGGTGGTGGCGGTCAGGCGCGGGACTTGCGCTTGCGCTGCCAGGTGTCGGCGGCGACGGCGGCGACGATGACGAGGCCGGTGACGACGGTCTGCCAGAAGGACGAGATGCCCTTGATGTTGAGGATGTTCTGGAGCAGGCCGATGAACGCGACACCGATGACGGTGCCCCACATCGTGCCCGACCCGCCGAAGAGGGCGGCGCCGCCGATGATGACGGCGGAGATGACGGTGAGTTCCAGACCCTGCCCGGTCACGCCCTGCACGTAGGAGAGGAAGGACAGACCGAGGACGCCGGCCAGGCCCGCGGTGAAGCCGGACAGGACGAAGGCGGTGAGCTTGACCCGCTTGACGTCGACGCCGACGAGCCGGGCGGCCTCCGGGTTGCCGCCGACCGCGTAGGTGTTGAAGCCGAAGCGGGACCGGGCCAGCAGGATCACGCCGATGGCGGCGACCGCGGCGAAGAAGACGAACTGCATCGGGATCAGGCCGAACAGCCGTCCCTGGCCGAGGAGGTTGAACTCCGCGACGCCGGGCTGGGAGGAGCTGAGGGAGATCGGGGCGCCGTCGGAGATGAGCAGCGCGATGCCACGGAACACGCTCAGCGTGCCCAGGGTGACGATGAACGACGGCACGCCCAGCATCACCACGGCCAGGCCGTTGAGAAGCCCGGCGACGACCCCGACGGCCAGGCCCACGCCCATGGCCAGGGGCCAGCTCCAGCCGTCCGAGATCAGCATGCCGGTGGAGATCGCGGACAGCGCGTAGATGGAGCCGACCGACAGGTCGATCTCGCCGTTGAGGATGACGAAGGTCACCCCGATGGCCATGATGCCGATCTGCGCGATCTGCTGGCCCACCGAGAGCAGGTTGTCCGACTGGGCGAACGTCGGCGAGAGCACGGTGCCGAGGACGAACAGGGCGACGAGCGCGGCGAAGACGCCCGACTCCCGGGCATGCAGCAGCCTGCGCAGGGCGGCGGGGAACCGTCCGGTGCCGTCGGCCGCGGCGGCGGAGGACGGCGGCGGGGTGGGGACCGGAGGCTTGGAGAGGGTCGAGGTCACGAGGCGTTTCCAATCAGGGCGTTCAGCTGGGCTCTGGTGGGGAGGGCGGGGACGACGCCCGCGATCGACACGGTGTGGGAACCCGCCACCGCGGCGAACTCGGCGGCGCGCTCGACGGGTTGGCCCTCGGCCAGGGCGACCGCGAAGGCCGCGGTGAAGGAGTCGCCGGCGCCCGTGGTGTCGACGACGGCCGGTGCCGGGTGCGGGGGCACCGTGCCGGTACCGCTGTCCTGGGCGACGAGCGCGCCCGCGCCGCCCCGTGTGATGACGACGACGCCGCCGGTGCGTGCGCGGAGGGCCTCGGCCAGTTCCTCGTCACCGAGGCCGTGCCGGTCGCCGAGGCCGAGGAGGACGGGCGCCTCCGTCTGGTTGGGCGTCAGGACGTCGATCAGCGGCCAGCACTCGTCGGGGAGTGGCCGTGCGGGGGCCGGGTTGAGCAGGGTGCGGGTGCCGGTCTCGCGGCCGGCGCGGAGTGCGGCGACCACGGCCTCCTCGGGGATCTCCATGGAGACGACGAGCACGTCGGCGGAGGCGATCTCCGCGCGGAACGCGTCGACGGCGGCGGCGTCCAGTTCGTCCAGGGCGCCCGGTGCGATGGCGATGCGGTTCTCGCCGGACGGCTCGACCAGGATGAAGCCGACCATGGTGGGCGCCTGGGCGGTCACCACGTGCTCGGCGGCGACCCCTTCGCGCTGCCACAACTCCCGTGCGGAGCGGCCGAACTCGTCGTCACCGACGGCGGTGAGGAGCGAGACCTCGGCGCCCAGCCGGGCGGCGCCGATGGCCTGATTGCTTCCCTTGCCCCCGGCGCCCGAGTCGAACAGGCCGCCCGAGACGGTCTCTCCCGCGGAGGGCGCCTTCGGCACCCGCATGGTGAGCCCGGCTCCATAGCTTCCGACAACCGCGATCTTCATCGGCACACCACTTTGTGTATGGACAACTATGTACATGCGAGAGCGTAGGTACAGGGATGTCCATAGTCAACGGTTCTCGGACAGGAGATTTCCGGACAGTGTCGGGGGCGTGTCGGCCGGCACCAGGAAGGCGGGGAGGGTCGGTGTGTTCCCGTGCCGCGTCGCCCGGAGCCCGGACGCGCTCCGCGGGGCGCGTCGGAGCGGCGTCCGTACGGCATCGGCGCGGCCTGGCCGTGAGAATCCGGCGCGGGCTGCCCGGGGGGATCGCCGTGAACCTGCCTGTCGGCCCGTGGGGATCGCCGTGAACCTGCCTGTCGGCCCGTGGGGATCGCCGTGAACCTGCCGGTCGGGATCGACGCGTTCCGCCCGGTCGGGATCGGCGCTCTCCACCCGGTGGGTATCTGCGCGGCCCCCCACGTTGCACCGGGCCGTCCCCCCAAGCTGCACCGGGCCGCCCGCCCCGCGGCCGGACGGCACGGTCCCGGGACCCGGGCCACGTGGTCGGCCACGTCCCGGTCCCGCGGCCCGCCGCTGCCGACGGGGTGCGCGCCCGCCTCAGCCGGCCGCCGGCAGGCGCACGCCGACCATGGCCACGTCGTCGTCGCCGTCGTCGGCCGGCAGCCGGTCCAGCAGCGTGTCGCAGCAGACGTCCAGGGGCGCCCCGGCGAGGTCCGAGGCCTGACGGCGCAACCGCTCCAGCCCCGCGGTGAGATCCTCCGCGCGCCGCTCCACCAGGCCGTCGGTGTACAGCAGCAGGGTCGCGCCGGGCGGCAGCGGCTCGACGGCGCTCCCGGGCCGGGGGTCGGGATCGACCCCCAGCATCGGGGACCGGCCGCCGGTCAGGAAGCGGGCCGCTCCGTCCGCCCCGATCAGCAGCGGCGGGGGATGCCCCGCCACGGCGTAGTGGAGCCGGAAGCGGCCCGGTTCCGGGCGCTCCACCCGGGCCAGGACGCAGGTCCCGGTGAACTCCGGGTGGAGGGTCTGCACGGCGACGTCCAGCCGGCCCAGGATCTCCCCGGGGGGCTCCTGGCGGTCGAGGGCGAGGCCCCGGAGCATGTTCCGCATCTGGCTCATGGTCACGGCGGCGGGCAGATCGTGTCCGGCGACGTCACCGATGGTCAGGACAGTGGCCCCGTCCCGCAGCACGAAGGAGTCGTACCAGTCGCCGCCGACCTCGGCCGCCGCGCTGCTGGGCCGGTACCGGACGGCGATGCCGAGGTCCGGCACCTCCGGCGGCTCCGTGAGCAGACTCCGCTGGAGGGCCAGCGCCACCTGCCGGGTGCGCTGGTACTCGAACGCCTTGCTGAGCGGCGCGTCGGCGCGTTCCAGCAGCGTCCGCAGCAGACCGATGTCGGACGGCCCCAAGGGCGGCCGGTCGCCGCACGCGGAGGCGGTCACCAGAGCGGCGGTGGTGCCGTCGACCACGACGGGGAGCAGGACGGCACTGTTGGCCCCGGGCGCCGTCCACGGCTCGGTGCCGGGCGGGACCAGGTCGGGCGGCGGGGAGCCGGGCGGGAACACGGCGTGGACGGTGCGCCGTTCGTCGGCGGCGCGGGTGAGCGGACTGTCGGGCCCGAGGTGGTCGGAGTGGGGCGGCGGCAGGGAGGGCAGACCCTCGCGCGTGGCGGCGGCGATCCGTTCGGCGGTGAGCGGGGAGCCCGGCGGACGGAGCAGGGCCTGGGGGAGGAGGTAGACGGCGCACGCGTCGGCGAGGTCGGGCACGATCACCCCGGCGAGAGCGGTGAGCATGTCGTCGAGGCGCGCCGTGTCCGCGGTGACGGCGGCGGCCCGCGCCAGCAGGTCCTCGCGGCGGGCCTCACGCCACTCCTGCTCCACGTCCGTGCAGGTGCCCATCCATTCGATCACCGTCTCCCCGTCGCGGACCGGTGCCGCCTCGACGGCGAAGTGGCGGTAGCCGGAGGTGGCCGTGCGCAGCCGGTAGGTGTGGGTGAAGCGCGGCCACACCTCGGCGAGGGCCCGTCCCCACTCCTTGAGGACGGCCTCCCGGTCCTCGGGATGGACCGCGTCGATCCAGCCGCCGCCCCGGAACTCCGCCCAGCTCTGCCCGGTCACCCGCTGCCAGCCGGGACTGGGCTCGACGACCTCGCCGTCGGGGTCCGTCACCCACACGATCTGCGTGCCCGCGTTCACCAGGCTCCGGTAGCGCAGCAGCGCGCGGCGCCGTTCCTCGGACAGCACGCGGATCCGCTCGGCCGCGGTGACCTGCTCGGTGACCTCCGCGATCACGCCGAGGACGCCCTGGACACCGTCGCTGAACGTGGTGCGGGAGATGCTGAAGGTGAAGAAGCGGACCTGCTCCCGTGACGGCTCCGGGAACGCGATGTCGATGGGCACCGCCGTGAGGACCTCGGGTGTGCCGGTGGCGTAGACCCGGTCGTAGATCGCGAAGTAGCCGGACTGGGCCAGGTCCGGGAACGCCTCCCGCAGGGGACGGCCCAGGGGACGGTCGCCGAAGGTCTCCCGGTAGCGCTCGTTGAAGTACCCGAGCCGGTGTTCCGGCCCCCGCGTGATCATCACGCCGATGGGGGCGGGATCGAAGACCTCGAGCCGCATGACGCCTCCAGCCGCCCGGTCCGGGTCCCCAGCGGGCGGGCGGAGCAGGCCCAGGGGCGGGCAGCACAGGCCCAGTACCCCGCACCCGGGCCCCGATGCGCCGATCGGGGCGGGTGCCCGGTCAGGACCGGTGCCGACCTCGGCCGACCTCGGCCGGTCACGGTCGGTAACGGTCCGCGATCGCCGGACGCAGCCGTCCTGGCGGCCCGCACGGTGCACGGGGAGGTCGACGGCCCGCGGCGGCGCGACGTCCCCGGCCGGCCGGGCCCGGCACGCGCCTCCGTGCCTCCGCCTCGTGACCTTCCGTCTGCGTGCTAGTCCACCCCCGGCCGCCCGTCATCGGTCCTGTGCGTCGGGTCCTGCACGCGCGGATGTTCCTGGGTGGAGCCCGGCGCGGCGCGGTGCGGGGCGGCGGGGCTGTACGGGGACTGCGGGGGAGGGGGCGGACGGTGGTCGCCGGGAGTGCCCATGCCGGCCTCGGGGACGCGGACGGCGAGCAGGGCGGTGTCGTCGCCGCTCGGGGCGATGCGGTCCAGCAACGCGTCGCAGAAGTCGTCCACGGTGTGGCGGGCCAGCATCGAGGCGTGGTGGCGCAGGGTCGCCATGCCGAGGTCGATCGGGCGGCCCCTGCTCTCCACCAGGCCGTCGGTGTACAGCAGCAGCGTGGACCCCGGCGGGAGGTCCTGGCGCGCGTCGGGCCACCTCAGTCCCAGGTGGAGGGCGGCGTTCATGCCGATCAGGGGACCGTGCCCACCGGTGAGGTACCGCGTCCCCCCGTCGGGGGCGATCAGCAGCGGGGGAGGGTGCCCGGCGTTGGACCAGTGCAGCTGCCAGGGTCCCCCCTCCGGGCCCTCGATCCGGGCGAACACCAGGGTGGCCATGGGCGCGTCGCTGGTGTTGGTCACCGCGTCGTCCACCCCGTGCACGATCCGGCTCGGGGGTGCCTGCCGGTCCCAGGCCAGGGCGCGCAGCATGTTGCGCACCTCCGCCATGTGGGAGGCCGCCTCCAGGTCGTGGCCGACCACGTCCCCGATGACCAGCGCCATCACGCCGTTCTTCAGCAGGAAGGCGTCGTACCAGTCGCCCCCCACCTCCAGCGCGCTCTGCGCGGGCAGGTACCGGGCGGCCATCCGCAGGTGGTCCACCTGGGGGAGCGGGGTGAGCAGCTGGCGCTGCATGGTCTCGGCGACGTCGCGCTGCTCGTGGTAGAGCCGCACGTTGTCCAGCACCAGGGCCAGGCGCCGGCCGAGGTCGGTGAGCAGCCGCACCTCCTCGTCGCCCGGGGCGGGTTCCTGTGCGGTGCGGGCCACGGTCAGCAGGCCGTAGGAACGGCGCCGGGCCCGCAGCGGCACGCAGACCGCGGTACGGCCACCGAGCCCGTCGAACAGCGGAAGGCAGGCGACGGCGAGCGGTCCGTCCGGCGCGGCGCGCAGCTCGTCCGCGGCGATCCTCACGGGTTCGTCCTGCCGGCCTCCGCCCGGCGCCGGGCACGTCCCCGGCGGCAGCGGCCCCTCCAGCCGGCTCGCACGGCCGGGATGCGTACGGCTGCGCACCGCGACGCGTTCGAGGGAACCGTCCTCCTCGGGATACAGGTCGACGGCGGCCCACTCGCCCAGCTCCGGCACCAGCAGCCGCAGCAGGCGGCGGATCCGGCCCTGTGTGTCGTCCGAGGACATCAGCACCTCGGAGGCGCCCTCCATCAGGTGCAGCCGACCGGTCAGCGCCTCCAGTCCGGCGGTGTGCGCCGCCGCACGCTCCTCGGCCTCGCGCTCCGCGCTGTAGTCGCTGAAGGTCACCACCAGGCCCACGGTGCGGCCGGCCACCCGCAGCGGGGTGGTCGCCCAGTGGATGGGCATGACCGAGCCGTCGGCGCGCAGGAAGTGGTCCCCGTTCCCGGTCGCGGCGGCCTCCGCACCGTCGAGCGGGGCGAGCAGCGGACACTGCGAGCGCGGCAGCGGGCTGCCGTCGGCGCGGCGGTGCAGCAGGTCGTGCACGTCCTGGCCGGTCATCCGGTGCGCGGGCCGGTCCAGCAGGCGCTCCGCCCACGGGTTGGCGTAGGTGATGCGGCCGGAGGTGTCGGTGGTGAGGACGCCGACGCCCGCGTCCCGCAGCACCGCGTGCGGGACCTCGGACCCGGGCACCGTCAGCGGGGTGTTCATGGTGTCGTCCCCTCGTCGTCCCGGAACCACCGGGCGGGCCGCACGGCACCCGCCGCTCCCTGCGCTCGGGCGACGGGCGGGTACCCGGATCCGTGCGCCCCCTCCAGTGTGCCGGTCCGGACGGGCCGTGGCGTGGACCGACGGCACCGCCCGTGTCAGTGGCCCAGCCAGGCGAGCGCGGCCACCGCCAGGGCGGCGACACCGGTGTCCAGGGTCGGCTGGAGGACGGGGGCGAACAGCGCGCTGTGGTTGACCGGCACGTCCTCGCCGACGGTGCCGCGGCGCACCGCCTCGGCGTGCAGCGCCGGGTCCGTGCCGCCGATCGCCCAGTAGGTGTACGGCGCCCCGAAGGCGGCCGGGATCCGGTTCATGTCCTCGCTGGCCGTCTGCGGGTCCACGGTGTGCGCGTCGTCCCCGAAGTACGCCGCGAACGCGTCGGCGACCCGCCGCGTGGTCTCCTCGTCGTTGACGGTCGGCGGGAAGGCGGCGATCTGCTCGATCACCGGCGCCTCGGGGCAGCGGGACGCCCGGCACTCCGCCTCGACGATGCGCCGGACGGCCTCCAGCACCCGGGAGCGGGTGGTCTCGTCGTAGGTGCGGACGTTGACCTCCAGGACGGCCCGGTCCGGGATGACGTTGGGGCCGCTCCCGGCATGGATGCTGCCGACCGTCAGCACGGCGGGGGTGGTGGCGGCCACCTCACGGGACACGATCGTCTGCAGGCGCAGCACGATCGCGGCGGCCGTCACCACGGGGTCGACCGCGGCATGGGGCATCGAGCCGTGCGCTCCGCGCCCGTGGACGGTGATGCGCAGACTGTCCGCAGCGGACAGGAAGGAGCCCGGGCGGGTGCCGACGTAGCCCGCGGGGTAGGGCAGGACGTGCTGGGCGAGCACGACGTCGGGGCGCGGCGCCCTCGTCACCAGCCCGTCGGCGATCATGGCGTCGGCGCCGTCCCCGTTCTCCTCCGAGGGCTGGAAGAGGGCCACGAAGGTACCCCGCCAGGAGGCCCGGTCCCCGGCCAGCAGGCGTGCGCACCCGGTCAGGCAGGCCACATGCACGTCGTGCCCGCAGGCGTGCATCACCGGTCGTTCGGTTCCGTCCCGGTCGGTCGCGGTCCGCGTGGAGGCGTACGGCAGGCCGGTCCGTTCCAGGACCGGCAGGGCGTCCATGTCCGCGCGGGCCATGACGACCGGGCCGTCCCCGTTCGCCAGGACGCCGATCACCCCCGTGCCGCCCACGCCCTCCGTGACCTCGTAGCCGGCGGAGCGCAGGGCCTGGGCGGCCCGTCCCGCCGTGCGGTGCTCCCGCAGGCCCAGTTCCGGGTGGCGGTGCAGGTCCCGGTACAGCTCCTCCACGTGGGGGCGGACGGCGGGGAGCCCGGCGTGCACGGTGCGGGCGGACGACGGGGTGAGGGCGGACGACGGGGTGGGGGCGGGCCTGGTCATGGGGCTCCTCGATCGGCGGGCTGCGGTGTCCCGGCTGCGGTGGTTCGTCGGACGGGTACCCCGGTGCGGGGGCCCGCCGCGGTCGCCGGCCCGGCCGGTCGTCGGACCGGGCTGCCCCTGGGGACGGGCCGGGCGCGCGGTGTCCACCGTCGCCCGGACAGTCGCCCGGACACCGGCTGCTCCTCGCCGCCGGGGCCCGCCCGGCGCGGCGGGGCGATCCTGCTCGGACACCCGAGAAGGTACCGGTGCCCCCGTTACGGGACGACTGGTGCGAGCCGGGCCGGCGTGTGGCCCCCGTCACCCCCGGATCACCTCCCACGTGGTCCTATCGCCCACAGGACCAGTCATCACTGTGTAGTTCCCATACATAGGTGTGCGAGCGAGGTGTCCGTACTGTTTCCGGCCATGACAAGCGAACTCCCCCCTCCCCACGCCCACGCGGAGCCGCGCGGCGCAGGGGTCGATCTGACGTCCCGGACCGCCCTGGTCACCGGCGGCGGCAGCGGCATCGGCAAGGCGTGCGCCACGGCTCTGGCGGCGGCGGGTGCCACGGTGCACGTGGTCGACCGGGACGCCGACGCGGCCAAAGCGGTCGCCGCCGACATCGGCGGGGAGGCGCACGTCGTCGACCTGGCCGACCCGGCGGCGCTCGACGCCCTCCCCGCCGAGATCGACATCCTGGTCAACAACGCCGGGCTCCAGCACGTCGCGCCGCTGACCGAGTTCCCGCCGGACCGGTTCGATCTCATCCAGCAGGTGATGGTCACCGCCCCCTTCCTGCTGATGCGCCGCAGCCTGCCGCACATGTACGCGCGCGGCTGGGGCCGGCTCGTCAACATCTCCAGCGTGCACGGCATCCGGGCCAGCGCCTACAAGTCGGCCTACGTCGCCGCCAAGCACGCGCTGGAGGGGCTGAGCAAGGTCGCCGCGATCGAGGGCGCCCCGCACGGCGTGACCAGCAACTGCATCAACCCCGGCTACGTCCGCACCCCCCTGGTGGAGAACCAGATCCGCGACCAGGCGGCGGCGCACGGCATCAGCCCCGGCGACGTCCTGACCACGGTGCTGCTCACCCGTTCCCCCGTGAAGCGACTGCTGGAGGCGGACGAGGTCGCCGCCGCCGCGCTGTGGCTCTGCGGCGACCACAGCAGTTGCGTCACCGGGATCTCCCTGCCGCTCGACGGCGGCTGGGGAGCCACCTGACCCCACCCGACTCCCCGCCGCGGGCCCCCCAAGGCCCGTGCCCCGTCGCCCGCACCCCGTCCGCCGCACCGTCCCCCCAGAACGCGCCCCCGGGCCGTCCCCGCCCTTCGTCCGAGAATCGGTGAACCCATGACCGAGACCACACCCGCCCAGCAGGGCAAGCCCCGCTCAGGCATCGCCCGCATCGTCGGCGCCAGCCTGATCGGCACCACCGTCGAGTGGTACGACTTCTTCCTCTACGGATCCGCCGCCGCGCTGGTGTTCAACACCCTCTTCTTCCCCAGCAGCGACCCGCTGGTGGGAACCCTGCTCGCCTTCATGACCTACGCGATCGGCTTCCTCGCCCGGCCGATCGGCGGCATGGTCTTCGGGCACTACGGCGACAAGATCGGCCGCAAGAAGCTGCTGGTGCTCAGCCTGCTGATGATGGGCGGCGCCACCTTCGCCATGGGCCTGCTGCCCACCTACGGCACCATCGGCGTCGGCGCCCCCATCCTGCTCACCGTGCTGCGGCTCATCCAGGGCTTCGCGCTGGGCGGCGAGTGGGGCGGCGCCGTGCTGATCGTCTCCGAGCACGGGGGCGACAAGCACCGCGGCTTCTGGGCCTCCTGGCCGCAGTGCGGCGTGCCCGCCGGCAACCTGCTGGCCACGGCCGTCCTCGCGGTGCTGGCCTCCGTCCAGTCCGAGGCCGCGTTCCAGTCCTGGGGCTGGCGCATCCCGTTCCTGCTGTCCGGCGTGCTGGTCGTGATCGGCCTGTGGATCCGCGTCTCGGTCTCCGAGTCGCCCGTCTTCCTCGCCGCCCAGGCGAAGGCGGAGGCCGAGGCGGCCCGGGGCGCCAAGGAGGCCCCGCCCGTCGTCGAGGTGTTCCGGCGCAGCTGGCGCGAGGTGCTCGGAGCCATCGGCGTCCGGTTCGGCGAGAACATCTCCTACTACATCGTGACCTCCTTCCTGCTGGTCTACGTCACCACCCACCTCGACCTGCCCAAGAGCACCGCCCTCAACGCCGTCCTGATCGCCTCCGCCGTCCACTTCGTCACCATCCCGCTGTGGGGGGCGCTCTCCGACCGGATCGGACGGAGGCCGGTGACACTGATCGGCGCGGTCGGCATGGCGCTGTGGGCCTTCGCCTTCTTCACCCTGGTCGACTCCGAGTCGTTCCTCGTCATCACCTTCTCGGTCACCGTGGGCATGCTGCTCCACGGCGCCATGTACGGGCCGCAGGCCGCCTTCATCTCCGAGATGTTCGACACCAAGGTCCGGTACTCGGGGGCGTCGGTGGGCTCGCAGCTCGCCTCGATCCTGGCGGGCGCGCTCGCCCCGATCATCGCCGTCGAACTGCTGCGGCGCTTCGGCTCCTCGACGCCCATCTCCCTGTACCTCTCCGCCGCGGCCGTCGTCACCGCCGTCACGGTCCTCGTCGTCCGGGAGACCCGCGGCCGTGACCTGACCGTCTCGCTCACCGAGGCGGTGCCCGCGCGGAAGACGGCCGCACCGGTCGCCGACGGCGAGCGGGTCTGACCGGCTCGGCACCCGGCTCTGCCGGCGCCCCAGCCCGGCCCGGCCCGAGGTCCACGACCTCGGGCCGGGCCGGGCGTCTTCGGTGGGAGGGGGCGCTTCCGGCCCGCGGCGCGGGGTGAGCCGGGCGGGGCACCCCCGGGTGCGGCCGGGACGGCCGAGGTGCGGAGTGCGGAGTGCGGTCCGGGCCGGTCGGGCGGCCCTCGACCGTGGAGCCGGGGCCTCCGGGGCCGGACGTGGGGCGGACTCTCGGCCTGTCGGCCTGTCGGCCTGTCGGTCCCTGGGTTCGCAGCGGGTCAGCGCAGGAGCAGCTGGACGATGGCGAGCGAACCCACGACGACGATGAACACCCGCAGGGCGAACGGCGGCAGCCGCCGTCCGACCTTCGCGCCCAGCTGGCCGCCGATCGCGGACCCCACCGCGATCAGCAGGACGGCCGTCCAGTCGAAGTCGGCGACGAACAGGAAGAACAGGGCCGCGATGGTGTTGACGACGGCGGCCAGGACGTTCTTCACGGCGTTCAGGCGCTGGAGGGTGTCGTCGAGCAGCATGCCCATCAGGGACAGGTAGATGATCCCCTGGGCGGCGGTGAAGTAGCCGCCGTAGACACTCGCGAGGAGGAGCCCGCCGAAGAGCACCGGACCACCGTCGGTGCGGGCGGACGTACCCGTGCGGGCCCGGTGCCGCTGCACGCGGGCGGAGATGCGGGGCTGGAGCACGACCAGGACGAGGGCGAGCGCGACGAGCACGGGGACGATCGTCTCGAAGGCGGTCGACGGGAGGGTGAGCAGCAGCATCGCCCCGGCGAGGCCGCCGACCGCGGCGGCGACCCCGAGCCGCAGGACCAGACGGCGCTGGCCCTTCAGCTCCGCCCGGTAGCCGATGGCGCCGCTGACGGAGCCGGGGATGAGGCCCAGGGCGTTGGACACCGTGGCGGTCACCGGCGGGAGTCCGGTGGCGAGCAGCACCGGGAAGGTGATCAGGGTTCCCGACCCGACGATGGTGTTGATGGTGCCGGCCCCGACTCCGGCGGCGAGGACCGCCAGTGACTCCCAGACGGACACGGCCATCTCCTTCACGATCGCATGGACGCCTCCCCGCCCTGCGGGGTCGAGGGGCCGCACCGATCATGCACGAGGAGTGCCGGAGACCGGCAGGCGGGGGCCGGGACGGCCCGGCCGGCGTCGCGATGGGACGGAGCCCGGATCGTCCGCCGCCCGCAGGAGGAAACGGCTTGTGGGGGACGGGGGACGAGGGAGGGGGGAGGGGCGGGACCGGCACCTCGCGGACGGGACCGACCTGGTCGGGAACGGTACGGACGTTGGTCGGGAGCGGGAGCAGGAGCGGGAACGGCCCGGCCGGGCCGGCCGGGCCGGCCGGGAACGGCGACAGCCCCGTCCGATGTGCCGGACGGGGCTGTGGTCGGGACGGGGTCAGGCGCGTCGCCGGGCCCACATGGGGGTGATGAGCGCGATGAGCACGGCCGCGATGCCGATCTGGAAGATGTGGCGGATCCAGTCGATGCCGCCGGTGTCCCGCACGCCGAACGCGCTGGCCAGTCCGTTGCCGGCCACGGCTCCGACGATGCCCAGGATGACGGTCAGCCACAGCGGGATCGGCTGACGCCCAGGGACGACCAGCTTGGCCAGCAGACCGATGATCAGCCCCGCGATGATGGCCCAGAGGAACGACACGGCAACTCCTTCCGTTCGGATGCCCGGTTCGGGCACCACTCCGCGTGCCCGTGTAAGGACGAGGTAAGCATCACTCCGCGCAACAATTCGCGCGCCCGGCTCGTCGCTGGACTGTCCGTCCAGCGGTTGGACGGTTAGTCTGGCCGTACGGCCGGGAGCCGCCGGGTGCCCGTGCGGAGGGAGGACATGCCGATGCGTTCCGCCGACGAGATGGGCGCGGAGCACGCGGTGCGCGTGTCCGAACGCCCGGACGCCCCGGAAACGCCGGACGCCGATGACGCACCGGGGGACCGGGGCGCGCGGGACGCTCCGGGTACTCCCGACGCCCCTGGCACCCCCGGTCCCGGGGAGGGCCGGGCTGCCGAACGGGACGCCGTCCTCGCCGCGCTGACCCCCGTCGTCCACGGCCTGGCCGCCACCTTCGGGCCGGTCTGCGAGGTGGTGCTGCACGACTACCGCCGCCCCGACGCCTCGGTGGTCGCCGTGGCCGGTTCGGTCACCGGACGGGCCGTGGGCGGGGCGATGAGCGAGATCGGCATGCGGCTGCTCGCCCGCGGGGACGAGGCGGCCGACGACCTCAACTACCGCACCCGCACCCCGTCCGGCCGGCTCCTGAAGTCCTCCACGATGCTGCTGCGGGACTCCGGTGGCGCGGTGTTCTGCGCCCTGTGCGTCAACGTCGACGTCACCGCGCTCGACCGGGTGCAGCGCATGCTCGGTGCGCTGACCGGTGGCCCGAACGACCGGGCCGAGCCGCCCACGACCGTCTTCGCCCACGGCATCGACGCCGTCGTGGAGGCCGTCGTCGACGCCCGGGCGGCCCGCGGACACCGCGACTGGGCCGAACTGGACGGCACCGAACGGGTACGGCTGTTCCGCGATCTCGACGAGCGCGGCGTCTTCACCGTCCGCCGGGCGGTCGAACAGGTCGCCGCCCGGCTCGGCATCTCCCGTGCCTCCGCCTACACCTACCTCTCCCGGGCCCGCGGCACGGCCGGGGAACCCGGCCCGACCCCACCCGGAGGTACCGCGTGACGACCACCGCCCCGCCCGTGACCCTCGACGACGTCCAGGCCGCCGCGGAGCGCCTGTGGGGCGTCGCCCACCGCACCCCCGTCCTGCGCTCCCGCACCCTGGACGCGATCGTGGGCGCCGAGGTGCACCTGAAGGCCGAGAACTTCCAGCGGGGCGGTGCCTTCAAGTTCCGCGGCGCCTACCACGCGGCCTCCCGCCTCAGCCCCGAGCAGCTGTCCCGGGGCATCGCCGCCTACTCGTCCGGCAACCACGCCCAGGCCGTCGCGCTGGCCGCCCGGGAACTCGGCACCCGGGCCGTCATCGTCATGCCGGAGGACGCCCCGCGCTCCAAGCGCACGGCCACCGAGGCGTACGGGGCCGAGGTGGTCACCTACGACCGCTACACCGGCGACCGCGTCGCGCTGGCCGAGTCCCTCGCCACCGAGCGCGGGCTGACGGTCGTCCCCCCGTACGAGCACCCCGACGTCATCGCCGGCCAGGGGACGGCAGCCCTCGAACTGCTCGACGAGACGGGCGGCCTGGACGTGCTGATCGCGCCGGTCGGCGGTGGCGGACTCATCGCCGGATCGGCCACCGCCGTCAAGGGCCGGCACCCGCAGGCCCGGGTGATCGGTGTCGAACCGGAGGCCGGGGACGACACGCTGCGGTCCCTGCGGGCGGGCCGGCGCGTCGGCATCCCGGTCCCGCACACCATCGCCGACGGCCAGGCACTGCACACCCCCGGCGAGTTGACGTTCGCCGTCAACCGACGGCTCCTCGACGACGTGGTCCTGGTCGGCGACGACGAGATCCGGGACGCGATGCGATTCGCCTTCGAACGGCTGAAGATCGTCCTGGAACCGAGCGGTGCCACCCCCCTGGCCGCCCTGCTCACCGGCCGCGTCGGGCCGCTGCCGGAACGGGTGGGGGTCATCCTCTCCGGCGGCAACGTGGACGCCGAACGGTTCGCCCGGCTCTGCGGCCCGCGCGCCTGACGGGCACGCCCCGCCCGCGGGGCCGGTCGGTCGGGGCCGTGGCCGTGCGGTGGTGCGGCGGTGCGGCGGTACGGCGGGGTGGGTCGGTGGTCCGGTGGGGCGCTTCACCCGAATGGCGGCCCCCGGTGGACAGGCGGACGATGGGGTGATGGGCCCGGCCGTGCCGGTGCCGACGTGGCGCGTACGGAGGCCGGACCCGGCCGCGCGGAGCGACGGCCGGAAGGAGAAGGGCCATGATGGAGGTCAAGACGCTGGACAAGCCGGACGAGCGGCGTGACTTTCCCCGCGGGCACCTCGAAGCGGTCCACATGACGGGACTCGACTTCGCCGTGGCGACCTTCGAACCGGGGTGGCGCTGGTCGGAGTCGGTGGGACCCATCGCCGGCACCGACAGCTGCGAGGTCCACCACAACGGTTACGTGGTGCGGGGCCGTCTGCACATCCGGATGGACGACGGAGCCGAGGGTGAGGTGGGCCCCGGCGACGTCTTCGTCTGCCCGCCGGGACACGACGCGTGGGTCGTGGGCGACGAGCAGGTGGTCGTGTACGACTTCGCCGGCGGCATGGCCCAGACGTACGCCAAGGCGGACTGAGCGGCCCTGCCCCGTGCGGGCTGCCGGGCGCGCGAGCGGCGTTCCCGGTCCGCAAGTGTCCGCGGGCGCCCGCAGGCGCCCGTTCACGGTCCGTGCCGACCCGTGCGACCCGTACGACGCGCTCACACGCCCGCGCGCCGTGGGTGAGCGGCCGGGGCCGGAACTGGTTCCGTTACTGGGCGGATGCCGTCCGCCGCTCGTCGGGCACCGGTCCGACGGCCGCTCCGGTCGATGCCGGCCCGGTCCTCGGCCCGCCCCCGGACCACGCCGAGAACGTCCGCAGGAGAACACTCATGACGAACGTGATGGACACGACCGAGGCCGACCGTGCGCTCAAGGCCAAGCATCGGGCGATGTGGGCCCGGGGCGACTACCCCTCGGTGGCCGCCGAACTCATCCCCGGGCTCGGGGCGACGCTCGTGGAGGCGTGCGGCGTCGGCCCGGGCGACCGGGTGCTCGACGTCGCGGCGGGCACGGGCAACGCGGCGATCCCGGCGGCGCTGGCGGGTGCCGACGTCGTGGCGTCCGACCTGACCCCCGAACTGCTGGAGGCCGGCAGGAAGGCGGCGGAGGAACGGGGTGCCCGGCTGCGCTGGGAGACCGCCGACGCCGAGGCGCTGCCCTACGACGACGCGTCCTTCGACACCGTCCTGTCCTGCGTGGGCGTCATGTTCGCCCCGCACCACCGGGCCGCCGCCGACGAGTTGACGAGGGTCTGCCGGCCCGGCGGCACCCTCGGCCTGGTGAGCTGGACACCCGAAGGGTTCATCGGCCGGATGCTCGGGACGCTGAAGCCGTACGCCCCACCGCCCCCGCCCGGGGCGCAGCCGCCTCCCCTGTGGGGGGACGAGAACCACGTGCGCGAGCTGCTGGGCGACCGGGTCACCGACGTGACGGCGGAGCGCCGCACGGTCGTGGTGGACCGCTTCACCTCCCCCGAGGAATTCCGGGACTTCTTCAAGTCCCGCTACGGGCCGGTGATCAGCGTGTACGCGTCCCTCGCAGACACCCCGGACCGGGCCGCCGCCCTCGACCGCGACCTGGCCGACCTCGGCCGGCGGCACGACCGGGGAGGCGAGGACGGCCGCACCGTCCTGGACTGGGAGTACCTGCTGCTCACCGCCCGCAGGACCGGCTGAGACCGGGCGGGCGACCGCCCGGGCCGACCCGACCCCGGCCCACCGGATCTCGAGCGGGCCGACCCGGCGGCCGACCGACACCGCCGCGCGGCCGGCGCGTGCGCATCACCCCACCAGCACGACCTCCAGCGTGCGCGGTCCGTGCACGCCCTCCACCCGGTCGAGCTCGATGTCACTGGTCGCCGACGGACCGGAGATCCAGGTCAGCGGCCGGGCCGGGTCGAGGCGTTCCAGGGCCAGCGGCACGGACGGGACGACCTGGTCGGGGACCCGGACGACACAGATGTGGTGGTCGGGGACCAGGGTGATCCGTCGTCGCCCCTGGTCGGGGGAGCCGTCCAGCACGATGGTGCCGGTCCCGGCGACGGCGACCGCGCACGCCGTCACCACGCTGTCGACCCGGTCGAGGTCCGCCGCCGTGCTCTCCGCCCGGTCCGCCACCCGGCTCACCCCGTCGGCGGACGCGAGCCAGCGCTCGTCCAGCCCGGGCGGGACCAGCACCGACCGCGCCCCGCGCGCCGCGAGCAGACCCGCGACGACACCGGGCAGGGCATCGGCCCCGCACCGGTGCACCAGCGCCCGGTAGTCGGCCAGGTGCTCCGCGAGCAGGTCGACCGTCCGCCCGGTGGTGCGCTCCCCGGGCCCGCGCCGATAGGCACGGCGCACCGCCCGCTCGTACCGGGCGGGGTCCCCGGGCGGTGCGTCGTCCGCCGGGACGTCCGCCAGGGCGCGCCGCACCCGGCCCAGGATCAGCTCCCTGCTGCTCACCGTGCCCCCTCCTGCCCGCCGCGCGTGCGCTGCCACCAGTCCCGGAACGGTTCCTCCGGCACCGGGGGCAGGTCCCGCGTCCCGCTCCAGGCGCGGCCGGGCCCCGGCAGGGTGCGCGGATGGAAGCGGCGGGTGCGGGAGGCGAGACGCTGGCCGGTGCGCAGGACACCCGGACGGTCGAGCGCCCAGCGGGCCGCCCGCATCGCGGCCCGCTCGGCCGCATGCCTCTTGGCGGGCCGCAGCACCACCGTGTTGCCGTCCCGGGTGGCCGTCCCGCCCTGCACCACTCGCTCCCGCAGGTGCACCAGCACCTCGGGGATGTCGATGGCGACCGGGCACACGTCGTAGCACGCCCCGCACAGCGACGAGGCGTACGGCAGCGAGGCGTCGAGCTCACCGGCGGTGCCGCGCAGCTGCGGGCCGAGGATGGCACCGATGGGGCCCGGGTACACCGACCCGTAGGCGTGACCGCCCGCCCGCTCGTACACCGGGCAGACGTTGAGGCAGGCGGAGCAGCGGATGCAGCGCAGCGCCTGGCGGCCCACCTCGTCGGCGAGGGCGTCGGTGCGGCCGTTGTCCAGCAGGACCAGGTGGAAGACGCGCGGGCCGTCGTCGTCCGCGACCCCCGTCCACGTCGACGTGTAGGGGTTCATGCGCTCGGCGGTCGACGAGCGGGGCAGCGTCTGCAGGAACACCTCCAGGTCCCGCCAGGTCGGGACCACCTTCTCGATGCCGACCACCGAGATCAGCGTCTCCGGCAGGGTCAGGCACATCCGCCCGTTCCCCTCGGACTCGACCACCACCAGGGTGCCGGTCTCCGCGACGGCGAAGTTGGCTCCCGAGATGCCGACCTTGGCGCGCAGGAACTTCTCCCGCAGGTGCAGCCGGGCCGCCTCGGCGAGTTCGGCGGGGGAGTCGGTCAGGCCGTCGGGGGCCGGGCGTCCCCAGGCGGCCATCTCGCGGGCGAAGACGTCCCGGATCTCGCCGCGGTTGCGGTGGATGGCCGGGACGAGGATGTGGGAGGGCCGGTCCCGGCCCAACTGCACGATCAGCTCGGCCAGATCGGTCTCGTAGGCGCGGATGCCGGCCGCCTCCAGCGCCTTGTTCAGTCCGATCTCCTGGGTGGCCATCGACTTGACCTTGACGACCTCCCTCTCGCCGGTCTCCCGTACGAGCCCGGTCACGATCCGGTTGGCCTCCTCGGCGTCGGCGGCCCAGTGGACGGTGCCGCCGGCCGCGGTGACCGCGTCCTCCAACTCGACCAGATAGTGGTCGAGATGACGGAGGGTGTGGTCCTTGATCCGTCGTCCCGCCTCGCGCAGTTCCGCCCAGTCCGGGAGCTCGGCGACGGCCGTCGCGCGCTTGGCGCGGATGGTGTGCGTGGCGTGCCGGAGGTTGCCCCGCAGCCCGCTGTCGCGCAGGGCGGCCCGGGCGGCCTCCGGGAACGCGGGGGGACCGGCGTGCGGGGAGCCCGTCGGCATGCCCAGGAACGTGCGGCTCATACGACCGGGTCCTCCTCCGTGCTCGCCAGGATCTCCGCCAGGTGCACCGGCCGCATCCCGGACCGCAGCCTGGTCATGGTGCCGCCCAGGTGCACCAGGCACGAGTTGTCCGCCGCGGACAGCACCTCGGCGCCCGTCGACTCGGCGTGGCGCACCTTGTCCACGCCCATCGCCGCCGACAGGTCGGCGTTCTTCACCGCGAAGGTGCCGCCGAACCCGCAGCACTCCTCGGCGCCCGGCAGCTCCACCAGCTCCAGCCCCTTCACGGCCTCCAGCAGTCGGCGGGGCCGCTCACCCAGCCCCAGGGAACGCAGGCCGTGACAGGTCGGGTGGTAGGTGACGGTGTGCGGGTACCAGGCGCCGACGTCCGTGACGCCGAGCACGTCCACCAGGAACTCGGTCAGCTCGTACGTCCGGGGCACCACCGGTGCCAGCGCCGCCGCCAGGACGTCCCCGCGGCCCTCAGCGCGGGCCCGCTCGCCCATCCGCGGATACAGCTCCCGCACCATCGCCCCGCACGACGCCGACGGTGTCACGACCGCCTCGTAGTCACGGAAGACCTCGGCGAACCGCAGGGCCAGCGGCTCCGCCTCGTGCCGGTAACCGGTGTTGTAGTGGGCCTGCCCGCAGCAGGTCTGCCCCAGCGGGAAGTCCACGTCGACGCCGAGCCGGGACAGCAGTTTCACCACGGCCCGGCCGGTCCCGGGACAGAGCGTGTCGTTGACGCAGGTCAGGAACAGGGCGACACGCATCGCGGCTCCTCACGGTTCGATCGTCGCGGGTCGATCGGCGGGCGCCTGCAGGGTAGTCCCCGGGCGCGTGGCGGGGGCAGACCGCGTGCGCCCTGGGCGAGGCGGCAGCGGGCGGGCCCGCCGGGGCCCGCCGCCGCTCTCCCCACCGCCCTCCCGGCCCGTACCGGCCGGGAGGGCGGCGGGGCACGGCAACGGGCCGCAGGGCGGCCATGACAACGGTCCGCCGCACCGGGTCCGGGGCGGCACAGCCCCCGGCACCCTGCCCCCCTCTGCTACCACGCCGCTCCGCCACGGTGCCGCCACGGCACCCTGCCGCGCTCCGGGACGGTGCCGCCCCCGACACGGTGCAGCCCCGGCACGATGCTGCCCCGGGCACGGTGCAGCCCCGACACGATGCCGCCCCGGCCCGGTGGCGGACCGCCGACACGGCCGCCGCCTCCTGGGTCCGCGACGCCCTGCCCCGCGACGGCCACCAGGCCCCGTCGGCCTGGCGGCCGGAAGAATGTCATGATCCGGGCTCGTTGGCCGCAGGAACATGTGCTGGACTGGGGCGCGGCCCGCTCATTCGTCCGTCCCTGGAGCAACGTTGACCGTCACCTACCGTCAGCCCGGTGTCGTCCTCACCGACCACCGCTTCACCGTGCCCCTCGACCACGACGACCCCGCCGGGGAGACGATCGAGCTGTACGCGCGGGAGGTCGTCGCCCGTGACCGGGTGGGCCGGGACCTGCCGTGGCTGCTGTACCTCCAGGGCGGCCCCGGCTTCGGGGCGAACCGTTTCATCGGCCGGCAGGCGTGGCTGGGCCGGGCCCTGCAGGACTACCGCGTCCTGCTTCTCGACCAGCGCGGCACCGGCCACTCCACCCCCGCCAACCGGCAGACGCTCCCGCTGCGCGGCGGCCCCGCCGAGCAGGCCGACTACCTCGCCCGCTTCCGCGCCGACGCCATCGTCCGCGACTGCGAGGCGATCCGGCCGCGGGTCACCGGCGGCGCCCCGTGGACCGTCCTCGGGCAGAGCTTCGGCGGCTTCTGCACCGTCGCCTACCTCTCCACCGCGCCGGAGGGCCTCGATGCCGCACTGATCACCGGTGGGCTGCCCTCCCTCGACGCCCACGCCGACGACGTGTACCGGGCGGCCTACCCCCGCGTGGAGCGCAAGGTCGCCGCCCACTACGCCCGCTACCCCCAGGACGTCGAACGGGCCCGGCGCATCGCCGACCACCTCCTCACCCACGACGTGGTCCTGCCGTCCGGCTACCGCCTCACCGTCGAGGCGTTCCAGACCCTCGGCGTCCTCCTGGGCAGCGGCGACGGCAGCCACCGCCTGCACTACCTGCTCGAGCACGCCTTCGTCCGCACGCCCGCCGGCCCCGCCCTCTCCGACGCCTTCCAGGAGCAGGTCCAGGGCCTGCTGTCCTATGCCGCGCACCCCCTCTACGCGCTGATCCACGAGTCGATCTACGCCCAGGACGACCGGCCCACGGCCTGGTCGGCGGAGCGGGTACGGGCCGAGTTCCCGCGGTTCGACGCGGCCAAGACGCTCGCCGGCGACGAGCCGCTGCTGTTCACCGGGGAGACCGTGCACCCCTGGATGTTCGACTGCGACCCGGCCCTGCGCCCGCTGCGCGAGACCGCCGAACTCCTCGCCGCACGCACCGGTTGGACGCCCCTGTACGACCCGGCCCGGCTCGCCGCCAACGAGGTCCCCGTCGCCGCGGCCGTCTACCACGACGACCTGTACGTCGACACCGCCCACTCGCTCGCCACCGCACGCGCCGTGCGCGGTCTGCGCACCTGGGTCACCGACGAGTTCGAGCACGACGGCGTCCGCGCGGGCGGGCCGCGCGTGCTGGACCGGCTGCTCGCGCTGGCCCGCGACGACGTCTGAGCGGCCGGAAGGCCTGCCCTCGTGGCCCCGGTGCGGCGAGAGCGCGTGCACGGCGTCGCACGGCAGACGGACAGGACGACACCCCCTAGTCTGCGGAGCATGACAGAGCCGACGACCCGTCAACTGCAGCCCATGCCCGACGACTGGCAGCGTGCCCTCGCCGTGGTCGCCCACCCGGACGACCTGGAGTACGGCTGCGCGGCGGCCGTCGCCGCCTGGACCGACGCCGGCCGCGAGGTGACCTACGTGCTCGCCACCCGGGGCGAGGCGGGCATCGACACGCTCGACCCGGAGCGCTGCGGCCCGCTGCGGGAGCGCGAGCAGCGGGCAAGTGCCCGGGTGGTGGGCGTGTCGGAGGTGGAGTTCCTGGACCACCGGGACGGCACCATCGAGTACGGCCCGGCGCTGCGCCGGGACATCGCGGCCGCCGTCCGCCGCCACCGGCCCGAGCTGGTCGTCACCCTCAACCACCGGGACACCTGGGGCGGCAACCACTGGAACACCCCCGACCACGTGGCCGTCGGACGCGCCGTGCTGGACGCGGCCGGGGACGCGGGCAACCGGTGGATCTTCCCCGAGCTGGCCGAGCAGGGCCTCGAACCCTGGGACGGGGTCCGCTGGGTCGCCGTCGCCGTCGCCGGGTCGGGCACGCCGACGCACGCGGTGGACGCCACCGACGGGATGGAACGCGCGGTGGCCTCCCTGCTGGAACACCGGGCCTACCTCGAGGCGCTGACCGACGACGACCCGGAGACGTACGTGCGCGGTTTCCTGCTGTCCTTCGCCGAGGAGACCGGCAAACGGTTCGGCGGCCGTCCCGCGGTCGCCTTCGAACTCTTCCCCCGGTGACGCCGGTGACGGCGGTGACGGCGGTGACGCGGTGACACCGGTGACAGCGCTACAGAGGTGCCAGAGGTGCGAGAGGTGCCAGAGGCGCCAGAGATGACAGGGGTGGCAAGGGTGACAGCTGTGACATCGGCGGACGACGGCCCGGACGTGCTGGCCCGCCGCTTCGAGGAACACCGCGGACATCTCCGCGCGGTCGCCTACCGGATGCTCGGCTCCCTCGCCGAGGCGGAGGACGCCGTCCAGGAGACCTGGCTCCGGCTGGCCCGCACGGACCGGCCGGACTCCATCACCCACCTCGGCGGCTGGCTGACCACCGTGACCGGGCGCATCTGCCTGGACCTGCTGCGCTCACGCGCCGCGCGCCGGGAGCGGTCCATGGAGGAGACGTTCGTGCCCGACCCGGTGCTGCGGCCCCTGGCCGGTCCCGAGGACCCGGAGGCGGCGGCACTGAACGCCGACGCGGTCGGCGTGGCCCTGCTCGTGGTCCTGGACCGGCTGGCGCCCGACGAGCGGCTGGTGTTCGTCCTGCACGACCTGTTCGCCGTGCCCCTCGACGCCATCGCCCCCGTCGTGGGGCGCAACGCCGCCGCCACCCGGCAGCTCGCCTCCCGGGCCCGCCGCCGGGTCGCGCGGGCCCGACCGGCCGCCGACCCGGACCCCGGACGGCAGCGGCAGGCGCTCGACGCCTTCGTGGCCGCCTCGCGCGACGGCGACTTCGAGGCCCTGCTCGCCGTGCTCCACCCGGACGTGGTGCTGCGGGCCGACGCGGGTGCCCTGGTCCGGGGCGCGGCCGGGTCGAAGGTCCTGCGGGGCGCGAAGGCGGTGGCCGAGTCGGCGCTGCTGTTCGCCCGCTTCAACGCGGCGGCCCGGACGGTCCGGGTCAACGACGGGCTCGGCCTGGTCAGCGTGGACGACGACGGAACGATCCGTTCGGTCCTGTCCGTCACCGTCGCCGACGGCCGTGTCACCGGCCTGTACATCCTGGCCGACCCGGACCGCACGGCCCGGCTCGCGCTGCCGGAACGAGCGGGGTGAGCCAAGGGCCGGCGCCCGGCCGCCGCCTTCTCCCTCCTCCGTATGCTGGGGGTCATGCGAGAACAGGCGGCCGACGTGCCGGAACTGCGCGGGGACTGCGCCCGGTGCTTCGGGTTGTGCTGCGTGGCCCTGCCGTTCACCGCCTCGGCCGACTTCGCCGTGGACAAGGCGGCCGGGACGCCCTGCGGCCACCTGCGCACCGACCACCGCTGCGGCATCCATGACCGGCTCCGCCAGGAGGGGTTCCCCGGCTGCACGGTCTACGACTGCTTCGGCGCGGGCCAGAAGGTCTCCCTGGTCACCTTCGGCGGCGAGGACTGGCGCGCCGGTCCGCCGGAGCGGGCCCGCCGGATGTTCGACGTGTTCCCCGTCGTCCGCCGGCTGCACGAACTGCTGTGGTACCTGACCGAGGCCCTGGCCCTGCCCGCGGCCCGCCCGGTGCACGAAGCGCTGCGCCGGGCGCGGGCGGAGATCGAACGTCTCACCCTGGGCACCCCCGAGGACCTCGCCGCCCTCGATGTCGGCGCCCACCGCCGGGAGGTCGACGTCCTGCTGCTGCGGGCCAGCGAACTGGCCCGGAAGGGCGTGCGCGGACGCCGCAGGGACCGCAGGGGCGCGGATCTGGTGGGCGCCCGCCTGAAGGGCGCCGACCTGCGGGGCGTCAGCCTGCGCGGGGCCCTGCTGATCGCCGCCGACCTCACCGGCGCGGACCTGCGGGGGGCCGACCTGATCGGTGCCGACCTGCGCGACGCCGACCTCACCGACGCCGACCTGACCGGCGCGCTCTTCCTGACCCAGCCGCAGGTGCGGGCGGCCCGGGGGAGTGCGGGAACGAAGCTGCCGGGCTCAGTCACCCGCCCCGCGCACTGGACAGCCGGCGTCTGACGGGGCGCCGGCTCCGTCCCGGGCCCGGGGCACGGCGGGTGCCGTCCGCCGCTCCGGGCGCAGCCGCAGGCCGTCCGGCATCAGGGTGAGCCGCTCGGTGACCTTCAGCCGGTAGTCCGGATCGGGGTGCAGCGTGTAGCGGCGCAACAGCAGGCCGAGGACCAGCGTCGCCTCGTGGAGCGCGAACTGCCGCCCGATGCAGGCGCGCGCCCCCGTCCCGAACGGCTTGTAGGCGTGCGGGGCCCGGGAGCGCACCGCCCGGGGCTCGAAGCGGTCCGGGTCGAACCGGTCGGCGTCCGCGCCCCACACCTCGGGGTCCCGGTGCAGCATCGGCGTGAGCACCAGTGTCCAGGCGCCCCGCCGCATCGGGTGTTCCCCGGCCAGCACGGTGTCCGCCACCGCCTCCCGGGCGTAGGCGGGCGCCGTCGGCCACAGGCGCAGCGACTCGTCCAGGACCCGGCGGACGTAGCGCAGGCGGGCCACCTGTGCGTACCCGGGGACCCCGGTCCCGCCCCAGACCGTGTCCACCTCGGCACGGGCGCGGGCCGCGACCTCCGGGTGCCGGGCGAGGTGGTGCAGGGCGAAGGACAGCGCGCCGGAGGTCGTCTCGTGGCCGGCGACGAGGAAGGTGATCACCTGGCGGCGCACGTTCTCGGCCGACAGGCGCTCGCCGGTGTCCGGGTGCGCGGTGTCCAGCATCCGGTCGAGCAGGTCGCCGTCGCCCCCGCCCTCCGCCCGCCGTGTGCGGACCACCTCGTCGACGATCCGGTTCAGCCGGGCGATGTCGGCCGCGTTGCGGCGACCCGCCCGGCGCAGCAGCAGGGGCACCAGCGGCCCGGGCACGCTGTTGAGCCGCTGGGCGTGGGTGAGGGTGCCGACCATCGAGGTGACGAACGGGTGGGGACGGGGCCGCTCGAAGGACCCGAAGTCGTGCCCGAAGCCGGTCCGGGCGATGGTCTCCAACGTCAGCTTCGTCATGTCGCCGGGCACGTCCACCGTCCGGCCACCGGCCGCCGCGCGGTCCCAGTGGTCGATGAGGCGTTCCGCCACGTCGATCATCATCGGGTGGTAGCCGGCCATCGCCTCCCGGTGGAAGCCCGGGGCGAGCACGTCGTGGGCGAGCTGCCAGTTGGGTTCGTGGTTGTAGGCGGTGAACAGACCGTCGCCCGCCACCGGCCGCAGGTTGGCCACGCCCAGCCCGACGTGCTTGGCGAACCGCGTCTCGTCCGCCAGGTCGGCCACCAGCCGGGCCCCCCAGGTGAACACGAACTCCTTGCCGAAGGCGTTGCGCCGGAAGATCGGACCGAGGCGGTGGGCGTAGCGCAGGGTGTCCTGCAACGGGGTGCGGCGGCTCGCGCCGACGACGTCGCCGACCAGGGGGAGGCGGTACGGCGGATGGGGGATGCGGTGCAGTCCGGGCCAGCCGTGCTCGGCGCTGCGGAACCCCTTCGGCAGCGGCCGGGCCCCCTCAGTCGTCTCCGCCATGACGCGATCTCCTTCGACCGGGCGAGCGTCCGTGGATCGTGTTGTACGCGAGTTCAATAGGCCGGTTCAGTCTGGTCCGGTCGCTGAACGGGCGTCAAGTAGAGTGCGGGGATGGCCGCGAACGAGGGTGGGCGCACCCGCCGACGGCTCTCCACCACGGAGCGCCGGGAGCAGTTGCTGGCGGTCGGCGCGCGGCTGTTCTCCGACCGTCCGTACGACGAGGTGTGGATCGAGCAGGTCGCGGAGATCGCCGGTGTCTCGCGGGGCCTGCTCTACCACTACTTCCCGACCAAGCGGGACTTCTTCGCCGCGGTCGTGGAACGCGAGAGCGAACGGATGCTGCGCATGACGGCGGCGGTCCCCGGGGTCCCCGTCCGCGAGCAACTCGCCGCCGGCCTCGGCACCTACCTCGAGTACGTCCAGGAGCACGCGCACGGCTACCGCGCCTTCCACCGCGCGGACGCGGCCGGGGACCAGGCGGTGCGCCGGGTCTACCGGCGGGCCCTGGCCGCGCAGGAGCGGCAGATCCTCGCCGCGCTCGCCGCGGACCCGGAGTTCGGGCCGATGCTCCGGCGGCGCCCCGAGACGCGGCTGGCCGTACGCGGCTGGCTGGCCTTCACCACGGCGGTGTGCCTGGAGTGGCTGCGCGGTGCGGAACTGGGCCGGGAACAGGTGCAGCAGTTGTGCGCCCGTGCCCTGCTCGGGGTGCTGACGCCCTGACCGCTTCCCGGAAGAACGGGCCTCCGGTGGTCCTGGCGGAAGAACCGGCCCCGGTGGTTGGCGCTCACCTCGATCTTGGGTAGGTTAGGCAAGGCTTACCTAAGAGGAGGTTCGAGGATGGGTGACGACACGCACGGCTGGACGGCCGCTCCCGGCGCGGCCCAGCGGGCCCGCTCGGTGCTCGCCGCCGCGTGGTCCTGCACGGTGACCGCGGAGGCCGCCCGGGAGGAGCTGGTCGGCGCGCACAGCGTGACCGACGACGGGCGGCTGCTGCTGGAGGCGCCGGCGGACAGCGTCCTGGCGGCCGCCGCCGTGTGTGCGCCCCGGGGGGAACCGTCCGCGGTCCTGGAGTTCGCCGACGCGGCGCCCGTCCCGGTCCGGGGCCGGATCCGCGCCCGGCTGTGGCTCGCGGGCCGCCTCTCCACCGAGGACGACCGGCTCACCCTCGAACCCACCCGGATCGTCCTGCGGCAGCTCTCCGGCACCGTGCTCGTCGACCCGGCCGAGTTCGCCGAGGCCGCGCCGGACCCGCTGGCCACCGCCGAGCCGAGGCTGCTCACCCACCTCGCCGACTGCCACCCGGACGCCGTCGAACGGCTGACCCGGCTGGTCGACCCGGCGAGCCTGCACGGCGCCGTCCGGGTCCAGCCGCTCGCCCTCGACCGGCACGGGCTGACGCTGCGCATCGAGCGGGTGCGCTCCGACGGGGACGTACGCCTGCCCTTCCACGCGCCGGCCGACGACGTCGCCCAACTCACCGAACGGGTGCACGTCCTGCTCAGCCAGGCCGCCGCGGCCTCGTGCCCCCGGCCGCTCCAACGGCAGCGCACCGACCGCGAGGGCTGACGCGGACCCGGACCAGGGGGAGGGTGAGGGGGAGGAGAGGGAGACGGGACCGGCGCGGCCGACCGAGCGCCTGGGCCCCTGCCATCCGTCCCGGCGCCCCGGTCACGAACCGCCGCTCCCTCCGCCCTCCGCCGTCCGCCGCCCCGTCCGCCCGCCACGGTCCCGTCCGCCACGGTGCCAGACCGCCACGGGTCCGTTCGCCGGTCGCGGTCCCTGCTACCAGTCCCCGTCCCGCACCGGTGCCCCCGGAGTGTCCCCCAGCGGCTTCACCTGGTGGGGAGCGGGCGGGTGCCAGGGCTCGTGGTCGTCCCCGATCCAGTCACCGACCGGCTTCACCCCCTCCAGGGCGTCGGCCGGGTCGAGGTCCCGGGCGTCCTCGTCGTAGTAGTCGAACCAGGGCAGCCCGGCCCTGGTGTAGGCGGCCCGGTCCACCGGGGACGGCGGCGGCGTCTCACCGGTGATGCGGCGCCACTCCGGAGGCGTCACCAGGTGCACGAACACCCGCCCCGAGGGCCGCTCGGCCCAGTCCGCCAGGCGCCGCTCGTCCCGGTACACCTCCTGGCGCATCGAGCCGCCGACGCCCAGCCCCATGGTCGCGGCGCGCCGCCGCACGCCCCCCGGGGCCGCGCCGGGCGCCGCCATCGGTGCTCCCACGGCCCCCGGAGCGGGAGCCGCGGCCATCATCCCGTAGCCGTACCCGGCCGACGAACGCCGCCGCTCCGCCTCCCGGTAGCGGGCCAGCTCCCCGTCGTTCAGCGGGAAGGACTGCAACTGGACGCCGCCCCACACCTCCTCGCCGGTGACCTGGCCCTCCACGGTGGCTCCCAGTCCCAGCGGCACCGCCACGAACTGGCGGACCGTGCCCTTGCCCGAGTTGATGCCGTCCAGCCACGGCTGGCGGGGCAGCACGACGTAGTTCTGCGGGTCGCGTGCCAGCCGGCCGCTCCACGGGCGGCCGGAGACGGCGCACACCTTGCCCACGCCGACCTGCAACGCGGCCGGTTCGCTCGTCCCGGCGAAGCTCAGCCACATGGCCTCCCGCAGGTACACCGGCAGCATCACCCCGCCCCGGGACAGCCACTCCCGCGGCACGGTGTCCGCGTGGTCCTCGACCCGCCGCACCGGGAACTCGCCCAGCCCGGGCGGCAGCGGATGCGTGCCCGTCTCCGGCAGGCGCAGCGTGCGGATGAACCGCACCACCACGCCGCCCGGCAGCCGCAAGGTGTTCCCGTCGATCCGCACGGTGCCGTCGGTCATCCGCACGCCCCCTTCGTCGCCCCTCGGCCCGGGCGCCCGCCCGTGCCGGTCTCCTCAGGAAGAACGACGGCCACCGCCCCCGCGGTTCCCCCACAGCCGGTCCCACAGCCGGGTGAGGCGCGGGGCCCGCTCGCGCCGCTCGCGGGAGTGCCGGTCCAGCTCCTCGAACAGCCGGCGCGTCCGGTGCTCGGTGTCCATCTCGTCCAGGATGCGGTTCACCTCGGTCAGCACCGCCCCGTGCAGCTGCCACTGGCGGGGGTCGCGCTGCACCCCGTCCAGCAGCAGCTCGGCCAGCTTGTCCCGGGTCGCGGCGGCCTGCCGCAGCTCGGCGGCGAGACGTTCCTCCGCGGACTCGGCGCTGGAAGTCACGCTGGTGGTCACCAGCACCGCGAAGCTGACCACGGCGTCGGCGATCTCGGACAGCAGCTGCGCAAGCGTCGCGCCGGTCTCCGGGTCGAACAGCGGTTCCGTCTCGCGTTCCTTGGCGAGGTCGGTCAGGGTCCGCGCCAGCACCCGGAGCACCACCGTGCAGATCTCCAGCGTGTCCAGACCGGTGCGCAGCACCACCCGGTGCAGCAGGCCCTCACGGACCCTGGGGTTGAGCTTGAGGCTGTCCTCGGCCTGCCGCAGCGCCGCGTCCACCTCGACGATGTCGTGGTCCAGGCGGCGCGCCTCGTGCAGCCGGGCCACCGCCCGGTCCACCGGCGTCCGGCCGGCGGCCTCCTCGCCCATGCGCAGCATCAGCTGCCGCACCCGCCGCGCCAGGTCCTCGACGGACCCCCCGGCCTCCTCCACCCACACGGGTGGCGCGAGCAGCAGGTTGAAGGCCATGCCGACGACCGCGCCGATCAGGGTCTCCACGATCCGCGCCCAGGCCGTGTCGCCGTGGTGTGTCACCCCGAGCACCAGCATCGCGCTGATCGCGACCTCGGGCACGAACTCGTCGACCCGCACCAGGTGCCCCACCAGCAGCGACGCCAGGATCAGCAGGCCGAGACTCCACCAGGTCAGACCGACCAGCAGGCTGAACAGGATCGCCACGACCACGCCGGCCACGACGGCGTTGACCCGGCGCACGCCCGTGGTGAGGGTGGAGAACAGGGTCACCTGCACCACCAGCAGCGCGGTCAGCGGCGCGGTCAGGGGCGCGGCCTCCGGACTGAGCCGCACGGCGATGACGTAGGCGACGGTCGCGGCGGCGGTCGAACGCAACGTCTGCACGGCCACCGGGTCCCGGCGCCGCTTGACGAACTGCACGGCCGGCGCCGCCATCTCACGTACCTCTCGCATCCTCGGACGGTTCCCCCTCCCCACCCGCCTCGAACGTTCCGGCCGGTGAGGGCAGCCGGGCGGGGGAGCGGAGCGCGGCGGACGGGTCAGGCGCGCAGCTGGTCCAGGAAGGCGAACAGGTGTCCCGTGGTACGGGCGATCTGTTCCTCCAGGGTCAGGCTCTCCTCGAACCGGCCCCCGGACTCCGGCACCCGCAGCCCGCGCAGATACAGCGAGCAGGCCAGATCGGTGCACATGTACGCGCCGACCGCGTTGCCCTCCCGGCCGGCCGCGCCGGCCTTGCGGGCGGTCATCAGGGAGACCCCGCCGCGCGGATGGGTGGTCAGGCACAGCGAGCACATGCTGCGGTGCAGGAACCCGCGCCGCGCGGGCTGGAAGCGCAGGGCGACCCCGACCGGCCGGCCGTCGCGCTCGGCGACCAGATGGGCGCGGTCGGGCGCCCCCGGGTCCCGCCACCCGAGGAAGTCGAGGTCCGCCCAGGGCCGGTCGGCCAGGTCCCGGGGGACCGTCAGGCGCTTGGCCTCGCCCTTGGAACAGTTGATGAACGAGCTGCGGATGTCCTGCTCGGTGAGCGGTCTCATGGGTCCTTCTCCGTGATCACGGGGCCTGAACGTCCCAGGTCCCGCGCCAGCGTAGGGAGCGGCCGGGACGGGGAGCGAACGGTTTTCCGCTGCCCCGGCCGGGTCCGGCCGCACCCCGGCGGGACCGTGCGGGGGCGGGCCCCGCGCCGAGGTTTCGCAGGTCGCGGCGGTGGTACTCGCCGCACGCCCGTACGTGTACGGGCGTCCACGAACCGACCCCGTACGGAGGGAGAGTCCGGTGAGCGACCACCGTCTCGAAGGGCCGGGTGAGAACGGCGTGGGCGTCCCGCGCGACCTGCCCGACCAGCAGGCAGGGGCGGGCGAGGACCCCTGGGAGGTCGCCCCCGGCGCGGCCCAGCAGGCCGCCGACGACGAGCGCACCGGCAGTGAGCGCGAAGCGGGGGAGGAGAACGCCCGCACGCACAGCGCGGACGACTCGGGATCGGAGGCGGCCGCCGGAGCCGACGACGACGCCCCGGCCGAGGGAACCGGAGCCGACACGGAAGCGGACACCGCTTCCGGCACCGGCACCGGCACCGGCGCCGACGACGACGTCCCCGACACGGACGAGGCCGGAACGGGGCGCCGGGGCGCGCCGCACACGGGTTCGCCGAACCCCGACCACCCCGTGCCGGAGGAGTCGCCCGGATGACGTGACGGAGGCCGCCTCCCCTCGGGGGCGAGGGGAGGCGGCCCGGGACCTGCCCGGAGCCGACAGCAGCCCCGCAGCGGCGACACGTCCCGACCCGCGGGGGGGGCGGGGGGGGGCACGCGCGGGCGGCC
>NZ_JBEZWE010000016.1:0-134552 GCF_040637405.1 Streptomyces sp. NPDC029526
CCGCCGAATACGAGACCAACTACTACCGGGCAACCACGAAGCCCCAGGTCACAGTCATAACCTAGAGTCTCGATCGAACCCGGAACGGTTCACTTTTCGTCCTGCCAGTAGGGACCGCCGTTGTAGCGGGCGGCGAGTTCCTGGCGTTGTTCTCGTGTCATTTCCTCCGACGGTACGTCGGCGAAGCAGCTCTCTTCCTTGAGCATGGCCAGGTACTCGGAGGCGATGAAGATGTTCTGTCCGGGGTCCTGGAGTGAGGTTTCGATGGTGTCCCGTTGCCTCTCGGTGAGGCTTGCCGGATCGTATCCGAGAACTTCCGCCGCCCGCCCCACCTGGATGGCGATGGGGCCGAAGGACGTCTCGTCTCGTCCGGGGAGCCGCCCAGCCGTGAGGGCAGATTCTCCGGAGTGCTGTTCAGCCAGCCACCCTCGGCCAGTTCGCGGATGGTGTCGACGCCGTCGTCCATCCAGCCCCATTGTCCGCCGACTTCCTGCCAGATGATGCCCGCGACCATGTCGGGCGGCAGGCCGGATCGCTGGGCCGCTTCAACGATGATGTCCTTGTTCGCCGCGATCCATTCGCGGCGTTCCTCAGCGTTCCTTGGCACCGTCCAGTAGGCGTCGGTGGCCTCGGGCAGCGTGGTGAGGCGCATCCTGATGTCCATGAGGGACGGCGATACGTCGTCCCTCCCCACGTTTTTGGTGAAGTCCGCTTTGGATCCGCTGCCGAGGAGATGGACAAGCGGGTCCCTGCCGGCTTCGGCGGCTTCGGCTCTGAGTGCGGGAATGGTGTCGATCAGGTCCTTCGCGTCGACGAAGTCACCACCGCGAAAGTCGGGCGGGGCGTTGTAGGCCCTGTCGAGCGCCGCCGTGCACGTCCTCCGTGCCTCGCTTTCCACGGTCTTGGCGCGGTGATAGGCCCCGCGCTCGCCTGATCGTGGGCACGGTTTGCGTCATCCTTGATGTCGTCGATGTCCACTGTGAGTTCGGCGGCCCAGTCCAGAAAACCGGTTGTGCCTCGCAGGTCCTCCCACTGACGCATCGGTCCGGCCTGTTGCGCCTGGTGTGTCACGGCATCCGCGACCCGGGAGATGAGACCGGCGAGCGTCTGCTCGGCCGACTTGCCGTCCGAGTAGTGGGACTTGGCGGTCCGCAGCGCCGACGCATAGTGCAGGAGCGCGCTCTGTGCCATGTCATAGCCGTTGGCCAGGTGCGTGATCAGGTCGCGTGCCTCGCGGAGCCGGTCGTCGTAGGGCTTGCGGTTCTGGCTCACCCATTGCGTGTGGGTGGCCGCCCGCTTCGCACCGGGCTCGATGTCCAACAACAGGTCACGCAGCCTCTTGAACTCCAGGGCATTGCGTTCGACGAGAGCAGGGTTGCAGTCGTCCAGGAAGCTGACGTCGTGCCGGTAGGTGTAGGCCACTGAAGTCTCACCTGTCTTCCGGGGCCGTGTACTGCCCGAGCTCGAGGATGGCGTTCATCATGCCGCCGGCGACTTCGCCGTCATAGGCGACGAACGTGCCGTTCGCTTTCTTGAGGCGTGTGGACAATGCGGCGAGCAGCGATGTGACGTCCTGGTACTGGTCGTCCGCAAAACGGGCGAAACGATCGGCCTTCGCCGCGACGTCCACGTGTGAGCGTGGCGCACGCGCCATTGTGCAAAGGTCACCGTCTGGCCGACCCTCATGGAGGAGCCCTGCCAGTTCGATCAGCGAGTGCGAGTTCCCGTTGAGCGAGTCGTGGTTGACACCGAGCTCATCCCCCTTGTCGCCTTGGCCGCCCCCGCCGGTTCCGGTGTCGGCGGGATACTGATTGAGCTGCATCCGCGACGGTTGCCGCTCGGCCGCCTGGGCCTTCAGCTGTTCCCACTCATCCCATGCCATAAGCTCTCCGTCCCCCAGCACTTGGGCGGCGAGTCCGCCGCAGTGACCTCCATCATCCATCCGGCGCCAGCCTGAGGTGTTATCCGGAGGGGGCTTACCCGCCCTTCTTCCCGGCGCTCTCGGCGACCTGTGCTCCGGCGAGCGCTGCCAGTTCGGCGGGGACGTCGATCCCGCCCCGGTTCACGCTGGTCGGTCTCCACGACCTGCCGGGGCGCGTCGGCCGCAGTAAGGTCAACGGCGGGTGTCCGGATGGTGTCGTGCCCTTCGCCGTGGCGGCGAGGGTCGGCGGCGGTGCAGCCCGCCACCAGGACCCCCGCGCCCTCCTCAGCGAAGGCCTGGGCGGTGGCCCTAGCGATGCCGCATCAGTCGTGCCAGCGCGTCCGGGTCCGCTCCGGTGACCTCGGCGAGGGCTTCGGCGCTCGCCGTGCCCCCGCGAAGGTGGCAGGCAGACGGTGGCAGGCAGACGGTGGCGGGGAGGCGATGAGAAGACCGTGAGAGACGGCCTCTGACGGCCGACGATGTCGTGAAGGATCACAACGGGGTGGGCGTGGAGCTGACGGCGTTCTTCAGCAGCGGTGACGGATGGGCGCAGCCCTGGGTGCTCGACGTCGCTGGTCGAATCCTTGCGGTTCGGTCCGGCGGCCGGGCGCACCGACCTGGAGGTCGCGATCGCGCCGTTCTCAGCGGACGCGTAGGCGCCAGAAGCCATGCAGCCAGGAGATGGTGCGTTCGACGACCCACCGGTGCACCCCGAGCCCCGAACCGTGAGGGGTGCCGCGGCGGGCGATCACCGGCTTGATGCCCAGAGCCCACACTAGCCGGCGGTACTTGTCGTGGTCGTGGCCACGGTCGCCGAGCACTATGTCGGGCCGCCGACGCGGCCGCCCGACCAGGCCGCAACGGACGGGACCTTGGCGAGGAGGGCAGCAGTTGCGTGACGTCGTTACGGTTGCCGCCGGTCAGCGACACCGCGAGCGGGACGCCCTGACCGTCGACGAGGACGTGGTGCTTGCTGCCCGGACGCGCACGGTCGACCGGGCTGGGTCCGCTCTTGGGCCTCGTCGAGCGGCCCGCACATGGCTGGAGTCGATCACCGCCCGAGACCAGTCGAGCTGCTTCGCCGCCCGCAACTTCTGCAGCAGGACGATGTGATGGCGATCCCACACGCCGGCCTCGTTCCAAGCGGCCAGCCGCCGCCAGTACGTCATTCCAGAGCCGAAGCCGAGCTCCTGGGGCAGGTACTCCCACTGGATGCCGGTGTGCAGGATGAATAGGATCCCGCAGAGAGCCTGCCGGTCAGGAACCCTCGGCCGCCCGGCGACCAACATCGGACGCGGCTTCGGCAACAACGGCTCGATCAGCGACCACAGTTCGTCCGACACGATCCACGGACGAAAGTTCCTCTTCCCCACGAACAGAGCAACAAGCATCTGAGTCGACAGTCACACTATCAGCGACTTCTATTAGAACACCTCTTGGGGATGGAGTGGAGGGGGATATCCGCGCGTCGCTGGAAGCGGGTACCAAGGTGTCACTGTCCATCATCCCGCATAATGACAGCGTGAACAGCGGAATATCTGCCAGGATTGAATACAATTATGTCGATTTGACTACCGGGGTGGCAAAGCGCTGTGTGCTCCACCAGTCTGCCAGTGGTGGACGGAGGACGGGCTCCACGATTTGCCCGAAATGACCTAGAGGGATGACCGTGTCACGTGACTTCAACGAATCCGTGCTCCGCATGCTGGGGGAGAACGGTAACACTCCCGCACCCACTGCGACATGGGGCGCCCTGGAAAAGGAGCTGGGCGTTCGTCTACCCGAAGACTACAAGGAAATCATCGGCAGGTACGCGCCGGTTCAGCTGAACAATCATCTCTTCCTGAAGCATCCGTCCACTGACCGGTGGAACCTGGGGCAATGGATGCAGGAGACGGTCCAGGTATTCATGTCTCACAGTGACCTGACGGACGTAGTGCGCCAGGGGTTCACCGATCCGCCCTTCGGTGCTCCCTCCGGCCTCATTCCACTGCTCAACACCGACCGCGGGGAAAATCTGTTCGGGTCGGTCGAGGCGGGTACGGGCGAATGGCGACTGTTCGCATGCAACGGAGATGAGGCGCTGTACTACGAGTACCGAATGCCGTTCCCCGAATGGCTCCACCGGTATCTGGTCGGTGAGGATATGTTCGGTCCGGGCAGTGGCGTCTTCTACCCCGGCCCGATTGTCCTCGAGAGTATGCCGATGAGTGCGACGGACCCCATGGTCAGAAGGAAGGGCCCTGACCGCGGCATGTGAGAGGCCCACGCCTACAGTCGCCCGGTACCGTCACGCGCCTGAACTGTGTGCACGAACCATGATGAGAAGCCAGCTCATTCCGCTTCAGTGTCAAGTGGCGGCCGAGAGAGTCGCGTGGTGTGACCCCGCGGTGGACTCGTCGTAGGGGGTACGCGTCTTGAGAAAGCCATGGAGAATGCGAGGTGTTCAGCGCCGAGAACGCCTTCTGGTGCAGGCAGGGCGTCAGCGAGGCGGAAAGGCTCCGCCAGAAGGAGAAGCTCAAGCATCAATAGTATATGAACAAGCATGAAGCAGAACTCGAAGCGCTACGGAACCCGCCCAGGGACAAACCCTGGTACGAGAACGCATGAAACGGGGTCTCGGGCTTCTTCGCTGGGCACGCGGGTGGAATTAAGGTGGGTAACGGGGTGCTAGCTTTCGATACATGCGTCGTTGCCGGCGCCGGGACCTGGTTGGTGGTGGCTGTCGGTGGCTTGAGTATGAGCGCAGCCCTCGACCGAGGAAGCGGCGTTGACACAACTTCCGCCGAACACCGGACTCAGACTGCGCTGACTTTCGGAGTTTCGGCCGCCGGTGTGGAACCGCCGCATGGCTCGGAGGGGGCAGAAACAGCAACGCGAGTTGGCGCCAATCATTCTCGAACAGCCCCCGAATGTGCAGGACGCGCAAACGCACCAATTGGGGTACCGTGATGAGGGATTACGTGACAAATATCGGGTTCACCAGCCCGACCTGTGGTGGCAAGATCTACTTGAACAATAATGCGGGGTACTGCGGATGATCCCTCCTCCGGGCCTCGCGGTCATTGGGCAAGATGAGCAGACCATGAAGTTGAGAACTTCGGATGCGCCATGGAAGGCCATACTCTCCCCAGTTCCAGCGGTCTCGCTCGCGATCCTCTACATGGTTGTGGGCAGTGACGGGCTGGGTGTGGGCGGCGCAACGAGGAGCGGCACTGCAATTTCCATCGCAGTGACGGGGTGTGCGGTGAGCCTTTGCTGGCGCTTGTGCTTTGTTTCGAGTCTTGACGTCTCGGCAACGACTGTCCGTGTGATCGGCGTGTTCCTCCGAGCGGAGTTCGACGTCGATTCAGTCCGGAATATAGAGATCCCCGGTGTTGGGAGAAGCTATGTTTCCATACGCCTCATGAACGGGTCCACCGTATATGTAGGCGCACTGCCGGCTGGACCCGAGACCAACGAATACGTGGAGCATTTGATCACTTCCAGAAAGAACGGTGATGGGGAACACGCGTCGAGAGCTGAAGTGCAGGTCAAATGGCGCCCCTACGTCCATCCGTCAGACATTTTTGCGCTCGTGGCGTTGACGACGGCATTCCTTCTGGGCGCGACGGGTTGATTCGAGGTGTAGGCGCTCCTTTGACTCTGCTGGGCGGCCACCGATAAGCGGCCTTGGGAGCGGCCCCGCACGCTGATTACAAGGGGCGGCGGGACCGGGTTCTGGGGGAGGCGGTCCGCGTCAAGAAGTCGGCCGACGCGTCCTTTCGCGTAGTTCTCCACGATGGTGACGGGCATCGTTGCCATGGACTTCAGCGCCTCGGGGGGATCTTGTTGTGCCGGGCCTCTGTAGCTTATAGGCGGCTACTACCCGGCCGGCGGGTTCTTTGAGCGCACGACGCTGATACCGACGAGGGGGCCGGAAAAAATTCGTTCCCTACTACCAAGCCGTTCGTACGGCGCGTTCGACCCGCTGGACCGACACGCGTTGGATGCCAACAAGGTCGCGCCCCGCGGCTTTTCTCCTCGTATTCCTGGTAAGCACGGCGGGCTCGGCGTCGGTGAGCGTGAGGGCGCGGACGTTGCCGGCGTGCGAGGTGAGCGGGTGGTCGCGGCCCAGTACGCGGACGGCTTCGATGTGAGCGTCTGCCGCGAGGCGGGGTGCGCTATCACGACCGCATACGAGAGCAAGCCCGCCGGCGTACGGGCACAGTTCCACGGTCCAGCGGGTGGACCGCCCGGCGGGTGAGATCCCTCGCCTACGTCCGTACGGGCGCGGGTGACTGTGACGCCCTTCGGTCGGTGCCCGGTGTGGCCGGGTCGTCGTCGGCGAAGCAGCCGGCGCCCGCGCGGTCCTCGCGTCGGGAGGATCGGCCCGGGGAATCGGCCTCTCCTCGGACGTTGCCTCGTCACCGCCGGTCGTTCGCTCAGCCGATGCGGAGAATCGGCTTCACCGTGCGGCCCGCGGCGGCGTCCGCGGCGGCCTCGTTGATCTGGTCGAAGTCGTAGAAGGTGACCAGGCGGTCGAAGGGGAAGCGGCCCTGCATGTGCAGGTCGAGGAGCTGCGGGACGAAGACATCGGGGACGCTGTTGCCCTCCACGACGCCCATCAGCGTCTTGCAGCTCTGCATGAAGGTGTTCGCCGGAAGGCTGATCACGGCATCCTCCGCGGAGGCGCCGAGTACGGCTGCGGTGCCCCGCTGGCGCAGGAACTCGACCATCTGGCCGATCAGCGGGGGCAGCCCGGTGGTGTCGAGGGCGAAGTCGACGCCCTCACCGGTGATGCGCCGGACCTCCTCCACGGCGTCCTGCTCGCGGCCGTTGACGGTGTGGGTGGCACCCAGCTCGGCGGCGAGTTCGAGCCGGGAGGGCAGCACGTCGACTGCGATGATGGTGGTTGCCCCCGCGACCCGTGCGGCCATCACCGCGCTGAGGCCGACCGCGCCGGCGCCCATCACGGCGAAGGTGGAGCCCACTCCGACGCTCAGCGCGCGCAGGACCGTTCCGGCGCCGGTCTGGATGCCGCAGCCGAGCGGGCCGAGAAGTTCCAGCGGGGCGTCGGGGCGCACCTTGACGGTGTTGCGTTCGTTGGTGACGGCGTGGGTGGCGAAGGACGACTGGCCGAAGAACCGGTCGTGGAGGGTGCCGCCGCTGTCGCCGTCGGCAGTGCGCAAGGCGTGGGAGCCGTCGGGGCGCTGGCCGGCGAAGTTGACGGCGTTGAAGTTGGCGCAGCTCGCCGGTGATCCGTCGAGGCACGGACGGCAGCGGCCGCACGGCAGGAAGCTGACCGCGACGTGGTCCCCGGGTACGACTTTCTCCACCGCCGCGCCCACGGCCTCCACGACGCCGGCGCCCTCATGGCCCAGGACGACGGGGAGCGGGACGGGATACACCTGGTCCCTCACCACCAGGTCGGTGTGGCACAGGCCGGTGGCGACGATGCGCACGACGATCTCGTCGTCGCGCGGGGGGTCGAGGAGGACCGGGCCCAGTTCGAAGGACCCTTTCTCTCGTACGACGGCAGCGGTGATCTCACGCTCGGTCGACGCATCCGCCATGGCGGCTCTCCTCACCGGTAGTCGTACATCGGCCATGCCACCGTCTCGGCATGGGGCAGGGTCGCTTCCTCGTGTCCGTTCAGCCGGTCGTACCTCGGCTTCAGCTCGTCCGTGGCCTCGCGGGGAACGGTGCCGAAGAAGTTGGGCGGGGAGGCGGTGTGGGCCGGGGCGGCCGGGGCGACGAGGTCGACCACCTTCACACCGGGTCCCGGGACCTCCTCTGACGACGGTTCGACGCGGGTCGCGCCCACGGAGGGCGGTGCGGAGGTCGGTACGGAGGTCGGTACGGAGGTCGGTACGGAGGTCGGTACGGAGGTCGGTACGGAGATGGGTCCGGCCATGGAGGACTCCTTACGTGGCGCCGGGCGGCCCAGAGCCGGCTGCTGCCCGGCTGAGGCGCCACACCCCCAGTGGAACGCCGGGAGGTGGTCCCCGCAAGCGCCCCGGGAGGGTGCCTCCGATGCCGGGCGGAGACAGTACTGGCAGAGAGCGCACGCGCCCCGGCAGGAGCATCACACCGTGACTCTGTCGGGGAGCCTGGATCTGCCCGGGCCAGGTGCTCAGGTGCGCCGGGGGCTCCGGGGCTCGGGGCTCGACGGCTCGGCGGCTCCGGGGCTCGACGGCTCGGAGGCTCGGAGGCTCGGAGGCTCGGAGGCTCGGAGGCTCGGAGGCTCGGAGGCTCGGCCCGGGAGTCTCGTGCTGAGTGAGGCAGGTCCGGAAGGCGGGGTCGGTCGGCGCGCAGGGGTCACCCCCCTCAGTCGTCGGGAGACCCCTGAGGCGTTCGATGCCGACGCCGATGGCGGTCAGGACGTGGTGGAGGCGCATCCCGAGCAGGCCCGCCGATCGCGCCGCCCCCGCCTCACCGGGACGGCGACGGGGCCGAAGGACGTGGCGCCCGGGGGAGCCGCCGGGGCCGGCCCGCTGCCCGCTCAGGTAATCCCGTGCGCGTACGCGGCACCTCCTGCGGATGGATTCGGCGGCCGTCGGCCGAATCCATCGTGGTGGTCACCAACCACTCAACGGAGGTCTCGTGTCCCCACAACCGGATCCCCCGGTCGTCGATGTTCCGTCCGGGAGCGCGCTGTCATCCGGCGTTGACGAGGCTGCGGCCAGACTCGTCGGCGCGGTCAAGCGCTACGGCTCCGGCCCGTCGGCCGTCGTCGCTCTCGACGATGTCAGCCTCGCGTTCCCGGCGGGGAAGTTCACGGCCGTGATGGGCCCGTCGGGTTCGGGGAAGTCGACGATGATGCACTGCGCCGCCGGGCTGGACCAGCTCACGTCGGGCCGCGCCTTCCTCGGCGACACCGATCTGTCGGCGCTCGGCGACCGTGAACTGACCCTAATGCGCCGGGAACGGATCGGGTTCGTGTTCCAGGCGTTCAATCTCGTGGGAAGCCTCACGGCCGAGGAGAACATCTGCCTGCCGCTGACTCTGTCGGGCCGCCGGCCGGGCGACGGAGTGCTCGACCAGGTCGTGTCGATGCTGCGCCTCGGTGATCGCATGCGTCATCGGCCGACGGAGCTCTCGGGCGGACAGCAACAGCGTGTCGCCCTCGCCCGGGCGCTGGTCGCCCGCCCGCACGTGGTGTTCGCCGACGAGCCCACCGGCAACCTCGACACCCGGTCCGGGCAGGAGATCCTCGGATACCTGCGCTCAGCGGTCGACGAGCATCACCAGTCGATCGTGATGGTCACGCACGACCCCAACGCCGCTGCCTGGGCGGACCACGTGGTGTTCGTCGTCGACGGCAGAGTGCACGACGTGATGGACCGCCCGTCGGCCGATGCGGTGCTCGACGTGATGAAGGGCCTGGGGCGATGAGCCGGATGGTGCGCAGCGCGGCCCGCAGTGTGATCGCGAACCGGGGCCGGTTCTGGCTCACGGGCACGGCGATCGCCCTGTCGGTGGCGTTCCTCGTGTCGACGCTGGTGCTGACCGACTCGATGCGCGGCCGAGCGGCCGACGACATTGCTGAAGCGCTGGCCGGGACGGACGCCGTGGTGCAGGGTGTTTCCCTCGGCGAGCCCGGCGGAGGACCGGGAGATCCCGACAGGTCCGTCCGGCAGTCACTCGATCCCGACATCACCGAGCGCGTCGGAGCGGTCGACGGTGTCGACAAGGCCGCCTCGCAGTGGGTCGGCTTCGCGAAGCTGGTCGTCGACGGATCGACGGTCGGAGCCGGCACGGCGAGCGACGTCGGCCGCAACTGGATCACCGACCCGGCGCTCAATCCGTTCCGGCTCGCGAGCGGACGTCCACCGGCCGAGCCCGGGGAGATCATGGTCGACCGGTCGCTGGCCGACGACGCGGGCGTGGCCCCGGGTGACGCCGTACGGGTCCTGACCGCGACGGGGATGCACGACGCGACCGTCACGGGTATCGCGACGTTCGCGTCGGCGGACGCGGCGCCGCTGCAGCGGACGGTTCTGCTGGCGGACGAAGCGGCCTCCGCCTGGCTCGACACGGCGGCGCCGACCGAGGTCCTCGTCGACATTGCGGAGGGCGCCGACCGCGCCGAGGTGCTCGGCCGGCTGTCGGCGCTGTCCGATGCCGAGGTCGTCGACGGCCCCGACCACATCCGGACGACGCAGGACACCGCGACGTCACCGCTGCAGTTCCTGAACGTGTTCCTGCTGGCCTTCGCCGTGGCCGCGGTCCTGATCGGCGTGACGATCATCTTCAACACGTTCGCACTCACCGTGGCCCGCCGGCGGCGGGAGTCGGGACTGCTGCGTGCGATCGGTGCGCAACGCCGTCACGTGCTCGGCACGGTGGTCACCGAGGCGGCGTTCCTCGCAACGGTCGCCACGCTCGTCGGCCTCGTGTGCGGGATCGCGGGAGTGGGCGCGCTGCGCTGGGTCGTCTCACTCACCGGGGTGAGCCTGATCACCGGGCCGACGATCGTGAGCCCGGTCTCGGTCGCCGTCGCCGCGAGCGTCGGGATCGGCGCGACGATCTGTTCGGCATGGATCCCGGCCCGCCGCGCGGCGGCGACAGCCCCGGTCGAGGCGCTGCGCGAGAGCGCGGCGGAACCCCGGAAGGTGAGCCGGGTACGGACGGCAAGCGGGCTCGTGCTCGGCGCGGTGGCGGTCGTCGCAGGAGCCGCGGCGGTGGTGAGCGCGAACCCGATATGGCTCGTGCCCGCTGCTGCCATCGTCCCGGCGCTCGTGCTGTGCGGCCCGGCGTTCGTGACAGCCTCAGCACGCTGGAGCTCTCCGGCCGCCCGCCGCGCCGCCGGTGTGTCCGGCTCGATCGCGGCGGGCAACCTGGCGGCGAGCCCCCGCCGTTCGGCGTCGACGGCGCTCACGCTCATGCTCGGCATCGCTATGGTGACGGTGTTCTCGATCTTCGCGAGCTCACTGACGAGCGCGGTGGGAACGGACGTGCGCAGGGGACTGCGGGCGGACCTGGTGGTCACTTCGGCGACCCCCGACTTCTCGACGATCGACCCCACCCTGGCCGGCCGGATGGCGGCACTGCCGGACGTCGGCCGGGTGACCGCGCTGGCGGTCGCCGAAGGGATCGTGGAGGGGAAGGCCGAGGCGGTCGGCGGTATCGACCCGACGGCACTGCCCGCGCTGTACGACCTCGGCCCGATCGCCGGCGACCTCGCCGATCTGAGCTCGGGAGGCGTGGCGGTGGTCGGTGACGACCCGGCCGTGCTCGGCACGACCCTGAAGATCGAGTTCGAGCGGTCGACCGTCGAAGCGCCGATCGTCGCCGTGGTCGACAGGAGCACCGGCGGTTTCGAAGCCCCCGCCTACTTCGTCGACCGTGCCGCACTCGACACCTCGGCGGGCCGTCTGCTCGATGCGCAGGTGTTCGTCGGCCTCGCCGACGGCGCGGCGGCACACGCCGAGGACGACGTGCGCGCCCTGGTCCGGGAGTCGCCCGGATCGTTCCTGGCGACCCGGGAGGAACACATCGCGGGCAGCGGAAGCGAGATCGCCGCGTTCGGGTCCTTCATCGACGGGATGCTCATCCTGGCGAGCCTCATCGCCCTCCTCGGAGTCGCCAACACCACGGCGCTGGCGGTCAATGAACGCTCCGGGGAGATCGGGCTGCTGCGAGCGGTCGGGGCGTCCCGGCGGGAACTGCGCCGCATCGTGCGGCTCGAGGGGGCACTCCTGTCGTTCGTCGCGGCAGCGACCGGTATCGCCGTCGGAGCCGGCTTCGGCTGGGCGTTGATCGACGTCACCGGAGGCACGGAGATCCCGTCCGTCGTCGTCCCATGGGCCCGTCTGGCGGTGACACTGGCCGTCGCCGTCGCGGCCGGTGTGGCCGCCACGGCGTGGCCGGCGTTCCGGGTCTCCCGGGTACCCGTGCTGGAACTGGTGAGCCGGGACCGCTGACGCGCCGCCCCGGACCTGCGCCCCTGGACCGGACAGCCTCCGCGGCCGGTCCAGGGACACAGACCCGGCCACCGGCTGCGGGTGCGTACTCCGGCGGGAGTATGCACCCGCCGCCGGTGGCGACGACGATGGTGCCATGACGCACACGGATCACCGCGGCCGTCGCGCCGACTTGGCCGCGATCATCACCGCGTCGGCGGTGACGGTCGGCGTGTTCGTCCTCGATCCGGACGTCACGGCCGGACGGGAACTCCCCGGCATCGCGGTCACGGCCGTCGCCGCGGTGCTCCTCGCCGCCGACCGGTTCGCTCGGGTCACCGTCGTGGCGATCGGCGTGTTGACCGCCGTCACCCTCGCCTGGACGTCCAGCCCGGTCGCGCTGGTACCGATGCTCGCCGTGGCGCTGTACCGTCTCGTGCGCCGCAGCGACGACCGCTCCGTGATCCGGTTCGGATCGATCGCCGCGATCGTCGTCGCCGGCTTCGGGGCCCTGGCCGGCAGCGAGCCGTTCTGGTTCGAATGGGTCACCTACTCGGCCGTTCTCCTGCTCCCGGTCGCCGCGGCCGACGCCCGACGCTCCAACCTGCGGCGCCGAGCCGACGCACTGGAACGCCAGGTCAGCGAACGGCTCCAGGCCGAACGCCTCCGCATCGCCTACGACCTGCACGACATCGTCGCCCATTCACTGTCGGCGATCACCGTCCAGTCCGGCATCGCCGCCCACCGCTTCGACCGCGATCCGGCCACCGCCCACACGGCGCTCGTCGAGATCAACGACGCGGGCAGACGATCACTCGACGAGCTGAGATCCCTGCTCGGTCTTCTGCGGTCCGACGAATCGCTCCCGCTCCGCCCAGCCCCGTCAGCCACCGCCACCCTCAACGACATCGTCGCAACCGCCACGCACTCCACGCAGGTCGAGACGGTCGAGGTGGTCGAGGACGGTCACTACCCCGCGGGGGTGGCGGAGAGCACCGTGGTGACGGTCCACCGCATCGTCCACGAGTGCCTGGTCAACGTCGCCCGCCACGCCGGCGACGTCCCCACACGCGTACGGCTCCGGCACACGGACGACGGCGTACACGTCACCGTCTCCAACCAGGCCCCGACCGCCCCACGCGTGGCGGCACCCGGCACCGGCATCGGTCTGGTCGCGGTCCGCGAACGAGCCGAACTCCTCGGCGGCACCCTTCACGCCGGACCCGCCGACCACGGCGGATTCACGGTGCGCGCGTTCGTCCCCTACCAGATTCCCGGCGGGTGGACGGCATGACCCCACGGCCCGCCGCGCCCGCCACGGCCGGGCGCGACATCCGCGTACTGCTCGCCGACGACCAGGAGTTGGTGCGCCGCGGCTTCGCCGCACTCCTCGCCGGCGAACCCGGCATCGAGGTCGTCGGCGAAGTCGGCGACGGCGCGCAGGCCATCACCGAGACCCGGCGGACACGCCCCGACGTCATCCTGATGGACATCCGCATGCCCCGCATGGACGGACTCGACGCGACCCGGGCGATCCGCGGCGACCAACGGCTCAACGCCACCAAGATCCTCGTGCTCACCACCTTCGCGCTCGACGAGTACGTCTACGAAGCACTCAGAGCCGGCGCCTCGGGGTTCCTCCTCAAGGACACCCCGCCACGACTTCTGCTCGAGGCCATCACCGCCGCCGCCGACGGAGACGTCCTCATCTCCCCCGCCATGGCCAAACGGCTGGTCGCCGACTTCGTGCGCCGCCCCGTCTACCGTCCCGGCACCCCGGGCCCCCTCGACCTCCTGAGCGAACGCGAACGCGAGGTGCTCGCCGAAGTCGCACGCGGCAAGACCAACACCGAGATCGGCGAAGCGCTCCACATGTCACCCCTGACCGCCAAAACCCACGTCAGCCGCATCCTCGGCAAACTCAACGCACGCGACCGCGTGCAACTCGTCATCATCGGATACGAGACCGGACTGGTCACCCTCGGCGAATGAACCCGGTGCAGGCTTCCAGGAGTCAGGAGTTCCGGCTCACGATCGAGTTGGCGTATGCCGCGAGATCATGGACCAGGACCTCCAGGCGCCGCCTCCTGAGCGGGCCCACAAGCGGGAAAGCGTGCCGGTAGGTTGCGGACCAGGTGATGTCGGTGCCGCCCTGGGGTGCCCGAGCCAGGTCCACAGATGCCCGATGAGACTCGAGCGGCCCGGCGGCCCGTTCGTAGCCGAACCGCTGGTCGGGAACCAGCTCGACGATGCGCTCACGGCACCACACCCGCCCGCTGCGAGTACGGATGGTGCGGATGTCATCTATGCGTGCCGGCCGCTCGACCCCCGCGGGCAACTCCCACTGGACCTCGTAGGAGGAGGTCCACGCCGGCCATGATTCTGCATCCAGGAGGGCGGCGTAGACGAGAGCGGCAGGTGCGGATGAGTGCGACGTGGCCGTCATGGCGAGGGGTGACACCCGGCAAGGCTAAGCCGTGTCCCGCCATGATCGGGTCACGATCTTCTCCGCAGACTGCCGCCACGAGGTCAGCGTCAGCACCCCGGGATTCGGTCACACCAGCCTTTCGGGCGCTTCAGGTGGGCGGAGGCCCATTGGTGCACACCATCACGGAACTGACGAACGTCGCAGTGCATCTGCGCGAGCGTGACGATGACGACGACGAATTGGTCGATGCACCGGGAAACATGCTGGACGCCGCGAAATCCAGGATCACCCTCCGAGACCCTCGCCCCTTCGCCGACAAGCGCAGCGAGTGGGTCGACATCGCGACACAGCTGGGATCCGGAGCCTCAGGGCCTGCATGGCAATCGCCCCCTCCCCCGGCCGCCACGGCCCGTGTCCCCTGCCCTCCGCGCCCGCACCCGCACCCGCACCCGCACCCGCCCATCGTGCTCGTCGCGCCGCCTCCCGTCGCGACTTCGCCGCCTCGCGCGCCAGGAGGCCGGTATGCACCACGGACAACGAGCAGCGGCGGGCAGGTGCTGTGACCGCGCCAGGAACTCCCATACTTTCGTCATCTTGACGATAAAGGGAGGCGGCGGATATCGTCATAGCGACGAAAAAGGGGGTCACATGGCCGACATCACTTCACGCCTCGGCTGGCGTCACCTGCGCTCGGCGCCCACCGCTCATGTGCGGTTCCACCGGCGCGGCCGACTCGTCCACGACGGGCCGGGGTTGAGCTTCTGGTTCCGGGCGCTGACCGCTTCGCTGTCGGAAGTGCCGGTGGACGACAGGGAGCTGGCCGTCGCTTTCCGCGCCCGCACCTCGGACTTCCAGGACGTCGGTGTCCAGGCCACCGTCACCTACCGGATCCATGACCCGGCGACAGCCGCCGCCCGCATCGACTTCTCCATCGACCCGGACACCGGCGCCTGGCGCGGCGCGCCTCTCGAGCAGATCGCCACCCTGCTCACCGAATCCGCCCAGCAGCACGCCCTCGACGTGCTCGCCCGTACTCCCCTGGCCTCGGCCCTCGCCGACGGTGTCGCCACGGTCCGCGAGCGGGTCAGCAGCGGGCTGGCTGCCGAAGCACGTCTGCCTGCCACCGGCATCGAGGTGGTCGCCGTGCGCGTGGTGGCCGTCCGCCCCGAGCCCGAGGTCGAACGCGCACTGCGCACACCGGCCAGGGAACAGATCCAGCAGGAGGCGGACCGCGCCACCTACGAGCGGCGCGCGGTGGCGGTCGAGCGCGAACGCACGATCGCGGAGAACGAGTTGGCGAGCAAGATCGAACTCGCCCGTCGTGAGGAGCAACTGGTCGAGCAGAACGGCACCAACGCACGCCGCCGGGCGGAGGAGGACGCGGCGGCCGACGCCGTACGGGCGGAGGCCGAGGCCTCACGTACGGTGCGCCTCGCCCATGCGAAGGCCGAGGCAGCGGAACGCACCGGCGTGGCACGGGCCGAGGCGCAGGCCGCCTGGCTGCGGGTCCACGCGGACACCGGTCCGACCGTCCTGCACGCGCTGGCGGTGACACGGCTCGCCGAGAACCTGCCGAACATCGACAGCCTCACCCTGTCGCCCGACGTGCTCACCACCCTGCTGTCCAGGCTCGGCGCCGCGGCACCGAAAGCACCGAAGGCACCGAAGGCACCGAGAAGCGGAGACGGTTCCGTGACGGAGGCACAGCCGTGAGCCTCGCCCCACGCGCGGTACTGGTCCACCGGACCACCGAGTACGAGGAACTGCTCGCCCGGCACGGCACCCGCGGGCAGGCGGAGTTCTTCCTCGCCTCACGCGGCAGGAGCATCACCGAGGTGGCCGAGCGCCATGACCGCGCTGTGCGTGCCGTCGCCGACGTGGCGGCCGCGATACCGCTCACGTGGCGACAGGCCCGCGTCGAACGGGCCGACCTCGACCGGTTCCTCTTCGGCCCGGAGGACGTCGTGGTGATCGTCGGTCAGGACGGCCTCGTCGCCAACACAGCGAAGTACCTGACGGGACAGCCGGTCATCGGCATCGACACCGACCCCGGACGCAACCCGGGCGTGCTCGTGCGCCACGGGCCCGCGGACGCCGGCAAGCTCCTGCGCTCCGCCGTTCTGCCGGCCCCGGCGGCGGACGAACTGACCATGGTGGAGGCCGTGGCGGACGACACACAGCGGCTGGTCGCCCTCAACGAGATCTTCCTCGGACCGCCGGGCCATCAGACCGTCCGCTACCGCATCGGCCCCGACCGCGACGCCACGGCGGAGGCACAGGCCTCGTCGGGCATCATCGTCGGGACCGGGACCGGCGCGACGGGCTGGCTGCGCTCACTGTGGCTGGAGCGCGGCAGCGCCCTCCCACTGCCCGACCCGGCCGAGCGACGTCTGCTGTGGTTCGTCCGCGAAGCCTGGCCCTCCCCCGCGACGGGAACCTCCCGGGCAGCGGGCACCCTGTCCGGCGCCGAGCGGCTGCGGGTCACTGTCGAGAGCGACCGCCTCGTCGCCTTCGGAGACGGCATGGAGTCGGACGCGCTCTCACTGACCTGGGGCCAGACCGTGCGGGCGGGAGTGAGCGACACGGCACTGCGCCTGCTGATCTGACGGCCCTGCGGTCGTGTGCTCGAAGCCGATGCCTCAGGGGGCGCCCGGTTCACCGGTCCGACCGGGTGGCGCCGGGCGGCCACCGAGGCGGCGATGACGCTGCGGCGTACGTCCGCTGCAGCGTCATCCGCCGGCAGGGACGGGCCGAGAACGCCGACGAGCGGCCTGTGCCCCTGTGACCTTGTGACGCGCTTCGTGCCCGCGCATCCCATGGCGGGGCCGGGCCCGCCCGGTCCTTCTCCGTCGGCTCTGGCCCCGGCGCCGAGCACCGTCGCCGTGACGGGCAACCGCTTACGATGATCGGGTGGAACCAGTGAGGCGGCGCAGGGAGATCGCCGCGGTGCGGCAGCTCATCGACCGCGTCCTCGCCGGTTCGGGTGGGCACCTGGTCCTCACCGGCCCACCGGGGTCCGGGAAGAGCACCTTGGCGAGGTGGGCCGAGCAGGCGGCCACCGCGCGTGGGCTGCGGGTCCATCGCCTGGCCGTCACCGGTTCCCGCGCCGGCTCCACGGGGTCCCGGCTGCTCGGCGAGCTCGCGGCTCTGGCGGAGCGTCCGGCGCTGCCTGCTGGCGCCGGGCCGGAGGAGGTCGACGCACTGTTCACGGCGACGGTCGAAGGGCCTCCCCGTCTGCTGGTGATCGACGATCTGGACGCCGACGAAAAGGCCGGCTCGCCGGACACCGGGGGCCGCTTCCCGGTCACGGCCCCGCACGTCACACCAGGCACGCCTCTCACGGAAGCCGTCCGCCTGTTCGCCGGGCTCGCCCCGCACCTGGCCACCGGGGCCACAGCCGTGCTGGCCACCACGACTCGGCCGACCGGCCTGCCTCCGGAACTGCGCCTCGGCGGCCTGGACGAGTCCGAACTGCGCGCCCTCGTCGGTGACATGCCCGCCGAGGCGGTACACGCCGTCCGGCTGGCCTCGGCCGGGCTGCCGGGGGCCGCACTCGCAGCCGCACACCAGCTCGCTGCGGCCGACGGCCAGGAGGACCCTCTGACGTACCTCGCGCTGGCTGCGCCCTCCCGGGCTTCCTTCCTCGACCCGGACACGCGGCTGATCCGCCTCCTGGAAGCCGCCGACGCCCGGCCGCTGCCCCCGCGGACGCGGGCCCGGGTGCTGGCCCGGCTGGCGCGGGAACTGCTGAGTGACCCCACGGACACACGGCGGCCCGCCCTGATCGAGGAGGCCCTCGGTCTGGCCCGGGCGTCCGGCAGCCCCGGCGTCGTCGCCGAGGTCCTGGACTCCGCACTGCACGCCCTGTGGGACCCGGCGGCCACCCGCCACCGGCTGGAGACCGGGGCCGAGATCGTCGCCCGGGCCAGGCTCGCCGGAGACATCGTGTCGGAGCGGCGCGGCCTCATGTGGCGGTTCACCGCCCTGATGGAACTCGGCGACCTCACCGCGGCGGAGGCAGCACTCACCTCGTACGCGCGGACGGGGGAACTGACCGGTGACGCCGAGGCCACGGTGGTGGTCACCGCCCGGCAGTCCATGCTGGCGACGATCCGGGGTCGTTTCGACGAGGCTGTTGCGCTGGCGGCCGAGGTGGAGGCGCTGGGCCACCGGGCCGGGCTGCCCGACGCCCGGCGCCTGACCGGGAGCCTGCGCGGCAGCATCGCCGCGCTGCGGGGCGACTGGGAGGGCACGGTCGCGCCCTGGCAGGCGCTGGACCGCCGCCTGCCAGGGCACTTCTTCGCGGCTACGGCCGCTCGCGCGCTGGCCGAGACCGGCCGGCTCGTCGAAGCGGAACTCGAACTGGAGCGGCTGCTGCCGAGAGTGCTCACGGGCTCCGGCCCCCGTTGGCTGGGCGCCGTGGCGGACCTCGCCGTGGTCGCGTCCCGCTCCCGCACCGACGAAGGGGCCCTGCGCCTGCGCGCGGCCCTCACGCCCTACCGCGGCCGGCTGGTGGTGTGGGGCGGGGCGAACACCGTCACGGGTCCGGTCGACCACTACCTCGCCGTGCTGTCGACGCGCCTGGGCGACCTGGACCGGGCCGTCACCGAGTTCGATGCGGCGGAGGAGTGGGCGAGCAGGAACGGGGCCCTGCCATGGCTCGCCGGGACGCTTGCCGCCCGGGCCGACGCACTTCTGGCACGTCGGGGGGATGGGGACGACGCCCGTGCCCGCGACGACCGGGAGCGTGCCCGCTCCATCGCGGAACGGCTCGGCATGCGGGGCCTTCTGACCGCTCTGACTCCCGCGGGGGACGAGTGGCGACTGGTCCGCGTCGACGGCGGATGGCTGCTGGAGGCGGGTCCCGAGTCCGCACGACTGAGCGACATCCGCGGCCTGGGCTATCTCCGCAGCCTGCTCGCCGCCCCCGGGCACGACATCCCGGCCCTCGACCTGGTGGCCGGCGGTCACGGACTGCGGGCTCCGGACGGAGATCCCGTCCTGGACCCGACCGCCATGGTGCGGTACCGGCAGCGGATCCAGCAGTTGGACGAGGAACTCGATACCGCCGACCGCGTCGGCGACGTGGACCGGGCACGGGACGTGCAGAGGGAACGGAACGCGATCACGGCCGAGCTGCGGCGGGCGAGTGGCCTGGGCGGACGGGTGCGGGCCGTCGGCGCGGAAGCGGAGAGGGCACGGGTCAGTGCCACACGGGCTCTGTGGGCGGCGGTGAAACGCATCGAGGGAGCAGCTCCCCTGGCCGGCGCACATCTACGCGCCTCCCTGCGATCCGGCCGCACCTTCTGTTACCGGCCGGCCGCCGGTGGCCCGAGCCGATGGCGTGTGTGACCCGCGTCGTACACACGCGGCCCCTTCCCCGTCACGCCTTCGGGGCGGAAGCAGGGAAGGGCGGCGCACCTGGCAGATGCGGGCGATCAGCGACGCCGGGGTGAGCACACCCGTGTCGCGGCAGGCGCCGTGCCGCGCCGCCGCCGTACGCGCAGTGGCCCACCACCGCCCTGCCCCCGCCCGAACCATCGCCCTCCCCCGCGACGGCCACTCCCCCCACCTGGTCCACCCGGCCGCCGTCGCGGACCTGCTGAACGCTCGAACACCTCACGAGCGCGCCGTCGGGCGCCGAGGCGGGGGCACCGCCCCCAGTAGCTCCCACAGAGGGCGCGAGCCCGTTGCCCATTGCGCGAGCACCCGGCGGTCGACGAGGTGGAGCCGCTGCTGCCTGGCGAAGGCACGGCCCGGCTGGGTGATGCGGCCGTTGGTGACCAGGACGACGACGTCCGCCCGATGGACGGGGCGGCCGGTGCCGTTGAGCACCTGCAGCTCGGGGGTGCCCACCGCGGCACCCCGGTCGCCGTCCCTACGGTGCTTGCACTGGATGACCCAGCGCCGGCCGTAGGGGTCGGTGGCCTTCACGTCCGCGCCGAGGTCGCCCCGGCCACCGACCTGGATCGCGTCCGTGCAGCCGTCACGGTGCATCAGATCTCTGATCGCGTACTCGAACTGCCGGTGGCCCAGCGTGTCCAGCTGCGCCAATCCGAGGCGCAGTGCGCGCATCCGGACGCCCTCCCACTTGGCGCGCTGGGCGCGGTGCTGCCACCAGCCCGCGCCGCAGAGCAAAGCCACCAGGGCGGCGAGGACGAGGACCCACCAGTGGGCGATCAGCCAGTTGACCACCATCACCGTCACACTGACCACTCCTGCCGCGGCACCCCCCACGGCCATCAGGCTCACATCGTTCTGCCGCCGCCGACGGCCGCGCTGAGCGGGACGGGTGGTGCTGCGCCGTCGAGGAGGTCGTCGGCTCATCGCCCACCGCCCAGGGCGGAGAGGTCGATGGGGTACGAGACCGTCGGTCCCGGTGGCGCCGGCCTCGGTTCGGGGACATCGAACTCGACCGGATAGGACACCGTGGGCCGTGGCTCAGCCATGCGTGCGGCCGACCGCCCGGCACTCTGGTCGAAGGGCATCGGGTGGACCGCCGCCGGCCCCTGCATCGGCTCCGTACGGGGACCGGGGTCACCACCTGCTTCCCCGTTGCCGTGGCCGAGGCCCACGACAACAACGGCGACCCATACGAGGATCATCACTTCTCTGCGGGCGCCCGGCGCCCACCGGGAATGTGCGCGCACGGGTGTCCCGTCGGAGCGTACGTACGAAGACACGAGCGGCATCTGGTCCTCCTGCAAGTCGTCGCGACCGAGGGGGCCCATGCTCGGGGCGACCACTGACAAACGATCTTGTCCGGGCGAGGCAGGATGCCTGTTCCGGACAGCAACGTCCGGTCAAGGCCACGACCGTGTGTCCGGCTTCGCTCGAACGACCGTTTCGCACGCAGGTGCATCCGCCGTGCGGACAGGCGACGGTGCCGGCTGTCCGTACAGCAGGTCGCTCCCCGGCCGTCGCCCGGCATCCATGGCCTGTCCCGGGTCTGCCCGGGCGGCGTCGGGGTCACCGTCGGGTCGGCGCTTCGGCGGGTGACGCGAAGTCTGCCTGTTCTGCCTCGGGCCGTTGAGGGCCTCGGCGTTCGGCTGGGAATCCGAAAGCGGACATGCAGCACATGGCCGAACACGGGGCGCTCACACTCACGGGGGCGGGTTCCAGCGTCAGGGTGCGCCCCGGCGCGTGTGACACCGGTCGCGACGGCGGGCCTCGCGGCCGGAAGGGCGGCCTGCTCCTGCTGCTGCGGGGGATGCGGCAGGCGAATCCCTGGCGGACCCGTCGCCCAGCCCTCCGTCGGCCGTCGGCTGCCGGTCGCGCGAAGGTTCGGGGACGACGTCGGCAGCGCGGGTCCGTGCACCGGGCAGGGTGCGCGGTGCGGCTATGCGGGAGGCGGTCCGTCGGACGGTCACCCCCGCCCGCCGCCGTCTCGCAGTCTTCACCGAAGGGGGGCCAGCGCCTGCCGCGCCGGAGGCGAGCTTCCGCTGGAGTGTCCGGACCGAGTGGAGAATGGCGTCGTCGCGCCCCTGCGTTCGCGGGGAGGACGACCACGACCGGCCCCGGAGGACCGATGACGCCAAGTCGCCCCACTGACCTCAGGAGAGTCCGATGACGACACGCCCCGCCGCCGACGAGCGCTCGGTCTCCGCCTACGGTCACCCGTTGCGATTCGGGTCCTTCATCACGCCCGCCAACACGGACCCGGCGCGGACGGTCGACCTGGCCGTCCTGTCCGAGCAGGTGGGCCTCGACCTGGTGACGTTCCAGGACCATCCGTACCAGCCGAGGTTCCTCGACACCTGGACCCTGCTGAGTTACGTCGCCGCGCGCACCAGCAGGGTCCACCTGTCGGCGAACGTCACGAACCTGCCGCTGCGTCCGCCGGCGGTGCTGGCCCGCAGCGTGGCGAGTCTGGACCTCCTCAGCGGCGGCCGGGTCGAACTCGGCCTCGGTGCTGGGGCGTTCTGGGACGCGATCGAGGCGATGGGCGGACGTCGGCTCACCGGCGGGCAGGGGGTGCGGGCGCTGGAGGAGGCGATCGACGTCATCCGGCAGATCTGGGATGCCGGGGAACGCGGCGGTGTCCGCGTCGACGGGGAGTTCCACCGAGTGCGGGGCGCCAAGCGCGGACCGGCTCCGGCACACGACGTCGGCATCTGGCTCGGGGCCTACAAGCCCCGCATGCTCGCGCTGACCGGCCGCCGCGCCGACGGCTGGCTGCCGTCGCTCGGTAACCTCGAGCCGGGCGACCTCGCCGCGGGCAACGCGATCATCGACGAAGCGGCACAGGAGGCCGGGCGGTCGCCCTCGGACGTGCGCCGACTGCTCAACATCAACGGCCGCTTCACCGCCGCGGGCCGCGGCACGTTGCACGGGCCGCCGGAGCAGTGGGCCCGGGAACTCGCCGAACTGGCCCTCGGCGACGGGGTCGGCACCTTCGTCCTGGCCAGTGACGACCCCGACGACCTGCGTCGCTTCGCCGGCGAGGTCGCCCCCGCCGTCCGTGAGCTCGTGGCGGCCGAAGGACGGGCCGCCCCGGCATCGGGCGCCGGCCAGCCCAGCGGGCATCCCCACGGGTGACTCACCTGTGCCACTGCCTGGCGCGGCCGGCGGGCCCTTCGCCGTCCCCGTCGCCGGGGCGACGGCACCCGCCACCGCAGTCGTCGGGCGCAGGTGTGGGACAGATCCGCCGCCCCCCGCCCCGTGGTCCCGCGCCCCTTCCCGCGCCCGCTTTCCGAGGGGTTCTGCACAGCGCCAGTTGGTCGGCGGTCGGGCCGGGGCCGGGGGTCGGGGGCCGGGGGTCGGGGACCGGTCAGGGCAGGCCCGCCTGCCGTCGGGCGAAGTGCGTCTCGGCCTCCTCCTCGAGCCGCTTCCGCTCGGCGACCGGGGTGGTATTGATCGCGCGCAGCGCGTCGTGGCACACCTTGCCCATGACGTCGTGCGTCACCCCGTGCTTCCGCATGGCCTCGATCAGTGCGTCCCAGGTGATCGGGTCGAGTTCACACGTCTCCTCATGGCGCCGCTCCTCGCTCATCCTCCGTGCCTTTCCCGCGCGGGTGACCGGCCCTTGTTGTCCAGAAAGGGCCGCAGGTCTCTGACGTCCTCGAAGACGGACCGGACGCCGTCGAGGTTGGCCCGGCAGAACGGGCGAGCGACTCAGTGGCTGATGCGTCAGGCACTCCCGACGGGCTGGGGCGCACGGCAGCCGCGTCGAGGGCGGACCCGGTCGGCCGGCCGGCTGACCGGAACGGGATGGGTCCGCGTGACGGCTCCCGCCCCCTCCCCTGCTCCCCTGCTCCCCCGCGCCCTCCGGCCACCGGCTGAGGGCCCACCGCCCACCGCCCACCGCCCTCGGCTGAGGGTCTACCGCGCCCTACTTGTCCTCACAGGTCGAACTCGATGTGCTCGATGTCCGTGAACCGGACTTCCTCCAGGCTTCCGGCCCGGCGGCCGCCGTCCTGGAAGTAGACCTCCTTGAGTCCTTCGGCCGCGATCTCGCGCAGTCGGGCATCCCCCGCACCCGCCTCCTGGGCCTCGAAGAGGCGGGCGGCGTACTGCGGGGGCAGGGCGACGGTCAGGTGCCGGACGCGGTCCTGGTCCGTCGATCCGACGGGTGCGGTGTAGCCCATGCGGGCCCGGGTGTCGATCACGATGCCGTCGGTGGTCGCCGCTCTGGCCTTGGCCCTGGCGCGGATCTGCGGCTGCCACCGCTTCTTGACCTCGCGTTCCAGACGGGCGGCCAGGTCCGGGCGGGGCTTCTTGATCTGGTCCTTCACATACCGTTCGACGGTGCGCTGGGAGATGCGCAGCATCTGGGCGACCGGCCGGGTCCCCTTGAGCTGCCTGACCAGGTAGCGCATCTGGGCGGGCGCGCTCTTGGGCGCCGGGCGGGTGAAGGCCTTGTGCACCGCGGCATCCAGGCCGTCGCCGAACAGGCTCATGTCGGCCCTCTCCTACTCTCCGCCGTCCACGTCGGTGACGGTGCCGTCCTTGATGTACCGGGCGAGGTTGAGGTCCGGGACGTCGAAGCGGTCGCGGACCTCCTCGCCCCACAGGACGGTCTGCGTGCCTTCGTGCTTGACCAGACCCGGATTGACGCCGAGCTTGAAGCCGCCGGGCAGCGGCCTGCCGTCCCGGTAGGGCAGGAAGTCCAGCGGACCGGGGCCGTCGGCCGCGTAGACGACGCAGTCGGAGAGAATCGCGACCGGGTACTGGCCGGTGAACGCCGCGTGCTTGAGGATCTTGCGGTGCAGGTTGATCCGGGTGCGGGAGATGACCGCTGCCCGGATGTCGGGCCGCCACGTCGGCCGGGCGAGGGCGCGCCACGGCTGGCCGGGACGCCATCCCTCCCCTCGGGGGCGTTCGCGGAGTTTGCCCAGGCCGCCCTTGACGGTCGCCTTGATGGCCGAGACGACGGCCGCCAGGTGGGGGTCGCGTTCCCGGTAGCCGTCCATCGCCGCGAGGAAGTCGGCCGGCGCCATGTCCGGGTACACGCCCAGGTCGGCCATGGTGGCGAGGTAGGCGTCGCGCAGCCGCTGGTACCAGCCGTCCAGGTAGCGGCCGTGCTCGTACCGGACCCATGCCTCGGCAGGGCGGACCTCGTAGCCCAGTTCCTGTGCGTAGGCGACGGTGGGTGTGGCGTACCAGGCAGGGCCCTCGGGGGCCTCTCCCTTCGGCGTGAACGGGCTGGGCAGCAGGCTGCCGTCCAGGGACACCCGTTCCTTGCCGAGCCTGACCTCGGACAGGTCGACGTGGGAGAGGTCCACCAGCCAGGAGCCGGGCAGCCTGGGGTCGAAGACCGGGTTCCTGACGTGCGTCGGGGCGCCGAGGCCGACGGTCAGGCCGTTCGCGCCGGCGGCGAACGCCATGTTGACGTCGAGGCCGACCAGGTGCCGCAGGGTGCACTCGGCGTCGGTCATGGGGCGGGCCCAGTCGTACGCCTCCTCGAACAGCATCTCGGCCGGGCCGCGGACGTGGAAGCGCGGCAGGTCCTTCAGGACGGGGTGGCCGTCGGGTGCCTCGCACGGCGCCGGGTCGACCGGGTCCTTGCCCAGCGAGCCGGGGTTGTGCTGGGAGTGCCGCCTGCCGTCGGCGTCGGGTTCCGAGGCCCGGGTCGGCGGGTGCAGGGCGGTCATCAGCTCCAGGCCGGTCACCGCGGTGGAGCCGCGCGGTGTCATCACCCGGGACGCGTACACGCCCAGCACGCGGGCGAGTTCGGCGGGCGGAAGGCGATGGGCCGTCCCCCAGTGCCGGGCGTCCAGGGCCTGCCAGGAGGGGATGCACAGCTGTACGCAGGCCCGTTCCGCACCGGTGGCGGGGCGGTAGATCCGCGCCCACGGGCCGAAGCCCCGCTTGGTCAGCTTCCAGCCCCCGCGGTGCAGTTGCCCGACCACCTTGTGGCCCTCCGGGATCCGCCCGGCGAGCCGCTCCACGTCGGTGAGGGTGGTCGGAAGCCCGTAGCGCCGCAGGGCGGTTTCGGTGAGGACGAGCAACGGGTCGGCGTCCTTGCCCGGGCCGGCCAGCTTCGGCTGCCCCAGCTTCGCCTCCGTGAGCGTCCAGTCCACCAGGGCGGGGAGGGACTTGGCCGGCACGTCGAGGACGAGTCCTCCGGTGCAGTACGCCAGCACCCGTCCGTCCGTGCCGGCGTCGATGACGGCGAGCGGTCCGTTCTCGAAACGTGCCTCCGTCGGCCCTGCCGGGGTGCTCCGCTTCGCACCCGGGCGGCGCGACGTCGATGTGCTGCCGGCGGTGGGCGCCGGTCGTCGCGCGGCCCGCTCGGCGGGGGCGGGAGCGGCCGAGGCCCGGGCGGGGGCGGTCGCGGCGGAACCGGAGGTCGCGGCGGAACCGGAGGTCGGGGAGGCGGGGCCGTGGGTCGTGGGGGCCGGGGCGGAGGTCGGGGCCGTCGGCGTGTGGGCGGGCCGGGTCGTGGGGTCGGTCCCGGTAGCCGGGCCTTCGGACCGGTGGTCCGACGAGGTCCGTGCCTGCGGTGGTGCGGGTCGGTCGACGGGCGGGCTCGGCAGCGGGTCCGGGGCGGGGTAGAGCTCCGCGAGCCTGTTCAGCAGGCGTGCGTACGCTTCCCGTTCGGGACCGCGCGGCTCGGTGGTCTTCTTGACCGACTCCCAGCCGGAGACCGTGGCCCGACGCACCTTCAGCGCGGCGGCCACCTCGTCCAGCGTCAGCCCGTGGGCGGTGCGCAAACGTTTGCGCTCCTCGGCCGGGGGCAGCGGCGAACGGGACGCGACCAGCGCGTCGACCGCGTCGAACAACTCGGACATCGAGCACCTCCCGGCCGACACCCTATCGAGCGCACCGTACGGATCGCGCACAACGCGCATACATATCGCGACCCCGCGGTCCGGGTCCGGTGTCACGGAGCAGGGAACACCCGTGCGGCCGACGGAGGTGACGCACCCGCCCCACCCGGCCCAGGGCCGCGCGCCACCCGTCGAACCCCGGGCATCCACCGGGCTGTGCCGGTACGCCGGGGCGGGCCGGGCAGCGCCGGGCAGCGACGGAGGTCGCCTCTGGTCGGGGCCCGCGGGACAGGTGTCGACTACATAGTGCGAGCCCAGTACATGGCGGCGGCCCACATTGTGGCGTGCAGGTGGCCCACACCACACTGCCGGATGTCGCTCGGGCACGTCACGGTGATCCCCTCCACCCCACGCGGGGGTCCTCCCTGTCCTCTTCAGCTGCCCGAACGTTTCCGCCATCGCACCAAGGAGCGTCACGGTCATGCGTAGATCCGTTGTTCTCGCCACCGCCCTCGCCGGCGTCACCACGCTGTTCACCGCCGCCTGCTCGGCTCCCGGGGGCGCCGACGCGTCGAACGGGGGCAAGGAGGTCAAGGTCGCCCTGATCACCTCCACCAGCGGGCCGCTCGCCTCCTACGGGGAGCAGTACCTGCAGGGGTTCGAGGCCGGCCTCGACCACGCCACCGACGGTACGGGCGAGGTCGACGGCATCCGGATCCGGGTGTTGAAGGACGACGACGGCGGCGACCCGGCCAAGGGCGTCTCGCTGGCCAAGCAGCGGATCGGTCAGGGCGTGCCGGTGATCGCCGGCTCCGCGGCCTCGGGGGTGGCCACGCAGATCGCGGCGGTGGCCGGGCAGAACAAGACGCTCTACATCAGCGGGCCGGCGGCCACCGACGCCCTCACCGGTGTCAACCGCTACACCTTCCGCTCCGGCCGGCAGACGTACCAGGACGTGATGACCGCGAAGAACATCCTGGGCGACTCGCCGGGCAAGAAGGTCGTGGTGCTGGCACAGGACAACGCGTTCGGTCAGGCCAACGCCGAGGCGGTGGCGTCGGTGCTGGGCACGGACGGGACGAAGGTGACGTCGGTGCTGGCCCCGCCCAGTGCCACCGACCTGACCCCGGTGGCGCGCAAGGTGAGGGCCGCCGGACCGGACATGGTGTTCGTTGCCTGGGCCGGGGACACCGCGCAGGCGATGTGGTCCACGCTCGACCAACAGGGCGTCCTGGATGCCGCCACCGTGGTCACCGGGCTGGACAGCCGGGCCAGTTACCCCGTCTTCGGCAAGGCGCGCGAGAAGGTCACCCTGCTCGCCCACTACGTGCCCGAAGCGACCCGCACCGCTCAGGCGCAGCACATGCGGACGTACTTCGGCAAGAAGAAGTGGCAGGAGGACCTGTTCACGCCGGACGGCTTCAACGCCGCCCAGATGGTCGTCGAGGCCGTGCGCGCCGGCGGGACGAACGGTGACACCGACGCCATGGTCAAGGCGCTGGAGGGCTTCACCTTCACCGGGGTCAAGGGGAAGAACACCGTCCGCGCGTCGGACCACGCGCTCCTGCAGCCCACGTTCCAGGCCAAGTTCACCACGGCCGGCTCGCCCGAGGTCTCCCGGACCTTCCAGCCCGGGCAGGTCGCCCCCGTCGAGAAGAAGATCGGCTGATCATGGCACCCGTTCTGCAACTGGACGGTCTGTGCTGGTCCGTCGGCGGGGCCGCCATCATCCAGGACGTGTCCCTGGCTGTCGGCGAGGGTGAACTCCTGGCCGTCATCGGGCCCAACGGTGCCGGCAAGACGTCCCTGTTCAACCTCGTCAGTGGTCTGACCCGGGCCACCGGCGGGAGGATCCTCCTCGACGGCGACGACATCACCGCCCTGTCCCCCCACCGCCGTTCCGGCCGGGGGATCGGCCGCACCTTCCAGTCCTCCTCGCTGTTCGCCACCATGACCGTCGCCGAGCACGTCGAACTGGCCGCCCGCTGCGCCGGCGTGCGCCGGGTGAGCGCCTCCGACGTGGCGGGCGTGCTGGCCCGGGTACGGCTGAGCGGCCGTGGCCCGGACCTGGCGGCCGGTCTGTCCCACGGCGACAAGCGCAAGCTCGAGCTGGCCATGCTCCTGGCCCCCACGCTGCAGACGGGCGGGGACCGGGCGAGGCTGATGCTCCTGGACGAGCCCATGGCGGGGGTCGCCTCGGAGGAGACCGGCGAGCTGACCGACCTCATCCGCACCCTGCACCGCGACGAGGGCCGCACGGTCCTCCTCGTCGAGCACCACATGGACGTGGTCCTCGGTCTGGCCGACCGCATCGCCGTCATGCACCACGGCAGGCTGCTGGCCGCCGCCGCTCCCGACGCCGTCATGGCCGATGCCACCGTCCAGCAGGCCTATCTCGGAGACGCACTGTGACCCCACCACCCACACCTCCGGCACCGGCGGCACCGCCCCCGGCGCCGCAGTCGAAGACGGAGTCGGTCCTCTCCGTGCGCGGACTGGACGTCGACATCGCCGGTTCCCGCATCCTGACGGGCATCACCTTCGACGTCCCCGCCACCGGGGTGACCGCGCTCCTCGGACGCAACGGCGTCGGCAAGACCACGACCCTGCGCGCCGTCCTCGGTCTGCTTCCCGACGGCGGGCGGATCACCGCCGGTGAGGTCACCTTCACCGGTGAGACCATCACCCACGAACCCACCCACCGCACCATCCGGCGCGGCATCGGCTACGCCCCCGAGGACCGGGGCGTCTTCGCCCACCTCACCGTCGCCGAGAACCTGACCCTCGCCGAGCGCCCGGGCAGCCGCCACCACTACGACCTCGTCCACGACCTCTTCCCGGAGCTCGCCGCCCGGCGCAGCCAGCACGCCGGCACCCTCTCCGGTGGCCAGCAGCAGATGGTCGCGCTGGCGCGGACCCTCCTCAACGACAACACCCTCGTGATCGTCGACGAACCCACCAAGGGTCTCGCGCCCCGTGTCGTCACCGAGACGGCCGAGGTCCTCGAACGCGCCGCCCAGCACCTGCCGATGCTTCTCGTCGAACAGAACCTCGCCGTCGTCCGCCGTCTGGCGGACCGGGCCGTCGTCCTCGACGCCGGTCAGGTCGTCCACACGGGGACCGCGCACGACCTGCTCTCCGACACCGACCGCACCACCGCACTCCTGGGCGTCGGCAGCCGCACCCGAACCGGCCGTACCCACGGAGCCGCCTGATGGACACCCTCGTCCTGCTCACCCTGACCGGACTCGGCCTGGGTGCCCTGTACTTCCTCATCGCCTCCGGTCTGGCCCTCATCTTCGGCCTGATGGACGTCCTGAACTTCGCCCACGGCGCGTTCCTGACGGTGGGCTGCTACACCGCCTGGGTCACCGCGGACGCCGTCGGCGGTGTGCCGGGGCTTCTGCTGGCCACCGTCGTCGGTACCCTCACCGGTCTCGTCCTCGCCGTCGTCGTCGAACTCGTCCTCATCCGGCGCCTGTACGGGCGGGTGAAGGAGCAGATCCTCGTCACCGTCGGCCTTTCGCTGGCCATTCCCGCGCTCGTGCAGACCGTGTGGGGGGCGGACGCCCGGCCCTTCCCCGTCCCGGACGCCCTCGCCGGCACCTTCGACGTCCTGGGGGCGCGGGTCCCCGTCAACCGGCTGCTCCTGATCGCCGTCGCGGTGCTGGTCCTGACGGGCATCCGCCTCTTCCTCGCCCGCACCCGCTTCGGTCTCGTCGTGCGGGCCGGTGTCGAGGACCGCGCCATGGTGACGGCCCTCGGCATCGACGTCACCCGGGCCTTCACCCTCGTCTTCGCCCTCGGCGGAGCCCTCGCCGGACTGGCGGGCGTGCTGGGCGGGCTCTACTTCGGGTCCCTCTCCCCCCATCAGGGGACCTCACTGCTCGTCTTCGCCTTCGTCGTCGTCATCATCGGCGGTCTGCACTCCATCACGAAGGTCGCCGTCGCCGCGCTGACCGTCGGCCTGGTCCAGCAGTACGCCAACTACTACGCGGGCGGGTACGGCGACCTCGCCGCCGTCATCCTCCTCGCGGTGGTCGTCCTCACCCGCCCCGCGCCCAACACCGACACGCCGTGGCAACGGCTGCGCCGCGTCCTCAGCGTCCCGTCACCTGCGGTGGCGGCGACCGCCGGGGGCCCCGTCGCCGACCCCGCGGGCGGCGGCCCGGCAGCCGCGACCCGCCCCACCGAGAACGCCGCAGACAGTGCACCGACCGTGGAGACCTCGGAGACCGCGGGCACTGCCGCTGCCCGCACCCCAGGAAGCGCCGGCCCCGACGGCAGCGCAGGAGGCACCTCATGACCGCCACTCGTACTCCCCCGGCCGCCGCAGCCCCGGCCACCACGGCCGGCCGACCGCGGGCGGGCCACCCCCTGCGACGGCTGCGCCCGCTGGCCCTGCCCGCCGCGCTCCTGGTCGTCCTCGCCCTGCTCCCCTACTCGTCCCTGAGCATCCCCTTCCTCCTCGACGGTCCGGTCAACTCCCCCGGCTCCCTGCAGCTGCTCGCGCTCTGCCTGGTCTTCGGTGCCCTCGCCACGGGCTACGACCTCATGTTCGGCCGGACGGGTCTGCTGTCCTTCGGGCACGCCCTCTACATCGCCGGCGGCGCCTACGGCACCCAGCTCGCCATGAGCGAGCTGGGCCTGACGCTCCTGCCCGCCGCCCTGCTCACCCTCGCCCTCGGCACCCTCACCGCCGTCATCCTCGGTGCCATCTCCCTGCGCACCCTGGCCCTGGGCGGTGTCGGCTTCGCCATGGTCACCCTCGCCTTCGCCCAGGCAGGGGCCATCTTCACGGAACGCAACCCCGGAGGCATCACGGGCGGCGAGGAGGGTCTGCCCCTCCACACCGACACCATTCCGGCCGCGCTCCAGGGGGTCGCCAACACCGCTCACCTCTACTGGCTCGCTCTCGCGTACCTCACGCTGGTCACCGCCATCGTCTGGACGGCGACCCACCGGCCCGCCGGCCGCCTCTGGCAGGCGATCCGCGACAACGAGCCCCGCGTCTCGGTCCTGGGCCGCAACCCCTTCACGCACAAACTCGCCGCGTTCACGCTCGCCTCGGCCCTCGCGGTGCTCGGTGGCATCTGCCACCTGCTCATCACCGCCGGTGCCACTCCCCACACCACCACCCCCGAGTTCACCCTGACGCTGCTGGTGATGGCCGTCCTCGGCGGCAGCGGGACCCGCTACGGCCCCCTCGTCGGCGGCATCCTCTTCACCTACCTCGACCAGCGCCTCGCCCAGCTCAACCTGGGCATCGAACCGATGCTGATCCTCGGCACCCTCTTCATCCTGGCGGTCCTGTTCAAGACCGGCCGCGCCGGCCGGACCCCGGGGAAGAGGAAGGCACCCCGCTCGCCCCACCCGGAGAAGGAGGGACCGGCCACATCATGACCGACCACATCAGGCCGGCCGCGCACCCCGACGCCCGCACGGCCCCCGTCCCGGGCAGCGGCCCCGGCGCGGACACCGGCACCGGGCCCGGCGCGGACCCGAGCACGCACACCCGCACCGGCACCGGCACCGGCACCGGCAGCACGGATGCCGTCCCGGGTACGGGCGTGAGCGGTGCCGGCGGTGAGCACGGGACCGTCGCCCGGACCCGCAGCCGGACGCACACCACCGTCCCGGTCAGCGGGGGCGAGCTCGCCGTGACCCACTGGCCGGGCACCGGCACTCCCGTGATCGCCCTGCACGGCATCACCGCCAACTCGCTGGCCTTCGCCGCACTGGCCGAGGCCCTCCCCGGGACCGACCTGCACGCCCTCGACCTCCGCGGTCGCGCGGCCAGCGCCCACCTCCCCGGGCCCTACGGCCTCACCGCACACATCGAGGACACCCTCGCCGTCCTCGACCATCTCGGCCGACACCAGGCCGTGCTCATCGGGCACTCCATGGGCGCGTTCATCGCCGCCCTCGCCGCCGCGCGCCATCCCGACCGATTTCCCCACGTCATCCTGCTCGACGGCGGGCTTCCCCTGCCGCTCCCGGCCGACTGCTCCGACAGCGACGGCGGCCCGGACGCCGAGCAGATCCTTCACCGCCTCATCGGCCCGGCCCTCGACCGCCTCGCCCTGACGTTCGCCTCCCGCGACGCCTATCACTCCCACTTCCGTGAGAATCCCGGCGTGGGCCGGTACTGGGACCACCACTTCGTCGCATACGTCGACCACGACCTCGCCGGCCGGCCACCCGCGCTCCGCAGCAGTTGCCGTCCCGAAGCCGTCCGCGCCGACGCCACCGACATCCTCAACGACCCCGACCTGCACACCGCCCTGCACCAACCGCACACCCGTGCCACGCTCCTCTACGCCGAGCGTGGCGCCCTCGACCAGCCCCAGCCGTTCTACACCTCGCAGCAGATCGCCGCCCGTCTCGGCGATGCCACACAGGTCACCGCTCGACGCATCAAGGACACCAACCACTACACCATCCTGCACACGCCCACCGCGGACACCGTCGCGGCCATTTCCTCGGCCCTCGACTCCGCTGAAACGAAAGGTATCTGACAGGCCGTCACGGGACTGGAGCCGGCGGTCGGCTCGCCATCGGCGAGTGTCTCGTCCCGCGGCCCTCGTGCGGGGCCGCTGAACCGGGCGCGCGCGACGACCGCGTCGCGCCCGCCCGGTTCACCGGAGGCCGGTCGGACTCGGTCCGGCCGGGCCGGTCCCGACCGGGACCCGCCGGGGTCCGGTCGGGCCGAGGGACCGGACTCATCGTGGACATGCCTCACTCGTCCGTGACACGGCCGGTCGCTCGACCACGGATCGCGGGCAGGGCGCACGGCCATGCGGGCCAACCTGGGCATGAGGCCGTCGTCCGCGGGCAGGTGGACCGGATTGCTCCGGAACAACCGTGGATGGGAAGCGATCGCGACGATGGCCCAGGCATCGGACTCGACGACCGGGACAAAAGGCGAGTCGGAGACGACTGCGAGAAGTGTCGCCACGAGAGTTGCCGACACGGCTACCGGTGGCCGCAGATCCGTCGCCGCGTCGGCGGGCCGGGGCTTTCCGTCGGCGGTGGCGCGCAGTGGGCGGGTGGACGGCCTGGACGGGCTGCGCACGTTCGCCGTGTCGCTGGTCATCGTCTACCACGTGTCACCGGACCTCGTGCCGGGTGGTTCGGTGGCCGTCGACCTCTTCTTCACGATCAGCGGCTTCGTCATCACCCGCCTGCTGCTCGCCGAGTACGCCCGCACGGGTGACGTCGCCCTGCTCTCCTTCTACCGGCGTCGCTGGTACCGGCTGGTCCCGGCCCTGCTGGCGCTCTGCGCGGTCTGCGCGGTGCTGTCCGTGACCACCCCGCTCTGGGGGTTCGACGGCGGCTGGCGGGCCGCCGTGCTGTCGGCGCTGTTCCTGACCAACCTCGTCCGGGCCGGGGAACCCGGGCCCTATTCCGACCTCACCGCACCCCTGGCGCACACCTGGTCGCTGGGCGTGGAGGAGCAGTTCTACCTGCTCTGGCCCCTGGTGATGCTGGCCCTGCTGCGCTGGACCCGGGCGCGCACCGTGCTGCTGTGCACCGCCGTCCTGTGCCTCCTGCCGGTTCTGTGGCGCTGCGTCCTGTGGAGTCCCGACGCGGCCCACCGTATCTACAACGGCACCGACACCCGCGCAGACCAACTGCTGGCGGGGGCCCTGGTGGCCGTCGTGCTGGCCCGGTTGCGTGCGGACGATCCCCGGCTGGCGGTGCTGCGCACCTGGGCGGGGCGGTTGGCCTGGCCCGCGTTCGGGCTGGTGCTGCTCGCCGCCTGGCGGATGCCGGTGACCGCCGACATCGGGGTGTGGACGGTCGCGTGGTACACGATCGGGTTCCTGGGCATGGCGGTCCTGTCCGCTTCCCTCGTGGCGGAGCTCGAACTGCGGCCCGACGGGTGGATGTCACGGCTGCTGTCGTTCACGCCGGTGGCATGGGTGGGCCGGAACCTGAGCTACGGGATCTACCTGTGGCACTACCCCGTGGTACGGCTGTTGGCCTCCCTCGGGCTGAAGGAGGGACGGCTGCCCACCACGATCGTCCTGACCGTGTTCATGGCGCTTCTGTCCTACTACCTCATCGAGGCACCCTTCCTGCGACGAGCCCGCGGTCGAGACCGGAAAAGGACGCGTACCGCGGCCGGTGCCTGAGCGCGTCGAGACCGGGGTCCTGCCGCGGCATACCGGCGCCCCGCAGCGCGCGGCCGGGGTGCGACGTCCGGGCGAGCCGACGTGTCGCCGGAGCAGAGCGTCCGCATGTCCCGCATTCCGATGCCGGACCACCGGGAAGGGCCCGCGTCGGAGGACCGGCGCCCTGCGCGCCCGCTGCGGTCGGCCGCGCGCACCGCTGCCGGTGACGAGGCTGTCCCTCGTCACCGGCGGGGCGACCGGTCGGCCGGCGTGCGGTCAGGCGACCGGTCGGCCGGTGTGCGGTCATTGGAGCCAGCGGTTCCGGGTGACGAGGGGAAGCCGGGCCCACGCCCTGCCCAGTCCCCACGTGACGCCGGCTCCCGTGGCGGCCAGGGCGATCAGGACGACCGCATAGATCAGGTGATAGTCGACGAAGGGATTGGTCGACATGCTCGGCGAACCGTCCGACAGGTGCCTGGCCGGCGGCCAGTCCGCGATCCACATCAGCGCCATCATCAGCGTGCCCGCGACGGCCGCGAGCCGGAGCGCGACTCCCGCGATCAGAGCGGCACCGATGCCGAGCAGACCCAGCATGAACAGCCAGTCCGCCCATCCGGCCCCGGCCCAGGTGTGGAAGGTGGACTCCATGGGTCCGGCCGCGACACCGTTGAGGTACCCCTGGGTGGGTGAGCCTCCGTCGACCCACGCCCTGTCGGACGGGGTCGCGTAGCTGAGACCGAAGGTCTTGTCGAGGAAGGCCCACAGGAAGACGAACCCGGTCAGCAGGCGCAGACCGGCGAAGACGCGATCGCGGGTGGTGCTCGCCGCGCCGGTGGCGGATGCGGGTGTGGTGGACGCGGTCCCGGCACGGTCCAGGTGCGGGAAGCGGTATCGCGGACGCCGGTGCGGATGGTCGTGAACTGCCATGCTGCTCATCCCTCTCGGGGGAAGGTGGCGCTGGATCCGGACGACTTCGTTGCGCCTTCAATGTCTCGCGTCCCCGTGCGCTGCCGGAGGGGCCACCCGACTCCCTCCCAGGGCCGAACGTCCCGCGTCCGCGGGCTGGTCGGCGGCCCCACGGGGACGCCGGCCCCGCCATCGGCCGGAACGGCCGGCGAGGTGAGGACGGGATGCCTACGGGCTGCTCCCCGCCCCCACCGGGCCGCCGGCAGGTCCCAGGCCGTGCCGGGCGAGGGCGGATCGATCACGGACAGGCGGACTGGATGGCGGCAGACGGCAGGCGGCAGGCCGTCAGCGCTCGCGCAGGGCTCCCACGGCCGACATCGTGCGCAGCACGGCACTCCTCAGGCCGGGGTGCCGTCGCACGACGCGGTGCGCGGCACGGGCGGGTTCGCGACGGGCCCAGTGCAGGGCGGCGCCCGGGGTGGCTCTCCGCAGGACGCCCTCGTGCACGGACACGTGGCCGGTCTTGAAGGAGTCCTTGTAGGCGGCGTCCCCTCTGCCGAAGTCGAAGAGCTGGATACCCGAGGCGGCGGCTGCCTCGATCATGTGCAGGAAGAGGATGCGACCGGGAGAGTACGTCGCCAGGGCCCGGTCGTAGGAGGGGAACCAGCAGCAGAAGACGGTGCGTGAACGCAGTCCGAAATGCGCGGCCACCGGTCGCTCACCGGCGTGGAGCACAGACAGCACTCCCCTGCATTCGGGGTGGGTGCTGGTGGCGAGGTGACGCACCAACTGGTCGATCCAGGGCTGCGCGAAGGGGTCTCTGCGTCCGGTCCGGCGGTAGTGGGCGGACTTCCAGGCGAGCAGGGTGGCCAGCGCGTCCGGGTCCCGGTCGTCGTGGAAGAGGCGCACGGGACCGAGGTGCCGGCTCAGACGCCGCTCCTGTGCCCTGGCGCCCTTGAGGAAACTCCGGGAGCGGGAGCGCAATTGGGCTTCGTAGTGCGCGAATCCGGGAGTGAGGTCGATGACGGGTGACGTGAAGCGGCCGGTCGCATGTGGGACGAACAGCCGCTGCTCACCGCCGAGATGGTTGAACTCCCAGGAGTTGAGCGAGCATGCCTCCAGGAGGCTCTTGGGATCCAGGGTCTCCCGGGGGTGGACGACGGCGCCCTGGTGGTCCGAGACGCCCATCCCGAGCGCGGTGCCGTGGCCGAAGCGCCCTCGCTGATACGGGAAGTAGGCGACCGGCTCACCGTCGCGCCGCACGACGGCCACCCGGGTGTCGGGTCGTGTCCCGTCGACCGCTCGGGCGAAGTACGCGCTCATGAAGGGATTGGCTGCGGCGGGCCCGGGGGCCATGGCCTGCAGTGCGTCCCACCGGGCGAGATCCTCGGGTGTCATCTCGCGGGGACGCACGACGTGGATGCGGCTGTTCATGGGTCTCCTGATCGCACAGGGATGAAGGGGGCGGCCGTCGCGGGCCGGGACTGCCGGGGGCACGCCGGCCGCGGGTGACGCGGGAAGTCGCCGAGCGACACCCGGCGGCCCACCGTGACGCCCGCAGGCAGGCGGGCCGTGAGGTAGGTGGGCCGGCATGCGATGCGTCACGGGTCGGGGGGCCGCGGCGTCGGGCCGGGGCAGTCAGCAGCTCCTCGGCGCCTCGCTCCGCACCCGCCGTGCGCAGGGCGACGACGGGGGTCGCTTCCGGAGCACGGTCCGGCACTGCTCCGGTGGGCCTCTGATGGCGGGGCCGGCACGTCGAGGCGGCCGGGAGCCCACCGCGGTCGACGAGCGGACGGCGCCTGGCGGGCTGGGCGGCAGGGGGTCCGCATGTGACACCCCGTGCCATGGCGCGGCGGCGCACGGCGCACCTGGCTCCACGGTGGAGCACCATGCCCTGGGCAGGGCCTTCGGGGAGGGTCCGGGCAGGGAGGCTGGCGATCATGACGGATCCATCGTGCGCGCCCGGCGATCGACACGGCACCGTAACGCGGAAGCCGGACAGGGGAACCTTTGGCCGAACCGCCACGTCCACGGGTGAACGCACACCTCGTGCCGTCACCGGACCGGCCGGACAGCGAGACGTCCGGTGCGGTGCGCGCCGTTCGGCCCCAGGGGGTCCCGGGCGCAGGCGAGCCTCAGGCGCGGGCGAGTCTCGGGCGGGGGCGGGGTCCCGTGCAGCCCCGATCGGACACGGTCAGTGGTACGGCTCGAGGTGAGAGGGCGCTCGGTGTCGGTGCCCTGGCCGGATTCGACCAGCCGGAGCACCTCTCTGGCGGGCGGCCTCGCCCTTGCCGTCCAAAGGGCTCCACTGCTGCGCGGGCGCCGACGTCGGAGTACGTTTTCGGACTTTCCCTGTGCCAGAACTCGGACGAGCGTCCCTCGACGACCGCCACACCCTATTCTTCTACACGTTTGTAGAACGTCTGCGTCAGGCGGACCTCACACTCTACGGAGATGACACACATGGCGTCGATCGACCTCGACACGGTGCTGGACAAGGCCTGGGCGGACAAGAGCCTGCCCGAGATCCTCGCCGCCCCGGTGGCCGCGCTGAAGGGCGTCTCGGAGCGCGACGGCGAACTGCTGCAGGAGGCCTTCGGGGTCAAGACGGTGGCCGACCTGGCCGACCTCAAGTACGCCCGCTGGGCTCAGGCCCTGGCCGCCCTCGACGCGGCCAGGTAGCCGGCCGATCCGCCGGGCGGTGCCGCCCGCGCCGCACCGCCCGGCGGACCACTCGTAGGCGCCGCTCGCGCTGGCGGAGCCCCGGCACCCCGCCCGCGGCTGTCGGGCCGCAATGCTCCTCGCCGAGGATCGGCGGGCTCGGGTCCGGGCCCGAGCCCGGGGTGGAGTGAGGTGACCCGCGGTCGCCACCGGCTGTCCGGTCCGCCGCCCAATCGCCGCCCCGCCCCATGGACCGCCCAGGCCGCCCGACCACCGCCCGCCATGCCCCACCCGCTGGTGCACCCGTCCCCCGACTGCTCTCGTCCCCCCGACGCCTCAGCGGGACGCCATCGTCGGGATCCCGTCGTCGGGGCGTCGTCGGGGCGCCGTCGTGTGGGGCGTCGCCGCCGGGGGCTCGTTCGCGGTGACACAAGCATCTCGGTTTGCGCCGGGGGGACCGCGGAGACCCGTTCGAGGCGGACAACGGACCGCCGACCGAAGGGACGCCCTGGGCGACAGCCGTCGCATCGTGCGCCAGACTCTAAGGGTCACTGCCGGTCGATCACACTCAAGAGGGGCCGGACCATGCATGATGTGCCGCTGTGGCTATGGTTGGTGTTCGCCGCCACCATCGTGGTGTCGTTGGCGATCGATCTCCTGGCGCACCGACATGCCCATGTGATCGGCTTCCGTGAGGCCGCCGCGTGGAGCTGTGGATGGATCGGACTGGCCGTCATCTTCGGTGTCGTGGTGTTCTTCGTGGTCGGTACGACCGCGGGAGTGGAGTACACCACCGCCTGGCTTCTGGAGAAGAGCCTGTCCGTCGACAATCTCTTCGTCTTCGCCCTGATCTTCGGCTATTTCAAGGTGCCCCGCGCCTACCAGCATCGGGTGCTGTTCCTCGGTGTGCTGGGCGCCCTGGTCTTCCGCGGCATCTTCCTGGCCGCCGGTGTGGCGGTGGTCAGCCGGTTCACCGCCGTCCTGTTCGTCTTCGCCGCCATCCTCTTCTACAGCGCCTACAAGATCCTCAAGGACGAGGACGAGAGCTTCGACCCCGGCAAGAGCTTTGCCGTCAGGCTGCTCCGCAAGGTCGTTCCGGTGAGGGACGACTACGCGGGCACCAAGTTCTTCGTCAAGGAAGCCGGCAAACGCGTCGCCACTCCCCTGCTGGCCGTCGTCGCCGCGATCGAGGCCGCCGACCTCGTCTTCGCCGTCGACAGCGTGCCCGCCGTTCTGGCGGTGAGCAGCGACGCCTTCATCGTGTACACCAGCAACGCCTTCGCCATTCTCGGCCTCCGAGCCCTGTACTTCATGCTCGCCGGCCTGCTCGACCGCTTCCACTACCTCAGCAAGGGCCTGGCGCTCATCCTCGCCTTCATCGGCGTCAAGCTCATCCTTCAGGCGTCCCACAAGACGATCAACACAGCCATCCCCGAGATTCCCTCACTGATCAGCCTCGCCGTCATCGCCACCATCCTGGCCGCCTCCATCACCCTCAGCCTCCTGCGTCCTCCGCCCGGCGACGCCGGAACCGCGGGCGCGGCGGGCGACGAGGCCGCGGACGGAGGCAAGACCGCCGGGAGCGGTGCGAGTCGGACCGAGCCGGTCCGCTCGGCCGATCCGCCGGACCCGACTGACACACCGGACGCCAGGTGACCCGTCCCGGCACGGACCACTCCACCGCGGCCGTGCCGGGTTCGTACGAGGCCCGCACGGCCGTGCCGGGTTCGTTCGGGGCGGGCCTCGGAACGGTTCCCGGCCAGGTAGGCGATTACCCGAAACGCCCATAAAGAGGCAAAGCCGGGGTAAAACCTCGTCATGGATGATGAGAACAAGCAGTCCGAGCCGACCGCGCCGCCCGCATTCGCCTGCCGCTCCTGCAAGCAGCCGGTGGATGCCGTGGTGGAACGACACAAGACCATGGGGGTCTTCGTCCCCTCGTGGAGGGCAGGCCCCTGCCACAACGAGCGCTGCGACGAGTACGTACCGGAGCAGGTACCGATCACCTCGGTTCGCAGTTCGGTCTGGAAGAAGGCGACCGGCTGGTCACCTCACTGACCTCCGGGCCACGGGCGCCCGCCGGATCACCGTGCCGGACCGGCCGCCGGGCGGAGTCAGGGCCGAACGGGGCCGGCCGTCGCGGGCGGGCGTCGGCGTCCAGGTGACCGGGCGCAGACTCCCGAACCGCTCCGTCGGCTCGTCGCCACGTCCGCCGTCGAGGGCGGGCACGGAAACCGCCGCGGAATCGGCCACGATCACGGCGTGGGCGTGGGCGTGGGCGTGCGCGTGGTCGTGGTCGTGGTCGTCGTCGTGGTCAGTCGAAGGTCTCGATGTACTCCTCCGGCGGGCCGAGGTCGGGGCGGTCGTGGAGGGTGATCCGGTCGCCGAAGCGCTGCGTCTCGAGAACGGTGAGGATGTTCCGGCCGGGGCGCAGCAGCGGTCCGGGGAGGTAGAGCGTGCGCTGCGGGCCGATCTCCCAGTAGCGGCCCAGCAGGGTGTCGTCGATCCACAGGAACCCCTTGCCGAAGCCGGGGAGGGCCACGAAGGTGTCCGCGGGCTCGTCCACGTGCAGCACGGCCTCGGCGAAGCCCGCCTGCCCGTCGGAGGAGCCTGCCGAGACGGCTCGGGCCAGGTCCAGCCGGGTCCACTCGTCCAGGGGCAGCCGGTGCATGGTCCACTGGTGCACCAGCCGGCGGTCCACCAGCACGCCTCCGAGGATGCCCTTGCCCTGGCCGAGCAGGGGGCCGTAGTTGATCCGGCCCTGGTTCTCCACCAGCAGGTCCAGCCGGATGCGGCGTCCGGTGCCCTGGACGGTGACCGAGGTGGTGTCGGCGTCCAGGACGGCCACGGGTTTTCCGTCGACGAACACCTGAGCGCGGTCGTGGAGTTGCCGCACCGACAGTTCGACGGGGCCCGGGGGGAGGAGTGGTTCGGCCGTGTAGAGGACGAGTCCGGCCGCCTGTCCCAGTTCCCCGAAGCTGAGCGGCACCGGTGCGCGTACCGCTTCGGATGCCGCGCGCAGTCCGTCGAGCAGCGCCGCTCGCCGGGTGAGTTCCAGGGACCGGGGTGTCAGCAGTGGCGGGTCGGCGGGGACGGGACGGGCGGCCACGGCGGGGGTGACGGCGGTCAGCCGGTCCCGCATGGCGAAGAACTTGGGGGTCAGGGCCCCGTGTTCGGCGATCGGCGCGTCCGAGTCGTAGCTGGTGACGGTCGGCTGGATCCGCTCGCCGTCGTGGTTGGCGCCCGACCACAGGCCGAAGTTGGTGCCGCCGTGCGCCATGTAGAGGCTCACCGAGCCGCCCTCGTCGAGGATGCCCTGCAGAGCGTCCGCGGCGCTGTCGGGGGACCGCACATGGTGCGGTTCCCCCCAGTGATCGAACCATCCGTTCCAGAACTCGGCGCAGAAGAACGGCTCACCCGGACGTCGCTCACGCAGCAGCTCCGCCGCCTGGGCGGGCTTCGAACCGAAGGTGGCGGTCGCCAACTCCCCGGTCAGGGAGCCGCCGTCCTGCATCAGGGGGGTCGGGCCGTCGGCCGTGTAGAGCAGTTCGGTGACGCCCCGCTCGATCAGCGCGTCCCGCACCCAGCGGACGTAGGCGTGGTCGTCGCCGTAACTGCCGTACTCGTTCTCGATCTGGACGGCCACGACCGGGCCTCCCTCGCCGTGCTGGAGGGCGGCGACGCGGGGAATCAGCACGTCGAACCATCGCTGCACGGCGTGCAGGAAGGGCGGGTGGGAGGTGCGCAGCCGCATGCCGGGGGTGTCGGTGAGCCAGGCGGGCAGACCGCCGTTGTCCCATTCCGCGCAGATGTACGGACCCGGTCGCACGATGACGTCCAGGCCCTCGTCCTGGGCGAGCCGGAGGAAGCGCTCCAGGTCGCGTCCGCCCTCGAAGTCCACCTCGCCCTGGGTACGTTCGTGGAAGTTCCAGGGCACGTAGGTGTCGACGGTGTTGAGTCCGAGGGCAGCCAGCCGGCGCAGCCGGTCGGTCCAGTGCCCGGGGTGGACGCGGAAGTAGTGCAGGGAGCCGGCCAGGACACGGTGCGGCCGTCCCTCGCGCAGCAGTGCGCCGTCCGCGTGGGTGAGGGCGGCCGGCGCCCGGCGGACCGGGTGGTCCGGCACGGCGGGCACTCCTGGCGTGCTCACGACTCGGCTCCGAACCGGGTGAGTGATCTGGTCACAACTCCTCTTCCAGGGCTCGGGGCAGGGGCCGTGGCGGCCGCCGTGGGAGCAGCCGCAGGCGCTCGGGCGTGAACCGATCGGTAACCAACCGGCGCCCCATCGGAAACCTTTCGGCACAGCCCGACTATCCCAGACGTTGTGATCGCTGCCAATGGTCCTGGGCCGTTATTCAGTATGCGGCTACCGGGTTTTGCTCTGGGCCTGCTGTGCGCCTGCTCTGGACTTGCCCTGGGCTCGCTCGCCCTGGATACAGCGGGACGGTCCTGGAACCGAGTGTTAGCGCTATCATCAGCTCTCGCACGGCAAGAGAGGAGCCACGGTGAAGCGGCCTGCCGACGCGAAGCGCCCACCCGGAATGGCGGACGTGGCGCGCGTCGCCGGGGTGTCCGCGCAAACGGTGTCCCGGGTGCTGTCGGGTCACCCGAACGTCCACGAGCGCACACGCGCCAGGGTCCTGGCGGCCGTCGAGCAGCTGGGGTACCGACGCAACAACGCGGCCCGCGTACTATCCTCCGGCCGAAGCCGCACCATCGGTGTCGTGACGATGCGGAACCATTCCTCCTCCGGCGGGCGGATCACCTCCGGGATCGAGAACGCGGCCCTGGCGGCCGGGTACACGGTCAGCGTCGCCACCACCCCGTCCCTCGACACCTCCGCCGTCGAAGCCGCGCTGTCGCGGCTCGCCGACCAGGACGTCGAGGGTGTCGTCCTCGCCGTGCCGTTGATCCACACCAACCGTCGGATCGAGCAGCTCACGGAGTCGGTCCCCACCGTCACCGTCGACGGGTCCCGCACCGCGGCCACGGAGGTGGTGGCCATGGACCAGGTCCGCGTCGCGGGACTGGCCACTCGGCATCTGCTCGACCTCGGACACCACTCCGTATGGCATGTCGCCGGTCCCGCGGAATGGCTGGAAGCCATGGAACGGCGGGAGGGGTGGCGCCTCACCCTGGAGGCGGCCGGGCGCCCCGTGCCGCCCGTGCTGGAGGGCGACTGGTCCCCCGCGTCCGGTTACCGCAACGGCCTGGTCCTGGGGCGCGTCCCGGACGTCACCGCCGTCTTCGTCGCCGGCGACGAGATGGCGTTCGGCGTGCTCAAGGCATTGCACGAGACGGGTCGCCGGGTCCCCGAGGACATCTCGGTGGTCGGTGTCGACGACATCGAGCTCGCCGAGTACGGCCGACCGCCGCTCACCACGGTGGCGCAGCCGTTCGACGAGATGGGCGCGCTGGCCGTGACGCATCTCCTGCGGTCCATCACCGCGCCCGACACTTTGCCGGAACCGCCGACGGTGGAACCGCGCCTCGTGGTCCGGTCGAGCACCGCCCCGCCCCGCACTCCCACCGGCGCTCCCTGACCGGTCCCGGCCTTCCTTCCCGTGCACGGACGGTCTCCTCGGACCTGGGGACCTGGGGCCGGGCGACCGCCCCCACCGGCTCACCGGCGCGCGGGCCGGCTCCGGTCCTCCCTCCCGGCAGGGCGTTGTCGGTGGCAGCTGACAGGATGCCTGCCACCACCGACCACACCACAGGGGGATCTGATGGGCACTTGGGACGCCGGACCTTTCGACAACGACGCGGCGGCGGACTTCAGCGGCACCCTCGACGACACCGACGCCAACGCCCGGGCGGGCCTCGTCCGCACCACCCTGACGGGCGTCATCGGCACCGACGACTATCTCGATGCCCACGACGCCCAGAAAGCCGTCGCCGCGGCCGCCCTCGTCGCCGCACAGTGTCCGCAGGGCGAACCGGTCAGATACGCGTACGGCCCCAAGGAACCGCTTCCCGACCTCACCGTCATGCGCGACCTCGCCGTCCGCGCCCTCGACCGCGCGATGACCAAACCGTCCGAACTGCTGTGGCTCTGGGACGACGCGGGCGGCGGCGATGCCTGGCGCGCCCGCATGCGGGACCTGCGGAACGCACTCGGGTCACCGTCGCAGAGCGATCAGGGCTGAGACACGAGGTCCGGCCCTGTGCGGGTCCCGTACATAGCCGGATCCTCACCTGCAAGGTGCAGGGGCAACGACGTCGGAGGAGCCGGTGGTGGGCCCGGTGGCGGTGCGGAGCCCTGCCGGTGCGGGGCGCAGCCGTCGTCAGGGCGGGCCTGGCCGACGTCCGGTCATGGCCGTCGGCCGCCGTACGGCCAGTCTGCGGCCTGCACCACACGGCACCCGACCGGCAGCTGTTCCGGCCCCGTCCCCCCGTCCCCGGCGGCTCCGGGACGACGGGGCCGGACCCCTCGACGTCAGGTCAGATGCCCATCGAGGCCATCTCGATCGCCGAGCGGTAGTTCGCCGCCGTCGCCACCACGCACACGCGATAGGTGCGGTTGTCCTTCACCACGAGGAAGTAGTCCCGGATCTGCTTCCAGTACTGGCGCAGGTAGCTCGGCCCGGGGAAGAACGCCGGCGGGCGCGGCACCAGGGCGAAGGCCTCGGAACACTTGAGGATCTCGCCCGTGGCCGTCGAGAGGACTGCCTCCACCTCACTGTTCATGTTCCAGCCCGCCGCGAGCTGGGGCGACCAGATGGCGCCCGCTATCTCCCTCAGGCGCTGCTGCTCCTCCGGCGTGGGGTCGGTCTCGGGCGCGGCGGCCGGTACGGCACGCTCGGTCGCCGCCCGCTCGACGGTGGCCGACTGCGCCTGGGCGGTGGCCGCTCCCGCCGTGCCGGCCAGCAGTCCCGCCGCCGCTGTGACGGCGACGGCGGTCAGCGCGGCACGTGCGCGTAACGGGCCTGGGCGCCTGGTGGTGGTCGTCATCGTGTGTCCTCCCCGGTTCCTCGCCCGCCCCGGGTGGGGCGGGCCGCGGGAACGCTCGCACGCTCGTCGTGGGCCGTCAACGACGCCGGATCGGACACGACCGGAAAGGGGCACCGGCCGCCCACCGTGTCGTGGAGTGCAGCGTGGACAGGAGGCGCGCGATCTCGCACCGGGGCGTATAGGGGCGTATGGGCGCGGACATGGTCACCACACCCCGCCACGCCCGGACGCCCCTCCGTCCTCGTCCGCCGTCGCCACCCGCTCGTGCTTCTGCTCCAGGCGTGGGCGGTCAGAGAAGCGACAGGTGTTCCAGGAGCCTCGTGGCGGCGTGTTCGCCCGAGCGGAGGGCTCCGTAGGTGCTGGAAGGGCCGAAGTAGTCACCGGCGAGCTGGATGCGGGGATCTGCGGTGCGTCGACGGGCGTTGAAGGCCCGCAGGGCCGCGTAGCCACCGGGCGGACGGACGACCAGGGCCGGGTCGCGCCGGCTGACACGACTGGTCAGGACCGTACGGGGGATGCCCGGGAAGACGGCTGCGGTGGTGGTGATGGCTTCCCGGGTGATGGTGTCGTCGTCGGCGCCCCACCAACGGCCGGTGTGGGTGTTCTGTTCCATGGCGTTCTCGGGTGACGCAGGTCACGGACGCGGCGGTCCGATCTTGGAATGTCCGGTCCGGTGCGGTTGCTCTCCCTCTCGGGGGTTTACCCTGCCATGGGTCTGCCCTGTCCCGGGACGGACTGCGCCGGGCAATGGTGCTCAGCGCGACCGGCCTCGAGCAGAGGGGACGGGATCGTTCCGCCCTTCCCTCGATCCGGCCCGCTGTGAGTGAAAGGTTTCTTCGCACCATGCCACTGGCCCTGCTGGCTCTGGCCGTCGTCGCGTTCGGCCTCGGCACGACCGAGTTCGCCACCATGGGGCTGCTGCCCCAGATCGCCGACGGGGTCGGCGTCTCGGTGCCCGACGCCGGGAACCTCGTGTCGGCGTACGCGATCGGCGTCGTCATCGGCGCTCCCGTTCTGACGGGCATCGGGGCACGCATCCCCCACAAGCGGCTGTTGCTGCTGCTCACCGGCCTGTTCGTGGTGGGCAACGTCGCTTCCGCCCTCGCCCCCTCGTACGGTCTGCTCTTCGGTGCCCGTTTCCTGACGGGGCTGCCGCACGGGGCACTGTTCGGCGTGGGCGCCGTCGTGGCATCCCGGCTCGTCGCGCCCGACCGGGCCGCCCGTGCCGTCTCACGCATGTTCCTCGGGCTCACCGTCGCCAACATCGTCGGCGTGCCGGCAGGCACTGCCCTGGGCCAGCAGCTGGGCTGGCGGTCCGCGTTCCTCGCCATCGCTGTGATCGGTCTCGCCGCCCTCGCCGCGCTGGCCCTCTTCGTGCCCCACCAGCCGCGCGGCCGGCAGTCGGGCGCCCGACGCGAGCTGCGGGCCATGAGCAACCGGCACGTCGCGGTCGGCCTGGCCGTGGCCGTGGTGGGATTCGGCGGGTTCTTCGCCGTCTACAGCTACCTGGTGCCCATCCTGACGAACGTGACGGGCATCTCCGAGACGTCCACCACCCTGGTGCTCGCGCTGTACGGCGTCGGCATGACGCTGGGCACCCTGATCGCGGGTCCGCTCACGGACCGCGCCCTGCGCCCCACCCTGTACGCGGGGCTCGCCCTGCTCGCCGCCGCGCTGGTGACGTTCTCCTTCACGGTGCACACCACTTGGGCCGCACTGGTGACCATCACGTTCATCGGTGCGCTGGGCTCCTTCATCACCACGCCGGTGCAGATGCTGCTGATGGCCAAGGCGAAGGACGCCCCGACGATGGCGGCGGCCTCCAACCACTCGGCCTTCAACCTGGCCAACGCGGGTGGCGCCTGGCTCGGCGGCCTGGCCCTCTCCGCGGGCTGGGGCTGGACCTCCCCCGCCCTGGTCGGCGCCGCCCTGGCCGTGGCCGGGCTCGGCCTGGCGGTCGTGGGCGGTCTGATGAACCGGGACGGCAGCCGCTCGGACGTCGTCACCGTGTCCGGGGCGATCCCCTCGGCGGGGGCCGAGAAGGTCGGGTCGGCCCAGCGGTCCGACTGACCCCGGCGTCCTCCCGGCGCGGCGGGCCGCCCGCCCCGTGGCCCGCCGGTCCACGCTTCCCCGCCCGGCCCGACCCCGGCCCGGCACTGTCGCCGGCCCTGGACCGTCCCTGCCCGGCTCCCCTCCCCGACCGGGGCCCGTGCGCCGGGCGGACCCGGCGGACACCGCCGGCGCGACGGGCGGGCCCTCCGCCCCGCAGGCCCCGGCCGCGTCTCGACAGCGGCCACGCGAAGCACGCGTCCTCGGAGCAGGGCCGGCGGCTCCCCTCCGTCCTCCCCCGCCGACCGGCCCCGAGCCGTGGCCGCGGGCCCCGAACCCCGGGCCGCCCCCGCCCCCGCCCCCGCCCACGAGCCGTACCCCGTCCTCCGCCCCCGCTCCCGCCCGCACCCCCGGTGAGGCGCCTACTCCCGGCGATGCGCGGCCGCAGGTTCCGGGCACCCTCATGACCTGCGGCGGAAGCGCGACGGCGTGCGCGCCGACGTCTCGTGACGAGAGGCCGGTCGTCACGCTCCGTCATCCAGCCGTGCCGCTCTCCGGCCGGACTCGGCCCCACCGCCCCGTGATCTCCCGGCGTGAATTCCCCTGCAATCAAATCTAGACAGGTGTCAAATTCCTGGTTAGGTTGGCCGGACTTCTTCGCCGACGGGCACGACGTGCGTGCCCTGCTGCGGCACGTCACACCTCAACGACGAGGGGATCGACCATGGAACTCGACGGCAGGATCGCGGTCGTCACCGGAGCGGCCTCGGGCATGGGCCTGGCCGCCGTGAAGGCCCTGGCGGGAGCCGGTGCCACCGTGTACGGAATGGATCTGCGGCAGGAGGACCTGGACCGCGAGTTCGCCGGGCTGGACCGGGTCGTGGGTCTGGCCGCGGACGTCTCCGACTCCGCCGCCGTCCAGCGGGTTTTCGACCGGGTGCGCGCCGACCACGGCCGGCTGCACGTCCTGGTGAACGCCGCCGGTGTCGCCACGCCGAACAAGGCCAAGCAGGCGTGGGTGGACGGCATCAACCAGCGGATGACCGAGTCCTTCAAGACGGGCGAGACCTACCACCCGGAATTCCTGGACGGCATCTCCGACGAGGACTTCGACCGCGTCGTCGCGATCAACCTCAACGGCACCTTCTACACGATCCGCGCCGCGGTGCCGCTCATGAAGGAGAGCGGCAGTGGCTCCATCGTCAACTTCGCCTCCGTGGCGGGACTCATCGGCCTGCCGATGCCCGCCTACTACCCGGCTTCCAAGGCCGCGGTGGTCGGTCTCACCAAGGCGGTGGCGGCCGAGCTGGCCCCCTTCGGCATCCGGGTCAACGCGCTGGCCCCGGCGGGCATCCGCACCGCCATGCTCACGGCGTCCGGTGACGACCACGTCCAGGCGCTGCTCGCCCTCCAGCCGCTGAAGCGCCTGGCGGAACCCGAGGAGATCGGCCGGACCGTCCTCTTCCTCGCCTCGGACGCGGCGGGTCACTACACCGGTCAGACGCTGGCGCCCTCCGGCGGCGCCCTCATGCTCTGACCTCCCCTCGACTCCCGGACGGAGAACATCCCGTGCAGCACACCACGGCACCGGAGCACACGGTCGCCCTCACCGACACCCCCGGCGTCGAGCGCCGCTTCCTCGAGGTCCTGGACGCCACGATCCGCGCGGACATCGCGGGCGGCGCCTACCACGGGGCCAACGTCATCGTCGCCCGGCACGGCCGGATCGCCCTGCGCGGCACCTACGGCCTGGCCGACACCGGGACCGGCCGGCCGACCCGGCGCGACGACGTCTACCGCATCCTGTCCATGTCGAAGGGCTTCACCAACGCCCTGGTCCTCCGGGCCCTCAGCGAGGGCCGGCTGATGCTGTCGACCCGCGTCGTCGACCTGATCCCCGAGTTCTTCGGCGCCGAGCAGTTCCGTGCCGCCCGCAAGGACCGGATCAACCTCGCCCACCTGCTCACGCACCGGGCCGGGATGCCCGCGACGCCCAACCCGGGCCTGGGTCCCGAGGGGTTCGCCGTACTCGCCGACGTCATCGAGGCCCTCGCCGGCGTCGACGTCGTGCACGAGCCGGGCACCGATCTGAACTACTCGGCCGCCATCAACCACGCGCTGATGGGCGAGATGGCCCGGCGCGCCTACGGAGCCGACTCGTTCCGCGACCTGATGCGGGAGAAGGTCTTCGGCCCGGTCGGGATGGACCACACCAGGTTCGGGATGCCCGCCGAATGGCGCGAGAGGGGCGTTCCGCTGAAGGTCATCGTCGCCAACGACTCCTGGCTCAAGCCCGAGGACATCGAGTGCCTCAACGACGTCATCGACCGCGAGGACGCGGAGATGCCGTGGGTCGGCGCGGTGTCCACCATCGACGACGTCTTCGCGTTCACGGAGATGCTGCGGAACAAGGGGCGCACCGCGTCCGGGGAGCAGCTCATCGGCGAGCCGGTGCTGGACTTCGCCACCACCAACCAGACCGGCGACCAGATCAACGACCTGTACGGGATGGTCGCCGCCGCCCGCAAGTGGGACCTGCCGCCGGGCAACATGGGCCTGGGCATGGCCCTCGCCGGCACCGGGACGCACGCCCGGTTCTTCGGCCCGTTCGTCTCGCCGCGCACCTTCGGTTCCTACGGCGCCGGTTCGTCCCTGCTGTGGGTGGACCCCGTCTCGGGCATGTCCTTCTGCTTCCTGTCCTCCGGGGTGATGGACGAGGGGGACAACGTCGCCCGCTTCCAGAAGCTGTCCTCGATCGCCGCGTCCGCGGCCACCCGTGTCTGACCGCGAAAGGACCAGGCCATGACGTCCATGCAGGAAGAGGCCCGTCCGATGGGCCGCTGTCCCGTCGCCCACGGCTTCGACGCGATGGGGGACGACTACTACCGCGACCCGGCCGGACACCTGGCGGCGGTCCGGGACACCTCGCCGGTGTTCTGGTACCCGCACCTGAACGCGTGGATCGTCACGCGGCGGGAGGACTGTCTCACCGTCCTGTCGGACTGGCAGACCTACTCCTCGGCCTCCAACTCGGCCGCGGACGTACCGGCTCGGCACCGGGAGATCTATCCCCCGGACCTCGTGTCGAAGATGATCGTCGGTCAGGATCCGCCCGGGCACACCGAGACGCGGTCCGTGGCGCAGCTCGGCTTCGTCAAGGAGCGCATGGACCGGCTCCAGCCCGAGATCGAGGCCCGGGCGCACCGCATCATCGACCGGTTCGAGAACAACGGCTCGGCGAACCTGCTCGAGGAGTACTCGCTGGAGCTGACCACGCAGACCATCATGGCGCTGCTGGGGCTGGGCTACGAACACGAGGCGATGCTGCGGCAGTTGCGCGACGACCTGTTCGCGGTGCTGTCCTCCGCGCACGAGCCGCTGCCGGAGCCGGCTCGGTCGCAGGTGTGGGACCGTTTCGTGGCGGCCAACCTGAAGCTGCGGGACATCGTGGAGGAGCGGCGCGAGTCGACCGCCGACGACATCATCTCGGTGATGGCGTCCGCGCGGACGAAGGACGGCTCGTACGCGCTGCCGACGCCGCAGATCGCCCTGCACGTCTCGGAGTTCGCCGCGGCGGGCACGGACACCACCGCGCAGGCCATGACCAACGCGGTGATCTTCCTGTCGCAGAACCCGCAGGCGCTCCAGGACGCGCTCGCCGAACCGGAGCTGTGGCCGCGGGTGTTCGAGGAGACGCTGCGCCGGCGTCCGTCCTCGACGTTCACCTCCCGCCGGGTGACGCGGGACGTGGAGCTGTCCGGTGTGCGGATCTCCGCCGGTGACATGGTGTGGGTGGCGCTGGCCTCCGCCAACACCGATCCCGATCACGTCGACCGGCCCTTCGAGTTCGACATCCACCGTCCGGACCCCACCGATCACCTGGCCTTCACCGCGGGCCGGCACACCTGCCTGGGCAACCCGCTGGCCCGGGTGCAGGGCGCGACGGGGCTGCGGGTGCTGTTCGAGCGGCTGCCGTCGCTGCGCCCGGACGACACGGACGAGCTGGACTTCCTGCGGATGGCGCTCCTCCCGGTCCGGCGCTCCCTCCAGGTGCACTGGGATCTCGCGGACGTCGAGCGTTCGCGGACGCGGACCGTGCGCACCCTCAATCTGGAGGTGACCGGGCGGGTCGAGGCGTCGGACGGGGTGGTGGCGCTGGACCTGAGCCACCCGGACGGAGGGGAGCTGCCGCAGTGGAAGGCCGGGGCCCATGTCGACGTGCACGTGCCCGGTCCGGACGGGGAACCGTGGGTGCGGCAGTACTCGCTGTCGTCCGACCCGGAGAACCGCACGTCGTACCGCATCGGCGTGCTGCGGGAGCCGGGCGGCCGGGGAGGTTCGGCCGCGGTGCACGACGCGCTGACGGTCGGGTCGCGGGTCACGGTGTCCTGGCCGCGCAACAACTTCCGGCTCCTGCCCTCGCCCCGTTACCTGTTCATCGCGGGCGGCATCGGCATCACCCCCATCCTCCCGATGATCCGGGAGGCGGAGCGGGCCGGCGCCGAGTGGGACCTCGTCTACGGCGGACGCACGCAGGCGTCGATGGCCTTCCGCGACGAGCTGGCCGCCCACGGCGGGCGGGTCACCCTCGTCCCGCAGGACGAGCACGGGCTGATCGACCTGCCGGGACTGCTCGGTGAGGTGCGCGAGGGGACGCTCGTCTACGCGTGCGGTCCGGAGCCGCTGCTGCGGGCCGTGGAGGAGAACACCGCCCACTGGCCGAAGAACTCCCTGCGCCTGGAGCGGTTCGCCCCGAAACCCGTGGTGCGGACGGTCCCCGACACGCCGTTCGAGGTGGAGTTCGCCGAGTCGGGCCGGGTCGTCGAGGTGGGCGCGGACGAGTCGATCCTGGAGGCGGCGGAGCGGGCGGGCCTCTCGGTGGTGTCGTCGTGCAAGACCGGGACGTGCGGTACGTGCGAGACGCCCATCGTGTCCGGCCGGGCCGACCACCGTGACTCGATCCTCACCCCGTCGGAACAGGAGGCGGGCCGGACCATGCTGATCTGCGTGTCCCGCGCGGCGGGCGACTGCCCGCGCCTGGTGCTGGGCGGCTGACGCCGCGCCGCGGGCCCGGTCCGCCTCTCCCCCGTCCGGGGCGCCCGTCCGCCGGGTGCCCCGGACGGGGGACCGTTCCGGCCCGCGGTCACCCCGGGGGCAGCTCGCGGTCAGCTATCGGTCAGTCCTCTGCGTCGAACATCCGTGCCCACTGCCGGGCCAGGGAGGTGAGGATGAGTTCTTCCTGTTCCTTGTGGCCCCGGATGTACATGAAGTAGAAGTTCCGCTCCAGGCTCATCATCAGCGTCGTCATGTGCACCTCGCGCTCCCCCCGCTCCTCGGGGGTCGCACCGGGCAGGTGGAGCGACGCGTGGGCGGACGTGACCCGCCGGATCAGGCCCAGCCATTCCTCGAGCACGTCCGGATCGATGGCCATGGCCTGGTTGACTGCCTCGAACTCCGTGGCGTAGCGCATCCACATCTCCCGCGCGGTGGCCAGCCACTGCCGCAGGGCGGCGGGCGTGTGCTCGGGCATGCCGTCCAGGACGGCGTAGAGCTCGGCCACCTCGGTCTCGATCTCGGCCATGCGGGCCCGGATGATCTGCGACTTGCTGTTGAAGTACAGGTACAGGTTGGCCCGGCTGCTGCCGGCCGCGGTCGCGATCTGGGCCATGGAAGTGCGCTCGTAGCCCTGTTCCTTGAACAGGCGCAGCGCCTCGTCGACGAATCGCTGCCGGGTGGCCACGCTCTTGGCCGTTCGGTTGGTCGCCATGGGGAGTTCCGGGCTCACGAGGCGGAGCAGGACGGCACGGGACACTCCTGGCGGTCAGCGCGGGTCTGCGGGTCTACGGGATGTCCGAGCAGTTTAGTGGTCCGGCTCAGCCGTTCCGCGGCACCCTCGGCGGACGTCCTCGGCGTAGGCGGCGTACGCCTCCCCGGGCGGGATGGCGCGCCGGGCCGGCGGACGACGCCCGTCACGCTGCGTCACGACGTCTCCGGGTCCGCGTCGGGTCCGGCGGATTCTCCGGAGAGCGGGATGAACGCGGTGATGCGTTTGCCCGTCCCCTCGCGGCGGGTGTGCAGGGTGCGGCAGACAGCCTTCACGACTTCCAGCCCGTGCTGACCGATCCGGCTCGGGTCCCGTTCCCGCGCCGACGGCAGCGTGCTGCTGCTGTCCCATACGCCGACCTGCACGGTTCCGTCCCGCAGGGTCAGATCCAGCAGGCACGGGCCGGGCGCGTACTTGCGGGCGTTGGTGACCAGTTCGCTCACCACCAGCTGCACCAGGCCCACGGCGTCGGCCGTCAGGGGCGGTCCCGCCGCGCCCCTGACGGATTCCAGGAAGTCACGGGCCATGTCCCGGGCCTCCGCGATCCCCGCCGGCCCCTGGAACAGCCGGGAGACGGCGATGGGGCCGACGGCACCCGGAGTCCGGTCCGCGTTCTGGGCAGCAGAGTCCACGGACTCGCCTCACTTCCGAAGCGCAATTGCTCACCCACCGCTGGTGCCCCTGAAAACGTGGGGCACTCCAGCGGGCAGGTCACCGTTGTGACTCTTTGTGCGGTGCACCGCGGGGAAGAGGCGAGTCGTTACAGAGAGCGACGGCGCCGGGGGCGGCCACCGGCGGGGAGGGGCCCGTCGCGCGCCGCCTCCGGGTCCCGGTCCGGGTCCGGCTCCCTCAAGGGTTCCTCGTCCGTGCGGTCCCGTCCGTGGATCAGGCTTCCGGCGCGGTCCGGTGCGCCGGCGGTGGGGGCGGGGGTGGGTCGCCGTGCGGGGCGGGGCTGCGCCGCCTCAGCGGCTGGTTCCGCACCCGTACGGCTGGAGGAGCTGGTCCACGGGTGCGTGGTCGTCGGTGAGCAGCGGGGCGTCGCCGATCCAGGAGGTGAGGTCGTCGCCGGTCACGGTCGTCCAGCCGGTGTCGCGGGCGTCCAGCTGCTTCTGGACCGCCCTCAGGTCGACTTCGCGGTCGGAGGCGACCAGGACCAGGTTGCCGCCGTCCGGGTCCGTGCCCGGGGCCACCCCGAGGTCGGCCGGTTCACCGAGGAGTGCGACGTGCTCGAAGGTGGCGTCGAGCGTCGCCGCCTCGGCGCGTGCGAAGGCAAGCTCGCCGTGGTCGATGAGATTGGCGACGTAGAGGCCGTCGCCGTCGAGCACCCGCCGCACCTCGGCCATCGCCTCCGCCGTGGTCAGGTGCCAGGGGACGCTGACGCCCCCGAAGGCGTCGCCGATCACCAGGTCACGGCTGTCGGTGGCCAGGCGCCGCAGGCCCAGCCTGCCGTCCTCCGTCCGCACGTCGATGCCTGATCCCGCTGCGAGGCCGAGGTGCTCGCGGTCGATGCGTACGACACCGCTGTCGATCTCCGAGACCAGGCTGCGGGTCCCGGGGCGCGTGGCGGCGAGGTAGCGGGGAAGGGTGAGGCCCCCGCCACCGAGGTGGTGGGCCGTGAGCGGCTTCTTCTCGGGGAACGCGGCGTCGGCCACCGAGGCGATGGCTCGTACGTACGTGAACTTCAGGACGGTCGGGTCGTCGAGGTCGACGTAGGAGTGCCGGATCCCGTCGAGGACGAGGGTGCGGCCGCTGTCGCGGTCGGGGTCGGTGACGACCCGTACGCAGTGGTACCTGGTCTCCGCGTCGCACCCGCCGGGGGCGACCGCCGTGGCGAGTCCTCCGGCGACGACCACGAGTGCCAGGGCGGGCGTGCCTCGCCAGCCGCGGGTGCGCCACTCGACCAGCGCCGAGCCCACCACGAGCGCGCTTCCGAGTCCGATCAGGATGGCGCTGACCGGCAGCCGGGACACCAGGACGAACCCGGTGACGACGGTGCCGACGATGGCGCCGAGGGTGCCCGCCCCGGACAGGCGGCCGACGACCGTGCCGGTCTCGGCGAGGCTGGTCAGGCGCATCTTCGTGACGATCGGTGTCACGGCGGAGAGCAGCGCGCCCGGAACGAGGATGGTGAGCGCCGCCACGAGGAACAGCAACGGCGGTGCCCATTCGGCCGTGGTCCGCAGCACGGCCGGCGTGAGTGCGACGACCGCACCGGACAGGCCCAGCGCCGGGGACAGCAGACGCGCCGGATCGACCCGGTCCGCGATCCGGCCACCGATCCAGGAACCGAGGGCGATCGCCGTGAGGGCGATGCCGATCACCAGGGTGCTGGTCTCGAGAGTGAGGCCGAGATAGGGGGCGAGCAGTCGCAGGGAGACGACCTCGACCACCAGCACCGCGGCCGACGAACCGAACACGAGTGCGGTGGCGGCCCCGGGACCCGGACCGGAGGGGCGAGACGTGGCCTCGGCAACGGGCGGCGCAGACGGTCCGGTCACGCGTCACATCCTCGCACGCGGCACGGTCCGCCGGGGGACGCCGCGGCAACTCGTGACCCCCGCCCGGCCGGCACCCGCCGGATGCCTGGCGCGGCTTCTCGGCGAGTCGACCACGGGGTCCATCTCCCCTGCGGCCGGAGGACGTTGCGGGGCCGGGAGGCGTGAGCTGTCCGGGGCCCGGTCCGTCCCGGCCGGCGCGCGCGTCGGCGACGGCAGCCGCCGCGGACGCGTGGACGGTCCTGCTCCACGGCGTTGACGCTCCCTCCCCCTGTCCCCCAGTCCATGACGAGTGCCGCTCCACGGTGCGGCACCCCGGTGCCCCGGCGAAGCAAGGAGGGAAGGGCTGCTTCGACCTCCCCAGGTGTCACAGCCCTTCCCGACGTCCGACGACTACCCGGGTGCGACCTGCGTACGCCCTCCCGACCGCGACCGGTTGTTTCCCCGGGTCACCTGCCGTCCGCGTTGGAGCCGTACCGCGTGCGGCGCTGCCCCGAGTCGCTGCCGTGCCAGTCCAGCACCAGGGTGGTGGCGTCGTCGGGCAGTGACCCCCCGCAGGCGTCGTGGACCGCCCGGGTCAGGACCCGGACCACTTCACGGGGGTGCTCGTCACGGGTGTCGTGGATCAGGGCGGGCAGGTCGACGGCGGAGGCGGCGCGGTCGCGCATGCCGTCGGTGACCAGGACGGTCCGGTCACCCGGCCGCAGACGGAACCGCTGCACCTCGTAGGCGACCGGAACGGGCGCGCCGAACGGCAGGTTCACCTTGAGGGGCGGCTCCTCCACGCGTCCGTCGCGCAGGCGCAGGGGCCAGGGGTGCCCGGCGTTGACGAGTTCGCACTCACCGGTCTGCAGCTTCACCCGCATCAGCTGCCCGGTGGTCATTCCGATCCCGTGGTCGGTGATCGCCCGGTGGGCGGTGTACGCCTGGTCGAGGATGCAGCGTCCCGCGCGGCGGGCTCCGCGCAGGGCGTTGACGGTGAGGGTGGCCAGCAGCGCGGAGGCCGTGTCGTGTCCCATCGCGTCGGTGATGGACAGATGGAGGACGTCCTGGTCGAGGGCGTAGTCGTAGGTGTCGCCGCCGATGTCGTCGGCCGGGACGAGTCCGCCTGCCAGGGTGAAATGGGCTCCCTCGCAGCAGGGGGCCGTGGGAAGCAACTGGTGCTGGATCTCCGCGGCGAGGCTCACCGTGCTGGTGCGGCGGCCCCAGTGGTAGAGGTCGGTGAAGCGGCGGTCCGTCACCACGACGTAGGCGAGCGCGTGCGCGGTCCGTGCCACCGCCTCCCGGACCGCTCTGTCCGCGTACGGGACCACCATCTCCAGGACTCCGACGCAGTCGCCCCGGTTGGTCACCGGCGCGACCAGCCGCCATTGTTCGGCGTCGATGCGCTGGTGATGCAGGCGTTGCGAGCGCAGCACCTCGTCGTACACGCTTCCGGTCAGCCGCAGCCGCTCGGACGCACCCCGCGCCTGATCGGCGGTGCCGGCCCGAGGCAGGCGTACGGCCTCCAGCCCGAGCATGTCGACGAGCCAGAACGACACCTGGGTCGCCGAGAAGCGCTTCTCCAGGTTCTGTGCCACCACGTCCACGGACTCCACCGGCGCGGCGTCCTCCGCCGCCCACAGCACCTCGTCCAGGCCCAAGTCCTCATCACGTGCCACTGGCACCTCCCAGTCCCTCTCCCTTTCACCGGATGCCCAGGAGTCGGGGGCCGGATGCGTCGGGCGGGTGGGCCTGTCCTGTCCTCCTGTCCTGCCCTGCCGCCCGTGCTGCGCGCGGGGCGGGGGCGGGTGCGGGACGGACGAGCACGGCCGGCCGCCCGTCGGCGAGCGCTGCCGTGGCCGACGGGCGGTGTCGGGCGGGCCGAGCGGGGCGGACGGGCGTGGCGCGCACCCCGTGGACCGTGGAGTGGGTCACGGCCCACGGGGTGTCGCACCGGCCGTGCGGCCGTGACGGGTGGTGGATCAGGAACAGTTGCCGTCCGCGACGCTGAAGTGGCCGGCGGGTGACTCCTTCAGGGTGTGGGTCACGAAGATGTTGTACAGGCCCATGTTCTCCTGGGAGCCCTTGGCGTAGGTGTATCCGCCGGAGGTCGTGGCGCGGCCCGCCTGGACGTGGGCGTAGTTGGTGGCCGTCCAGCAGGTCGCCGTCGCTCCGGTGGTCCGCGCGGTGAGGAGGGTGGAGCGGTCTCCCGCCCTGCCGTCGGCGTCGCGGGCGGCGACGGAGTAGGTGTGGGAGGAGCCGGGGGCGAGGCCGGTGTCGGTGTGGGACGGGGTGTCCACCGTGGTGACCGGCGCGCCGTCGCGGTACACGGTGTAGCCGGTTGCGCTGTCGACCGCGTTCCAGGTCAGTCCGATGCTCGTGTCGGTGACGCCGGTCGTCGCCAGGCCGGTCGGGGCGGGCAGCCGCTCGGGGTCGGGGTCCGAGCCGTCCAGCCCGAAGAACCGGGCGATCCAGTGGCTGGAGCAGATCGACTTCTCGAAGTTGACGGTGCCGGTGCTGCCGCACTGCTCCGGCCCCGTGCCCGGATCGACCGGGGTGGCGTGGCCCATGCCCGGGACCCGGTTGACCTCGACGGCCACCGTTCCGTCCGCCGCCACGTACTCGTCGTGCCGCGTGTCGTCGGGGCCGATGACCGAGGTGCGGCTCGGCGTCTGCGGGAGGCCGTGGAGCGCCGTCCACTGGTCGCGGAGTTCCTCCGCGTTGCGCGGGACGACCGTGGTGTCCCGGTCACCGTGCCAGACGGCCACGCGCGGCCAGGGACCGGACCACGAGGGGTGGGCGTCACGCACCTTCTGGGCCCACTGCGCGGGAGTGCGGTCGACGCCGGGGTTCATGCAGGTGTAGGCCCCCATGACGTCGTCGGCGCAGCCGTGGGGCAGGCCCGCGACGACGGCGCCCGCGCGGAAGACGTCCGGATAGGTCGCGAGCATCACCGACGTCATGCCACCACCGGCGGACAGACCGGTGATGTAGGTGCGGTCGGGGTCGGCGCCGTAGGCGGAGACGGCGTGGGAGGCCATCTGCCGGATCGACGCGGCTTCGCCCTGTCCCCGGCGGTTGTCGCCGGGTTCGAAGAAGTTGAAGCACTTGCTGAGGTTGTTGGCACTGGTGGTCTCGGCGAACACCACCAGGAAGCCGTGCCGGTCGGCGATCTCGGGCAGGCCGGAGTTGTCGGCGTACAGCTGGGCGCTCTGGCTGCAGCCGTGCAGGGCGAACACGACCGGTGGGTCGGCCGGCAGGGAGTCGGGCCGGTAGACGTACATGTTCAGTCGGCCCGGGTTGCTGCCGAAGCCGGTGACCTGGGTCAGGCCGACGGCGGCCTGCGCGGTGGGCGCCGGGCCGGCCAGGGAGGCCGCGAGGGCCAGGGCGACGACGGCCACGAGACGGGACAGCAGTCCCCGCCACGTGCGGCGTGCCGCTCTCGGCGCCGGACCGGCGGGCGTCGCGGTGGGGACACGGAACGGCGGGGCGTCCGGGCCCCGGAAGGGTGTGCGCATGGCGGCTCCTCGGTACGGGGGACACCGGGCCGCTCCTGGGCGTGGGTCGGTGAGGAGCGGCCCGGTGTCGGCACCGTAGGGGTCGTTCAACGCGCAACGGTATGGGAGTGAGCCCCACAGCCGGGTGTCGCCGATGCTGACCCGGACGGGTTGTGCGGCCGTATGCCGTCTGCTAGAAGGCCTGTCGGATGGAAGGCCTGTCGGACGATCGTGCCGGGCAGGCCCTCGGAGTCAGACCCCGGCCGGTGTCCCGAGTCCGGCGGGGACGATCAGGTCGGCGCCGGTGGCGGCGCGCACCTCCTCGACCCCGACACCGGGGGCGAGTTCGGCCAGGACGAAGCCGTCCGGGGTGATGTCGACGACCGCCAGGTCGGTGATGACCCGCTGGACGACGCCGGTTCCGGTGAGGGGGAGGTCGCACGCGTCGACCAGCTTGGGGCTGCCATCCTTGGCGGTGTGCTCCATGAGCACGATGACGCGGCGCGCACCGTGCACCAGGTCCATGGCGCCGCCCATGCCCTTGACCATCTTCCCCGGGATCATCCAGTTCGCCAGGTCCCCGCGGGAGGACACCTGCATGGCGCCGAGCACCGCGGCGTCGATGTGTCCGCCGCGGATCATGCCGAAGGACAGCGCGGAGTCGAAGAAGGAGGCCCCCGGCAGGACCGTGACCGTCTCCTTGCCCGCGTTGATCAGGTCGGCGTCGAGTTCGTCCTCATGCGGGTAGGGACCGACGCCGAGGATGCCGTTCTCGGACTGCAGCACCACCTCCACACCGGGCGGCAGGTGGTTCGGGATGAGCGTCGGCAGGCCGATGCCGAGGTTCACGTACGTGCCGTCGGCCAGTTCACGGGCGGCCCGGGCCGCCATCTGCTCGCGGGTGAGCGCCATGTCAGGCACCGCCTTCCTGGCCGCTGCGCACGCAGCGCCGTTCGATCCGCCGGACGGCGGTGGGGTCGTCGGGCGAGACGCGGACCACCCGTTGGACGAAGATCCCCGGCAGGTGCACCGCGTCCGGGTCCAGTTCGCCCGGCTCCACCAGGTGCTCGACCTCGGCGATGGTGACGCGTCCCGCCATCGCGGCCAGCGGGTTGAAGTTACGGGCCGAGGAATGGAACACCAGGTTGCCGTGGCGGTCGGCGACACTCGCCCGCACCAGGGCGAAGTCGGTGGTGATGCCCTCCTCCAACAGGTACTCGCGGCCGTCGAAGACGCGCGTCTCCTTCGCCGGCGACGCGACCGCGACCGCGCCGTCCGGACCGTACCGCCAGGGCAGCCCGCCCTGCCCGACCTGCGTGCCGGCGCCGGCGGGCGTGTAGAACGCCGGGACACCCGCCCCGCCGGCCCGCAGGCGTTCCGCCAGTGTTCCCTGGGGGACCAGCTCCACTTCCAGTTCCCCGCTGAGGTACTGGCGGGCGAACTCCTTGTTCTCGCCCACGTAGGAGCTGGTCATGCGGGCGATCCTCCCGGCCCTCAGCAGCAGGCCGAGCCCCCAGTCGTCCACCCCGCAGTTGTTGGAGACGACCTTGAAGCCGCCCACGTCCCGCTCCAGCAGCGCGGCGAGCAGCGCGCTCGGTATGCCGCACAGTCCGAAGCCGCCCACCGCCAGCGACGCGCCCTGGTGGATGTCGGCCACGGCCTCGTCCGCGCTGTCGACCGCCTTGTCCAGCCCCATACGGTCCCTTTCCGTCAGGGGCGCGGTACGCCCCCCGAACAGCCGGGCGGCATGGGTCCGAAGACCCGCGCGCCGCGGCTCCGTCATCGATGGACGCGACTCTAGGGATGCTCGGAAGCCCACCGGTATGGGCGCCTACGACACCGTCCGCCGGGACGATATGTGGTCGCCTGCCAGGCGCGAAGGCGCTGTATGCCGCCGGGGCGGAGGGCTGGGGGCCGGCTCACCATGGGTGCCGACCCCACATCCGGTGCCGGTGAACCGACTTGGAGTGGTCCGACGACCTACAGGCATCCTGGGGCGGTCGGGGGACCTCCGGCCTCCGGGCGCCCGGTCCCCTTCGCTCGCGAACGGGCGTCCGCTCCTCCCCCGCCGTCCGGTGCGATGCCCCCCGGGCGCGCTCGCGGGCACGTTCCTGACGGGAGCCCGCCACGACGGGAGCCCGCCCTGGCGGCTGCGCGTCACGCGGCAGACCGTCTTGCCGACTGTGCGTCAGGCGGCAGACCGACCTGCCGGCTGTGCGTCACCGTCGACGGGGTGGCCCCGGGGTGCGGCGGCGCGGCGGCGTGAAGGTGTAGAGGTCCAGGATGTCCGGCAGCGGGGCGACCCCGGGGCCGCCGGCACGCACCCAGCCGGCGATGTCCTCGGTCGCGGCCGGGTCGTTGACCAGTCCCAGCCACACCGGGCGGCCTCCGGCGGCCCGTCCTGCGGAGGAGGGCTGTACGACGACGACGTTGGCCTGGTCGCACACGTCCAGGCAGGCGGACACCCGCACGGGGGCCACGGTACGCAGACGCGCGGTCTGGGCCGCGTGGTCCCCGCTCACCTTCACCGTGCCGCAGCAGCAGTCCCGGCACACCACGATCCGGCACGGAACCTCACCGGCCGGGCGCGGAGGCACCTGTTCCTGCCCCGGATCGTCGTCCTCCCTGCGAACGAGCATGCCGAACCACCCCTCCTCCGGGGAGATCCGCCCCGGTTTCCGTGCGAGGAGGCGACGACGTGAGTCTCCTGGCTCTCGGGTCGTAGCTGGTGTCCCCGCCTTCCCACCCGCCGTGGGGCAGTGGCCTGTTGGGGACGCGCTCACCGATCACAGTGGCGGGACCGCGCCGGATTCGCACCGGCTTCCTCGGACCGTCGTCGCCCTGTCACCGGTCATCATCGCACCCGTGTGCCCCGGCCCCCGAGTGCCCCGGTCAGCTCCGGTGGGTGGTGCACGCACCACTGCCCGGTCACCCGCCCGGTCACCCCTGTCGGCTCCTCCGACAGGCCCTGTCACCAGGGACACTGGTCTTCGGCGGCGGTCGCGGGCCGGCATTCCTCCACGTCACGCCGCTGTCGCAGCCGGTTATGCGTGTTCTAGGCTGCTTCGCCCCGGGTGTGATCGTTGTCCCACCGTGCGAGGAGATCAGATGACCGCCACCGCCGACCACGACGACCACCGCGACGGCCACCTCGACGGGCATGACGGCCACGACGGCCACGACTGCTCCGGCTGTCACGACGGCCGCGGCTGCTGCGCCGGCCACCACGGGGGCCGCGACGGACTCGACGGCCGCCGTGGCAGCCGGAGCCACCACGCCGGGCGGTCGACCCGTCACGTGCGGAGCGGCCTGCGCCGACGCGTCGCGGGGAACGTGCGCGTACGTGCGACACCGCGCCAGCGCGGCGGCGCCCCGCCATCGCCCGAGGTGCCCCGCTCGTACGGTGCCCGCCGATCATGTCCCGCCCCTCGGTCCCGCCGCATCCCGCGGTCGGCGTGCACGCCGCTCCCTCCGTACCCGACACGCGCGCTGCGCCCGGCGTGGCCGCCGTGGCCGACAAGCTCGCCGCATCCGCCCTACCCGACATGCCCGCCGCATCCGCCACGTCCGACGTGCCCTCCGCATCCGCCGCCGTTCGGGCCGTCGGCACGGTTCGGTCACCCCGGGCGCTTCAGGCGCTTCGCGCGCTTCGGGTGCTTCGGGCGCTCACCGCTGCGGGCCCGGACCCGGTGGGAGGACCAGGAGGGGTCACGGCCCCCGGGCGCGTGCGGCGAGGTGACGCGGCGCAGATGCCCCCGCCACGCCAACCGTTCCGTCGCGGGTGACTGCGCGAGGACCCCCGGATGACGCTGCCCGAGCTGTACCTCGCCCTCCTGATCGGCGGGGTCGTCCTGCTGGCCAGCATCGCCGCGGCCCACACGGCGCACCGCATCGGCCTGCCCAGCCTGCTGCTCTTCCTCGCGGTCGGCGTGATCGCCGGGGAGGACGGGATCGGCCTGGATTTCGACAACGCCCAGATGGCCCAGGCACTGGGGACCGCGGCCCTGGGACTGATCCTCATCGAGGGCGGTCTGAGCACCCGGTGGGAGGACGTCCGGCGTCAGTTGGCCCCCGCCGGCGTGCTCGCGACCGTCGGGGTGGGCATCTCGGTCGTCGTGACGGCGGCCGGCGCCCACTGGCTGCTCGGCATGGAGTGGCAGTTGGCGCTGCTGCTGGCGGCCATCGTCTCCTCCACCGACGCCGCCGCCGTGTTCGCCGTGCTGCGTTCCCTGCCCCTGCCGCAGAAGCTGACCGGGCTGGTGGAGTCCGAGTCCGGCTTCAACGACGCTCCGACCATCATCCTGGTCCTGGTCTTCTCCACCGTGGGAACCAACCCGTCCAGCCCCGGGCTCCTCGTCCTCAACCTGTTCTACCAGCTCGCCGTCGGCGGGCTGCTCGGCGTGCTGATCGGCCGGCTCGGCGCCGCCGCGTTGCGGCACATCGCCCTGCCCGCCACGGGGCTGTACCCCCTGGCCACGGTCGGCTTCGGGATCATCGCGTTCGCCGCGGCCGGCACGGTCGGCGCCAGCGGCATCATCGCCGCGTACCTGTCCGGCCTGGTGCTGGGCAACGCCCAGCTGCCGCACCGTGCCGCGACCCGTTCCTTCGCCGAGGGCACCGGCTGGCTGGCGCAGATCGGCCTGTTCGTCATGCTCGGCCTGCTGGTCGATCCCAGCGAACTGCCGTCGGCGATCGTCCCGGCGCTCGTCGTCGGTTCGGTGCTGCTGTTCGTCGCCCGCCCGATCTCCGTGGTGCTGTGCCTGCTGCCCTTCCCGATCCCCTGGCGGGAGCAGACGTTCATCTCCTGGGCGGGCCTGCGGGGCGCGGTGCCCATCGTGCTCACCACCTTCCCCATCGTGGCCGGGATCGACGGGGCTCGCGACGTGCTCAACATCGTGTTCCTCCTCGTCATCCTCTTCACCCTCATCCAGGGCCCCACCCTGCCCGCGGTGGCCCGGCGTCTGCGTCTGGTCCGCACGGGCGCGCTGCGCGAGATCCAGGTGGAGACCGCGCCCCTCGACGTCCTGGACGCCGACCTGCTCACCGTCGGCATCCCGGAGGGTTCCCGGCTGCACGGGGTCGCCGTCTTCGAGCTGAGGCTGCCGCCTCCGACCGTCGTCACCCTCATCGTGCGCGACGGCACGACCCTCGTCCCGGACCGGGAGACCGTGCTGCGGGAGGGCGACGAACTGCTGCTCATCACCACCCCGCACACCCGGGACGCCACGGAGCGCCGCCTGCGGGCCATCGGCCGGCGTGGCAAACTCGCCCGCTGGCTCGGCGAGCACGGGTCCCCCGATCCGGAAGACGACGCGCCGACGCGGACCGAATAGCGGCGCACGCCTCTCCCCCGCCCGGGCCGCGCTGCGCCTCGTTCCCTCGCCGCCGCCCGTATGGACGCCCAGGTGTGGGCAGGTCACCGGCGTGCGAACCAGCCTGGGTACGGGCCCCGAAGCGGCCCGGCCGTTCACCGTCGTGCCGGGAGAACGGTCAGCTCGCACCGACCGAGAAGCCTGGTGACCATGGCCCGCAACCGCCGCCTGATCCTCAGTCCGCCGTCCACGGTCTGGGACCTGCTGGCCGACGGTCAGCGGTACCACGAGTGGGTGACCGGGACCCAGCGCATCCTCGGCGTCGACGCGCACTGGCCCCAGGTGGGTGCGCGACTCCGCGTCCGCGTCGGCGCCGGCCCGCTCACCCTGGACGACATCTGCACCGTACGGATCTGCGAACCGCACCGGCGTCTGGAACTGGAAGCACGGGCGGAACCCTTCGGGGCGGCGCGCATCGCGATGCAGCTCGTCCCGTGGGGTGAGAACACCCTGTTCCTGCTGGAGTGGCACCCGCTCCGGGGACCGGGGACGCGCATGCACGGGCTGCCGGTGGACTACGTCGCCTCCGTCCGCAACGGCATGATGCTCACCAAGTTGGCGCGCATCGCGGTCCGTGAGCACCGGGGCGCGCTGCGGAGGCCGTGACGCGCACAGCGACGGCACTGCCCGGCCGCCGGTTATCCTCCACCGGCGGCCGGGCAGCCACAACCAGGCCGTCGCAACCAGGCCGTCACGGCCGAGCAGTCGGCCGCGCGGTCACAGCGGCTTCAGGCGGGCCTTCAGCAGGCAGAACTCGTTGCCCTCGGGGTCGGCCAGGACGTGCCACTGCTCGTCCCCCGTCTGACCGATCTCGGCCGGACGCGCGCCGATCGCCAGCAGGCGCTCCAGCTCCGCGTCCTGGTCACGGTCGGTGGGGTTGACGTCGATGTGGAGACGCAGCTTGCCGGGCTCCGGCTCGTCCCGGCGGCTGAGGATGATCGTGGGCTGAGCGCCGCCGAAGCCCTCACGCGGCCCGATCTCCAGCATCTCGTCGCCCTCACGGTCGAGCACGACGAAGTCCAGGACCTCGCACCAGAACCGTGCCAGCGCCTCGGGATCGCGGCAGCCCAACACCAGTTCACTGATACGACACGCCACGGTCCCACCGCTTTCGTCCGGAGGTGCCGCCGTACGGGCGGCCGGCAAGCGCCATGGCGCTCGTCGCAGGCCACGGCCGCACCGACGCTAGTGGACCACGGACGCCGCCGCGAGCTCTTTTGTCGCCTCCCCCGCCCGCGCGGGAGGACGGCACCGGAAACCCCCCGTTGCTCGTGCCGGACACGGGCGGGCGGCGGGGCCGGGACCGCGCACCGTCCCCGGCCGCCTCCGGCACCTCCGTGGCGCGGGTCCGTTCCGCCCCGGGTCACTCAGCGATGCCGCACCGATCGGTGACCGCGTCGGTATCAGGCGACCGCGGTCCCCTCGAGTTCCACCATCAACTCGGGCAGTGCCAGTCGAGTCACCCCGAGCATCGTGGTGGTCGGTGCCACCCGGGCGGCTCCCAGGCGGGCGGCCAGGACTCCGTAGTGCTCGAAGAGCCGGTCCACGTCGGTGGTGTACACGTTCAGCCTGACCAGTTCCGTGAGCGACATGCCTCCCTGGGTCAGCACGGCTTCCAGGTTGTCGAGGGCCAGCGTCAACTGCCCCGCCATGTCGTCCACGTGACGTGGTGTGCCGTCGTCGCCCATCGCGCCCTGACCGGAGCAGTACAGGGTCCGGGTGTGCCCCGAAACGAGTTCTCCCTGGCTGTATCCGAGAGGTACCGACCACGGCCACGGGTTCACCGTCGAACGCTCCATCGATCTACCAACTCCCTTTTCCACACGTGATGTTCCACGCCCATGGAGCCGGCCCGGCCGCCCCCCGCGTGATGTGGACCAGCCTCCCCGCGTATCACGACACCCTCGGTCATGTATTCGCTACGGTTCTCGGATGCGCGCCGACCGGCTGATCTCGCTCGTCCTGCTGTTGCGCCGGAACGGCCGGATGACGGCGCCTGCACTCGCCCGTGAGCTGGAGGTGTCCACCCGCACCGTGCTCCGCGACATCGAGGCCCTGTCCTCGGCGGGTGTGCCGGTGTACTCCGAGCGCGGGCGGCACGGCGGGTTCGCGCTCCTGAACGACTTCCGCACGGAGCTCAGCGGACTGACCGGGCTCACCCACGAGGAAGCCCTCGCCCTCCTCGCGGCCGGGTCCACACGCGGCGAACAGGTCTTCGGACTCGGCCCGGCACTCGCCTCCGGACTGCGCAAGGTGCTCGACGCACTCCCCGACTCCCACCGCTCCGGCACGTCCGCAGCGGCCCGGCGGTTCCACCTGGACCCGGACACGGACCTGCTCGCCCGCCGGCTCGACACCGAGCGGATACCCGACGCCGCCATGCGCGAAGTCCGGCACGCGGTCCTCGCCGGGCGGAAGGTGCGCATCCACTACGCCGCCGTCGGCCAGGACGCGGCGTGGCGCACCGTCGACCCGATCGGCCTGGTCACCGCGGCCGGCCGCAGCTACCTCCTGGCCACCCGGTCGGGCGCCGACCGGACCTACCGCCTCTCCCGCATCCGGGCCGCCGAGGCACTCAGCCGGCCCGCGGACCGTACCGGCCAGGTGGACCTCGACCGCCTGTGGAGGCAACGCTCGGCGAGCCTCGTCGAGGACGGCGACCGCCTCACCGTGCTGCTCCGGGTGAGTGCGGAACGCAAGGACGAAGTGCTCGACGCCGCACTCGGGTTCCGCTTCCCCGACCGACAGCCTCCGGACCCGGACGGCTGGTTGCGTCTGGAGGCCACGTTCCAGGACGCCGAGCACGCCCATTGGGTCCTGTGGCGTCTGGCTCCCGACGCGGAGGCCCTCGGCCCTCCGTCCCTCCGTGCCGCCCTCCACACGCGTGCCCTCGGCATCGCCGCCCGTTACGGGCAGCCACCGCCTCACTGACGGGCCCCTCGTGCCGCCGCACCCCCTGTTGTCGGGCGGCGGGCCGACCGTCGAGCCGCCGACCGCCGACACCGGCCGCACATCGGCCGCGCCTCGGGCGCACATCGGCCGCGCCTCGGGCGCACATCGGCCGCGCCTCGGGCGCACATCGGCCGCGCCTCGGGCGCACATCGGCCGCGCCTCGGGCGCGCCTCGGCCGCGAAGACCGCACCCGAAGACCGCACCGGAAGACCGCACCGGAGGATCACATGGCGGCGCCGCAACCGCGCCCGGTCCCGGCCTCGGTCTCGGGCCCCCGGCCCGCGGCCCCCGGCCCCCGGGCTCAGTCCCGCCGAGGGGCGGTCCGCCGCTCGTGTCCGCCGGCGGCGGGAGGGCGGCCTGACGCGGACGGCCGGACCGCGCCGCCGTGCCCAGGAGTACCCCTGTGCCCACTTCGCCGTATGGCCCACCATGGTGGGGTGATCGCGAACAACGGTGAGGGACGCACCTCGGCCATCAGCCTGACCAAGGTGCAGGAGAAGGCGCCCGACCTCGTCAGTCTGTACAAGACGGCGGGTGCCAGTGTGCGCAGCCACGGGCTGGAGGCCGTGCGGGCCGCCGTGTACCTGGTGCTGGACCGCTCCGGCTCGATGCGGCCGTACTACCGGGACGGCACGATGCAGCACCTGGCCGAGCAGGTGCTGTCGCTGTCGGCCCACCTCGACGACGACGGCACGGTCCCGGTGGTGTTCTTCTCCACCGACGTCGACGGGTGTACGGACCTGAGGCTCGGCGGGCACCGGGGCCGGATCGACAAACTGCACGAGAATCTCGGGCACATGGGCCGGACCAACTATCACTGGGCCATGGACGCGGTCATCGACCACTACGTGGACTCCGGCAGCGACCAGCCGGCTCTGGTCGTGTTCCAGACCGACGGCGGTCCCACCAGCCGGGCCGCCGCCGAGCGTTACCTGTGCAAGGCCGCCCGGCTGCCTCTGTTCTGGCAGTTCATCGGCTTCGGAGACCCTGACGACAACGAGTTCTCCTTCCTGCGCAAACTCGACACTCTCGCCGTTCCGGCCCGTCGCTTGGTCGACAATGCGGGCTTCTTCCACGCCGGCCGCACACCGCGTGCCGTGCCGGACCACCGGCTCTACGACCACCTGCTGCGGGAGTTCCCCGACTGGCTGGCCGCGGCGCGCGCCGCCGGGATCCTGGCGTGAGTGGGGCGTGAGTCGGTCGCAAGAGACAAGAGCGTTGGGACAGGTCGTGAGCGGTCCTGAGTGAGTCGTGAGCTTCCGCTGGGCGTCGGCGGCCCGGCCGACGGGGCGACGGGGCGACGGGGCGACGTCAGGCAGGGGTACCGAGCGGCGGGTGCTCGAGCACGCGCGGCCGGTACTCGACCAGCTGGGTGCGGCCGTCGAAGGTGCGGTGCCCGATCATGTCGAGGGCGACGTCCGGATAGCCGTCGTAAATGCGTTCCGCGCCCGTGGCCCCGGTGATCACCGGGAACATCACCACCCGGAAGCGGTCGACGAGTCCGGCTCGCAGCAGGGAGCGGCACAGGCTGAGGCTGCCGATCGTGCTGAGGAGCCCCGATCCCTCGGCCTTCATGGCGCGGACCGCCTCGACGGCGTCGCCGCGGACGAGGGTGGAGTTGGCCCACGTCAGCGGCTCCTCGAGCGAGGAGGAGAACACCACCTTGGACGCCTGCGTGAGTTCGTCGACGGACGCTTCTTCTTCGGGCCGGAACTCGTCCTGGCCACTCGGGACCTCGCCCGCGGCGAAGCCCGACATCAGGCGGTAGGTTTTCGCTCCCATCAGGTAGGTGACCTCGGGCTGCTCACCGAGCCAGGAGAGGTACTCCGGGCCTTCGAGCCCCCAGAACCCGGGCCACCCCTCTCCGGACGCGTAGCCGTCGAGGGAGGTGATGAAGTCGACGAGAAGCTCCGACATGGCGTTGTCCTTTCCGAGGGTGTCACGAGTGTGGACCGGTCCGGAGCGGCAAACTCATCGGCCGCGCCGTGCGACGACGAGGGAGAAGGCGCCCAGCGGCCTCCTCGCCGCTCGTCCGCGGTTCCTCGGCATCGCCTGCCGGGTGCTCGGCTGCGCCAAAGCGGACGCCCACGGCGACCCCCCACCTGCTCCCCCGGGCCTCGTCGAGCGGGCCGTGTGCCACGCTCCCTGACCGCGCAGCGGGCCTGCGGGGGCGGCCCACCGGTCTCGGATCAGGGTTCAGAACAGATCTGATCAGGTCAGGTCAGGTCAGGTCAGGTCAGGTCAGATCAGGTCAGGTCAGGTCAGGATCGTCCGGTCGGCAGCCACCGGTCGAGGTAGGACCGCAGGCCGCCCAGGTCGCCGCCCCGGGCGACGTAGCCCAGGTGGCCGTCGGGGCGGACGAGGGCATGGGCGGTGCCGCGCCACGGGCCGTGACCGCCGAGGCGGTGGACGAAGAGCGGGGCCGCGCGCTCATCGGTGACGGGGGCGAGCCGTGCATCGGGCCAGAGGTGCGGCGGGCCGCAGAGCAGCAGGTGCCAGCCCGCCGCGGCCGTGCGGGACTGCAGTCCGTGCGGCAGGTCGGGCAGCCGGTCCCCGGCCCTCGGCCCGCCCCGTGGCGGCCGGGGACCGGTAGCGGAGAGGGAGCTGCGCCGGTAGTGGATGTCGAGTTCGGCGACCGTGCGAAAGAGACTCGCGCGGACCGGCCGCGGGCGCAGCACCAACGGCGCGAGTCTCGGGGCGAGTCGGGTACGGGCTGCGCGGACAAGGGGGTTGCCGCTCGTGGCGGCGCCGAACGCGCGGTCGGTGAGGCGGCGCACGCTGCGTCCGACGGGGGCCCGTTCCTCCTCGTAGGTGTCCAGGAGGCTCTCGGGGGCCGCGCCCCGGCAGACCAGGGCCAGTTTCCAGCCCAGGTTCAAGGCGTCCTGGATGCCGGTGTTCATGCCCTGACCACCGGCCGGACTGTGGATGTGGGCGGCGTCCCCCGCGAGGAAGCAGGCGCCGGAACGGTAGCGGGCCGCGCCCCGGTTGTGGATGCGGAAGGCGGTCGCCCACACCGGGTCCCGGAGCGCCAGCCGCTCGCCGGTGGCGCGGTCGGCGACGTGCTGGAGCAAGGGCAGGTCCACGTCCGTGTCGGGGCGGTCGGGCGGCCGCACCGCGAGCATGCGCCAGTCGGCGGGGGACCCGAGCGGGAAGAAGAAGACCATGCCCTCCTGCGCCATGTACGTGTGCACGGTGTCCGGTTCCAGCCCGTCCACGTCGAGGTCGGCGAGCAGGAAGGTCTGCGGGTAGGCGTGCCCCTCGAAGGGGATGCCGGCCCGGCTGCGGACGGTGCTGTGCGCGCCGTCGCAGCCCACCACGTAGCGCGCCGTCACGCTCTCCCGCGTCCCGTCGCGATCGCGCAGGGCGCAGGTGACGTACGGGCCCGTCCGCTCCAGCCCGAGGAGCTCGGTGCCGCGCTCGACGATCACGTCCCGTTCGGTCAGACGACGGGAGAGGACGCGCTCGGTCTCCGCCTGCGACAGGAACAGCAGGAACGGGTGGGCCGTGTCGTCCAGGCCGGTGTCGAACAGGTCGAGGGCCACGACGCGGCCCGGCGCGTGCAGGTGCAGGCGGACGGCCGGGTTGCCGAGGGCCACGAGGTCCTCGGTCACCCCGAGTCCGGACAGTGCCTCCAGGGTGCGGGGCTGGATCACCAGGGCGCGCGACTCCCGAACCCGGTCGAGTGAACGGTCGACGATCCGGAACCCGGCCCCGAGGGCACTCAGTTGCGCGGCCAGGGCCAGTCCGGTCGGACCTGCCCCGACGACCAGCACGTCCAACGGCTCCGTCATGCGCTCACGATAGTGCGGGCGAGCCGCCCTGCCGCGGGTGGCCGGCCGGCCGAGGGTGCCCGGCCGGCCGTCGCTCACCTCGGGGTCCGCCTCCTCGGCAGGCCGGCCGCCGTCGCCGGTTGTCGGAGGGCTGCTGTCTCAGTGCAGGGTGTACTGACAGATGTGCTTGCCCTCGGTGCCGCCCGGGTCCAGCACGACCTTCTCGCCGTCCACGGTGATCGAACACGGCGCGGCGGCCAACTGGCCGTCGGACTGCTTCACCGGTCCCGGCGGGTGGCGGGAGTACGAGCGCACCCGGCGGTCCCCGGGCCGGCAACGGTGGCCGCGGTGGGGTCGCGCCCCCCGCTCGCGACCCCACCGCCCCGGCTGCCGTCCAGGGGGCTCTCCGCCGGGCTTCCTCGCCGGTCCCCGGCGTCGCGCAGTCGGCAGGTCGCCGAGCTTCGGAGGGACAGCGCTGCTGTGAGCCCCGTCGACGCCACGCCGGCCCGCCGTGAAAGGTACGCGACCCGGCGCGGCGGTCACGTCCGCCCAGCGGTTGAAGTCGGCGTAGACCCTGGGCGTAGGACTCCTGTTCCTGCACCTTCCGCGGTATGCGGTGAGGCCGGCTCCGCCGTCTCACGCACATCCGGGGTGGGCGGCAGGGTGCCGGAAAATGCGGCGCCCCGAGCGCCGTCGGGCCTATAGGGTCGGGCACGTCTCACCGGGAGAAGGGGCCCTCGACGATGCAGGCGGCGGACGTACGGCGGGCGGTGGAGGCGGCCGTGTCCATCGCGTCCTCCCTCGGGCTCCCGGTCGACGACGCGACGGTCCTGCACAATTCGAACAAGCTGGCCGTGCGGCTGCGGCCGTGCGAGGTCCTGGCCCGGGTGGCTCCGGTGGGGCAGCAGGTCGCGGAGTTCGAGCTCGAGCTGGCTCAGCGGCTCGTCGGGGCGGGGTGTCCCGTGGCCGCTCCTGATCCGCGGGTCGAGCCCCGCGTCCACGAACGGGACGGCTTCGTGGTCACACTGTGGACCTACCACCCGCCCGTGACCACGCAGGGCGTCGCTCCGGCCGACTACGCCGAAGCGCTCGCCCGGCTTCACGCCGGCATGCGCACCCTCGACGTCCCGGCACCGCACTTCTCGGAGCGGATCCAGCAGGCCCGGACCCTTGTGGCGGACCGCGAGCGTACCCCCGAACTCAGCGACGCGGACCGGGTGTTGCTCGACGGCACATTGCGCGACGTGGGCCGGTTCATCCGCGGACACAGGGCGGCGGAGGAGCAGTTGCTGCACGGTGAGCCGCACCCGGGCAACCTGCTGACGACACGGCACGGGCTGCTGTTCATCGACCTGGAGACCTGCTGCCGCGGCCCCGTCGCGTTCGACCTCGCCCACGCTCCCGAGGCCGTCGGCGCACACTGTCCCGACGTCGACGAGGAACTTCTGCGCGCCTGCCGTCTGCTGGTGCTGGCCATCATCACGACGTGGCGCTGGGACCGGGAGGACCAGTTCCCCGACGGACGGCGGATGGGCGTGGAGGGGCTGGACCGCATTCGAGCGGCGGTGTCGTAGCAGCCGGCGGAGCGCCCGTCCGGGTGGATTCCTGTCCGAGGGCCTCGACACGACGAGAACGGCTGCCTCACGCACGAGTCACAGGAGTTGGGGGACTTCATTGCCTCACGCGGGAGCACGCGCCACGTCGGGACGAACGTCAGTACGTCAGCCCTCGGTGTCGTCGCCGACGGGGACGCGCTTGCTGATCGTTTCTGAATGCCGTCCTGCGGAGGCATCGGCGGGCCGTGGAACTTGCGGTGCGGTGGTCGTCGGCACAGCCTCCTCACGGACGAGGGGCCCCGCGCACCACCCGATCGAGCGTCTGCGGCACCGAAGGCCGGCCGGTGCCCCCGGGCGTTGCCTCGCGCGGCACGCGCTACCTCCCCGCCGTCCCCGGTGTCACGAGTCCGGTCTCGTAGGCGACCACCACGGCCTGTGCCCTGCTGCCCAGGTTCAGTTTGGTCATGGTGCGGTTGAGATGGGTCTTGACGGTCGCCTCGCTGATGAACAGCCGGTCCGCGATCTCCACGTTGGACAGGCCGCGCCCGCAGAGTTTGAGGACGTCGACCTCGCGGGACGTCAACGCCTCCAGAGCGGGCGGCTGTTCGTCGGGGGCCCGGCGGGCGTACGCCTCGACCAGGCGCCGGGTGACGCTGGGGGCGAAGAGCGCGTCGCCGGCTCCCACCGCGGCCACGGCGGCGAGCAGGCGTTCCGGCCCGGAGTCCTTGAGCAGGAAGCCGGAGGCACCGGCGCGCAGGGCCCCGTACACGTATTCATCGAGGTCGAAGGTGGTGAGCACGAGCACCCTGGGCGGGGTGCCGCCGGCCTGGGCGAGGATGCGTTCGGTGGCCTCGATGCCCGTCATACCGGGCATGCGGATGTCCATGAGGACCACGTCGGGTCGGGTCTCGGCGGCCAGGGACACCGCCTCCCCGCCGCTGCTCGCCTCGCCGACGACCTCGATGCCGGGTGCGGCCCTCAGGAGCCCTGCCAGACCGGCCCGGATGAGGAACTGGTCGTCGACGACGAGCACTCTGGTCATGTGGCGGCGTCGTCTCCCTGCACGGCGGCTCGCGCGGCGGTCGGCAGGGTCAGCCGTACGGCGAAGCCCCCTCCGTCCCGCGGGCCGGTACTGATCTGCCCGCCGTAGAGCTTGGCGCGCTCCCGCATGCCGATCAAGCCGTGCCCGCCGCCGGTCCGTACTCTGTCCGGAATCACCCCCTCGCCGTTGTCCGTGACCGAAACCGTCACCTGGTGCGGTTCGTAGCACAGGAGGACCTCGGCCCGCGCACCGGGGGCGTGTTTGAGGACGTTGGTGAGGGCTTCCTGCACCACGCGGTAGACGCACAGTTCGACGCCGGGGGCGAGGGGGCGTCGCGGGCCCTCGACGGTCAGGGTGACCGGGACGCCGCCGCCGCGTATGCGGTCGGCCATGTCGTCGAGGCGGGCGAGGCCGGGCATCGGGTCGGCGAGGGCGCCGTCGTCGGAGGTGCGCAGCACCATCAGCATGCGGCGCAGTTCCTCGAGGGCCTCCCTGCCGACGGCGTCGATGGTGTCCAGTGCGGTCCGCACGGTCCGCCGGTCGGTGTCGAAGACGAACCGTGCGAGGCCGGTCTGCACGGAGATGACGGACATGTGGTGGGCGACCACGTCGTGCAGTTCGCGGGCGATCCGGCTGCGTTCCTCGGCCACCTCCCGACGCGCCCGCTCGGCCTGTTCCCTGCGCAACTGCCGGGCGAGCCCGGCCGAACGGTGCGCGAGCACACCGAACCGCCACAGCACCGCCGGGTAGACCACGGCCTGGGCGAGGACGGAGGGCCAGGAGTCGGTGTGGTCGGCCGCGCCGGCGTAGACCCACACGGCGCCCATCAGCACCGCGTACGGCAGGGAGGCGCGCGCCGGGCGCAGCGAGGCGACGGTGTGGACGGCGAGCATGGGGGCGAGGCTGCACACCACGGGCCAGTAGCCGGCGGTGATGTACACCAGCCAGACGCCGTGGACGAGCAGGCAGACGGTCGCCGGGGCCCGGACGCGGAACACGAGGGGCAGGTGGGCGAGCAGCACGAGGGCGTAGGCGGCGGTGTCGAAGGGTTGCCGCCCCTGGCGCGCTGCTTCCTGGCCCAGAAGCAGGGCTACGGCGGTCAGCGCCGCCGCGATCAGGCTGTCGACGACCAGGGGACGGCTCCGCATCGCCGCAGCGTAGCGCCGGTCCGGGCGGGTCGGCGTCAACCTTGTGCGGTACGACCGTGGTGGGAGACGCGGGGGCCGTGCCCGCGGGCGGAGCGGCCGGAGCGGCCGGGGCGGGGAGATGGTTTCGGCCGTGCCTTCCGGGGGTTTGTGTGCCGCGTGGGGTCACGGCGGGGCGGACTTGCGCTCGCTGTCGGTGAGGGGGGCCCGGTCGAGGTGGGGTTTCTTGGGGCCGAAGAGCATGGGTGTCAGCATGTCCGGGGAGAAGAGGCGGGTGGCCGGCTTCTCCATGCTCATGACGTCGAGCAGGGCGGACATGGCCCGGGGGTGGCGGGCCCCGGTGGCCACGGCTCGGTCGACGAAGCGGGCGAGGAACCGTTCGGCGGCGGTAGGTGGGATGCGCGGCCACCGAGGCACTCCCCGTGCCCGGAACGGGAACGGCGCGGACCGCCAAGGGGAAGCCGGGGTGCCGCGCGGGGGCGGTCCCCGGTGGTCACCGGTGTCCACCGGGGCGTTCGACCGGCCCGGCCGACGGTCTCCGGGCACCCCGGCGATTCCTGACGTCCGTCCGCCGGGCAGGTGGCAGGCCGGCCGATCGCCCCCCGGCCGGGCCGGGGGGCGGGCCGCCAGGCCGAGCACGGGCGGGCGATGTCCGCCGGCGCCCTGTGCGGGTGCGGCCGGTGATGATCCACAGGATAGTGCTCTGCGAGGCACCGAACTCGACGGCGAGGTCGGGCTGAGCGACGTTCAGGCCGGACACCGAGGCGATGACGGCCATCAGGGCGGTGCAGACGGCGATCAGGACGGCCCGCAGACGCCGTGGGTCCAGGGATTCCGGCGTGCCGGGGCCGGTCCGCCCGGCCACGCGTCCCGGCGCGTGGGGGCTGATCGGTGAGTCAGAGCCCGTCGGTGAGTCAGAGGCGGTCGCTCCGCCGGAGCCGGTCGGTGCGCCGGAGCCGGTCCGTCCGTGCGGGCCCGTCCCGGCGTCCAGGCCGGTCCGTGCTTCGGTACCTGCCCTGGCGTCCGGGCCGGTCCCTGCGTCCGGGCCGGTTCCGGCCGTCGAGGCCCGTGGTCGCCTCCCGGTCCCCGGTCATGGCCGGGCCGTCCGTCCGGGCCGGGCCGCCCGTCCGGGCCGGGCCGCCCGTCCGGGCCGGGCCGTCCGCCCGCGCCGGGTCGTCCGCCAGGGCCGGGGCGTCGGCGCCGTGGGCTCCGTCGCCGTCCGGGGTGTGGTCCGGCTGGTGGGTCGTCATGGGTTCCTCTCCTCGGGGGCGTGCGGTACCGGCGTCGGGGCAGGGCCGGACGCCGGCTGAGGGTGACGGGGGACGAGGGACGGCCGGGAGTGGGCCGACGCCGCAGGGGATCGTCCGCATCCGTGCGTCCGCCGCACCGGCGGTCGGCGGCCCGGCCGTCACCGACGACGCTAGGCCGGACATGCGGAACGGGCATACCATGTTGCTCATGACGCAAGACGATGACGATCTGGACAGCCTGGTACGCAAACGGATCCGTGCGCTGCGCGTGGCCCAGGGTTGGTCACTGGAGGAACTGGCCACCCGTGCGCGGCTCAGCCAGTCCACGCTCAGCCGCATCGAGAACGGTCGGCGCCGGCTGGCGCTGGACAGCCTCGTCACCCTCGCGCGGGCCCTGGACACCACGCTCGACCAGCTGGTGGAGACCGCCTCCGACGACGTCGTCGTGAGTCCGATGATCGACGCCGCCCACGGGCTGATGCGCTGGCCGGTCAAGGGCGATCCCGGCATCACGGTGGTGCGCCAGCGGATGACCGATCCGCCGCCCGACGACCCCGCTCGCATGCGCGCGCACCCCGGGCGGGAGTGGCTGGTGGTGCTGTCGGGTACGGCGATCCTGCTGCTCGGGCAGCGCCGCCTGCGCGTCGAGACCCACCAGGCAGCCGAGTTCCCCACGATGCTGCCCCACGCGATCGGCGCCGAGGGCGGGCCCTGCGAGATCCTCGGGATCTTCGACCGGGACGCCCGACGCGGGCACCAACGGGATCCACGGGAGCCCGGGGAGGCTCGCGGGACCGTGGGGGGCGCACCCCGGACTTCACGGACTTCGGAATCCTGACGGCCCGCCCCGGGCGGCGACGTGGGGGCGACCCGGCGCCGCCTTGCGCGCCCGGCCGTCCGTCCGACCACCTCTTTGCGTATCGAGCAAGAAGTCCTGCCGTTCACGCACGAGCGCTCTAGCGTTGCCGGTATGAGCGACCCAGCTGCCCACCCCGACGGGCCGACCCGGCCCTGCCACGCCCCCGGCACGCACCAGGACGGCGGCCCGCCGCACGGTCACCACCGGTCCGGCGTGGGCACCGACACCCACGGCGACCCGCACGACCGGTGCGGGCACGGCCGGCACCGTCACCAGGACGGTACCCACCACCGGCACGGCGCCGACGACCAGGCAGAGCTCCTCGACCTGGAGGCCGAGGTCCTCGCCGGACACCTCGCCGACGTCACCGGCGGGCTGCCGCTCGCCACGTCTCCCCGCCGGATCCTGGATCTCGGCTGCGGGACGGGCGCCGGTACCTTCGCCCTCCTCGACCGCTTCCCGGATGCCCGCGTCACCGCCGTCGACGCCTCCGCCGTCCACCTCGGCCGGCTGACGGAGAAGGCCCGCGTCCGGGGTCTCGAAGGGCGCGTCCGCACCGTGCGGGTCGACCTGGACGCCCCCGACTGGCCCGACCTGGGGACGCCCGATCTGGTGTGGGCCTCGGCCTCGATGCACCACCTGGCCGATCCGGGGCGCGTCCTGCGCACGGTCCACGACCTGCTCGCCCCCGACGGGCTGTTCGCCGTGGTGGAGTTGGCCGACTTCCCGCGTTTCCTGCCGGCGGACGCGCCCCGCGAGCGCCCCGGCCTGGAGGACCGCTGCCATGCGGTGCGCGCGCCCTTCCACGCCGAGCACGCACCGCACCGGGGGGCCGACTGGGGACGCCTGCTGGCCGACGCCGGGTTCGCGCCCGCCGGGACGCGCACGGTCACGGTGCGCGTCGACGGGGCCGGGAACTCCTCGGTCGGTGCGTACGCGCTGAGCAGCCTCCGACGCTTGCGGCAGGGCGTCGACGCGCTGCTCGACCCCGAGGACGTGGCCGCCCTGGACCGGCTGCTGGACACCGACGGCCCGCACAGCGTCCTGCGGCGCGACGATCTCGCCGTCCGTACCGAGCGCACGGTGTGGACCGCCCGCCGCACCACCGGCTGACACCCGGCCGACCGGGGCGGCACCCCACCCCCGGTGCCCGCCCCACGCCGGCCGCCGTCCGTTCACGCCCCACGCCGGCCGCTGTCCGTTCACGCCGGACGGCGGGCACCGGCCGGGATGCCGGTGCCCGCCGCCGGGCTGTCGTCGGACCGGTCGTACGGACGGGGCCGCCGGTACGGGTCCCGTGAGGCGCCGGCCTCACGGACTCCCCGCCGGGGGTCGGTCCGGAGGCTCCCGCACGGGTCCTGAGCCCCTCCGGGTTCCCCCGGCGGGGTCCCGGCCGCGCGGGACGGCCCCCGCGGCGCCGGCCGCGCGGGGCCGCCCGCGGCGGGTCAGCTGTACGGGATGACCAGCACGGACTTGTCCGTGCCCGTCCGCAGCTGTGCGGTGCCGTTGCCGATGGCGCTCCACACCTCCAGGCGTACGGTGCCGCCCTTCAGGTCGCCCAGGTTCCCCGTGGCCGCCTTGAGGCCGCGGGCCTGCGTGTACTCCTCCCATCCGGTGACCGGGTCGGTCGCGAAGTAGTGGTAGGTCTCGGTCCGCTCGAAGTCACCGTCGCCGGTGAGGTCGAAGCTGACCCGGGCCTGCTGGCCGAGTCCGACCGAGGTGCCCGCGTCGACCTGGAGGCGGAACGCGGTCTTCGCGCCCGGGTCCAGGGTGGCGTCGACGCCGCGGACCTCGTAGACGAGGGGGCGGTTCGGGGTGCCGTCGTGGTTGGCGCCGCCGGCGGAGGCGATGGTGTCGCTGCCCGCCGTGCCGTCGGTCGCCGTGGTGAGGGTGCCGCCGCTGCGCAGCTGGAAGGTGTTGCCGGTGGTCGGGTCGGGATCGGGGTCGGGGTCCGTGGTTCCGCTGCCGGTTCCGGTGGCGGTCGAACGGGCGGGCACGGTGAGCGTCTTGCCGTCGGAGAAGGTCACCGTGCGGGCGCTCGCCGAGTGGTTGTGGGCGGCGTAGGTGCGGGCCGAGCCCTTGGTGAAGACGGCGGAGGTGGGGATGTCACCGGTGACGGTGGCGTCCGGTGCGCCGAGGGAGTCGAGGGTGGTGAGCCAGTGGTAGGTGTGCGCCTTCGACTCGCCCTCCTCCGGGGTGTAGCCGGCATGGCCGGCGTCCCACTTCGCCTTGGCCTTGGCCGGGTCGGCGAAGGACTCGAACTCCCACAGCAGGTCGCGCCATTCGACGGCCGGGCCGCCGTTCTCCCGTTCCATCTCGGCGATGTTGCGCCGGATGGCGTCCTTCTCGCGGCCCAGGTGCAGCGAACCGCCGGTCACCGGCAGCACGTTGATGCCGTGGATCTCCTCCGGGTTGGCGGTCCACCAGGTGGCGTAGGCGGCGCCGCTCCCCCAGACCATGCCGGCCGTGTCGTGGCGGAAGGAGGACGGGAAGACCTCCTCGTCGGCGTCGAACCAGTACTGGGCGATGGACTCCGACTCGGTGGTCAGCAGGAAGGTGCCGAGGTCGCGGAGCGAGGTGTCACCCGTGGCGGACCCCCACAGGACGAGGGCGGCGCTGAGGTTGGTGGACTCCGACGAGGACTCCTGGTTGTTGCCGGCGGCGAAGCCCTGGTGACCGGAGGCCCAGCTGTGGCCGGCGTAGACGTCGAAGCCGCGCAGGAAGGGGAAGGCGCTGTCGGTGCGGCTGGGGTTGGCGGTGTCGCGGACCAGGGTCTTGACCATGCCGCCCCAGGCGGACTCGGCGGCCCACGCCGGGTCGTACTGGGCGACGATGGCCGCCGCGTAGACGAAGTAACTGTAGTGGAAGTGGTGGTCGTTGAGCTCGGTGTCGCTGCCGTAGGAGGCGGGGTAGCCGGTCAGGGTCCGCCAGTCCTTGTCGTAGCTGAACTCGCTGGCGCCGCCCGCGGTGAACCACTCCTGGAGCTTGCCCTTCATCAGGCCGAGGAGCCGGTCACGGGTGCCGGTCTCGCCGATCTGCTCGGCGACGGGCACGAGTTGGGCGAGCCGGCCGAGGGCCTTGCCGGTCCAGTAGGTGTCGGTCGCGCCGGAGAAGGGGTCGGAGGCGCCTACGACGTCGTTGAGGTAGCCCCGCAGCCGGGCGGTGTCCACCGCGTCGGACTTGGGCAGTGCGGGCAGCACCGCCGCCGCCTTCTGGCTGGTGGAGAAGGAGGCCGACTCGCGGACCTTCATGGTGCCGCGCGGTGAGACGTAGGTGTACGAGGTGAGCGGGTCCGTGGTGTGGAGCCACTGGTGCCGGTAGAGCGCCTGCAGCGTGCCGCGCTCGGAGCCCTCCTTGGCCTCGGTGGTGAGGGTGTAGGTGGCCTTGACCGTGCCGCCGCTGTAGTTCCAGGTGGCCTTGGAGCCGGTGACGAAGCTGAAGGCGTACTTCTTGAAGGTGGCGAGCGCGCCGGTGGACGGCAGCACGGCGACGGAGAAGTAGTTCTTGGAGCCGAGGCCCGCGGTGACGGTGGAGCCGGAGACGTTCCAGTCGCTGCCGCTCGGGGCGAACAGGGCGTAGTGGTGTCCGGCGACGGTGATGCCGAGGACATTGCCCTGGTCGGCGAAGACGTTCGGCGTGCCGGCGGTGGTGATCCGGGCGTCGCCGCCGGTCCCCTCGGCGTACACGAACGGGGAGCCGTGGCCGATCGTGGTGCGCAGGGTGCGGCTGCCGTCGGACCACAGCGGGGTGACGGTCCAGTCCGACCAGTCGTCGGCCTTGGTGTCGGGCGAGTTGAGGCCGGTCAGGCCGATGGTCAGGTCGCGCTTGTGGGCGTACTCGTACTGGCGACCGTCCCCGACGATCGAGGGGGAGGTGGGGTAGCCGACGTCGAGTCCGCCGGAGGTGGCCTGGTAGGTGAGGGGGTGCCCGTACATGGGGTTGGAGTACGGGTTGTCGCCGTAGCGCTGGAAGGCGAGGGAGGACCACCAGTCGTTGGTGGGCACCGGCCGGTTCCGGGCGGCCGCGGTCACCTTGGGGGTGACGGGGGTGCCGGTGTTGGTGGTGGGGCCGGACGTGCCGGCGGGCCGGGTGTCGGAGTAACTGCCGGAGCCCACGGGCACGGTGGCGGCCGACGCGGGGGCGGCGGCCGGTCCCAGGCCGAGGAAGGCGACGGCTGAGGCGAGGAGGACCACGACGGATGGTCTGCTGCGGGGGGATGGCATGCGGGGCACCTCTAGTCATTGCAGAGTGGGGAGTCTGAGAGCGCTCTCAGATGGCCGGAACGTAAAGCCGATGTAATGCACGTGTCAATAGAATGAACACAACCGCTAGTTGAAACCTGAAACCGCAGCCGTCGTGCCTTCGGTTCCTGACGCCACCGCCGACGGCGCCGCCCGGGGAGGCCGCCCGGACCGCTTCCCACGTGTCCGGCCGGCCGCGCCGCCGGGGCCGGGCGGACCTGCCCCCGATCGCGCCCGCGTCCGACGGCACACCCCGGACGGGCACACCGGGCGAAAATCCGCTTGCGGCGTTTTGATGGGGTTACGCCCGACGCGAGGGAGGGAGCATGACCGGCGCACCCCAGGAGACCCGCCCGGCCGAGGGCCTCAAGGCCAACGCGATCGGGTTCGTCGACGCACTGGTGATCGGACTCAACGCGACCTCCCCCGCCTACTCGCTGGCGGCGGTCATCGGGCCGGTCGTGGCCCTGGTCGGCATCTACGCCCCCGGCGTGCTGTTCGCCTCCTTCGTGCCGATGCTGCTGATCGCCTCGGCGTTCTACTACCTCAACCGGGTCGACCAGGACTGCGGCACGACCTTCTCCTGGGTCACCCGGGCGATGGGACCCTGGACCGGCTGGCTCGGCGGATGGGCCATCGCCATGACCGGTGTCCTGGTGGTCGGATCCCTGGCCGACGTCGCGGTCACCTTCGCCCTGCTCGCCTTCGGCCTCGACAGCTGGGTCGAGAACGACTTCGTGCGCCAGTTGCTCACCGTGCTGCTCATCCTGCTGATGACGGCCGTGTGCGTCATCGGCACCGAGGTGTCGGCCCGCGTCCAGAACGCCCTCATCCTCGCCCAGGTGGCCTGCCTCCTCGCCTTCGCGGTGGTCGCCCTGTACCGCGTCTACGCCGGCACCGGCTCACTGGAGTCCACCCGGCCGGCCGTGCGGTGGCTCGACCCCTTCGGGGCGGGCGGTGCCTCCCTCACCGGCGCCCTGCTGCTGGGCGTGTTCATCTACTGGGGCTGGGAATCCGCGGTCAACCTCACCGAGGAGGTCAGGCACTCCGCCTCCGCCCCCGGCCGGGCCGCCGTGTGGTCGACCGTCATCCTGCTGCTCACCTACGTGTCGGTCGCCTATGCCGTGGTCGCCTACGCCGGCCCGGCCTTCCTCGCCGAGAACGCCGAGGAGGAGGAGTTCATCTTCGCCCTGCTCGCCGACGAGGCGATGGGCGGCTGGGACTGGGTGGTGCTGCTCGCGGTCTCCACCTCCGGCATCGCCTCGACGCAGACCACGATCATCCCCGCCTCCCGCACCGCGTTGTCCATGGCGCGGCGCCGCGCCCTGCCCGCCTCCTTCGCACACATCCACCCGCGCTTCCGCACCCCCGACGTCAGCACCTGGTGGGTCGCCGGCATCGCCATCGCGTGGTACCTCGTCGTCAACCAGATCAGCAGCAACGCCCTGTTCGACTCGCTCACCGCGCTGTCCCTGCTCATCGCGTTCTACTACGCGCTCACGGGCATCGCCTGCGCGGTCTACTACCGCCGCCACCTCACCGAGAGCCTGCGCAATTTCCTGTTCATCGGCCTGGGTCCGGTGGTCGGCGCGGGGCTGCTGACCTGGCTGCTGGTGGAGTCGGTCGCCGACATGTCCGACCCGACGAACTCCTACAGCGGCGTCTCCTGGTTCGGTCTCGGTCCTCCCCTGGTCATCGGCATCGGCATCTCGCTCGCGGGCGTCGTGCTGATGGTCGTGTGGCGTTTCCTGGCGCCCGCCTTCTGGTCGGAGCGCCGGGGGGTGGCCGACCCCGAACTCGTCCACGGCCGCAAGGAGCCCTGAGATGACGGTCGTCCTCGGATACGACGAGTCGCCCGGCGCGACGAGCGCCCTGCGGGTGGCCATCGACGTCTCGGCCGCGTTCGACGAACGGCTGGTCGTGGTCTACGGGGCGGCACCGCCCGGCGCGATGGGCGAGGAGTACAGCGCGCACATCGACGCCCTGCACGAGGCCGGGCGCGCGGCGCTCGACCACGCCGTGCGGGCTGCCGACGGGGCCGGTGTGCGGACCACCGTCGAGCTCATCGACCGCAAGCCCGCCGAGGCGCTGCTCGACTCCGCGGAACGGCACGCCGCCCGGGTCATCGTGGTCGGCAGCTGGGGCGAGAGCCCGCTGCGGGGGGCCCTGCTGGGCTCGACGCCGCACAAGCTGCTGCACCTGGCCCGGACCCCGGTGCTGTGCGTGCCCACCGCGCCGTGAGTCCCGGCGGCGGCTCCGCCGCGGTGGCGGGGGCGGGGCCGCGGGCGCGCCGCCGCGGTGGCAGGGGGCGAGGCCGCGGGCGCGGGCCTCGGAGGAGACCGTGGGGATGGGGCCGCGCGCCCGGGCCTCGGAGGAGGCCGTGGGGCGGGCCAACGGTGGCGGTGACCGGTCGGCCCGCATCTCCCCGTGGCCACGGCGACGGCAACGGCAACGGCAACGGCCCCGATCGAGGGTTGTCCGCCTCCCCCGGTCGACGGGTTCTCGCCGACGCCCGGCCCCGGAGCGGCCCGGGCGAGGACCGGACGGCCTCCCGGTCCCCGCCCGGCCCGTCGGGTCCGCCTATCCCAGGGTGTCCGCCAGGACGGCGGCCGCCTCCGCGATCAGCTGGTCGTTCCGCACCGCGTCCCGGTCGGGCATGCGGGACATCAGGGAGAGCACGAGCGGTGTTCCGTCGTCCGTCCAGGCGATGCCCACGTTGTTGTTGGTGCCGTAGGAACCTGCTCCGGTCTTGTCCGCGACCGTCCAGTCGTCGGGCAGGCCGGCCCGCAGCCGGGCGTGACTGGTCTCGTTGCGCAGCATCCAGTCCGTCAGCAGGTCGCGGTCGGGACGGTTCAGGGCGTCCCCGAGGACGAGGCGGGCGTAGGTGCGGCCGATGGCCCGCGGGCTGGTGGTGTCGGTGATCCGCCAGGGCTCCGCCGAGTTCAGTTCGGTCTCCCAACGGTCCAGGCGGGTCACCGCGTCGCCGGTCGAGCGGGCGAAGCGGGTGACCGCGGTGGGGCCGCCCAGCTCACGCAGGAGGAGGTTCGCGGCGGTGTTGTCACTGAAGCGGATCGTGACGTCGCACAGCTCGGCGACCGTCATGCCCGTGGCCAGGTTCTCGCGGGTGCGGTCCGACCCCTCGACGAGGTCGCCGGCGGTGTAGTGGATGCGGCGGGACAGGACCTCGCCGTGACGGTCCAGGTCGCGCAGGACGGCCGCGGCGGCGAGCGGCTTGAACACGGAGCAGAGGGGGAACAGCGTGTCGGCCCGGTGGCACACCGTCCTCCCGGAGCGGACGTCGTGGGCGTAGACGCCCAGCCGGGCCCCGTACCGCCGCTCCAGCGCGCGGAAGCGCCCGGTGGGGCCTTCGGAGGCGTGGGCGGGCGGGGCGAGCAGGGCGGCCGTGGCGGTGGCCGTTCCGGCGGTGAGTAAGGTGCGCCGGGTCAGGGGGGTCGTGTGGGGCCGGCCTCGGCGGAACATGGGGCACTCCTTCGTCGGGGGGCGGCTTGCCTTCAGCATGATCGACGCGGGGCGGGGGGCGCGCGGTTGCGCCCGGCGGGAGACGCCGCGCAGCGCGGCGCCGTCGTGCCGTCCCGCACGGGTGGGCGAGCGGGCCGGGCGGCCCGGGGTGCCGACCGGCCGGGACGCGCCTACCGTGAGCCGAGTGCCGCGCGAGAGGAGCCGTCCCATGCCGCCTGTGCACCACAGCCCGCTGCGCGGGCGTACCGCCGTCGTGACCGGTGCGGCGCGCGGACTGGGTGAGGCGCTGGCCCGGGACCTGTCCGCGCGGGGCGCGAGGATCGCCCTGCTCGGCCGGGAGGAGAGCACACTCGCCCGGGTGCGGGACACCCTGCCCGGCGACTCCCGGTGCTGGGAGGTGGACGTCACCGACGACCGGGGCATGGCACGGGTCGCCGCCGAGATCGGTGCGACGTTCGGACCGCCGTCCGTCGTGGTCGCCAACGCGGGTGTGGCCGAGGGCGGCCCCTTCGAGACGTCCGACCCCGCGGTCTGGCGCCGGGTCGTGGAGGTGAACCTGATCGGCAGCGCGGTCACCGCACGTGTGTTCCTGCCCGCCCTGTTCCAGACCCGGGGCTACTTCCTCCAGGTCGCCTCGCTCGCGTCCATCGGAGCGGCGCCGATGATGAGCGCCTACTGCGCGTCCAAGGCGGGCGTCGAGTCGTTCGCGCACGCGCTGCGGGCGGAGGTCGCCCACCGGCGGGTCGGGGTGGGCATCGCCTACATCAACTGGACGGACACCGACATGATCCGGGACGCCGACCAGTACGCCGTGCTGCGGCATCTGCGCGGCCACATGCCGCCGCCGGCCCGCACGGTGTTCCCCGTCGACCACGTGGCGGGCCGGCTGGTCCGGGCCGTCGAGCGGCGCCGCCCGACCGTCTACGTGCCCCGCTGGCTGCGCGCCACCCAGGCCGTGCGGGCCGCGATGCCGCCGGTGGTGACGCTGCTGTCCCGGCGTGAACTGCCGCGCCTGGCCGCCGAGGAGAGCTTCGAGGCGACGGGCCTGCTCGGCGCCGGCGGCCGGGCCGACCACGCGGGCCGGGCCGGGCACGCCGGCCAGGACGCGGGTGGCGACCGGTAGGGCGCCGCCCGGTTCCGTACTCCTCTCCTAGGCCGTCGCCGGGCGCGGGGCGACACACCGGCCGGGTGGCCCGGTGGCCGGGTGGCCCGGTGGCCGTCGCCGCCCGCGGTCCGTGAGCGGCTCGCCGGGCGGGCGTGCGGCGCGGCCCGCCCGGGGCGCGTACGCCGCCGCCTCAGGGCTTCATCTCGTACGCCCCCGACAGCCCCTCGACTCGCTGCCAGACGCGCTCGGAACGTGCCGCGTCGACCACCGGGCGCCGGACCGCGCCGAGCGCCCACTGCTGCTGCGCCTCGGTCGCGGAGTCCTTGCCGTGCAGTTCGACGGCGTCGGCGGAGAAGTCCCGTACGAGGACGGCGAACAGCTCGTCGAGCACGTCCTCGTCGAGGCTCGTGAGGGCCGCCTGCTCCAGGACCAGCTGCCCGTGGACGACGAGCGCGAAGAGCCGGCCGACGGCGAGGAGGAGGTCGAGGTCGCGGCTCTGCTCCTCGTCGGGAGCGGCCGTGCGGACGAACTCGCAGAGCGCGTCGGCCTGTTCACGCAAGCGCGCGACGTTGGGCAGGTGGGCGTAGGTGTCGTAGGCCGGGCGCCAGTCGTGGAAGCGGACCGAGCCGAGCCCGCGGGCCGGGCCCTGGCGGAAGAGGAAGTCGTCGTCGGCCGCGTCGAGGCGGGTGGGGACGGGCGCGTAGTCGACCGGGTCGAGCAGGTGGTGGCGCATGAACTTCAGGATCAGCGCCAGGTTGACGTGGACCGTGCCCTCCAGCTTCGGCAGGCCGCGGATCTCGACGGCCGCCTGGGCGAAGTAGTTGTCCTTCTCGAAGCCCTTGGCGGCGATGACGTCCCACATCAGGTCGATGACCTTCTCGCCCTCCGTGGTGACCTTCATCTTCGTCATCGGGTTGAAGAGCAGGTAGCGGCGGTCGTCGGGGCCCGCGGTGCGGAAGTAGTCGACGGCTCGGTCGCTGAACAGCTTCATGCCGACCAGGCGCACGTAGGCGTCGGTCAACTCGCGCCGTACGTGCGGGAAGGCGGTGACGGGACGGCCGTAGAGGATGCGGTTGTGGGCGTGGGTGACGGCCTCGTACATCGCGTGCTCGCAGATGCCGATGGACGCGGTGCACAGGTTGAACTTGCCCACGTTGACGGTGTTGAGGGCGGCGTCGAACGCGGCCCGGCCGGTGTGCAGGACGTCCTCGGGCGCCACCGGGTAGTCCTCCAGGCGGAACTCGCTGACGTACTTGGAGGAGTCGACGACGTTCTTGACCAGGTGGTACGCCGGGTGGCGGCTGTCGGCGGCGAAGAACACGTAACCGTCCGGGCCCTCGACGTCGGTGCGGCGGCCGAAGACGGAGACGAGGCCGGCGGCGTTGCCGTTGCCGATGTAGTACTTGGAGCCGGTGGCGCGGAAGCCGCCGGAGCCGTCGGGCTCCAGGAGCATGTCGGTGGAGTAGATGTCGGCGCCGTGGGCCTTCTCGGAGAGGCCGAAGGCGAACACCTCGCCCTGGTCGAGGAGTTCAGCGGCGCGGGCACGGGCGGCCGGGTTGTCGCTCTGCCAGACGGGGCCGAGGCCCAGGATGGTGACCTGCCAGGCGTACCAGTAGTCGAGGCCGTAGAAGCCGAGGATCTCGTTGAGGGCGGCGATGCGGGCGGTGTCCCACCGCTTGTCGCTCTCGCCGTCCCCGGCCGCCGAGGCGGGGGTGAGGAAGGTCGCGAAGAGGCCCTCCTTCGCGGCGAAGGCGAGGAAGTCGCCGAGCCAGGCGCGCGTGCGGTAGTCCTCGATCAGCCGGCGCTTGCCCCGCTCCTCGAACCAGTCGACGGTGGCGCGCAGCAGCCTGCGGGTCTCCGGGTCGAAGTGCGCGGGGTCGTACGTGCGCGGATTGAGGAGCAGCGGATCGGCCATGGGTGCCGCCTTTCGGCTGGTAGGGATGGGGTGGGAGGGGAAGAGGGCCGGTGTCCCGGCCCTGGGGCGGGACACGGGACGGGTGCCGGGGTGGTCCGCCCGGCCGGTCAGCGGCCGGTGTCGAACCGGGCCAGGGTGGCGAGGACGTCGTCGAGCCAGGCGATCATCATCCGCTCGTACGCGATGCCGCCCCGCAGCACGGCGTGCTGGAGTTCCCGCTCGGCGTCGAGCCGGCCGTCCGGCGGGGGTTCGCCGAAGTCGCGGGCCTCGCCGGCGAGGTAGTGGGCGAGGCGCTCCTCGTGCGCCTGCCGGTGCCCTTCGACCTGGCTGATCAGGGCGGCCGGATCGCCGAAGGCGGCGCCGCGGACCTTCACGGCCAGATCGTGGCGGACGCTCTCGGGCTCGGTCGGTTCGTCCAGCCACGCGGTGAGCGCCAGCCGTCCGGGGTCCGTGACGGAGTACTCCTTCTTGTCCGGACGCCCGTACTGCGCGATGTCGCGGACCTCGACCCAGCCGTCGCTCTCCATGCGCTTGAGGACGCGGTAGATCTGCTGGTGGGTGGAGGTCCAGAAGTACCCGATGGAACGGTCGAACCGCCGGGCCAGTTCATAGCCGGAGCCCGGCTTCTCCAGCAGGGAGACGAGGATCGCGTGCTCGAGCGCCATGCCTCCGATCCTGCTATGCACCTTGTTGCATAGCAACGTCCGGGCGGTGAGACACCGCTCACGCGCGGTGCGGGCGCCGCCCCTCGCGGCGCGGAGAGCACGCCGGAGAGGCAGGCGGGGCGACCGGGACGGCGGCCGGACGGGACGGCGGCCGGACGGGACGGCGGCCGGACGGGACGGCGGCCGGAGGGGACGGTGGCTCAGGCGGAACGGCGGCCGGACGGACCGCTCCAGGCGTGTCGTAGCCCCGTGATAGGGATGCCGGATGATCCAGTTCCGCGATTTCAACCTCAAGCTGCTCGTCCTCGAGGAGCTCATGTACGGCCCCGATCCGCTCCTTCCGGTGTACGACCTGTCCGAGCGGCTGGCCGGGCGGGGCATCGGTGACCCCACCTCCTACGTCCTGGAGCACGGTCTGCACGCGCAGGTGCTGCCGGAGTCCCGCGCCCACTTCGAGGCCCTGGACATCCCGGCCGAACTGCTCGCCCGCGTCGAGGAGCTGTGCTTCGACGCCGGGGCCGAGATCTTCCGGCACTGTGCTCCCGCCTGGGACGGCGAGGACGATCTGTTCGACGTCCGCTCGCTGGACGACCTCGTCCTGCTGCCCAACCTGCGGGAGGTCACCTTCGTGGAGGACGGTGTGCTGGCCGTGGCGGACGCGGCGGAGGTCTTCGCCGCGCGCGGGATCGAGACCGACCTCGACTGATTTCCCCGTCCCCGCCGGGCGCTCGCACCGGGCGCAGCACCCAAGCCCGCGAGAATTCCGCGCGGATCCCGCGAGGGGCCGTCGAACGGACCGCGCCAGGGCGCCCCGCGACGACGGCGGCCCCCTCCGGCAGGTCCGTGGTGGACGGTCGGACAGACAGCCAGAGCTGCCGAGTCCGCGGGCCGCCGGACCGGCGGGACGCGCCGGCAGGCGCCGGTCCGGCGGTCGGCGTCGGCCCGTCGGCCGTGCCCTGCGTCCGGACCCACCGAGCGCCGATCCGGCGGTCCCTGCATCCGGTGGGCCCCCTGCGGGCGAAGTGGGGGTGTGCAGGAGCGGCGTGGCGCTTCCGACGTCCCGTTCCGGGGGCGGGCGCCCGCGTGCGTGCCCTCCGCCCGGGTGCCCGACGGGAGGGGGTGCCGGCCCCGTCCGCGACGGGCGCGGTGCGGCTCCTGCGGCCATGCTCGGAACGACGGCCCGGGAACGTCCCGGAGGCGCACACAGGGAGGTCGGACCGTGGGCACGCAAGCGCAGCGGGACTCCGGGCGGCTGCTCTGCCTGGTCACCGGAGCGTCCGGGTACATCGGCGGTCGCCTGGTTCCGGAACTGCTGGAGGCCGGCCACGGGGTCCGCTGTCTGGCCCGGTCCCCGGACAAGCTGCGGGACCACCCGTGGGCGGGTGACGTGGAGACGGTGCGCGGGGACGTCACGGACGCCGCGTCCGTCGCCGCCGCGCTGCGGGGCGTGGACGTGGCGTACTACCTGGTGCACGCCCTCGGTTCGGGCTCCGGGTTCGAGGACACCGACCGCCGGGCGGCGCGGATCTTCGCCGAGCAGGCCCATGCGGCGGGGGTCCGGCGCATCGTCTACCTCGGCGGGCTCACTCCGATGGGGGTGCCCGAGGCATCTCTTTCGCCGCACCTGCGGTCACGGGCGGAGGTCGGTCGGATCTTCCTGGACTCGCCGGTGCCGGCCACCGTGCTGCGGGCCGCCGTCGTCATCGGCTCCGGGTCGGCCTCGTTCGAGATGCTGCGCTACCTGACCGAACGGCTGCCGGGCATGGTCACGCCCCGCTGGGTGGACACCCGCACGCAGCCGATCGCGGTGCGCGACGTGCTGCGCTACCTGGTCGGTTCGGCGACCATGCCGGCCGACGTCGACCGGGCGTTCGACATCGGCGGGCCGGACGTGCTCACCTACCGCGACATGATGCGCCGCTACGCCGCCGTCAGCGGGCTGCGACGAAGGCTGATCGTGCCGGTGCCGGTGCTCTCCCCGCGGCTGTCCAGCTACTGGGTGGGCCTGGTCACCCCGGTGCCGGCGGCCATCGCCCGTCCGCTGACCGAATCGCTGCGGCACGAGGTCGTCTGCCACGAGCACGACATCGCCCGTCACATGCCCGACGCCCCGGGCCGTCCGCTGCCGTTCGACGATGCGCTGCGGCTGGCGCTGCGCCGAGTCCGGGACGCCCAGGTCTCGACGCGCTGGTCGTCCGCCGCCGTCCCGGGAGCGCCCAGCGACCCACTGCCCACCGACCCGGCCTGGGCCGGGGGCAGCCTGTATGAGGACGAGCGGGAACGGCCGGTCGACGCGTCCCCGCAGGCCCTGTGGAAGGTGATCGAGGGCATCGGGGGCGACAACGGCTGGTACTCCTTCCCGCTGGCGTGGGCGGTCCGCGGCTGGCTGGACCGGTTCGTCGGCGGGGTGGGGCTCCGGCGCGGGCGGCGGGACGCCGAACGGCTGCGGGTGGGCGACTCGCTGGACTTCTGGCGGGTGGAGGAGATCGAACCGGGCCGTCTGCTGCGGCTGCGCGCGGAGATGCGGCTGCCGGGGGCGGCCTGGCTGGAGATGCGCGTGGTGACGGACGAGCAGGGCCGGACCCGGTACCGGCAGCGGGCGGTGTTCCACCCGCGCGGTCTGCCGGGGCACGCCTACTGGTGGTCCGTCTCGCCCTTCCACGCGATCGTCTTCGGCGGCATGGCCCGCAACATCACCCAGGCCGCCGCCAAAGGGCTGAGCGCACCGAAGGGCGGGCCGGCCGCGTCGCCGGGAGGCCGACCCCGCGGGGGTGCCCGTCCCCGCCGGGCCGAGCAGTAGGGCGGCGCCGCGTCACCCGGCCGGAACGCCTCACGCCCGCCCCGCCTCCGCGCGCCGGCGCGCCCGCGCCGACCGGGGCCCGCACCGCCGTCACGCAGTACCGCCGCACCAGGAGGGACGCCATGACCGTCGCCGTCGTCCTCTTCACCTCGGACCTGCGTCTGCACGACCATCCGCCGCTGCACGCCGCGCTGGCCGCGGCGGACGAGGTCGTGCCGCTGTTCGTCCGGGACCCCGGCGTCCACGCGGCGGGCTTCGACGTCCCCAACCGGGTGGCGTTCCTCGCCGACTGCCTGGCCGACCTGGACGCCTCGCTGCGCGAACGGGGCGGCCGGCTGGTGGTGCGGTCCGGTCCGGTGGCCGAGGAGGTGGCCGCCGTGGCGGCCGAGTGCGGAGCGGCCGAGGTGCACCTGGCGGCGGGCGTCACGGCCTACGCCCACCACCGGGAGGAGCGGCTGCGCCGCGCACTGGGCGAACGGGGCGTGGCGCTGCGGGTGCACGACGCCGTGGTCACCGCGGTGGCCCCGGGGGCGGTGGCGCCCGCCGGCTCCGACCACTACTCCGTGTTCACCCCGTACTTCCGGCGCTGGACGGACGAGCGGCTGCGGCCGGCGCACCGGGCGCCGCGTTCCGTGCCGGTGCCGTCCGCGGTGCGCGGTCAGCCGCTGCCGTCCCGGCCGTCCGGGATCTCCCCCGGTCTCGCGGCGGGCGGTGAGTCCGCGGGCCGGGAGCGGTTCTCCCGGTGGTCCGGCAGGGGGTTCGACGGGCCCGGCAGCTACGCCGAGGGGCAGGACGACCTGGCGGGCGACCTGACCTCGCGGCTCTCGCCGTACCTGCACTTCGGTGCCCTCTCGCCGGCCGAACTCGTCCAGCGGGCCCGCGCGCACGGCGGCCCGGCCGCGGACGCGTTCGTGCGGCAGCTGTGCTGGCGGGACTTCCACCACCAGGTGCTGGCCGCCCGTCCCGAGGCGTCCGTGCGGGACTACCGCACCCGCGGCGACCGCTGGCGCACCGAGGACGAGGCCGCCGAGGACATCGCCGCCTGGCGGGAGGGCCGCACCGGCTACCCGGTGGTGGACGCGGCGATGCGCCAACTGCGGCACGAGGGGTGGATGCACAACCGGGCCCGCCTGCTGACGGCGAGTTTCCTGACCAAGACCCTGTACGTGGACTGGCGCATCGGTGCCCGGCACTTCCTGGACTGGCTGGTGGACGGGGACGTCGTCAACAACCAGCTGAACTGGCAGTGGGTCGCCGGCACGGGCACCGACACCCGCCCGCACCGCGTCCTCAATCCGGTGCTGCAGGGCCGGCGGCACGACCCGGACGGTGTGTACGTGCGCCGCTGGGTGCCCGAACTGGCGGACGTGCCCGGCGGGAAGGTGCACGAGCCCTGGCGCCTGCCGGAGGCGGAACGGTCCCGGCTGCGCTACCCGGATCCGCTGATCGGCCTCGCCGACGGCCTGGCACGTTTCAGGAGGGCCCGTGGCCGCGACTGACGCACCGACGGCCGGCGGGCCTCCTCCGGCAGGTGACACACCCCCACGGGCGAACCGTCGCGGGGCCGATGGGGTGAGGGTCGCCCGTGCCGCCGCCCCCACCGGGCAGGCATCAGCGCATCCGGACCGGGGCACCCGGCGGAAGCACAGGTGTGCAGATGACTGAGAGCGAGAAGGGGTTGTGCATGCTTGGACTGCGGCCGACGACGGCCGGACCGGCAGAGACCGTGGACGACCCGCTCACCGCTCCGGACGCCGCCCGGGCGGTCGAACCGGTTCTGGAGCGTGTCCTCGACGTGCACCTGTCCCGGGCCCACGACGTGGACCCGGTGTACGCCCGTGACGTGGCGGGCCGGGTCGCCACGCTCGTGCGGCGCGGGGGCAAGCGGCTGCGGACCGCGTTCGCGTGGTGCGGCTGGCGTGCCGCCGGCGGCGCGGGGGACGGCACCGACGTGCTGCGGATCGGGGCGGCGCTGGAACTCCTCCAGGCGTGCGCCCTCATACACGACGACGTGATGGACGGATCGCCGCTGCGGCGGGGGGCGCCCGCCGTGCACGTGGACCTGGCGGCCATGCACCGGGCGCGGCGGATGTCCGGTTCGGCGGAGGAGTTCGCGACGTCGGCCGCGGTGCTCGCCGGGGACCTGGCGCTGGCGTGGGCGGACGACCTGCTGACGGAGACGGCCCTCGCGTCGCCGCACGGGACGCGGCTGCTGCGGGAGTGGCGTGCGATGCGCGGGGAGATGGTCGCCGGGCAGTACCGGGACCTGCACGCGCAGGCCACCGGGACCGTAGGCGTCGACGAGGCGCTGACCATCGCCACGCTCAAGAGCGCCCTCTACACCGTGGAGCGGCCGATGGCCCTGGGCGCGGCGCTGGCCGGGGCCGACGCGTACACCGTCGACGCGCTGCGGGCGGCGGGCCGGTGCGCCGGGCTGGCCTTCCAGTTGCGTGACGATCTGCTGGGGGCCTTCGGCGACCCGGCGCTGACCGGCAAGCCGGTCGGTGAGGACCTGTGGACGCGCAAGCCGACGTATCTGCTCGCCGTCGGCCTGGGGCTGGCCGACGCGGCCGGTGACGAGGAGGCCGTGAGCCTGCTCTCGCCGGGTGCCGCCGGCCGGCCCGGGGTCACCGTGGAGCGGATGCGGGCCGCGCTGGAACGCACCGGGGCGCGCTCGGTGGTGGAGTCGAGGATCGCCGGGCTGGCCCGGACCGCCCTGCGGTCGTTCGAGCGGTCCGGCGCGGATCTCGCCGTGCGGCGGGAGTTCGCCGTGCTGGTCGAGCGGGCGTCGGGCGTCTCCCCGAGCCGCGCGGAGGGAGTCCGATGAGAACGGTGAGCGGACCCACCGACCACGTCGTCGTGGTGGGCGCCGGACTGTCCGGACTCGCCTGCGCCCTGCACCTGTTGGGCGCGGGACGCCGGGTGACGCTCGTCGAGCGGGACGCCGGGCCGGGCGGCCGGTCCGGCCGGCTGCGGATGGGCGGGTACGAGGTGGACACCGGGCCGACGGTGCTGACGATGCCCGAGCTGGCCGACGAGGCGTTCGCGGCCGTCGGGGACAGTCTTGCGGACCGTGTGGAGCTGACGGCCCTGCACCCCGCGTACCGGGCCGCCTTCGCGGACGGCACCTCGCTCGACGTGCACACCGACGGCGAGGCGATGGAGGCGGAGGTCAGGAGGTTCGCCGGACCGGCGGAGGCAGCCGGCTACCGGCGGCTGCGGGAGTGGCTGCAGCGGCTGTACCGGGCGCAGATGCGCCGCTTCATCGACACGAACTTCGACTCGCCCCTGCAGCTGCTGCACCCGGACCTGGCACGGCTGGCGGCCCTGGGCGGCTTCGGCCGGCTGGACGCGCGCATCGGCCGGTTCCTGGCCGATCCGCGACTGCGCCGGGTGTTCTCCTTCCAGGCGCTGTACGCCGGGGTGGCGCCCGAGCGGGCGCTGGCGGCGTACGCGGTGATCGCGTACATGGACACGGTGGCCGGGGTCTGGTTCCCCCGAGGCGGGATGCACGCACTGCCCCGGGCGATGGCCGACGCCGCCGCCGACGCGGGCGCCGACCTCAGGTGGTCGACCGAGGTGGAGTCGCTGGAGCGGCGGGCGGGGCGGGTGCGGGCCGTGCGTCTGGCGTCGGGCGAGCGCATCGCCTGTGACGCGGTCGTCCTCACCTGTGAACTGTCCACCGCTCACCGCCTGTTGGGGCGTGCTCCGCGGCGGCCGGTCGCGCTGCGGCACTCGCCGTCCGCGGTGATCCTGCACGCGGGCACGGACCGCACCTGGCCCGGTCTGGCGCACCACACGCTGTCCTTCGGGGCCGCCTGGGAGCGCACCTTCGACGAACTGACCCGCACGGGCGAGCTGATGAGCGACCCGTCACTGCTGATCACCCGGCCGACGACGCACGACGCCTCGCTGGCACCCCCGGGCCGCCATCTGCACTACGTGCTGGCCCCGTGTCCCAACACGACGATCGGTCCGTCCGCGCCCGCCTGGCGGGACCTGGGGCCCCGCTACCGCGACAGTCTGGTCGCCGAGCTGGAACGCCGGGGGCTGGAGGGCTTCGCGGACAGTGTCGAGGAGGAGCAACTGGTGACCCCGCTGGACTGGACGGCTCAGGGCCACGCGGCGGGCAGCCCGTTCTCGGTGTCGCACACCTTCGCGCAGACGGGTCCGTTCCGGCCGCGCAACATGGTGCGCGGGCTGGACAACGTCGTGCTGGCCGGCTGCGGGACGACGCCCGGGGTGGGGGTGCCGACGGTGCTGATCAGCGGCAAGCTGGCCGCCGCCCGCGTCACCGGAGGACCGTCCGGCGCGGGCCGCCGGGTGCCGGGCGGCCGTACCGCCGCGGTCCCCGTCTCCTCCCCCGCCGCCGCGCCGGCCGCCCGTCCGTCCGCCCCGACCCCGGCAGGTGCCGATGACCCGTCGTGAACTGGACGCCGCCGGGATCACCGATCCCGTGCTGCGTGCCGACTACGCCCACTGCCGGCGGCTCAACGCCCGCCACGGCCGGACGTACTTCCTGGCCACCCGCCTGCTGCCGCTGGAGCGGCGTTCGGCCGTGCACGCCCTGTACGGTTTCGCCCGCTGGGCGGACGACATCGTGGACGACCTGGACCGTCGCCGCACGCCCGCGGAACGCGACCGGCTGCTGGAGGCCCTGGAGGCGGACCTGCTGCGGGGGCTGCGCAGCGGCGGCGGTGACGAGCCGGTGGTGCGGGCGGTCGCCGACACCGCCGACCGGTACGCCGTCGACCCCTCGCTCTTCGTCGACTTCATGGCCGCGATGCGCGCGGACCTGACGGTCACCGACTACCCCACCTACGCCGATCTGCGCGGCTACATGCACGGCTCGGCGGCGGTCATCGGGCTGCAGATGCTCCCGGTGCTGGGCACGGTCGGCCCGCGCGAGGAGGCGGAGCCGCACGCGGCGGACCTCGGGGTGGCGTTCCAGCTGACCAACTTCCTGCGGGACGTGGGCGAGGACCTGGACCGGGGCCGCGTCTACCTGCCGGCGGACCTGCTGGCCGCCCACGGCGTGGACCGGCCGCTGCTGGAGTGGAGCCGCCGCACGGGGCGCCGTGATCCGCGGATCCGGGCGGCGTTCGTGGCCGCGGAGGCGCTGACACGGCAGGTGTACCGCGCGGCGGAGCCGGGCATCGCCCTGCTCGATCCGCGTGTGCGGCCCTGCATCCGTACGGCGTTCACCCTGTACGGCGGAATCCTCGACGCGATCGCGGAGCAGGACTACGGCGTGCTGCACCGGCGGGCGGTGGTCTCGCGCAGGCGCCGGGCCGCCACGGCGGCGGGCGGCGCCGTCGCGGTGGTCGGCGCCCGGTGGCGCGCACGGAACCGGCGGCCGGTCCGTACCGTGCCCGGCACGGCACCCACGCCGGGTACGACACGCACGCCCGGCTCGGTGCGCACGCCGGGCGCGACGGCCTTCGAGGCGGAAGGAGCGGGACAGTGACGGGACGGGCGGACGGTACCCGCTGGACGTCGCCGCTGCGGCGGCGCAGCGGTCCTGACTGGGCCGGGCAGGAGCCGACGTGGCGCCGGGCGCGCCCGGCGCTGATCGCGGGAGCACTCAAGCGCGCCTCGGCGCGCCCGTCCGGGAACTGGTTCGTCGTCGGCGCGTCGCGGGAGATCCGGGCCGGGGCGAAGCCCTACGGCAGGACGGTGGGCGGTACCGAGGTCGTGCTGTGGCGCTCGCCGTCGGGTGAGCTGCGGGCCGGGCCCGGTGTCTGCCCGCACCTGGGGGCGCCGCTGCGCGACAGCCGGGTGGTGTGCGGCACGCTGGTGTGCCACTGGCACGGACTGGCCCTGGAGGGCGGCCCGTTCGCCGGCTGGGAACCGTATCCGGTACACGACGACGGCATCCTCGTGTGGGTCCGCCTGGACGCGGTCGGCGGTGAGGAGCCCACCGAGCGGCCCGTGGTGCCGGCCCGGCCCGTCGCGGGCGAGGGGGTGGACGCCGTGTTCACGGCGGTCGGGCGCTGCGAGCCCCAGGACGTGATCGCCAACCGGCTGGACCCGTGGCACGGCTCGTGGTTCCACCCGTACTCCTTCGTGGACCTGTCGGTGGTGTCGGAGCCGGACGGCGACGGTGACGACGCGTTCGTCGTCGACGTCTCCTTCCGGGTGGCGGGCCGTCTGGTGGTGCCGGTGCGGGCGGAGTTCACCACGCCCGAACCGCGCACCATCGTCATGCGCATCACCGAGGGCGAGGGCGCGACGTCCGTGGTCGAGACCCATGCGACGCCGCTGACCGGCGAGGGGCACGCCCGGCCGCGGACCGCGGTGGTCGAGGCGGTCGTCGCCGCCTCGGACCGGCGGGGCTTCCGGCTCGCCCGGGCCGCCGCCCCGGCGCTGCGCCCGCTGATGCGGCGCACGGCCGGACGTCTGTGGCGCGACGACCTGGCCTACGCGGAGCGACGCTGGGCGCTGCGCAGTACGGGACGTTTCCCCGGGTGAGGCCGGAGGGCGGGGCGCCGGCGGCACGCTCCGCCCCCAGCTCCGTCCTCCGCTCCTCCGCCGGCCGGTGCGCCGCCCGCCGCCGCTCGTCGGGCGTCCGCGCGGTGCGGCACGGGGGGCCGTCGTCCTACCGGCCCCGTCGGAGGTCCGTGCGGCACCGGGGCCGCTCGTCCCCTGCCGGCCGCATCGAACGACGGTACCGGGGCACCCGGCCGGCACCCCGCTGTCACGACGATGGGAGACCGCAGGTGACGCAGGCCCCACCCGACCAGGACCGCCGGCATCGCGCCGCCTCGCGCAGGTCCGTTCTGCTCCTCGTCCTGCTCCTCGCGGTCTGTTACGCGGTGGCTGCCCTGGGCGGCCTGGCGGCGTCGGACTCGGGGAGCACCTACCGCTCGCTCGACCGCCCCGCCTGGGCTCCGCCCTCCTGGCTGTTCGGCCCGGTGTGGACGGTGCTGTACGCCACCATCGCGTTCTCCGCCTGGCTCGTGCTGCGCCACCGTCCCCTGGCGGCGGCCCGGAAGGAGATCGTCCTCTGGAGCCTGCAGCTCGCGTTGAACCTGGCCTGGACACCGCTGTTCTTCGGCGCCGACCGGTACGGCCTGGCGTTCCTCGACATCTGCCTGCTGCTGGCCGCGCTCGCCGTCACCATGGTCCTGTTCCGGCGCCGCAGTCCGGCGGCCGCACTGCTGCTCGTGCCGTACGCGCTGTGGGTGCTGTACGCGGCCTCCCTCAACTTCGCCATCTGGCAGCTCAACAGCTGACCCGGCCGCTCGGCGGCGGGAGGCGCCCCCGCGGGCCCGGCGGAACGACGGACGCGTCCGGTCCGGGGCCCGGACCGGACGCGTTCCGGCCCGCGCCCTGCACCCATCTGCACCACCCGGGGGATTGATTGCCGCCGTGTCGGGCACCCTCGACCGACGATCGGGATAGGGCTTGTGGGGACGGCCGGTACGGCCGGGCGCGCGGCGGCGACCGGAACGAGGCGGAGGAGTTGGTGCGGTGCTGTTCCTGCTGGCTGCGCACGCGGCAGTGGCAGTGACCATCCCCTGGTGGCAGCGGCGCGTCGGCCGCGCGGTGTGGGTGGTGGCGGCGCTGGTGCCGCTGGCGGTCGTGGTCTGGGCGGGTACGCGCGCCCCGCACGTCCTGGACGGCGGCGAGTACCGCGAGAGCCTGACGTGGGCCCCCTCGCTGGGGCTGACGGTCGACCTGCGGCTGGACGCGCTGTCCCTGCTGATGCTGTGGATCGTCGCCGGCGTGGGAGCCCTGGTCCTGCTGTACTGCCGGTACTACGTCGAACGGGACACCGGCCGCCTGGCCGCCGTGCTGCTCGCCTTCGCCGGGGTGATGACCGGACTCGTCCTGGCCGACAACGTCTTCGTCCTGTACGTCTTCTGGGAACTGACGACGGTCGCCTCCTTCGTGCTCATCGCCGGCAGCGGGGACGACCGGGACGAGCGTCGCGCCGCCCGGCAGGCACTGCTGGTGACCACGGCGGGCGGTCTGGTGATGCTGCTCGGTCTGATCATGCTCGGCCGGGCGGCCGGGACGTACCGGATCTCCGCGATCCTCGCCGACCCGCCGCAGGGGGGCGCGGTCTCCGCGGCCGTGGTGCTCGTCCTGATCGGGGCGTTCGCCAAGTCCGCGCAGATGCCCCTGCACGGCTGGCTGCCCGCGGCCATGGTGGCGCCGACCCCGGTGAGCGCCTACCTGCACGCGGCCGCGATGGTCAAGGCCGGGGTCTACCTGATCGCCCGGCTGGCTCCCGCCCTGTCGGACGTCGCCCCCTGGCGGCCGATGGTGCTCGCGGTGGGCCTGACCACGATGGTGGCGGCCGCGTGGCGGGCGCTGCGCGCGACCGACCTGAAGCTGCTGCTGGCCTACGGCACGATCAGCGAGCTGGGCCTGCTCGTCGCCCTGCTGGGGGCGGGTACGCGGACGGCCGCGCTGGCCGGGGCGGTGATGCTGCTCGCGCACGCGGCGTTCAAGGCGGCCCTCTTCCTGTCCGTGGGGATCCTGGACCGGCGGGCGGGGACCCGGGACATCCGTGAACTGTCCGGCGCGGGGCGTCGCATGCCGGTGCTCTTCGCGGTCTCGGCGCTGGCCGCCGCGTCGATGGCCGGGCTCCCGCCGCTGGTCGGCTACCTCGGCAAGGAGGCCTACGTCGAGGCGTTCCTGCACGGCGGTTCGCAGCTCGCCGGGCACGGATGGCTGACGGCGGTGCTCGTGGCCGGGTCGGCGCTGACCGTGGCGTACGCCGCGCGGTTCGTGCAGGGGGCGTTCGGCGGCCGCCCCCGGGGCCCGGTGGCCGAGGCGGAGCGGCCCGAGGCCGGGTTCGTCGCGCCGGTGGCCGTGCTGGCCGGGGCGGGGCTGGTGCTGGGCGTGGGGTACACGGGCACCGCGGCGCTGACGGGTGCGTACGCCGACACCTACCCGCCGGGCCCGGACGGGCCGTACGAGCTGTCGCTGTGGCACGGCTTCACGCCCGTGCTGGGGCTGTCGGCGCTGACGCTGACGCTCGGCGTGCTGGTGCACCTGGGACGGCGTGCCCTGCCCGAGGCGCCGCGCCTGCCCGATGTGCAGCGCGCCTACGACCGCACGGTCGCGGCGGCCGACCGGCTCGCCGTGACCGTGACCCGGCACACCCAGGTGGGTTCGGTCCCGCTGTACCTGACGGTGCTGCTGGCGACCGTGCTGCTGGTGCCCGGCACGGCACTGGTGGCCGGCGCGCTCTCTCCGGGTTCGCCGCTGCTGTGGTGGTCCCCCGTGGAGCCGATTCTGGCCGTGGTGGTGCTGACGGCGGCGGCCGCGGTGGTGGGCTCGAGGCACCGGCTGACCGGTCTTCTGCTGACCGGTGCGGTCGGCTACGGCGTGGCCGGGGTGTTCCTGGTGCGGGGTGCGCCGGACCTGGCGCTGACCCAGTTCCTGGTGGAGACCATGACGTTGGTCGTGGTGGTCCTGGTGCTGCGCCGGATGCCGGCCCGGTTCAGTCCCGGCCGGACGGCGACCCGGGTGCGTCTGGTGCGGGCGGTGGCGGCCGGCGCGGTGGGGGTCCTCGTCACCTGGTTCACGCTGGTGGCGTCCGCCGCGCGCACGGCTCCGGCCGTCTCGTCGGGGTACACGGACCGCATGAAGGAGACGGGGGGCGACAACATCGTCAATACGATCATCGTCGACTTCCGGGCGCTCGACACACTCGGGGAGATCTCGGTCATCATGGTGGCGGCGGTCGGTGCGGTGAGCCTGATCCGGGTGGGCGGGCGCGGCCCCGGCAGGACGTCCGGCGGGCCGGGCGGCACGGCCCCGACGGCGCACTGGGACGAGCCGGCGCGGACCTGGCTGCCCGGCGCGGTCGAACGACCGGGCGGCGAGCGGACGTTGCTGCTGGAGGTGGCGGCCCGGCTGCTGTTCCCCTCCGTCCTGGTCCTGTCGCTGTTCCTGCTGTTCTCCGGTCACTACGGCCCCGGCGGCGGGTTCGCCGGCGGTCTGGTGGCGGGTCTGGCCTTCGTCCTGCGGTACCTGGCGGGCGGGCGCGCCGACCTCCGGGCCGCGGTCCGGGCGCCGGCGAGCGTGGTGGCCGGCTCGGGGCTGCTGCTCGCCGCCGTGGCGGGGGCGGTCCCGCTCCTCTTCGGCGGTGCCGTGCTGGAGAGCACGGTGGTGACGCTGCATCCGCCGCTCCTGGGCACGGTGAAGCTGGCGACCAGCGTGTTCTTCGACATCGGCGTCTATGTGCTGGTGATCGGTGTCGTCCTGAAACTGCTGTCGGCCGTCGGCGTCCACCTCGGCCAGGACATCGCCGAGGCGAACGCGGCCGACACCGCGGACGACAGCGCGACGGCACAGGGGGCACGATGAGTTCGGCCGACGTGACCCTGGCGCTCGTGGTCGGCGGTCTGTTCGCCGTCGGCTTCTACCTGATGCTGCAACGGTCGCTGATGCGGATCGTCCTCGGCTTCGTCCTGCTGGGCCACGGGACGAACCTGCTGCTCCTGGTGGCCGGGGGCACACCCGGCCGCCCCCCGGTGCTGGAGGACGGATCCCCCCTCCCGGGGCACATGGCCGACCCGCTGCCCCAGGCGATGGCGCTGACGTCGATCGTGATCACCTTCGGTCTGACGGCGTTCCTGATGGCCCTGGCCTACCGGTCGTGGCGCCTGACGGGGCACGACGAGGTGCGCGACGACGTGGAGGACCGGCGCATCGGCACCTTCGGCGACCGTGACGAGGACGACACGGGCCCCGCCCGGACCGTGGAGGAAACCGCCCCGGAGGGAGACCGATGACCGCGGTCCTGCTGGCCCTGCCCATCCTGCTGCCGACCCTCGGCGCGGGTGCCTCCCTGCTGGGCCTCCCCCGTGCGGTGGTGCGCACGGCCGGCGTCGTCCTCCTCGCGGCGGTGGCCGCCTGCGGTGCGGCACTGCTGGTGCTGGCCGACCGGGACGGGCCGCAGACCCTGCACGCCGGGGACTGGCCCGCACCGCTCGGGATCACCCTCGTGGCCGACCGGTTGTCCGCCCTGCTGCTGACCGTCTCGGCGCTGGTCGCCCTGGCCGTGCTGCTGTTCGCCATCGGCCAGGGCACGGCGGAGAAGCGGCGCGGTGCCGCCCTGGCCTTCCACCCGGCCTACCTGGTGCTCGTGACGGGCCTGAGCCTGGCGTTCCTCACCGGCGACCTGTTCAACCTGTTCGTGGCCTTCGAGGTGATGCTCGCCGCCTCCTACGTGCTGATCACCCTGGACGGCGACGAGAACCGCACCCGCGCGGGGATGACGTACACGATCGTCAGTCTGACGTCGTCGCTGCTGTTCCTGGCACTGATCGCGCTGGTGTACGCGTCGACCGGCACGGTCACCCTGGCGCAGCTCGGCCCGCGGATCGCGGAGCTGCCGGACGGCCTGCGCTCCGCGCTCGCCCTGCTGCTGCTGTCCGTGCTCGGCATCAAGGCGGCGATCGTGCCGCTGCACTTCTGGCTGCCCGACAGCTATCCCACCGCCCCCTCGCCGATCACCGCGGTCTTCGCCGCGCTGCTGACCAAGGTCGGCGTGTACGCGTTGCTGCGCACCCAGACGCTGCTCTTCCCGCGCACGGAGGTGTGGCTCCTGCTGGCGTGTGCCGCGATCATCACCATGATCCTGGGGATCCTCGGCGCCCTCGCCCAGGACGACCTGAACCGGCTGCTGTCCTTCACGCTCGTCAGCCACATCGGTTTCATGCTGTTCGGTCTGGCGCTGTTCGACACCGCGGGGCTGACCGGCACCATCCTCTACATCGTTCACCACATCGTGGTCCAGGCGGCGTTGTTCCTCGTCACCGACCTGATCGTGCTCCGCACGGACACGGCGGCGCTGCACCTTCTGAGGCGGTGGCCGCGTCCCGGCCCGGTCGTGGTGGCGCTGTTCCTCGTACCGGCCCTGAGCCTGTCGGGCATCCCGCCGTTCTCGGGTTTCGTCGCCAAGCTGGCACTGCTGCAGGCGGCCGTCGCCCGGGCCGGGCCGACCGCCTACCTCCTCGCCGGGACCGCCCTGGTCACCAGTCTGCTGACCCTCTACACGATGAGCCGCGTGTGGACGGCGGCCTTCATGGGACATCCGCCGGGCCGTGCGCCGACGGACGAGGCGCCCGCCACGGCCCCGGCGTCGGGCCTCCGGCGCGGAAAGGGGCTCATGCTCGCCGCCACGGCCGGCATGGCGGCGGCCGGAGTGGTGGTCGCCGTGTGCGCGGGCCCGCTCGCCCGGGTCAGCGAACGGGCCGCCGAAGACCTGCTGCGCCCGCACGCGTACCGGTCCGCCGTCATGGAAGGCACGGGCCGGTGAGCGCCCCCGCGGACCGTCACGGGCGCCGGGCCCGGCCCGGCCTGCGCCACCTGCCGATGATCATCTGGCTCTGGCTGCTGTGGTTGCTGCTGTGGGGCACCGCGAGCGCGGTGGTGGTGGCCGGCGGCCTCCTCGTGGCCGTCGGCGTGGTCCTGCTCTTCCCGCTGCCCGCGGTCCTGCCGGGGGCCGTGCCCGACCCGCTGCGCATCGCGCGGCTGATGGTCCACGTGCTCACCGATCTGGTGAAGTCCGGGTGCGTGGTCGCCTGGCAGGTCGTGCGTCACGGCCGACGGGCGTCGTTCGCGATCGTCGAGGTCCCGCTGCGCCTCGACAGCGACCTGCTGATCGCGGCCGTCGCCGAGTTCATCACCATGTCGCCCGGCTCCGTGGTCGTCGAGATCGACCGGCGCCGCAGGTGCCTCTACGTGCACGCGCTGCTGCCGCACGGCAGCGAGGACGACATCGCCCGCCGCCGGGCGGACATCCAGGCCCTGGAGCGCCGGGTGGCGCGGGCCGTCCGGTACCGGCACGACACCGGCGACGGGCCGTCCGCCCCGCCCGAGGAGGAACCCCGGGACGACGCCCGAGGAGGGACATCATGAGCCTGCTCCACGCCATCACCCTGACCGTGATCGCGGTGTCCGCCGTCATCACCCTGGTGCGTCTGGTGCGCGGTCCGCTGGCCCTCGACCGGATCCTGGCGCTCGACGTGCTGGTCACCCTGACCATCGCCGCGACGGCCGTGGGCTCCGTGGCGCGTGACGACACCACGATGGTCCCGCTGCTCGTCGTCCTCGCCCTGCTGGCCTTCATCGGTTCGGTGACGGTCGCCCACCTGATCGAGAAGCGGGAGGGCATGCGGTGACCGTTCTGCTCGACGCGGTGACGGTCGTGCTGTTCACGGCGGGCGCGGGCTTCTGCTGTCTCAGTGCCCTGGGGCTGCTGCGCTTCCCGAACGTGGTGACCCGGCTGCACACGGCTTCCAACTCCCAGACCCTGGGGCTGTTCCTCGTGCTCGTGGGGGCGGCCGCGCAGATGCCCCTGCGCCACGCCGCGGTGCTGCTGGTGGTCGCCGTGGTCCAGTTGTTCACCGCACCGATCGCAAGTCAGATCATCGCCCGCACCGCCCACCGCACCCATGCCATCGAGCGGGACCGGCTGCTCGCCGACGCGCTCGCGGACCGGCTCGCCCGGGACGGCACGCCCCTGGACGGCCCCGGCCGGCCGGAACGGGACACGGACGAGGAGCGCTGACCGGAGCCCGGGACGGCTTGGACCACACGCATGCCCCGGCCCGGACGGGGCCCGGAGCCGTGGAGGCCCCGGGCCGTACGGCCGTCGCGCGCCGGCGGCTCAGCCGCTGAGGGGGCGAGGCTCCCTCCCGAGGGCGGCGAGGGCGCGCAGGGCGGGGGAACGGCCCGCCCGGGGGACCGTCCACAGCACCTGCCCGCGGACGTCCCACGCTTCGAGCAGCGCGTTGGTGGCGAGGAATCCGGTGGTGGCGGCGCGTTCCATCAGGGCGACGGGAAGGTCGCAGCGGATGGCGTCGCCGGCCAGCGTCACCCGGGGGTGGGGGGTGCGCACGGGGGGCCGCCGGTGGTGGGAGCCGACGGGGAACAGGGGGCAGTCGGCGTGCCATTCGTGCCGTGCGTCGACCACGCGGGCCTCGCGCGTCTCCGGGTACACCTGGTGCAGCCGGTCCAGGAGCGTGCGTTCCGTCTTCTCGCGATCGGCTGCCGGGTCGACGGCGTAGGCGTGCAGTTCCACCACCGATCCGCCCTTCGCGGCGGCCCACCGCGCGGCCTCGCCCTCGTAGCGTTCCAGGACGCTGATGTTGTCGAGCCCGTCGTAGCCGCTGGTGCCGAGGAACCCGGCGCGGTCGGCGCGGACCGGGCGGTCCAGCCAGAGCCGGGAGACCAGGAACGGCGGCGCGGTGCGCAGGGCGGCCACGTCGTCCCGCCAGGCGGTGGTGCCCAGGCCGGGCGAGGCGGCGACGAGTGCGCGCAGGGCGCCGGGGTCCAGGGCGAGGACCACGGCGTCGTGGCGCTCGGCACCGGTGTCCGTGTCCAGGTCCACTCCCCCGTCGTCGCGGGGCCGGACGGCGTGGACGGCGCTCGCGGTGCGCACGTCGGCGCCCAGGCGGCCGAGGTAGTCGCCGAGCGGGTCCCACAGGGCGTGCGGGAAGGGCTCGTCGGGCACGTCGAAGAGCAGTCCCTCGGCGGATCCGAGGAAGTAGATGTGGAACATCAACAGCAGTTCCGCGGCGGACAGTTCGCGCGGGTCGGCGAAGAAGCTGCGGGAGAACACCTCGAACGCGAGATGGTGGGCGGCCTCGGGGAAGCGGACGCCTTCGAGGAACCGGGTGGCGCTGATGCCGTCGAAGCGCTCGTAGACGTCCGGCACGCGGACGTCGAGGAGCGGCAGGGCCGCGCGGGCGTCCAGCCCGGCCAGGTCGCGCCAGCCGAAGGTGGGGCTGAGCGCGACGAAGCCGAGCGCGCTGAACGGGGGCGTCCGCGGGACGCGGGCGAAGCTGTCGGTGAGGCCCCCGCTGTGCCGGAGGGGGTAGTCGGGCAGCGGTGTGAGCCGGGTGAGACCGGGGTCGGTCCGGCGCAGCAGGCCGCGCAGGTTGTAGTACTGGCGGAAGAAGGCGTGGAAGCCGCGGCTCATGGTCACCGGGGAGCCGTCGGCCAGGCGGGTCGGGTGTCCGGACAGGCGGCCCCCGAGGGCGTCTCCGGCCTCGTGGAGGGTGACGCGGGCGCCCCGCTCCGCGAGCAGGGTGGCCGCGGCGAGGCCGGCGATGCCGCCGCCGGCGACGGCGACCCGGGGGGCGTCCGTGCGGGTGAACCGGTCGCGGCCCGGGGCGGGCATGAGGACGTCGGCCTTGCGGTCGCGGCCTCTGCGGGGGACGGGGGGCGGGGGGACGGTCACGGGGTGGCCTCCTCGACGACGGGCCGGGCGGTGTCCGTGGAGCCGGTGACGGGCTCCGTGCCCGGAGGGGTCCGGGCGAGGAAGGTGTGCACGATGCCGGTCTGCCAGCCGGCGACGGGTGCGGAGCGCACCGCCGTGTAGCCGGCGCGGGTGAGGCGGTCGGCGAAGGCGGGCGCGGTGTCGAACTCCAGGACGCTGCGCCAGAGATGGCGGTACAGGGCGCGGTCGCCGACGAGGGTGCCGGCCGGGATGACGACACCCTGGCAGACGGCCGTCCACAGGACCCGGTGCGCGGGTGCTCCGCTGAGGGTGTACTCGTGGGCGACGAGGCGCCCGCCGGGCCGCAGCAGCCCCCGCACGGCGCCGAGCACCCGGTCGGGGTCGGTGACGTTGCGGAACAGGTAGGCGGCGAAGACGGCGTCGAAGGGCCCCTCCCCCGCGGTCGCCACCTCCTCGGCAGTCAGGTGCAGGAACCGCACGTTCTCGGGCCAGGGCTTGGTGAGGGCGCGCCGCAGCATGCCGGAGGAGGCGTCGACGGCGGTGATGCGTGCCTTCGGCGCGGCCCGCAGCAGGGCCCGCGTGGAGGTGCCGGTGCCGCAGCCGAGGTCGAGGACGTGCAGTCCGGCCCCGCCGTCGGGCAGCCGCAGCCGGCGTGCGGAACGCAGCAGGTCGGTGCGGTAGCCGGGGTTGACGGCGGTGAGGCGGTCGTAGGTGCGCGCGGCGTGGTCGAAGGCACGGGCCAGGTCGTGGTCGTGCAGCAGTGTCATGAGGTGCTGACTCCGGTCGGGGCTGTGGGGGCGGGTCGGTGACGGCGGGGCAGGAAGGGGAGTTCGACGGCGGTGCGGAGCATGGGACCGACGGGGGTGCGCAGTCCGATGGTCCACTCCTCCCAGGGGGTGGTGGCGCCGTCGAGGAAGCGCAGCAGGCGTTCCGCGGGGGTGTGCCGGAACAGGCCGGTGAAGAAGGCGGGGCCGTCGACGCGTCCGGTGTCCAGGGCGCGCAGCATGATGGCGTCCATGGCGAGCGAGCGGCGCCCGTGGGCGGCGGGGACGCGCACCCGTCCGTCGCGCAGGGCGGCGGCGATGGCCGTGCTCTGCCGCTGCACCGCGGCGAAGGTGTACCCGGTGGCGGGGCGGGTGGCGCCGCCCGCGGTGCCGATGCGGTGGTGCCGGGCGCCGGCCCTGCGGGGGAAGCGCGCGTCGGTCATGGGGATGACGCCCTGCTCGGCCGACTCCACGGTGTGGGTGCCGAGGCCCAGGACGTCACGGGTGTAGTGGGCCAGGGCCGTCTCGTACGCCTCGGTGGTCAGCGGCGCGCGGGAGAACTCCGTGTACTCCACGAGGGCCCGGTCCGGTGCGAGGGGCAGGACGTAGCCGAAGGCGAGGCCGTGCGGCGGCTGGGGCACCCGGAAGTCCATGAGGTCGGCGACGCCGGGGTCGAACCGCTCCCGGTCCGTGCGCACGAACCAGCCCCGGAAGTGCTGCAGCAACTGGGTCCGGGCGGGCGGCAGGGAGCGCAGCGGGCGGGAGTCGAACACGTGCCGGGCGCGCAGCGTCAGGGCGCGGCCGTCGGGGTCCGTGCACCGCACCTCGGCTCCGCCGGGCACCTCGTGCACCGTGCCGGCCGTCGCGCGCAGGACCCGTCCGCCGGGGGACGCGGCCAGCCGCTCGTGGACCAGGCGCTCGAAGGCGGCGGAGCGCAGCATGCGGTACGTGAGCGGCGCGGGGTCGACGGTGAACGCGCGACCGTCGGCACCGTGGACGCGCAGCCGGGACCAGGACGCGGTGACGGCCTCGTCGAAGTCCCCGGCACCCCGGTCCTCCCAGTAGCACCACGTCCGCTCGGGGGGACGTACCGGGCCGTCCGGCGGCTCCAGGACGGTGACGGACAGGGAACCGTCCGCGGTGAGCCGGTGCGCGAGGCTGAGCCCGGCGGCGCCGCCCCCGATGACCACCACGTCGGACGTGCGGGACGGGGCGGACGGCGGGGTCACCGGGCCCGCCGTCCGCCGTCGGTGCATTCGCCGTCGGTGCGTCCGCCGTCGGTGGGTCCGAGCGCCCGGTCGTCCCGGGCGGCGGTGCGCCCGTCGGCCGGGACGCCGGTGGGCGGGGGCGGCGGGGCGGGGGTGGCCTGGGGGTCGGGGTCGAGCTCGGGATCCACGATCACTCCGGTCGAAGGGGGCGGGGCCGGGCGGCAGGCGGTGGCGGTGGGGTGGTCAGGGGCGGGCGGCGGCGGACGGAACGGTTCGGCTTCTCTTCTGCGGGCGGAGGGCCGGTGGATGCGCGGGGGTCGGTGGACGTGCGGCGACAGCCGGTGGGGGCGTGCGGAGTCGCCGTGTGCGGGCGATCGGAGGTGCCGCGTGGTGAGTTGAGGGCGTGGCCGCGCAGGGCGGGGCGGCGGTGCGGACGGTGAGCGGCGTGCGTGAGTGGCGCGGGGCGGTGGGCGGGCGCGGGGACGGGCGTCGCCCCGCCGCCGGCCGGACGCCGTGCGGCACGCCGCGGGGGACGACGTGCCGCGGCGGACGACGTGCCGAGGGGGACGACGTGGCGCGGGGGACGGCGTCCATGGCTCCTCCGTGGGTCGTGTCGCGGGGCGGCGGTTGGGGTCCGGGTACCGCGAGCCCAGCGGATCACGCCCGGGCGGTGAAGGCCAGCAGCCACCACGGGTGCGCCCGCACCCGGGTATCGGTCAGCGCTCCGTGAGGGACCGCGCGAGCTCGACCGCCTCCGCCAGGCCCGCCGGGCGCGGGAGGCCGGACACGTCCTGGCCTGCCCAGCCGGGGCCCAGAGTCAGGACGGTCGCCCTCCGGCGGGCGCCCCGCACGCCCCACTCCATCGCGGCCACGTGCTGGGCCAGCGGTCGGCTCGCGGTGGTGCGGGACTGCGCCCACAGTCCCACCACGGCGGGTCCGGTCCGGCGCACCGCGGCGACGAGGGACTCCACGGGCAGCGCTCCCCCGAACATGCGGACCGGCAGGCCGTGTTCGGTCAGGGCGGCGGCCAGGGCCTCCAGCGGCAGGGTGTGGTTCTCCCCCGGCACGCAGGCGAGCACCGTGGTGGCACCGGGCCGGTCGGCCGCCACCGGCCGGGCGCTGCGGCGCAGGGCACCGGAGACGTGCCAGGACAGGAAGTGCTCGACCTCGACGTAGCGTTCGCCCGAGCTCTCCCACTTGCGTCCCACCGCCTGGAGCGTCGGCATGATCACCTCGGTCCAGGCCGGGACCAGGCCGTGCTCGGCGATCGCGGTCCGCAGCAGGTCCTCGAGGGCCACGGCGTCCAGGCGCAGCGCGGCGCGGGCGATCCCCTTGCACTCCTGACGCACGTCGCCGCCGAGGCGCAGTCCGCTGCCGGCCCGGTCGCGGGCCGCCGTCGGCCGCGGACCAGGGGCCGCGGCCGACGGGAGCCCGCGGCGGAAGGGCGGCGGGCCCGTCGCGTCGCCGCGCGCGATCCGCGCGGCCTCGGCCGGCGGCACGCCGGTGGCCGTCAGGGCGCACATCCGTTCCAGCCGCGCCACGTCGGCGGCGGTCCAGCGGCGGTGCCGCCCGCCGGTGTGCGCGTCGGGGCCGAGGCCGTAGCGGCGGTCCCAGGTGCGGACCGTGGTCGGTGCCACGCCGAGCCGCCGGGCGACCTCGCCCGTCGTCAGTCCCCCGCCGGGCGACGGTTCGCCGCCGTCCCGTCCCCCGGCCTCGGACCGGCCGTCCCCGGCCGCGTTCTGCTCCACGTTCATGCGTCCACTGTACGACGCACAAACGACGCATGTTGTCTGCGTCGTTTCTCGCGTCGAAGACTGACGCCGTGCGCACGGCCACTGCGGCCCGAGGGCGTCCGGCTCCGTCGGGAGGAGGCCGTCCACCGCGCACCTGACGCACGACAGGAGGAAGCGGGCCATGAGCACCACGAACACCCGATGCACCGGCACCCTCGTCCCGCCGGTCGAGGAGACCAGGTACGAGGACGAGCTGGCCCGCGGCCTGCGCGCCGCCGACGAGACCGCGTTCGCCGAGATCTACCGGCACTGGGGGCCCCTGGTCCACACGATGGCCACCCGGTCGCTGGGCGACACCCACGAGGCCGAGGACGTGACCCAGCAGGTGTTCCTCGGCGCCTGGCGCGGCCGGGACGGCTTCCGGCCGGAGCGGGGTCCGCTGGGGGCGTGGCTGGTCGGCATCACCCGGCGGAAGATCGTCGACGCGTTGGCCGCGCGCACCAGGCGGCTGGCGCTCGCGGACTCCGCGGGCCGCGGTGCTGCCGACGCTCCCCCGCCCCCGGAGGCGGCCCCGGAGAGCGTGCTGGACCGGGTGCTGCTGGTGGACGCGTTGTCCCGGCTGCCCCGGCACCAGCGGGACGTGTTGTGCCTGGCCTTCTACGAGGACCTCACCCAGGCCCAGATCGCGGAACGCACCGGCATGCCGCTGGGCACCGTCAAGAGCCATGTCCGGCGCGGTCTGCACCGGCTGCGCGGAGCGATCGACCAGGGGCGCTCGCCGGCCCCGGACGCGTAGGCGCCGCGCGGACCCCGGACCCCGGACCCCGGACCTCGGACCTCCGACCTCCGACCGCAGACCGGAGACCGCAGACCGGAGACCGGCGACCGCCCCGGAGAACAGACCGCCCGGAGAACAGAAGCGTCCGCGCATCCGCGGGGGCGCCCACGACCGAAACACCCATGAGACTCCGCGCAGATGCGGGGACTCCCTCGGAAAGGACCTGTGACATGACTTCCCGTACCTCCCTCACCCTCGCTGCTTCGGCCGGCGCGTGCGCCCTCGCGCTCGGTGTCGCCACGCCCGCCCTGGCGGCTCCCGGCGACGACGGCAAGGCGATGGTGTCCGTCTTCCACGGCATCCCCGGCCTGACCGTGGACGTCTACGCCAACGGTGACGAGCTGCTCGGCGACTTCGAGCCGGGCACGGTGACCGACCCGCAGGAGCTCGACGCCGGAACCTACGACATCAAGATCTTCGAAGCCGGCCAGGGCCCCGACGGCAAGCCCGCGCTGGAGAAGAAGATCGAGGTGCCCGAGGGCGCCAACGCCACGGTCGCCGCCCACCTCGACGCCGACGGCGACCCGGAGCTGACGGCGTTCGTCAACGACGTCTCGAAGGTCGACGCCGGCACGTCGCGCGTGACGGTGCGTCACGTGGCCGCCGCGCCCGCCGTCGACGTCCGTGCGGGCGGCGAGCCCGTCTTCACGGGCCTGGAGAACCCGAAGGAGGACACCACCGAGGTCGACGCCGGCACCGTGAACGCCGACGTCGTGCTCGCCGGCACCGACACCGTGGCCATCGGCCCGGCGGACCTCGACCTCGCGGAGGGCACCAGCACCATCGTGTACGCCTGGGGCAGCGCCGAGGACGAGAACCTGGCCCTGAAGACCCAGACGCTGAGCGGCATGGCGTCCGCGCCGAAGGGTGTGCACGCGGGCGGCAGCGGCGCGGCGGTGGCCGGCAACTCCCCCGACGCGTGGCTGGCCTGGGCCGCCGTGGCCGGCGCGGTGACGGTCACGACCGTGCTGGTGTCCCGGCAGGTCGCCGGCCGGCGTGGCTGAGCGCGGCCGGTGGCGCGTGAGCGCGGCGGTGACGTCCGCCGTGCTGGCCGCCACCGTCGGCCTGGCGTGCGCGGCACCGGAGCGGGCCGCGCCGCCACCCGATTTCGGTCCGACGGCACCCGCGCGCGAACCCGCGTCGGCCGTGCCGTCGGCCCCGGCGGCGCCCCAGGGCTCCCCGCGCGAGGAGGCCCGGCCCCGGCGGATCCTCGTGCCGAGGATCGGGCTCGACGCGCGGATCGAACCGGTCGGTGTGGCGCCGGACGGCTCGATGGAACTGCCCGCGGACCCGGCCGTGGCCGGCTGGTACCGCTTCGGCCCGGTGCCGGGCGCCGACCGCGGGTCGGCCGTACTGGCCGGGCACGTGGACGACGAGACGGGCGACCTCGGTGAGTTCGCCGCGCTGTACGACGTGCGGCGGGGCGACCGCATCGAGGTGCGGCGCGCCGGGGCCGATCCGGTCGTGCATCGCGTGGTGTCGCGCAGCACCGTTCCCCAGGACGATCTCCCCCCGTCCGTCTTCCGGCGGGAGGGCGGCCCGGTCCTCACGCTCATCACCTGCGCCCCGCCGTTCCTTCCCGACCAGGGCGACTACCAGTCCAACCTGGTCGTCACCGCGACGCCGGTCGAGGAGCCCTGACGCCGTATCGGGGGATCGGGACCGGACGCGAGCGGCACTCCTGGGGGCGTCATCGAACACGAGCGAGCGACAGGAGGGCACGGTGACCCATGTCGAGCAGGCACGCCTGGTGGAGCTGGCGCTGGGACACCCGGCCGACGGGAACGAGAGTGCCCTGCGGCACCTCGCGGAGTGCGACCGCTGCCGGGAGGAACTGCGCTCTATGACCCGCGTGGTGGCCGCGGCTCGCGCGGCCGACGTCGTGGATCTGCCGACGGCGCCCCCGGAACGCGTCTGGCTGCGGATCATGCGGGACCTGGACGACACGCCTGGCGGCCCGCCCCCGACGGGCCCGTCCCCCGGGGACGGCGGGCCGCCCGCCCGGGATCCGGTGCCGGTCCGGGGCCCGGTGCCGGTACGGGCCCGGGCGGGCGGCTCCGACGGACGCGGACGAACCCGCCGTGTCGCGTGGGGTGCGGTGCTCGGCGCGGTGTGCGCGCTCGTCGGCGTCGCCACCCGCAGGGCCGCCGTGCGACGACGGGCGGAAGCCGCTGCGATGCGTGGAGGCGGGCGGACCGGAGGGCCCCGCTGATCACGGGAGCCGGCGCCGGGCACGGCGGACGGCCCCGGGGGTGTGAGGGCGCGGGGGCGGGTCCGCGCCGGGGCCGGGTGCGCCAGGGTTCTCGGGAGCCGGGGATCCGGCGACCGACGATCCGGCGCCCCGGTGGCCCGTCCCACCTCCTGGCCTGTCCCACCGGTGGCCCGGCGCCCCGGTGCCACGGTGGCCCGGCGCCCCGGTGGCCGCGCACCACGGTGGCTCGTCGACGCCCGGGAGCGTCGACGAGCGCGGCCGGCACCTGCGGACCGACCGGGTGCCGACCGACCGGGTGCCGTGCCGGGGAGTGCCGCCAACCGGCCCCGCCGGATCTGTCACGGCGCCGTAGCCTCCGGAGCCCGTCGGATCGAAGGAGCCGCCGTAGCCTCCGGAGCCCGTCGGATCGAGGGGCCCGCCGGAGCCGCCCGAGCCGCCGGGGTCGTCAACTCAGCGGGTCATGTCCCCAGTTCATCAGCGAGTACCGCCAGCGGCTCTCCCGCACGCCTCCCTCCGGCCGCTGGGCGAGGTGTCGGCGCACGTAACCGACGACCTTGCGCATGTGCCGGTAGTCGTCGTCCGTGAGGTCGCCCTTGCGGGCGCGAAGGATCTCCACGATCCGGCGGCCGGAGGCGTGGCCGGTCGACTCCCCGCCGTCCCGGTGCTGGCCGGCGTCCCGGGACTCGTCCGAGGCCAGCCACGTCTCCAGCTCGGCCGGCTTCATGTTGACCGCCTCGCGGAACGCGTCCCACGTCTCGCCACGCTCGTCCTCGTCCACCGGAGTCACTTCTCCCGCAACGCGGACGGCTTGTGCACGGCCGACCGGCCGGACTTCTCGCTGCGCACCTGGTACTGCGGATCGTCGGGCGAGGCGTCCACCGTCCGCCCGGCGGCCTCAGTGCGCTCGGTGATCTTCTTCTCGACCTCTCCCTCGGCCTCACTGCCGTGACTGCTCCAGGCGACCTTGTCGCCCTTCTTGAGGTTCTTCCCCTTGCTGCGGCCCTTCGCCATGACGGCCTCTCCCTCCGGGTGCGGGGTCCGATCTGCGTCTCCCTCCCACAGTGGGGGGCGCGTGCCCCCTCCGCAGCTCGGCGGGCTGCCGCCCCCGCGCGTCCGCCGTCCCGCCCGGGCGGACGTGCGGCGAGTCGGCCCTGAGCTGCACCGCGCACCGCTCGCGCACGCCGGGCAGGCGGGCTTGCTCCGCGGCGAAGGGCGGCCGGGCGGGGCTCGGCGGGGCGGGTGGAGGTGCTGCGGGCCGGTCTCCGCCGCCCGCTGACGGCTCACGGGGCGGCGCCGGCGCTCCTCGGCCCGGTCAGCCGGGCCGGGAGGACCCGGCCGAGTCGGCCCGGTCAGCCGAGCCCGCCGCCTCGACGTCCGCGTACAGCAGGTGGTGGTCGGAGTGCGGGGTCCCCTGGACCCGGTGGCCGAGCGGGGCGAGGCCCCGCAGGAAGACGTAGTCGAACTTGCTGTGCCAGTCGGTGGTCGGCTTGCAGGTGCCCGCCGGCAGGGGACGGCAGTGGAGATCCACGTCCTCGGCCAGGTCCCAGATCCCGGCCAGCTCGGGCGCGTCCGGCACCGCGTTGAGGTCACCGAGGACGATCGCCCGGTCGTGGCGGGCGACGACGGAGGCGAGCACGCCCGCCTGCTCGGCCCGAACCTCCTCCTGACGGCGTTCGGCGAGGTGGGTGTTGAAGACGCGGACGGACCGGCCGCCCACCGTGGTGGTCACGGCGGTGTAGCCGCGGTCCTCGGAGCCGCCGTCGGGATACTCCACCGTGACGGCGTCCGTGATCGGCGCCGCCGAGAGGATCGCCTGCCCGTACTGCCCCGGTCGCCACGGCGCTCCCCCGCAGCGGCTCCAGTTGCGCAGGACGGGCCCGTACTCGACGTGATAGTCCAGGCCGTGCAGCCGCTCCAGGTGGTCCCGGACGGCCCGGACGTCGCGTACGCAGGCTTCCTGCAGGGCTACGACCTGGGGCGCGTACCGCGCGATCTCCGCGGCCCGGTCGGTGTTGGCGGTGTCGCAGGGGTTGCACAGGTTCCACGTCATGACCCGGTTCGGGACGGCGTCCCGGGCGTCCGGGGCCGGGCCGGTGCCGGCGAAGAGGCTGCCGCCCGGTGCGCTGGGGCCGATCAGTGCGGCACAGGCGAGGATCACGGCGCCCGCGAGCACCCGCGTTCCCCTACCGAGCACCGTCGCCTCCTCCGTGCGGACACCTCTGGCCGGTTCCATCGTGCCGCATGGGGCCGGGTGACGCGTCGCCCACCCCGTCCCCGTTGCCTCACCCGCCCCACTCGCCCGGCACCGCCTCCGTCGTGCGCCCCCGGCGGCGGCGCGCACGGCGCGGGGACGGGTGCGACATCAGGGAAGCTCCGCACATATCACATGAGTTGACATCACATCATCCCGCAGCGGGCATGTCTGGATCATGTCCATTCACGCGACGACAGCGCCCGGAGTGCAGGTGTGCTCCCTCAAGCGGACCACGGCCCAGTCGGTCCCCGCCGGCAGCCCGTACACGGTGGTCCGGTTCCCCTTCGGCTCCGCCGAGTCCAGCGACCGGTTCGCGATGCACCAGGTCAACCAGCCGGACGGCTATGTGGTTTCGAGCTGGGACACCGACGACCGGTCGGGGCTCATATGGCCGAGCACGGCGGGCTGGGGGACGCTCTACGCGATGATCCAGTGGGAGGCGGGGACGTACGACGAGCTGCGGGACCAGTTCGTCCGCGACCCGCTCGGTCTCACGCCCACGCCCAACGACACCACGGCTACGGAACACCGCCCGCCGAGCCCCGGCATGCAGTGCTGGACCAAGCAGTGGGGGATCTTCGTCGACCCGGACGTGCCGCTCGCCCTGCGGGCCACCCATGACGCCGGGGTGGCACGGAAGATCGTGCTGGCGGAGTTCAAGCTGGTCATCCACGAGGCCGCCTGACCACTTCCTCCGCCGCACCGGTCACCGGCCTCGGAGCACGGACCACGGAGCCGGACCGGTACGAGCGGTTGGGCCGGCACCTGCTCGGCACGGTCGCGCAGGACCGGGGCGCCCGGCAGGGGGTCGCCGTCCGCTGCTACGCGGCGGCTCCCCCACGAGCAGGCTCGGGGTCCGGGCCGGGCCAGGGCCGGGCGCTACTCCGGCCAGGCGGAGTTCTTGACGACCTCGACGAAGTCACCGCGGACGAACCCGGGGACGAAGTGGGCGAGCACGTCGGCCTTGACGTTGCCGAACGTGGTGTCGGGGCGGTCCTTGATGCCCTCGGTGAACGCGGCCAGGATCCGGTTCTTGAAGTCCGGACGCGGGTGCGCGGCCACCACGGCCGCCCGTTCCTCGTCGGAGACGGACCCGTGGCCGATGCCGAGCACGTCCAGCTCGACCCCCCGCGTGACCAGGGCGATCTCCGGAGCCATGTGCAGCGGGATCTCCGGGGTGGTGTGCAGTGCGATCGCCGTCCAGACCCGGTCGGCCGACTCGCCGGTCACACCGTGGGAGTTCAGGAACCGCCGCGCCTCGTCGGCACCGTCGATCTCGAAGCGCTGGTCGGTGCGGCGGAACCGCTCGGTCAGCCCCAGGTCGTGGAACATCGCCCCCACGTAGAGCAGCTCGGGGTCGAAGGTCAGCCCCTGCTCGCGCCCGCGGAGCGCCGCCCACAGGAACACCCGGCGGGAGTGGTCGAACAGCAGGGGCGAGGCGGCCTCCCGCACCAGCTCGGTCGCCTCCCGCGCCAGTGCGCTGTCCGGGATCGTCACGCCGGCGATGGTCTCGCTCATGATCTTCCTCTCCGCTTCGTCGTCTCGGCTGCTCTTCCAGGGTGGCCGGGGTCGTAGGATGGCGCCATGTCCTTTCTGCCAGGCACACCTCGGATCCGGACATGGTGCCGAGGCCCGCTCAGCGCGCTCCGGGGCGTCGGCGTGCCGGGCGGCGGGGTGGTCCGGTCATGACGCACCGGGTGGGTTTCGTGGTGTTCGACGGCGTGACGCTGCTGGACGTCAGCGGTCCCGCCGAGGTGCTGGAGCAGGCCCGCCGGCTCGGCCATCCGTATGAGCCGGTCCTGGTCTCCCCGCGCGGTGGCGCGGTCCGCACCTCGACCGGGATGCCGCTCAGCGGCACGGTTCGCGCGGCCGAGGCGGGGCCGGTCGACACGGTCCTGGTGGCCGGTGGCGACCGTCTGGCCGAGCAGCCGGTCGAGCGGGAGCTGTCGGAGACGGCCTGGACGCTGGCCGCGTCCGCCGCCCGGGTCGCGTCCGTGTGCACCGGCGCGTTCGTGCTCGCGGACCTCGGCCTGCTGGACGGCCGCCGTGCCGCCACCCACTGGCGGCACGCCGCGGCCCTCGCCCGGCGGCACCCCCGGGTGAGCGTCGAGCCGGACGCCATCCACGTGCGGGACGGGCGCTTCCTCACGTCCGCGGGCATCAGCGCGGGCATCGACCTGACCCTGGCCCTCGTCGAGGACGACCACGGCGCGGAGGCCGCCCGGCACATCGCGCGCGAACTGGTCGTCTTCCTGCAGCGTCCGGGCGGGCAGTCGCAGTTCACCACGGCCACCGCCCCGCCCACCGGCAACGACCTGCTGCGGCCCCCGATCGAGGCCGTGCTGGCGGACCCGGCCGCCGATCACGACCTGGCGTCCCTGGCCCGGGCGGCGGCCGTCAGCCCCCGGCACCTGACCCGGCTGTTCCACGCGGAGCTGGGCACCACTCCGGCCCGCTGGGTGGAGCGGGTGCGGCTCGGCCGGGCTCAGCAGCTCCTCCTCGACGGTCACAGCGTCACGGCGGCGGCCCGGCTCAGCGGCTTCGGCAGCGACGAGACCCTCCGCCGCGTCTTCCTCCGCCACCTGGGCACCACGCCGAGCGCGTACCGGCGGCGCTTCGCCACCACGGGCGCCACCCCGACCGCGCCGACCGCCGTCCGGCCCCCGGCCGGGGCGCGCAGGGGCTGAGCAGCACGGGCCGCGCAGGAGCTGAGCAGCACGGGCCGCGCAGGAGCTGAGCAGCAGGGGCTGAGCGGCACGGGCCGCGGACGGTATGAGCGGAACGGACCTCGGCCGGCCGGACCGGCACGGGCCGGGCAGGACCGAGCGGCAAGGCCGCGGACGGCGGGGCGGCCTCGCTCGTGGCGGGTGCGGCGCGCACGTTCGCGAGCACCCCCGCAGTCGACTGTGACCACCTTCACAGGCCAGCCTTCGAGCCCTGCACAGAGCGGCGGGAGCAGCACGGGTCCACCCCGGGAGGGTCCGGGGTGACCTGGGGCATACCCGCCCGATGCCGCGTTGCGCCTACCTTGGTGTGATTGCCCCGTACGTGGCGTCGCGCCGGGGTGCACCACCGTGTCGATCGTCCAGGAGACCCATGCGCCCCCGCATACCCTCCGTCCGCCGCCCCGCGGCCGTTCCCGCCCTCGCCATGACCGGCGGGGCGCTCGCCCTGGGAGTCGGTGGGCTCTATCTGACGGGGCTCCTCCTCGCCGGCGGGACGATCGAGTCCGGCACCACGGTGCGCGGCGTCGACATCGGTGGGCTGACCGCGGCGGAGGCCACCCGCAAGCTGGAACGGGATCTGACGCCCGCGGAGGCACGCGCGCTCCCCGTGACGGTGGGCGACCGCTCCGGGTCGGTCGTCCCGCGGGAGGCCGGGCTGACGTTCGACGTGCCCGGCACCGTGGATCGCGCGGCGCACACCGGCTCCGACCCGGTCAGCGTCATCGGCGCCCTGTTCCGCTCGGGCGGTGACATCGAGCCGGCCGTGCACACCGACGAGGACGCCTCCCGGTCGGCTCTGCGCGAGCTCGCCGGGAAGCTGGACCAGAAGGTGCGCGAGGGCGGGGTCGCGTTCACCGGCGGAGAGGTCGAGGAGACCGCGCCGCGCACCGGCCGGGCCCTGGACGTCGACGCCGCCGCCGGCACCCTGAAGGAGGCGTTCCTGAAGGGTGACACGGACACCGCGACGGCCCTGCCCGCCCGCGAGACCCGGCCGAAGGTCGGCGCGGCGGAGGTGGAGCGCGCGGTGCGCGAGTTCGCGCGGCCCGCCATGTCGGCCCCCGTCGCCCTCACCGCCGGCGACCGCCGGTTCACGATCGCGCCGGAGGTCCTGGGCGAGCACCTCACGCTGAAGCCCGACGGCGACGGCAGGCTGACGCCGAAGCTGGACGAGAAGGGCCTGCGCGCCGCCCCGGCCGTGGCCCGCCCCCTGGCCGACCTCACCACCACCCCGCGCGACGCCCGGCTGCGGCTCGACGGGGACCGGGTGGTCGTGGCCGACCGCGGCCGGACCGGCGTGCAGGTGCCGGACAAGGCCCTGGGCAAGGCCGTGCTGCCGCTGCTCACCGAGTCGGGCGCCGACCGCACCGGCGCACTCGCCACGCGGCGGACCGAACCGGAACTGACCCCCGAGAAGGTGGCCCGGCTGGGCCTGAAGGAGAAGGTGTCGTCCTACACCGTCACCTTCGAACCGGCCGCCTACCGCACCCAGAACATCGGCCGGGCGGCGGAACTCATCGACGGCTCCCTGGTGAAGCCGGGCGAGACCTGGAGTTTCAACCGGACGGTCGGCGAACGCACCGAGGCCAACGGCTTCGGCGAGGGCGTCATCATCCTCAACGACAAGTACACCAAGGCGGCGGGCGGCGGGGTCTCCTCCGTGGCCACGACCATGTTCAACGCGATGTTCTTCGCCGGGGTACGGCCCGTCGAGTACGGCGCCCACTCCTTCTACATCGAGCGTTACCCCGAGGGCCGCGAGGCCACCGTCGCCTGGGGCAGCCTCGACCTGAGGTTCGCCAACGACTCGGGCAACGCCCTCTACATCCAGGCCGAGGCGACCGACACCTCGGTGACCGTGACCTTCCTCGGTACGAAGAAGTACGACGAGATCAAGTCGGTGACCGGGCCCCGCAGGAACGTGGTGGAGCCGGGGCGCAAGGTGAGCACCGACGAGGAGTGCGTCCCGCAGACGCCGCTGGAGGGCTTCGACGTCACGGTGGAGCGGGTCTTCCTGAACAACGGCCGGGAAGTGAAGCGGCAGCCGTTCCACACGCACTACACGCCGCGCGACGAGATCGTCTGCGAATAAGGGACCGGGCCCTTCCCCGGGACCGCCCCGTCGGTGACGCGGGCCCGGCCCGGGCCCGGAAAGGCCCGGAAACACGAAGGGCAAGGAGTGCGTCCCTCCTTGCCACTCTCAACGTATAGCGCACCGGGGGGCTTGCGGCAAGGCCCCGGTGCTCTCGCAGAATGGCGGGCCTGCGCCGGAAACGCCTCGATGTCCGGGTGTCCCGGATGCCCTGACGCGGCACGGCGCAGGCCATGACCGAACGCTGCGGAACGGGTGGACCGATGAAGGACGTGATCGTGGTCGGCGGCGGCCCCACCGGGCTGATGCTGGCCTGCGAACTGAGGCTGCACGGGGTGGACGTCGTCGTCCTGGAGAGGCTGCCCGGACCGTCCGGGCAGTCCCGCGGACGGGGCCTGCACACGCGCAGCGTCGAAGTGATGGACATGCGGGGGTTGTTGGACCGCTTCCTCGCGGTGAGTGAGAAGTTCCGGGTGGGCGGCCTCTTCGGCGGCCTCACCACGCCCTGGCCGGACGGGCTCGACACCGCGCACCCCTACGGCCTGGCCACCGCCCAGCCGGACACCGAACGGCTGCTCCACGAGCGCGCCCTCGAACTCGGCGCCGACATCCGCCGGGGCCACGAGGTCGTCGGGGTGACCCCGCAGCCCGGCCGGGACGACGACGCGGACGGGGACCGGGACCGGGACCGGGAGGCCGTCGAGGTGCTGCTGGCGGACGGTTCCCGGCTGCGGGCCCGCTACGTCGTCGGCTGCGACGGCGGGCGCAGCACGGTGCGCAAACTGCTCGGTGTCGGCTTCCCCGGTGAACCCGCCACGGTGGAGACGCTGCTCGGGGACATGGCGGCGACCGCCGATCCCGAGGAGATCGCCGCCGTCGTCGCCCGGGTCCGCCGGACCGAACTGCGGTTCGGGGCGGTGCCCGACGTGGACGGCCACCGCGGGGTGTACCGCTTCGTGGTCCCGGCCGACGGGGTGTCCGAGGACCGGACCGGACCGACGCTGGAGGAGTTCAAGGAGCGGCTGCGCGCCGTCGCCGGCACGGACTTCGGGGTGCACGAGCCCCGTTGGCTGTCGCGGTTCGGCGACGCCACCCGGCAGGCCGAGCGCTACCGGGTCGGACGGGTGCTGCTGGCCGGGGACGCCGCCCACGTCCATCCCCCGACCGGCGGGCAGGGGCTCAACCTCGGGGTGCAGGACGCGTTCAACCTCGGCTGGAAGCTGGCCGCGACGGTCAACGGCTGGGCGCCCGAGGGGTTGTTGGACACCTACCACGCGGAACGGCATCCGGTGGGCGCCGCCGTCCTGGCCAACACCCGCGCGCAGATCGCCCTGATGCGGACCGACCCGGGCACGGTCGCGCTGCGGGAGCTGTTCACGACGCTGATGGCGATCGACGAGGTCAACCGGTACGTCACCGGGATGATCACCGCGGTGGACGTCCGCTACGACGTGGGCGAGGGTCACGACCTGCTGGGCCGCCGGCTGCCGGACCTCCCGCTGGAGCGGGGGCGCCTCTACGCGTCGATGCACGAAGGGCGCGGGCTGCTGGTCGACACGACGGGGGCGCTGACGGTCTCCGGGTGGGAGGACCGGGTCGACCGGGCGGACGGTGCCGGCGAGGGGCTCGACGTGCCCGCCGCGCTGCTGCGACCCGACGGCCACGTGGTCTGGGTCGGTGACGAACAGGCATCCTTGGAGGGGCAGTTGACGGCCTGGTTCGGCGCCGCCGCGGTCGGGTGAGGATCCCGGGCGCCCGGCCGCACGCAGGGAGCCCGGCGGCGGTCCCGGCAGCCGGAAACCGTTCGAAAGGGTGCCGCTCGCCGTGGGATGCTGCGGACATGGACACCAGGGCGGGGACGAGCACCGAGTTCAGGACGACCACGGGCCGGGTGACCGGACGGCGGTTGCCCGACGGCGTGATCGCCGTCCTGGGGGTGCCCTACGCGGCGCCGCCGTTCGGGCCGTACCGTTTCCGCGAGCCGCAGCCGGTGTCCGGCCGGGACGACATGGCTCCGCGTGACGGCACGTCCTTCGGACCCGTCGCTCCGCAGTCGGCGGAGCTGCCCGGTGCGCCGGTGTGGCGTCCCGGCGACGAGGACGTCCTCACCGTCAACGTGTGGGCGCCGCGGCAGCCGGACGCGGCTGCCCTGCCGGTGCTGTTCTTCATCCACGGCGGTGCCTACACCTTCGGCTCCTCCGCGCAGCCCCACCTGGACGGCGCGGCCCTGGCCCGCTCCGGCACGGTCGTGGTGAGCTGCAACTACCGGGTCGGGTTCGAGGGGTTCGGCCACGTGCCGGGCTTCCCCGACAACCGCGGCCTGCTGGACCAGATCGCCGCGCTGCGCTGGGTGCGGGAGAACATCTCCGCGTTCGGCGGCGACCCGGAACGGGTCACCGTGGCCGGGCATTCCGCCGGGGCGGGGTCCGTCGCCTGCCTGCTGGGCATGGACCGGGCGCGCGGGCTGATGCGGAGGGCCGTAGCCCACAGCGTGCCCGGCACGTTCTACTCCGTCGGCGCCGCGGCGGCCGTCTCGGCGAGGATCGCGGCCGTCGCCGGGGTCGGGGCGACGGCCGACGGGCTGCTCTCCGCCTCCCCCGCACAACTGGTCACCGCCTCCGACGCGGTGGCAGCGCGGAGCGCCGTCGACCCGGTCCTGCCCCACCACGCCGTCGACCCCGTGGTGTTCCAGCCGGTCGTCGACGGGGACGTGCTGCCCGCGGACCCGCTGGCCGCCGTGGAATCCGGTGCCGCGCGGGACGTGGACCTCCTGGTGTGCCACACGCTGGAGGAGCAGTGGTTCATGCACGCGACGGGCAGCGTGCGCGCACCCCGCTCGGAGGACGAGGTCGCGGACGCCGTCGAGGCGCTGCGGCTCCCGCGCCATCTGGCCGCCCGGTACGGGGAGTCGATGCCCGACGCGTCCCTGCTGGACCGGTTCCTGGCGCTGCTGGGCGACGCCTGTTTCGGCGAGTACACCAGCCGCCTGGCGGAGGTGCACGCGCGGGCCGGCGGCCGGGCGTTCCTCTCCCGGTTCGCGCGCCGGCGCCCGTCGCCGGACGGTGAGGTCAGGCCCTGGCACACCGCCGACGTCCCCTTCGCCCTCGGCACGCTGGACGCGCCGGACGCGCGGTTCCTCATCGGCGGCGCCCCGGACGAGCAGGACCGCGCCCTGTCCCGCCGGATGGTGCGCGCCTGGGCGGACTTCGCCGACCGCGGGGACCCCGGCTGGTCCCCCGTCACCCCGGACACCGTCCCGGTGCGGATGTGGGCGGTGCCGGACGACGGCCTGGCCGACGACGCCTCCTTCCCCGTGCGCCGGCTGTGGCGGGACGTCGAACTCGGGACGCCCGAGCCGTCACCGCACCCGTAGGCCAGGGAACCGCCCGGCCCCACGGGCGCGGTGGCGGCGCTTGACCCTGCCGCGACGGCAACGTCTGTACTGGGGCCATGCGAACCGGAGAGCTCGCCGGCCCGGCCGGCGCCACGACCCTCACGGCCCTGCGCACCGTGGTGCGCCGTTCCGTCGCCGCCCTCCTGCCCGCCGAGGTCCTACTGGTCCTGTGCGTGGTGGGAGGGGTGCGGCTCCCCCCGGGCCTGCTGTGGGTGCTGCGGACCGTGGTGGGCACGGCGCTGCTCCTGGCCACCGTCCTGCTGTGTCTCGACCACCGCCGTCACCGGCGCGCGGGCCTCGGCAGCCGTTCCGCCCTCCTCGCCGCCCTCGCGGACAACGTGCCGGTGCCCGTGCGCCGGCTGGCCGCCCACGAGGTGTTCCTGTCGACCAGTTTCCTGCGGTGGGTGACCCGTCGGGGACCGCACGGGGTGCGGGACGGCGACACGGCCGTGCCGTACGCGTCCGGGCAGACGGCGGTGATGGCCGGGTTCCTCTTCGTCTGTGTCGTCGAGACGGTGGTGCTGGCCCTGGTGGTCCCGTGGCCCGTGGTCCACGCGGTGCTGCTCGTGGTGGACCTGTGGGGTTGCTACTTCGTCGTCGCCCTGCACGCGTCCTGTGTGGTGCGCCCGCACGTGATCGGCGCCGACGGCTCGCTGCGGCTGCGGTACGGGGCCCTGCTCGACATCCGGGTCCCGGCCGGCCGCATCGCCTCGGTCCGCGCGGCCACGGCGTTCCCCGAGGGGAGGTTCGCCGCCGTGTCGGGCGACGGGACCGCCGATCTCGCCGTGGCGGGACTGACCACGGTGACGGTCGAACTCACCGAGCCGGTGCGCTTCGTCCGCGTCCTGGGCAGGCCCGCCGAGGCCCGCGCCTTCCGCTTCTACGCCGCGGACGCCGCCTCGGCGGTGGCCGTGCTCAGGGCCGCCGTCGCCCGCCGGGACGGGCTGGGTGCCGGCGTCACCGGGACGGGTCCGGGGCCTGGGGGTGACGCGGACCGCCGGTTCACCGGGACGGGTCCGGGTCCGGCGGGGTGACGCGGACCGCCGGTTGACCGGGCGCGGGCGGTCGATCTCCCGCAGCTCGGTCCCCGTACGCGGATCCGGCGACCCGTCGGCTCCGGGGCCCCGGTCTCACCCCCGGTCGCCGTCGGACGTCGGTCCCTGTGACGTGGGGGACGCCCGGGGCTCGCTCGGGACCGGGGTGACCGGTGGCATCGGCATCACGGAGTCGGCGGGGCCGGGGTGTTCGGCGGGGCCGGGGACGGCGGGTTCGGGGGAGGCCGGGGTCGTCGGCGTCGGCGAGGTGCTGCTCACCGGCGGGGCCAGGGGCACCGTGGGGGCGGCGGGTCCGTCGGAGGCCGCCTGCTGGAAGGGCAGCGCCACCAGAAGGGCGACGCCGCAGAGGAGGCCGGCCCCGGCGGCGGCGCGGACCGTCCGGCGCCGGGCCGCCCGGCGGCGGATCTCCTCGAACCGGCCGGGGGGCGGGCCCAGCAGGTCCCCGGAGGGACGCAGGATGACGGCCAGCGGGTCGTCGGGCGCGAACTCCGGTCCCTCGTCAGAGTGTGTGATCAAGGCTTCTCCTCAGGTGGGCGCGGAGCAGTTCCCGGGCGGCGTGGAGGTCGGCCTTGACGGTTCCCTCCTTGCGGCCGGTCACCACGGAGATCTCACGGATCGGCAGGTCCGCGTAATAGTGCAGCAGGATCGGCACACGCAGCCGTTCCGGCAGCGACTGCACCAGCAACCGCACGGACGGGTCGGTCTGCTCGGCGTACGGCCGGACGGCGGTCTCGGCGGTGACCCGGTGCACGGCCCGGCGCTCGCGTTCGAGCTTGCGCCAGTGGTCCCGGACCAGGTTGGCCGCGGTGACGTACAGGAACGCCCGGGGTTCGGACACCGACGTCCAGCGGGCCCACAGCCGGGTGAACGCCTCCGAGGCGATCTCGTGGGCCGTCCCGTCGTCGTCGACCAGGCGCCGGCACCAGCCGGCGAGGCGCGGATAGAGGACGGCGAAGAGCTCGGACGCCGCCTTGTCTCGGGACCTTCTCAAGGTTCTCCAAGGTCGTGGGGTACCAGTGTCGGGGGCCGTGCGCACGGGGTCGCGCGGGGGGTGCCGCGGGCCGCCGGCCGGGCCGCCGGCAGGTGGATCCGGTGGCCCGGCCGTGGCCGGTCAGCCCCGCGGGGCGGCGCGGGCGGCGAACACGATGACGTTGTCCCGGTACGCGTCGCCGACGCGGGGGCCGCCGCAGGTGATCAGGCGCAGCTCCGGCCGGCCGACGGGGCCGTAGACGTCGTCGGTCGGGAAGTCCGCCCGGGCCACCGTCCGCACGGAGCGGACGGTGAACTCCGGGGTGGTGCCGCTCTCCAGGCGCGCCTGGATCCGGTCGCCCCGGCGCAGGCGGGCCAGGTGACGGAAGACGCCGTCGCCATGGTCGCCGACCGTGACGTGACCGAGGATCACCGACGGTCCGGTGGTGCCCGGTGGGGGCGAGTACCGGTACCAGCCGGCCGGGTCGTCGGCCGTGACCGGGGGCACCTCGACGGTGCCGTCCGGGGCGAGCCCGAGCCGGATGACGGGGGTGTCGACCCCGATCGCCGGGATCCGCAGCCGGACCGGGACGGACGGGCCGGGAGCGTCCGGCCGCGGGCCGCGGCGCGTCGCCGGTGCCGTGCGGCCCGGGCGGTCGTCCCCGGTGTCCGGTGGGGTGCGGTGCCCGGCCCCGCAGGCGGCCAGCACCGAGGCGGTCGCGGCGGTGACGAGGGCGCGCCGGGAGAGGGAGGTCATCCCGCGGTCGTCCGCCGGCGGCGCACGAGGACGATCACGGCCCCCGAGGCGGCGAGGGCCGCGGCGGCGCCCCCGCCGATCAGCGTGGCGTCGGGGCCCGAGGCCGGGGCGGCCTGGCCGGTGTCGGGCGCGCCGCTGGGCACGACGGAGACCTCGCCGGGCTCGGCGGGGGCCGGGGCCTCGGTCTCGGCGGGGACCGGCGCCTCGCTCGCGGACGGGACCGGCGAGGGGTCACCGTCGGTCTCCGGGGCCTCCTTCGGCACGGTGGTCGGCTGGGCGTCCGCGACGGGGACGGCCGGGGCGGCTCCGTCGGCGAGCGCGGGTGCCGCGCCCGCCAGGACGGCGGTGCAGGCGAGGGCCGCGGCACTGAGGACGGTTCGGCGCATGGGGGGCTCTCCTTGGTGACTCGTCGCCCGCAGGGTGGTCCGGCGGGCCGGTGGTGGATCGTGCGGAGAGACGAGGCGGCACCGTGGCGGGTTGTAAAGAGCGGGCAAAGTCCGGTGCCGGAAGCGGATCGTGACGGTGAGTCGTGGTGAACGCGCGGGCCCGTCACCCGGATGTCCGCGCAGCGCTGGTCGCCCGGGCGGGGCGGTGGTGCGGTGAGGGGAGAAGGGGAGCCGCCCGGGACCAGCCGACGGCGGCCGTCTTGTCCTCAGGAGGCGCTCGTGACCACCCCCCGCCCGGCCGTCCGTCCGTCCCGCGTCACCGCGTCGGGTGGGTCCGCGTCCCGCCCGGTCGCCCGGCCGCCGGCCGGACCGCGCGCGGCAGCCCGCCCGGTGCGGGTCCTGGCCGCCGTCCTCGCCGCCGGGACGCTGCTGGCCACCGCCGCCTGCTCCGGCGGAAGCGGGGAGAGCGGGGCCGCGTCCGGCACGGCGTCCACCGTGGCGGAACGGCCGCCCGCGGCGCAGACCACCGCGTCCCCCTCCCCCGGGCAGCAACTGACGGAGACCGGCGCGCGGAACGCGCTGATCACCGGCTCGGACCTGGAGGACGCCTGGAAGCCGGTGAAGGACCCGAGCACCTGGCGGGACTCACTGCTCCTGGGCGACGTGGACGCCGCACAGTTCCTCACGGGCAAGAGCGACGCGCAGGACTGCAAGCGGCTGATGGACTCGCTGTACGACGAGACGCTGCTGGGCACGCCGTCCGGGGCCTCGGCGATCACCGGGTTCGAGGAGGGCGACTCCCGGCTGCTGTACCAGGTCGCCGCCTATCGGAAGGCCGATCTGGACCAGTCGATGGAGTGGCTGAAGTCGCTGCCCGCGGCCTGCGACGAGTTCACCCTGACCGGCAGCGACCACGGCGAGCGCACCGTCCAGGTCGTCGAGCGGACGCTGCCCGGGGAGGGGGACGCCCGGCAGGGGCTGACGGTGACGGTGAAGGGCACCGCCGACGGCGATCCGGTGACCCTGACGCTGGACGTGGCGGCCGTCCAGGTGGGCGCGAACGCGATCACGGTGACCAACGGCGGGCTGGACGGCGCAGCGCACGACTCCACCGACGCGGCGGTGACGCAGGGCACGCCCCGGCTGATGGAGGTGCTGGCGGGCGGTACACCGCAGCCGACGCCCAGCGGAGCCGAGTGACGACGGCGGACCGCCCCCGCTCCCGGGTCTTCCGGGAGCGGGGGCGGTCCGGCGGTGCGGCACCGCGCGGGGCGGCGAGAAAGGTGCCGCACCGGGTCCGGTCAGGCGCCGGGCAGGACGCCGGTGCGGGCCACCTCCGCGTACCAGCGGGCGCTGGCCTTGGGGATGCGGGTGCCGGTCGGGTAGTCGACGTAGACCGCGCCGAACCGCTTGCTGTAGCCGTGCGCCCACTCGAAGTTGTCCAGCAGCGACCACAGGAAGTAGCCGCGCACGTCGGAGCCGTCGACGAGGGCCTGGTGGACGGCGGCCAGGTGATCGCGCACGTAGGCGATCCGGGCGGGGTCGTTGACCCGGCCCTCGGGGTCGGCGTAGTCGTCGAAGGCCGCGCCGTTCTCGGTGATCACCAGCGGCAGCCGGGGGAAGTCCGCCGACAGGCGGCGCAGCAGGTCGTACAGGCCGGTCGCATCGACGGCCCAGCCCATGGCGGTCCGCTCGCCGGGCGGCTGGTGGAAGGCGACCCGGTCGGCGCCCGGCCAGGGGCTGTGGGCGCTGTTGCCGTGTCCGTCGGAGGTGTGGGTGCCGCTGCCGTCGGCCTCGGAGACGACGGTGGGCGTGTAGTAGTTGACGCCGAGGAAGTCCAGCGGCTGGTGGATCTCGCGCAGGTCGCCGTCGCGCACGAAGGACCAGTCGGTCAGGTGCGCGGTGTCCTTGAGGAGGTCCTCCGGGTAGGCGCCCTGGAGCATGGGGCCGGTGAACACCCGGTTGGCGAGGGCGTCGATGCGGCGGGCCGCGTCGGTGTCGGCGTCGCTGTCCGTGAGCGGGCGCACGTGGTGGATGTTCAGCGTCACGGAGCACTGGGCGGCGGCGGGGAGGCGGTCGCGCAACGCCTGGACGGCGAGGCCGTGGCCCAGGTTGAGGTGGTGGGCGGCGCGCAGGGCGGCCACGGGGTCGGTGCGGCCGGGGGCGTGCACGCCGGAGCCGTAGCCGAGGAAGGCGCTGCACCAGGGCTCGTTGAGAGTGGTCCAGGTGTGCACCCGGTCGCCGAGGGCGTCCGCGGCGAGGGCGGCGTACTCGGCGAACCGCTCGGCCGTGGCGCGCTCGGGCCAGCCGCCGGCGTCCTCCAGTTCCTGGGGCAGGTCCCAGTGGTAGAGGGTGGCGACGGGCTTGATGCCCTTCTCGAGCAGTTCGTCGGCGAGGCGCCGGTAGAAGTCGAGGCCCTTCTGGACGGCGGGGCCGCGGCCGGTGGGCTGGATGCGGGGCCAGGCGAGGGAGAAGCGGTAGGCGCCCAGGCCGAGTTCGGCCATGAGCGCGACGTCGTCGCGCCAGCGGTGGTAGTGGTCGGTGGCGATGTCGCCGGTGTCGCCGTTGCGGACCCGGCCGGGGGTGCGGGCGTAGGTGTCCCAGATGGAGGGGGTGCGGCCGTCCTCGGCGGCGGCGCCCTCGATCTGGTAGGAGGCCGTCGCGGAACCCCAGAGGAAACCCTGGGGGAAGGTGCGGGCCGCGTCCGGGGCGGATGCGGTCGGCTGTGCTGCGGTGACCACGTAAGTCCTTTCGAAGTGGTGGGGGTGGCACGCGGAACGCGTGGTGGGGGCCGGTGGTACGGGAGGGGCGGGGCGCGTCAGCCCTTGACGGCGCCGGCCATGATGCCGCTGACGATCTGCCGTCCGAAGACCAGGAACATCGCGAGCAGCGGGAGGGTGCCGAGCAGGGCGCCCGCCATGATCAGGGACTGGTCGCGGACGTAGCCGGCGCTGAGCTGGGTGAGCGCGACGGGGACCGTCGGGTTGGTCATGTCGAGCACCACGAACGGCCAGAAGAAGTCGTTCCAGGCGTGCACGAAGGTGATCATGAACAGGACGGCCATGGCGGGCCGCGCGACGGGCAGGACGATGCTCCAGAAGATGCGCAGCGAGTGCGCCCCGTCGACCCGTCCGGCCTCGACCAGTTCGTCCGGCAGGGCCTCGGACAGGTACTGCCGCATGAAGAACACGCCGACCGCGCTCACCAGGGTGGGGAAGATGACGGCCGGGAGCTGCTGCGACCAGCCCAGCTCGGACATCATCATGAACAGTGGGACCACGCCGAGCTGCGGCGGCACCAGCATGGTGCCGATCACCAGCATCAGCAGGGCGTTGCGGCCCTTGAACCGCAGTTTGGCGAAGGCGAATCCGGCGAGCGTCGCGAACATCACCGTGGACACCGCGATCACGCCGGCCACGATCAGGCTGTTGATCATGGCCTTGCCCATGGCCGCCTCGTCCCAGGCGCGGGCGAGGTTGCTGAACAGGTTCGGTCCGGGCAGGAACGGCGGCGGGGTCTGGCTGACCCGGGTGTTGTCGGTGGAGGCCGCCACCATGGTCCAGTAGAGCGGGAAGATCGACAGGATCGCCATGATGGCGAGCAGGACGTAGGCCAGCGGGCCCGCGTGGTGCTGGCGGCCGGCGCGCTGGCGCAGCAGCCGGCGTCCGCCGCGGCCCGGCGGTGTCTCGGCGGGCGGCCGGGCCGGGGTCTCGGTCCGGGCCGGGAGGCTGTGGGTGGTCATGGCGACTCCAGGTCAGGACGTGCGGGAGCGCAGGCGCTTGATCAGGCGCTGCACCACGAAGACGAGGACGAGCAGCAGGAACATGGCCCAGGCGACGGTCGCCGAGCGGCCCATCTGGTAGTTCTTCCAGCCCTCCTCGTACAGCAGCAGGCCCAGGGTCTGGTACTGGTTGTCGGCGCCGCCGGTGACGCCGTTGGGGCCCTGCCCGAAGATCAGCGGCTCACCGAACAGCTGGGTCGCGCCGATCGTGGACAGCACGATGGTGAACACGATGGTGGAGCGGATGCCCGGGACGGTGACGTGGGTGAACTGCTTCCAGCGGGAGGCCCCGTCGAGGGAGGCCGCCTCGTACCGGTCGGCGGGAATGGCCTGCATGGCGGCCAGGTACAGCAGGGCGTTGTAGCCGGTCCAGCGCCAGATGACGATGGTGGAGATGGCGACCTGGGCGGGCCACTTGTCGGCCTCCCAGTCCACTGGGTCGATGCCGACGGTGCCGAGCGCCCAGTTGATCATGCCGAAGTCGCGCTCGAAGATCATGGTGAAGACGAGGGCGGCGGCGGCGACCGACGTGGCGTAGGGCACCAGCGAGGCGACGCGGAAGAACAGCGAGGCCCGCATGCGGTAGTTGAGCAGGTGGGCGAGGCCGAGCGCCATCAGCAGCTGGGGCACCGTGGAGATGACCCCGATGGTGATGGTGTTGCCCAGCGCGTTCCAGAACCGCTCGTCGCCCCACAGTTCGACGTAGTTGTCGAACCCGACCCACTCCATGACGTCGAGGGTGGCCAGTTCCACCTGGTGCAGCGAGATCCACGACGTGTAGACGAGGGGGTAGAAACTGAAGGCGGCGAACACGACGAAGAACGGGGCGACGAACGCGTACGGGGCGCCCTTGACGTCCAGCAGGTGCAGCAGCGCGCCGCGCCTGCGGGGGGTGCTCTCGCCGCGCTTGCCGGGCGGCGGGCCCGGCGGCTCCTCGCCGGCCGGGGCCTTGGTGGTGGAGGTGGCCAACCGTCTTTCCTTCCTGGGTGCGAATGCGTGATCCCGGTCCCGGGCGCCGGGCCCGCCGCCGGTCGGCGGACGGGCCCGGACGGCCGCGGGGCGTGACGGGTCAGCCGACCGCCTTCTCGATGCGCTCCGCGGTGGTGTCCCACGCCTCGTCACGCGGGGTCTCCTGCTGCTCGATGAGCGTCAGGCCCTGCGAGAAGGTGTCCTTGATGGTGCCGTCCTTGCGGCCGAGGACCTGCTTGTCCGGGATCTCCCGGGCGGCGGCGCCGAAGATCTCGCCGATCGGCGCCCCGCTGAAGTACTCGGAGGTGGCGCCCTTCACCTCCGCGGTCTCCAGGGCCTTCTGCGAGGACGGGATGTTGCCGATCTCCTTGAAGATGTGGGCCTGCTGCTCCGGCGCGGTCAGCCACGCCACCAGCTTCTGGGCCTCCTCCTTCACCGGGCTCTGCTCCACCACACCGAGGAACGAACCGCCCCAGTTGGCGCCCTTCGGGGCCCGGGCGACGTCCCACTTGCCCTTGTTCCCGTCGCCGGCCTTCTCGCTGATGTGGCTCAGCATCCACGCCGGGCACACGGCCGTGGCGAAGGTGCCGTTGGCCAGACCCGGGTCCCAACCGGGCTGGAACTGGCGGAGCTTGGCCGTCAGCCCGTCCTCGGCGGCGTCGGCGGCGAGGTTCCACGCCTCCTTGACGACCGGGTTCTTGTCGTAGATCAGGTCGCCCTGCTCGTTGTAGTACTGCTCGGAGTGGCCGTAGACCATGGCGTTGAACAGGCCGCTGGCCGCGTCCATGTAGGCGACGTCCTTGCCCTTGAAGCCCTTCTTGAAGTCGCGGCCGGCCTCGACGTACTTCTTCCAGTCGCCCTCCCAGAGCTTGGCGACCTCCTCGCGGTCGGTGGGCAGACCGGCCTGCTCGAAGTAGTCCTTGCGGTAACAGACCGCCATCGGGCCGATGTCGGTGCCCAGGCCGAGCACCTTGCCGTCGGCGGTGCTGATCTGGGACTCCTTCCAGGGCAGGAAGTGGTCGGTGCCCGTCACCTCGGAGAAGTCGGCGAACTTGTCCGCCTGCGTCTCGGTGATCTCCTTGGCCCGGCCTATCTCGATGCCCTGGATGTCCTTCAGGCCCTTGCCCGCGGCGAGCCGGGTCTGCAGAGCGGTGTAGTAGGTCTGCTCGTCACCGGCGATCTCCGCCTTGATCTCGACACCGGGGTTCTCCTTCTCGTACTTTTCCAGGAGGCCGGTCTCCTTGATGCCCATGACCCCGTACAGGCCCATGGTGATGGTGACCTTGCCGTCCTTCTTGCCACCGCCGGTGGCCGAGTCGCTGTCGCCGCTGCAGCCGACGACCAACGTCAACGCACCGGCAGCGGCGATCGCCGCCACCGCCCTCGAACGCTTCACACGCTTCGAACCGGGACTGCCCATGGATCTCCTCCTAGCGACGGCGCTGAACACCGGAGTGACGAGGTCATGCGATGACTACAGCGGCTCTGAAAAGAGTGGGTACGTTCCCAACGCGGGGTGGGAACGTGCCCAACGACGCAACGAAGACTCGTGGGCGCGGCTCCGTATGTCAATGACTTGAACGCAAATTGTCGTACCGGCCCGTCTCCGCCCCGTCCCCGCCCGCCCATTCCGGCCGACCTCGGCGCCGCTCACCCCACGTCATCTGCAAGACTTGTCGCCGGTCACCTCCGCTGCCGGCACCGTTCGGCACGCGCCCGACCCCGCGTCCGCGGCTCGATCCACCGACAGGCCCCAGGGGGAGCAGATGACGGGGAACCGCCGTCCCACGATCAAGACCGTCGCCGCCCGAGCCGGCGTCGGCCGCACCACCGTCTCCCGTGTGGTCAACGGTTCCGACCTGGTCAGCGCCGAGGTCCGCACCCGCGTCCTGGAGGCGATCAAGGAGCTCAACTACGTCCCCAACTCGGTCGCCCGCGGCCTGGTCACCAACCGGACCGACGCCGTGGCCCTGGTCATCCCGGAGTCCGAGAGCCGGCTCGGCTCCGAGCCCTTCTTCGCCGCGCTGATCAGGGGCGTCAGCGGGGCCCTCACCGAGACCCGGACCCAGCTGCAGCTGATGCTGGTGCGCGACCAGGCCGAGCGGGACCAGCTCACCGAGTCGGTCGCCACGCGCCGCGTGGACGGTGTCCTGCTGGTGTCCGTGCACGCCGACGACCGGCTGCCGGGCATGCTGGAGGAGATGGGCCTGCCCACCGTGCTGGCGGGCCGACGGGACGCGGGCGAACAGCTCAGCTACGTCGACTCCGACAACGCCGGGGGCGCCCTGGAGGCGGTCCGGCACCTGCTGGGGCGCGGCCGCCGCAGGATCGCGACGATCACCGGCCCGGACGACATGGACGTGGGCCGGAGCCGGCTGGCCGGGTGGCGCGAGGCGCACCGCGAGGCGGGGCTGGCCGCCGACGAACTCCTGGTCGAGCGGGGTGACTTCACGGAGGAGAGCGGCGGTCGCGCCATGCGTTCGCTTCTTGAACGCGCACCGGATCTGGACGCCGTGTTCGCCGCCTCCGACCTGATGGCGGTCGGCGCGCTGGCCGAACTCCGGCGCCGGGGACGCAGGGTGCCCGACGACGTCGCGGTCGTCGGATTCGAGGACTCGGTGCTCGCCCGGCACACCAATCCCCCGCTGACCACGGTGCGTCAGCCGGTCGAGGAACTGGGCGAGACCATGGTGCGCATCCTCACCGACATCACCCGCAACGGCGCCCCGCGCCGGCACGTGACGCTGCCGACGGAGCTGGTGATCCGCGAGTCGTCGTGACGGGGCCGGCGGGGTGACGCGGTGCCGGGCGGCCGGGACCGGCCGCCCGGAGACGTGGGGCCGGCCTGGGGGCGTGCGGGAACCGCATCAGCCGGGGGCGTCGACCCGCCGTACCGGCCGTGGGGCGCCGTTCACCTGCGGTGAGGTCCCGGCAGGGTGAGGCGGGCCCCGGCCGGACGCTCGCGCCTCCCCGTTCCGGCCGGAGCCCGCGTCGGTCGATCCGGCCGGGGCACGCGTCGGCCGTGCTCCGGTCCCCCGTTATGTTTTCCGCGGTCCTGCAAGAGGGCCGCTGGCCTCCGGGCCCGGCATGACTGTGTCCCCCTGTCGATGGGATGACCTGGGGGGTG